>NZ_QSQT01000017.1 GCF_003437535.1 Phocaeicola plebeius
GACTGAACGGATATCACCGGAAATGCTGAACGGGTATCCGCCGGAATATGCAGATGAAGAAGCGCTTTTTGATGCTTTATTGCATACTCCAGCACATTTTATTCTTTCAACATGGCATCATAATGAATATAGAAATAATGAAATGATTAACAGATTCTGGAATCATTTTAATGTGGAAACAAAAGATCACTTTTACCACGGAGGAGGACGTTTGGAAAACCGCCATGCCATAGTTGAAGCATTAGTTTTTAATTTTGAACTTCAAGAGCATGCTGAAGTTCAAATAGAAAATGCACAACAGGAACTAAATTTTGCCGTATGATGAATAAGAATCTAACAGAAGAATATAAGGATTTTATTTTACTCCATGGTGATAACCTAGAGCAAATAAATCAGATTAACCACAAAGTGGATATGATTTTTGCAAATCCTCCCTATTTTCTTTCTAAAGGATGTTCATTACAAATAAATGGAATATGGAAAAATTTTGAAAAAGGAGAATGGGATAGAGAGCGAGATTTCGAAGCAATAAAAGCCTTTAACTACAAATGGCTATCTGCATATCGCAAAGTCTTAAAAGATGACGGAACTATATGGGTATGTGGTACCTATCATAATATATTCTCCGTAGCATCTTGCATGGTCGAACTTGGTTATAAAATTCTTAATATAATAGTATGGCAAAAATCCGATGCAAGGCCCACACTTTCTCGAAACTATTTTAATTTTACGACTGAATATATTGTGTGGGCAAGAAAGCATAAGCATATTCCTCACTATTTTAATTGTAATTTGATGGAGATGTTAAACGGGGGAACTCGTATGTCAGATGTATGGAAAATACCGTTTGTTGCTTCTTGGGAAATGCAATGTGGTGCACATCCTACACAAAAGCCTCTTCGCCTTCTTTATCGTATCATTTTGTCTTCCACCCGTGAAGGAGATACCATACTTGATCCTTTTGCCGGTAGTTGTACAACGGGGATTGCGGCAAATCTGCTTAATCGTAAATTCATTGGTATAGAACAAAATAAAGATTTTTTGAAATTAGGCATACGCCGTAAGGAAGAAATTAATTCTCCATTAACTGCTGACAAATTTCTAAAGAAAATGGCAGAAAACCCGGAAGAAATTATGGTAATGATAAACCATGCACGAAAGGAACTGAAGCAAAAAATGATAGAAAAAGGAATTTGTTACCTTCGTGCGGGCGATTCTAAAGGTTCATTGCTTGTCACCCCTGGATTTGAACGCATGCAATACGTTTTGCTTCATACCAATGGAAAAGATTGTCAGCTTTTTAAATTAAAAAACAGAGGAACATTTCAAATTTGGACAGCTGATACATTGCGTCAATATGGCTTTTCACCTACACATGCTCCATATTATGTTGTACTTTTTTTCAATTCTAAGAATCCGATAAAAATTATACATCAGCCAAACCTGAAGGAAGGCTCTTTTACTTACAAAGCAAAGATTCGTCCGCTAAGTGATTTTATCGGCATTAAATAGAGGCCGCTTCCCCTCAAAAAGACAACTTAGTTCTACTTGCTATTTTTACACTTCCGAAATCGTCATTTCGGAAATGGTGATTTGGCTGCGTAAATATGCAATACCTGAAAGCACTTTCCACAATTCTTTCCGTCAGGCTAAGGATGTATAGGCAGAAGATGTAAGCGTCCATCGTCAACGGCTACTTATTTCCTCAAAAGGCCGATGACTTTTCATTTTCAGATCTCTGATAATAGATTTCAAGGCAAGATGTTAAAGCATATAAAAACGAGTGATGTGATTTAAACAATTTACAACTCTAAATTGTAGATTATTTAAGATTGAAACTCTTGTTCGATTTATTTACCTCACTTCAGAGAATAATCACTTTTATATGAATTAATATCAGTATGAAAATCTCAAAACAAATTTCCTATTTTTGCGTTTTAACCGTTATTTTGATTGCATGTCACAGAAACATAGAAGATGAATTCACCACGGTTACCCCAGATGAATTATATTCGCTATTTAGTTTTGACACACAAAAAGATGTATATGAGAATTTACAGTTACTCAATTCTTTTAGCACAGAAAAACAGTATCATGTAAACCGGAAAACCATAGTTGTCAGCAACTGCATACCAGATAACATTGATGCATCACAAGGTCGATTCAGCTTAACTGTGACAGGTACGGTAAATTACACACCATTTCAAGAGATACTGAATTTTAAAGGATTTAAAATAGAAACTCCAGATGAAAGGAATAAGAATGAAGATGAAAAAAATGAGAGTGATGATAAAAGGAATGAGAGCGAAAATGAGAGCGGGAACAGTGAAGACGCTCAGACGGCAAGCCATACTATCACAAAGGAAGAACTCAAAAGTATTTTTATCTTCGATACAAATCAAACTGTGACAGTTGTGCTGGCCGATTTGGAACAGTTTAACGGAGAAAAACACATCAATGGGAAATCGATTTTTATCGATAAAATTATAGTCCAGCAGCAGGATACCCAGTCAGGCACTTTTACCTTGTTGGTTACAGGTAATGTAAATGGCCAGAAAGATTTTGAGGAAACACTTGATTTTGCCGGGTTCGCCCTGGAGAAGAAAGAAGAACCTGTTAACAAGCCGACTGACTACAACATGACAAAAAGAGCAAGTATACAAATTGCTCATGACAAAAATATTTATGAATCAAACTTTGACACATTCTATCGGGAAAATAATTCCGATGAGTTTGCGCTTCAACTCAAGGACTTTATAACTATCAGTTCTTCAAATAACGACGGAATACCATATGCATATACCCAGGATGACATGCAAAACACTTTGCTCACTGATATAAGATATGATTATCGGGATAAGAAATTATGCCTCAAGGTAAAATATAAGAATGATATTAGCCCGGAACTGTATATACCTTTTGATTGTAACGAATATTATAAGACTTTTGTTACTGTCAACCAGTCAGAAGCAAGGAAGTATTATCAAAGTGGTATATTGCATTATTTGGAAGAAATAGGTGATGGAGGATATTTGTTCAGCAAATTGTTAATTGCACGGACAGGCTTTCTGGTTCAATACCAATCAGCTTCGGCTTTTAGTCAAGGTATTAATTATACTGCCAAACTGCTAAGCTCCAACCATCAGGAACTTGCCCAATTTGATATGGTAATCAGTGGATTCAGGGATTTGAATAATTTGAAGAATGAATTGATAATCACCGGAGGAGAATACTCCGATTTTATTCAAGAAAGACTCAAAAGAAACGCAAATCTGGATGAATTAATAAGGAATACGTTCAAAAACAATATAAGCAATCTTCATTTTCTTATTAATAACACCCGACTGCTTTATTCCGATTCCGACCATTCATTATACAATAATGAAAACAAGCCACTCTACTTCAATGATGTATATATAGAATATCAATCAATTGTAAAAGAAACAGATGGCAGTTTTACGATGCTTGTAAAATTGTCATCGGTAAACGGAAGGATCCTTGACGAAATCATTCCAATAAAGCGTTTCTTATTAAGCAGTGACTTAAATAACTAAGAAGGATTTCATTATTGAAACAACACGCCGGGTATTTCTAGATAAATAATAAGATTGTTCGAAAGCGTTTGTGAAATTCAGAAGTTCTGCCTATTTTTGCTCTCATTATGAAAAAGACAGTCACTTCTCTCCTACTGATGTGGGCGATAGGCTCATGCAGTACATCTTTCCTTCAGGCACAGACCGCCGTAGAAAAAGGTCTGAAGAGTATCAATCGCCCTTCTGCCGAGGCCATTGTAGGCTTTCTGGCCGATGATGCGCTGCAAGGACGTGAAGCCGGCATGATTGGCTCGCGCGTGGCAGCCCGCTACCTGGTTTCCTGTCTTCAAGAAGCTGGCATCGCTCCTCTGTATGATGATTCATATTACCAGCCTTTTGAAGCCTGTGCCAAGGAACGGCAGCAGAAAGGCCGTTGGCAGGTACACCCTGATTCCATTGCCCAGTTGAAGCAGGGTACGCACCGCTCGCTCCGCATGGCTAATGTGTTAGGTATGATTCCGGGAGAACGGACCAATGAGTACGTAGTGGTAGGCGCGCATTTCGATCATCTGGGTATTGATGAAACACTGGCAGGTGACAAAATCTACAACGGAGCCGACGACAATGCGTCGGGTGTATCGGCCGTGATGCAGATTGCCCGTGCTTTTCAGACCAGTGGCAAAAAGCCCCTGCGCAACGTCATCATCGCATTTTGGGATGGAGAAGAGAAAGGACTTTTAGGCTCTAAGTATTTCATGCAGCACTGCGATTTTGTAAAGGATATCAAAGGTTATCTGAATTTCGATATGATTGGCCGGAACAATCGGCCGGAACAACCTGAGCACGTGGTGTACTTCTATACGGAAGCACATCCGGCACTGGGTCAGTGGCTCAAGGATGACATTGCCCGTTATGGGTTGAAACTGCAACCGGATTACCGCCCGTGGGACCGTCCGGTGGGAGGAAGCGACAATGCTTCGTTTGCTGTACACGACATTCCCATCATCTGGTATCACACTGACGGACATCCGGATTACCACCAGCCTTCTGACCATGCCGACAAGCTGAACTGGGAGAAGGTGGTGGAAATTACCAAGGCTTCTTTCCTCAATGCCTGGAACCTGGCTAACGAGAAATCGTATTAAGCCGTCATCCTATACCGAACAGTTTCATGTCCGCTTCGGGGGTAGTAATGCCTCCGATGCCGAACTGTTCTACCAGCACTTTGGCTACGTTGGGCGAAAGGAAGGCCGGAAGCGTAGGACCCAGGTGGATATGCTTCACGCCCAGGCTCAAGAGGGCCAGCAGGACGATGACCGCCTTTTGTTCGTACCAGGCAATGTTGTACATGATGGGGAGTTCGTTGATGTCGTTCAACTGGAAGACTTCCTTCAGCTTCAGGGCAATGACGGCCAGTGAGTAGCTGTCGTTACATTGTCCGGCATCAAGCACACGGGGAATTCCTTGAATATCGCCTAACGGAAGCTTGTTGTAACGGTACTTCGCGCAACCGGCCGTAAGGATGACCGTATCTTTCGGAAGTGCCTGAGCAAAGTCGGCATAGTAGTCGCGGCTCTTCATGCGTCCGTCACATCCGGCCATGACCACAAACTTGCGAATGGCACCGCTCTTTACAGCTTCTACTACCTTGTCAGCCAATTGCATTACCTGATTATGAGCAAATCCGCCGATAATCTCTCCCTGCTCCAGCTCTACAGGCGGCTGGCATTGTTTGGCCAGTGCGATGACCTCTGAAAAATCCTTGTGGCCGTCGGCATCCGTGGCAATATGCTTGCATCCGGGATACCCCGTCGAATTGGCCGTAAACATCCGTTCCTTATAAGTCGCATTTTCCAGTGGCGGCACGATACAGTTGGTAGTAAATACGATCGGGCCGTTGAATGCCGTAAATTCTTCGCGCTGCTTCCACCAGGCATTTCCATAGTTCCCTACAAAATGCTTGTATTTCTTGAAAGCCGGATAATAATGCCCCGGGAGCATTTCACTATGCGTGTACACGTCTACTCCCGTACCTTCAGTCTGACGCAAAAGCTCCTCCAGGTCGTGCAAGTCGTGTCCGCTGATCAGGATACCCGGATTCTTCCCTACTCCGATGTTTACCTTTGTCAGTTCCGGATGTCCGTAGCGGGTGGTGTTGGCACGGTCCAGCAAGGCCATTACCTGTACTCCGTGCTGCCCGGCCTCAAGTACCAGAGCCACTAGCTCATCCGCTCCCATTGTCTGTGTGGTGATACGCGCCAAAGCCGATTGCATAAAGGCATGAATGGCCTCGTCGGCAAATCCCAGACGCATGGCATGTTCGTGGTAAGCTGCCATTCCTTTCAGTCCGTACATCAGCAGTTCTTTCAATGAGCGAAGGTCCTCGTTCGGTTCTCTCAACACTCCTACGGAAGCTGACTTGGACAGGTATTCTTCCTCCTTACCGTTCCATGTCAGTTCATCCGCTTCCGGTAGGACGATACCTGCTTCCACGGCACGTACCTTCAAACGATCGCGCAGTTCCAGTCCCTTTCTCACACGAGCCAGGATACTTTCATCGTCAAAATTGGCATTGGTAATTGTAGAGAAAAGTGCGTCGGTGACAAACTCATTCGTACCGGCTTCCACTTCGTATCCCTTCGTGCGCAAGGTATCGGCAGCCACCGATACGCCACGTACCACAAAGAGCAACAAATCCATGTAGCGTGCAGTGGTATCTTTCTTTCCGCATACTCCTCTCAACACACATCCAGTGCCTTTAGCCGCTTCCTGACACTGGTAACAAAACATATTTCCTTCCATATTCTTTCTTGGGTTATTATTGATTTTTCATTAAGTTTGCGCAAAGATGAGGAATCCTGCAGGGGATTTCTGTCACCTATGTGACACACAACCCAAAGAAAAGTTAAAAGAAAGATGCATACCGAAATTTTGAACCGAATGAGCCTGTTTGAAGGCTGTGACCCGGAGGCACTTTATCAGTTACTCCGTGAAGCCCCAAACAGTCTGCGCACATATAAGGAAGGAGAATTCATTGCCCGCCAGGGTGACGTGTGCCGTTCCTTGTTTATTCTGATAAAGGGACACGTGAGGACACAAATGGAGAATGCCGAGGGCAAGCAACTCACTATCGACTGGATTAAGGCACCCGATATTTTAGCACCGGCTTTTATCTATGCTTCAGAGAATCGCTTTCCGGTGAATGTGGAAGCCACGGAACTTTGTGAGGTACTTGTCATGGACCGGACACGTTTTGAGGAGTTCATGCATGCCCAGCCGGCTGTGATGCGGAATTTTATTGCCACGATATCCGATCGGAGTCTGTTCCTGAGCCGAAAACTGAACGAGTTTGCCTTGCAGAGCTTGAAGTCACGCCTGCTGAACTACCTGAAAATGCACGGAGGCATCCACAACCAGCAGGAAGTAGCCTTTATTTTAGGAGTGGCACGTCCGTCACTAGCCCGTGCCTTGTCAGAACTGATTGCCGAAGGAAAAGTCACCATGTCCGGCAAACAGGTGATTCTTCACTCTACCGACTGACATTTATTTGAGTGAATCGTCTTCCTCTACCGGAAGCATATCGTGCTGGATGTTGTTCATGCTTCCCCACAAGCTATAGCGAGCCTCCGGATTCATGGCTTCCAGGCGTGCCAGCACCTCTTTCATATCCGAACGGTGAGAATCTTTCTCGTACGGGCAGTTCTTCACCTGCTTGCGGAAACCACGGAGAGCGGCCATCTCCTTTAGGTCGGCTTCGTGTACCAGACACATGGGGCGGATAATGGTCATGTCAAACTTGCGCATCACCAGGCGCGGCGGCATGGTGCTGAATGCTCCCTGAAAGGTCATGTTCATCAGCAGGGTTTCCAATATGTCGTCCATGTGATGTCCCAAAGCGATTTTGTTGCATCCCTGCTCTTTGGCCACAGTGAAAAGAGCCTTACGACGATTCCATGAGCAGAGAAAGCATGGCGACTTCCGTGTATCGGTCGACGGATCGAATTCCGTTTCATAACACACGTAGGGCACTCCCAAACTTTCGGCATATTCGAGCAGGTAAGTCTGGTCGGATTCGTATGCAATGTTCTTCATCACCACGTGCGCCGCCACCACCGAAAACTTAGGCTTGTAGATGCGCGAACGCTGGGCCAGCAACTCCAACAAGGCCAGCGAATCCTTTCCTCCCGAAAGGCCCACCAGAATACGGTCGCCCTCCTCTATCAGCTTGTAATTCATCACTCCTTTCATAAACCGCTGGTTGATGCGGCGCATCAGGCGGTCTTCTTCCGTCATTTTTCCCATATCGTATGTTGTTAAAACGGCGACGAATTTACGAAAAAACGCCCGAACCGCAGGTCCTCGTTACAGATTTTTATCAAGTCAGCCGGATCGTACGCTTTGACAATAGCACATTATTTACTACATTCGCAAAAATAAACACACAAAAGTTCTGACTGAATAAAAAATAGCGGAACAGAAAATGGCATAATTCCAAGAATATTCCTACATTTGAGAAACTTTTAGACACAGAAACGATGAAAAAAAGATATTTGCTTCCTCTGCTGGCTCTTTGTTGCGCAGGAGGAACTTCTGCCCAAAGCTTAAGCCAGGCCCAGAAATGGTTCAACAATAAAGAATTCGATAAGGCCAAACCCGTGTTCAAGCGCCTGGTGAAACAGTCCCCTTCGAATGCCAATTACAATTTTTGGTACGGCGCATGCTGTTACGAGACCGGCGAACTGCAGGAATCACTTCCTTATCTGGAAAAGAGTGCCGAACGTAAAGTAATCAACGGTTATCTTTACCTGAGTAAAGCGTATGCCGACCTCTACCGTTTCGACGAAGCCATTGAGAATCTGGATGAACATATCTACTGGCTGGAAAGAAAGAAACGTGACGTTTCTGAAGTGGAAGGCTTGATGGAGCATTACCGCATGGGCTCCCGCATGATAAGAGGTGTAGAGAATGTAGCTGTTATTGATAGTTTTGTAGTTGATAAAGCGAATTTCCTTGAAGCTTATAAAATTCACGAAGAATCCGGAAAAATCGGTCTGACAGGAGAAAACGACTGTACGGAATTTACTAACGGTATGAAGGATAAGAAAATCCTCTCCCACCGTTTGCCGGGAACCAACCAGAAAGTGCTGTACACCAGTGCTACATTAGGTGGCGACTGGAGTGTTCCTGAAAAGGTCAAAGGACTGGAAGACCTGGATACTGACCTGAACTATCCGTTCATGAACTCCGATGGTATTACCTTGTATTTTGCAGCCAAAGGTGAAGCCAGCTTAGGCGGATACGATATTTTCATCACCCGCTATGATGCAGAGGATGGAAGCTACCTGAAACCCGATAACATGGGATTCCCGTTCAACTCTCCTTTCAACGATTACATGTATGCCATCGACGACTTCAACGACTTAGGCTGGTTTGCTTCCGACCGCTATCAGCCGGAAGGAAAAGTCTGCGTGTACGTGTTTGCCCCCAACAATTCCAAACGGGTGTACGACTATGATACGACCGACCCAGCTTTGCTGACCAATGTAGCTATGTTGAACGGTATCCGCCATACGTGGAACGATGCCGATAAGGTACGTATCGCTAAACAGCAATTGGCACAGGTGATGTACGGAGGCAATGAAACTCAAAAAAAAGGTGATTTCCGTTTCGTGGTGGACGATAACGCCATCTATCACACCCTTGGCGATTTCCGTTCGGCCGATGCACGGAAGAAATTTCAGTTGCTCCAGCAGAAGGAAAAGGATTTGGATACGATGATTGATGCACTTGACAGAGTACGGGCCAAGTACGCTTCTGGTAATCAGAGCACAAAAGGCCAGCTGACTCCCGGCATACTGGACCAGGAAAAACGGGTGAAGGAATTGCGCGAGGAGATAGATCGTCTGACCCTCGACATCCGGAACACGGAAATCCGCAAGCTCAAGAATCCTTAATATATTCACATAACCATGGAAACACTGATTATCATTGCACTCATCGTAGGCGGATTGATACTTTTTGCCATAGAGGTCTTCCTGATTCCCGGCATCAGCATAGCGGGAATCGGGTCGGCGGTATGCGTTCTGTATGCCATCTATTCCGCTTTTACATCGCTCGGTTCGGAGGCTGGATTCATTACCTTAGGAGTTTCCCTGTTGGGCATCATCGGCGTGACGTGGTGGTTCATGCGCTCTAAGACCGTAGACCGCCTGTCGCTGAAGAAAACGCTCGACTACCGCCCCTCACCTTTTGAAGGAATGGACCTGAAACCAGGTGACAAAGGCATAAGTGTTACCCGCCTGACCCTGATAGGTAATGCCGACTTCAACGGACACATCATCGAGGTACAATCGGCCGACGGATTCATCGATGAAAAAACGCCGGTAGAAATTGTCCGTATCAACGAAACTACTGTTTACGTGAAGCAGGCCTAATCCCCTTCTCCCTTTTTGTATTCACTTTTAAATCTAAGTTATATGATTAATCCCGCTTATCTTCCGTTTATACTGGCCGGAGGTGTCATCATCTTTCTGGTCATATTCTTTCACTACGTGCCTTTCTTTCTCTGGCTTTCGGCCAAGGTGTCGGGTGTAAAGATTTCGCTCATCCAATTGTTCCTGATGCGTATCCGTAACGTGCCGCCTTACGTCATCGTGCCTGCCATGATTGAAGCCCACAAGGCCGGACTGAGCACCATTACGCGCGACGAGTTGGAAGCTCACTATATGGCCGGCGGACACGTGGAAAAGGTGGTACATGCGCTGGTATCGGCATCAAAAGCCAACATCGACCTGTCTTTCCAGATGGCCACCGGAATCGACCTGGCCGGACGCGACGTGTTCGAAGCTGTACAGATGTCGGTTAACCCGAAAGTAATTGACACCCCTCCTGTGACCGCTGTAGCCAAAGACGGTATCCAGTTGATAGCCAAGGCTCGTGTAACCGTACGCGCCAACATCCGCCAATTAGTGGGTGGTGCCGGTGAAGACACCGTACTGGCCCGTGTAGGCGAAGGTATTGTCTCCTCCATCGGTTCCTCCGAAAACCACAAATCGGTACTCGAAAACCCCGACTCCATCTCCAAACTTGTGTTGCGTAAGGGACTGGATGCCGGTACTGCCTTCGAAATTCTTTCCATTGATATTGCCGACATCGATATAGGCCGTAACATCGGAGCTTCCTTGCAGATAGACCAGGCCAACGCCGACAAAAACATCGCTCAGGCAAAGGCTGAGGAACGTCGTGCTATGGCTGTTGCCCTGGAACAGGAAATGAAAGCCAAAGCTGAAGAAGCTCGTGCTAACGTGATTCAGGCAGAAGCAGAAGTGCCTAAAGCCATGGCAGAAGCCTTCCGCACCGGCAACCTCGGTATCATGGACTATTACCGGATGAAGAATATTCAGGCCGACACCGACATGCGGAGCAGCATTGCCCGCCCTGATTCACACCCGGCCGGACATGAACCTATCGGCAAATAAAAAGACAGAAACAAAACACTTAACTTGCTAACTAAAAACAAATGCGTATGAAAAAGTATTTTCCTCCTTCAGAACTGATCATCAATGAAGATGGTTCGGTGTTCCACCTCCACGTGAAACCAGAACACCTGGCAGATAAAGTCATCCTGGTAGGCGACCCCGGACGTGTAGCTCTCGTAGCCTCTCATTTCGACACCAAAGAATGCGAAGTAGAAAGCCGTGAGTTCCGTACCGTGACCGGTACCTATCAGGGCAAACGCATCACGGTAACCTCTACCGGTATCGGATGCGACAACGTAGACATCGTAATGAATGAACTCGACGCACTGGCCAACATCAATTTCCAGACCCGTGAAGAAAACGAAACCTTCCGTCAGTTGGAAATTGTGCGTATCGGTACCTGCGGCGGTTTGCAACCTTATACGCCTGTAGGCACCTACATCTGTTCCGCTATCTCCGTGGGATTTGACGGGCTTCTGAACTTCTACGAAGGACGTAACGCGGTGTGCGACCTGCCCATGGAACGTGCCCTGCTCAACCACTTAGGTTGGACGGGCAATCTCTGTGCACCGGCTCCCTATGTGATTCATGCTAACGAAGAACTGGTAGACCGTATCGCCGGTACAGACATGGTACGTGGTGTGACAGTAGCCTGTGGCGGTTTCTTCGGTCCGCAAGGACGCCAGCTCCGTATTCCACTGGCCGACCCGCACCAGAACGAGAAAATCGAGAGCTTCGAATATCAGGGTCGCCGCATCACCAACTTCGAGATGGAAAGTTCCGCACTGGCCGGACTGGCACGTCTGCAAGGCCATAAAGCTACCACCGTGTGCATGGTCATTGCGAACCGAGTAGCCAAGGAAGCCAACACCGGATACAAGAACAAGATTGACGATCTGATTAAAGTCGTACTTGAAAGAATATAACAAACTTATTATGAATCAACAGGTTCTCTTCTTCGGGAGAGAACCTGTTTTTATGTCTGAAAACTCACTCATATGGAAGCAAGTTTTAAATCCACCCTTACCGACAAGCGTCAGCGATACGCTCAGTTCCTCGAACAGTTCGCCCCTCTGATTGAAGGCGAGAAAAACGAAATCAGCGTACTGGCCAACACCAGTGCCGCCCTGAAAGAAGCCTTCGGATTCTTTTGGGTAGGCTTCTACCTCGTACACGAAGGCGAACTCCACCTTGGCCCGTTTCAGGGCAGCGTGGCCTGCTACCGCATCAAGAAAGGACGCGGCGTATGCGGCACCGCCTGGGCTGAAGCCCGTACCCAACTCGTGCCCGACGTAGATAAGTTCCCCGGCCACATTGCCTGCAGTTCCCTCTCCCGTTCCGAAATCGTCGTGCCGATGATAGTCGCAGGAGAAGTGCGGGGCGTGCTCGACATCGACAGCGACCAGCTGGCTACATTCGATGAAACGGACCGTGAATACCTCGAAAAAGTAGTCGACCTGCTGGTGAAAACCCTCTACCAGCCCGCATAAATCTGTCGGCTACGCTTCCGGATGTAACTCGAAAACCGTATCTTTGCAAGGATTTTAAAAAGACATACACACGTGAACATATTACAAACTGAAGATACCATCTGTGCCATTGCCACCGCTCAGGGTGGAGCCATCGGCACCATCCGCGTGTCGGGGCCGGAAGCCATCACCCTCACCGACCGCGTCTTTAAGCCCGTTTCCGGCAAACCATTAGCCGGACGCGCACCTTATACTCTCACCTTCGGCTATATCCTCACGCCCGAAGGAGAAATCATCGACGAAGTGCTGGTCAGCCTTTTCCGTGCCCCCCACTCTTACACTGGTCAGGATTCCACGGAAATTTCCTGCCACGGATCGAGCTATATCCTCCAGCAAGTGATGCAGCTCCTTATCCGCCAAGGATGCCGTGCCGCAGGACCGGGTGAATATACCCAGCGTGCCTTCTTGAATGGCAAGATGGACCTGAGCCAGGCCGAAGCCGTGGCCGACCTCATTGCATCCACTTCCGCCGCTACCCACCGCATGGCCATGAACCAGATGCGTGGCGGATTCAGCCGTGAACTGGCTGTCCTGCGTGACAAGCTGCTCCACCTCACCTCCCTCATGGAACTAGAACTCGACTTCAGCGACCACGAGGAACTGGAGTTTGCCGACCGTTCGGAACTGGAAGACATCGCCCGTCAGATTGAGCAGGTTATCCATCACTTGGTAGATACGTTCAGCGTGGGCAATGCCCTGAAAAACGGAGTGCCCGTGGCTATCGTCGGCGAAACAAATGCCGGTAAGTCCACCCTGCTGAATGCCCTCCTGAACGAAGAACGTGCCATCGTGAGTGACATCCACGGTACCACTCGCGATGTAATTGAAGATACCATGAACTTGGGAGGTATCACCTTCCGCTTCATCGATACCGCCGGTATCCGCGAAACAACCGACACCATCGAAAGCTTAGGCATCGAACGAAGCTTCCAGAAGCTGGATCAGGCCGACATCGTGCTTTGGGTTATTGATGCCACTTGTGCCGAAGAGCAATACCGTCAGTTGGCCGACAAGATTCTTCCTCGCTGCAAAGGTAAGCACCTGGTGATTGTGCTCAACAAAGCGGACTTGCTTTCATCGGCTGATTCTTCAGCAGATAAACAACTCGCTCGCCTGAAAGCGGCTCTCCCCGACTTGCCGGAGGATGCTTGTGTGCTTTCCCTTTCGGCTAAGCAGAAAGAGGGACTTTCTCAGCTTCAGAAGCAGTTGGTGGACTTTGCCGCCCTGCCTGACCTGTCGCAGAACGATGTAGTGGTGAGCAACATCCGCCACTATGAAGCACTGAGCCGTGCGCTGGAAGCTATCCACCGCGTACAAGACGGGCTGACCATGCAACTCTCCGGTGACCTGGTTTCACAAGACCTTCGCGAATGTCTTTATCACTTGGGGGAAATCGTGGGCGGCACAATTGAGACGGATGAGGTGCTGGGGAATATTTTTAAGCACTTTTGTGTGGGTAAGTAATTGTCTGTTTTCAAGCGAATATAGATATAAAGGCTACTGATTTCCAGTAGCCTTTTATCATTTAGAAAGAAGAGTTGATATAATCAAATCACTTTTCAAAAAACAAACTCCTGTATATTCTTTAAAATATAGTTAAATTTACCTCGACACGTACGTGACGAGGTCTTGACACGTTCGTGCTGATGTCTCGTCACGTTCGTGTCGAGACCTTGACAGCTACGTGTCGAGGTATTTGGGTATAGGCGCAATCACATCTGCGTCTATGGCACATAAAATCTTTTATCCTATCTTCTTCAATGTGCCATAATATTTTTACCTTTGTATGGTTTACCTGCACATTGAGCGCAGACATGAAAAATTTTATCACCGAAAAAAATAATACAACCTTATGGCAAAGAAAAATAATACAGCAGATATTGGCTTTGAAAAAGAAATATGGAAAGCAGCCGATTTACTACGAGGAAACCTCGATGCTTCAGAATATAAATCCGTAGTTCTGGGACTTATTTTCCTGAAATACATTTCTGACCGTTTCGAGGCCAAATACAATGAGCTTGTAGAAGAAGGCGACGGCTTTGAAGAAGACAAAGATGAATACACTTCCGAAAACATTTTCTTTGTACCGCAGGAAGCACGCTGGGCTGTAGTAGCAGAAGCCGCACATACCCCCGAAGTAGGTACAGCCATAGACAATGCCATGCGCCTGATTGAAAAAGAGAATCCACGCCTGAAAGGCATTCTGCCCAAAAACTTTGCCCGCCCCGAGTTGGATAAAAGACGACTGGGCGATGTGGTAGACCTTTTCACCAACATTCAGATGAAAGAACACGGCGATTCAAAAGATATTTTGGGCCGTACATACGAATATTGTCTTTCAAAGTTTGCCGAGGCTGAAGGCAAACTGGCCGGAGAGTTCTACACCCCTGCCTGTATTGTCCGCACGCTGGTAGAAGTGTTGCAGCCCTATAGCGGCCGCGTATACGACCCCTGCTGCGGTTCTGGCGGTATGTTCGTACAGTCTGCCAAGTTTATCAATGAACACCAAGGAAACATAAACAACATCTCTGTATTCGGACAAGACAGCAACCCTACCACATGGAAAATGGCACAAATGAACTTAGCCATTCGCGGTATAGAAGCCGATTTAGGCAAGTTTGCAGCCGATACCTTCTTCGATGACCAGCACCCTACCCTTAAAGCCGATTACATCTTGGCCAATCCGCCTTTCAATTTGAGCGACTGGGGAGCCGATAAGTTGCAGGATGATGTACGCTGGAAATACGGTATTCCCCCTTCAGGCAATGCCAACTTTGCATGGATTCAGCACATGATTCATCACCTCTCCCCCCACGGACGCATCGGCATGGTGCTGGCCAATGGTGCCCTTTCTTCGCAATCAGGCGGTGAAGGCACAATCCGTGAGAATATCATCAAGGCAGATTTGGTAGAATGTATTGTGGCAATGCCTTCTCAATTATTCTATACCACCGGTATCCCCGTATCCCTCTGGTTCCTCAACCGCGCCAAGAAGCAAACGGGAAAAATTCTGTTCATCGATGCCCGCCAGATGGGAACAATGGTGACCCGCAAGCTGCGTGAACTGACGGAAGAAGACATTCAGCGTATCGCTAAAACGTACAATGATTTTCAGGCAGGAGTATTGGAAGATGAAAAAGGATATTGTGCAGCAGCTACCCTTGATGAAGTAGCCAAGCAGGACTACATACTTACCCCGGGACGTTATGTGGGCATAGCCGAAGCGGAAGACGACGGCGAACCGTTCCTGGAAAAAATGGAGCGACTCACTTCAGAATTGTCTGAAATGTTTGAGAAGTCGCACCAATTGGAGGAAGAGATTAGAAAGCAGTTGGGGAGTATTGGGTTTAAGATTTAATAGCTAGCCTATGAACTTGGATTTATGTACGATTGATTGGACTGCTATCGGTTCAATAGCTACTGTTATAGCCATGATTATAGCCTACCGAACTATTTATATATCGGTGAAGCAAAATAAAGACAACCAAAAGTTTCAAACCTTGTTGGTTCAACGTGAAATTGAGCAAAAAAGATTAGACGAACTGGTTGACAACATTATGATAATCAATGACTCTATACAGCCCATTGTTGTTGCTGATTATTCAGTGAAATTAACAAAAGGGATTTTCACAGAAGACGACAGACATTTTATAGATGAAATGGCAGCAAATGATATATCCAACAATAATAGGCTTAGTGTTCAATTAATCAAGTATGATAGAAATGAATCTGCGAAAAAAGTATTGATGATATTAAGTAATATGCGTCAGAAATATGGTGAATGGGTTAGAGATTTATCTATTCTCAATTTGTACAAAACAAATTACATAATTTTCCCGGATG
This sequence comes from Phocaeicola plebeius, assembly GCF_003437535.1. Lineage (GTDB taxonomy): Bacteria > Bacteroidota > Bacteroidia > Bacteroidales > Bacteroidaceae > Phocaeicola > Phocaeicola plebeius_A. Next base: position 16,384 of record NZ_QSQT01000017.1, read on the forward strand.
AATTAAGAAGAATAATTCTAACTATGGCTAATATGTCAAAAGAAATTGCACCTAAGTATGAAAAAGATATTCATTTTATAATTAATGAGAAAAACAATGACTTGAACAAGGCAATAAACTTAATGAATATTTTCTGCTATACTATTTCTTCTTATTTAAATGAACAGAAAAAAATATTTGAAGATGAGTTATGTGCGTTTGTCAAGGAAGAACAAAAAAGAATAGATAGTATGATTTTTCATGATTTAATAAGATGAATAAATGGAAGAATGGAAAGAATATAGATTGGGTGATATTGCAACTATAAAAGGAGGCAAACGACTGCCTAAAGGAGTAAACCTAATTAAGGCTCCTAACAATCACCCATATATAAGAGTTCAGGACTTGGGGCATGAAAAAACTTTAGAGTTAAACTCATCTTATGCATATGTTGACGATGAAACTCAAAAGTTTATCTCAAAATATATAGTAAATACAGGAGATATTATCATGTCAATTGTAGGAACAATAGGTTTAATTGGCATAGTAGGAAATACATTAAACAACGCAAATCTTACAGAAAACTGTGTTAAAGTAGTTAATGTATCCAATATTGAGAAAGAATATCTTTACTATTTCTTGATTTCAACATATGGACAATCAGAGATGAGCAAAGGCATTGTTGGTGCAGTTCAGTTAAAATTACCCATAAAAAATATACAAAATATTAGTATTAAGGCTCCTAATTTAATAATACAAAAGAAAATCTCAAATATCCTACAATCTCTCGATGAAAAAATTGAACTAAACTGCCGCATAAATGAAAATTTAGAGCAACAGGCACAAGCATTATTCAAGTCTTGGTTTGTAGATGGGACAAATATTGAACTTAATTATCATGAACTGGGAAATATAACATCTATAACAGCAGGAGGAGATAAACCATCTATTTACTCGAAAGAATTAACAGAAAAATACTATACACCAATATATTCTAATGGAATCGAAAACGAAGGTTTATATGGCTACACAGATTTTGCTAAAATAAATAGTTCAAGTATAACTATATCTGCAAGAGGTACAATTGGGTATATATGTTTACGAACAAAACCTTATGTTCCTATAGTTCGATTAATTTCAGTCATTCCGAAAAAAGAAGAACTATCGGCTGAATATTTATACCTATGGGCATTAAGACAAAACTTCAGTGCTACTGGAACAACTCAACAGCAACTGACTGTTCCTAATTTAAAAAAAATATCAATTGGAATTCCGGCAAAAGAAATACTAAAAAAATTCAATAACATAGTGATTCCTATTTTTCAGTCAATAGAAAAGAATAAAGATGAGAATAAGAACCTTGCTCAGCTTCGTGACACCCTTCTCCCCAAACTTATGTCAGGTGAACTAAAGCTCAGTGAAATAAAAACGAAATTATATGAATGAACAAATACATTACTACATTTCTTTTGTGGAATGTTTTGAAAAACTATTAATAAAGGATTTTAATTCATAGTAAATATAAAATATTCTTCGACTTTTCACATTCAATCGAGCAGTATAACCACGTCATATATTACAAGTTTTTTGAAATAATTTGACAAGGACGCTATTTTAAACGAATTAAATTTCTATATTTGCATATAAAAATTGATATAATTCGTCAGATCCATGATACTAAGAGTAACTATAGAAAATCTGTATTCTTTCATGGAAGAAACTGAAATCAGTTTTGTAGCCGGCAAGAGTACACTACATTCAGAACAAGTAAGCAGGGCAGAAAAACGTGATGACATTTCTGTATTGAAGGCAGGTATCATTTATGGAGCCAACGCTTCAGGTAAAAGCAACATCATTAAATCTGTTTCCATGATACAGAAAATTGCTTTGTCTGGTATTCCTAAAAAGTATGTAGAGCCATTTAAACTGACAGCAACCAACAACAGGCCATCAAAGGTAGAACTTGAATTTAAGGTCGGGAAAAAGTTTTTTGCGTATGGAGCAGAATTTACCATAAGGGGAATAGTGGAAGAATGGCTTTATGAAATTACAAGCCGTGCGGACAGAGAGATTTTCACACGAAAAGTTACAGCAGAAGGGAATGAATTTACATTCGGAACGGTTAACGGTGATACAGAGACTTTACAGCTGCTGAAATTTATCAGCCAAAGTACACCGATAACAGATAGTTTTCTGTCTGAATATATAAAGCGCAACGGAAAAGGATTGCCTCTGATAAACGACGTATATGGCTGGATGAAAGAAAGTCTGAAAATTATTTTCCCGGATTCACGTTATGAAGGTATATCTATCCGTGCGGAAAAAGACAAGGACTTTGCTGTGGCTACAAAATCTTTACTGGAGTATTTCAATACAGGGATTGTAGATATTCGTCGTATAAAGGTCAGTAAAGAGGATGTGGATTTGCCAAAGGAACTGATAAGTGAACTTTTATCGGAAGCAGAACCTAATAAGAACTTTGTAATAGCATCGCCAACGGATTCTACCATTTATTTCTTTGAAACAGACTCGGATGGAATAACCGTTATATACAAGCAGAATGCGATACATAGAACAGAGAACAATGATGAAATTCCGTTCGAAATGAGTGAAGAATCGGATGGCTCTATCCGTTTGTTGGATTTCATTCCCATGCTGATTGACCTGCGTTTGAACGAATCGGTTTATCTGGTTGATGAGATAGACAGAAGTATGCATCCTATGTTGTCAAAGAAACTATTGGAATATTATTTCAAACATCTTTCCAATGAGCGTGACACACAATTAATATTCTCAACACATGAATCAAACTTACTGGATTTGGATTTGATTCGTGCTGACGAAGTATGGTTTGTGGAAAAAGGACATGAAGGAGCATCTCACCTCACTTCGCTTGCCGAATACAAGCCCAGAGAAGATATTCGTAAAGGTTATTTACAAGGCAGATATGGTGCAATACCTTTCTTTGCGCCTGTCAGCAGTCTAAAATGGTAAACAACCATGAGAAAACGAAAAGATTTTAAAAGGCGTGAAGGCGTAAAGTCTGCAAGGTTAGTGGTTATTGCAGCCGAAGGCAGGAATACCGAGAACATTTACTTCGAGTCTATGAAGGTATCATTGTGTACCTCTGATGTTCATGTGGAAGTTCTGCATCGCGACTCCAACGAATCAAGTCCGGAGAATGTTTACGAACAGATTCGTAAATTTATGTCGGAGTACAACATTGAAGATGACGACCAGTTATGGATTGTGGTAGATAAGGATAAATGGAAAGACAAAATGCTATCAGCTGTAGCACAATACTGTACTCAAAACGACAATTTACGTTTTTGTGTCAGCAACCCATGTTTTGAACTGTGGCTACTATTGCATATAGAGAATATTGCTACATATAATGAGGAAGAAATGGCAGCTCTAAAAATGAATAGAAAAGTCAACACCCAAAATACATGGCTAAAGAAACGACTGAAAGATTTGACCGGACATTATCGCGAATCAGATTATGATGCCATGGCTCTTTTGTCGCATGTTGATATAGCCATAGAAAGGGCTGAAAAATTAGATACAACCCCTACAGATAGGTGGCCTCAAAGTGTTGGTACCAGGGTTTATTTATTAGCGAAAAGTATAATAGGTAGAAAAGACAATATATAAAGCCATGTCATTCACAGAAGACAATTACGAAAAAGCCGTGACAGCTCTCTTCGAACAGATGGGCTATACGCATCTTTATGGTCCTGACATAGAGCGTGATTACTATGTGCCGTTCTATGAAGAACAGCTTATGGAAAGCCTGAGCAATGTGAACAGAGGAAAGCCACAAACGGCAATAAATGAGGCTGTAGCCAAACTGAAGAGCATTGATACCGGAAGTCTGACACAGAAAAACGAGCTGTTTATGGACTATCTGCAACATGGCATAGAAGTTTCCTATTTTGACGGTAAAGAGCAACGGAATGACATTGTCTATCTGATAGACTTCGCACACACTGAGCGCAACGACTTCCAGGTGGTGAACCAATGGACTTTTGTGGAGTACTCCGAAAAGCGGGCAGACATCATCATCTTCATAAATGGACTTCCCCTTGTGGTTATGGAACTGAAGTCTCCTTCACGCGAAGAAACGGATGCATCGGAAGCCTATTTACAGCTACGCAATTACATGAAAGAAATTCCATCACTCTTCATCTATAATGTGTTCTGTGTAATGAGTGACATGGCATGCTCAAAGGCCGGAACGCTGACAAGCAAGGAAGACCGCTACATGGAGTGGAAGACCAAAGATGGTGATTATGAAAGCACGGACTTTGCCGATTATGATACTTTTTTCGAAGGCATCTTCCAGAAAGAGCACCTTTTAGATATTATCAAGAACTTTGTCTGCTTCTCGAAAGACGAAGCAGGAGCCGCAAAAATTCTTGCCGGGTATCATCAGTATTTTGCAGTAAAGAAAGCTATTGAGCGAACGAAAATCGCTGTACAGAATGACGGTAAGATTGGCGTGTTCTGGCATACGCAAGGTAGCGGAAAATCGCTTTCCATGGTGTTCTATGCTCACTTGTTGCAAAGTGAACTCTCCCAGCCTACCATCGTGGTAATTACAGACCGCAACGATTTGGACGCCCAGCTCTATACTCAGTTTGCCAAGTGTAAGGATTTCTTGCGCCAAGTGCCCGTACAGGCCAAAAGCCGCGAAGACCTGAAGGCTCTGCTGGCCGGGCGTGAAGCAAACGGAATTGTATTCACCACCATGCAGAAATTTGAAGAATCGGCCGAGCCTTTGTCGCTCAGGAAAAACATTGTGGTGATGACCGACGAAGCACACCGCGGACAATACGGATTTGAAGAGAAAATCCGCATGACCAAGAATGAGAAAGGAGAAGACATTGCCAAGCATGTCATAGGTACTGCAAGGATTATTCATGACTGCCTGCCGAATGCATCGTACATTGGTTTTACAGGTACGCCCATATCTACAAAAGACAGGGATACGGTTGAGGTTTTCGGTAACTATATCGATGTGTACGACATGACTCAGGCGGTGGCTGATGGCGCCACTTGTCCGGTATACTATGAATCGCGCGTAATCAATCTGAACCTGGACGAAGCCACATTGAGAGCCATTGACTCGGAATATGATTTACTTGCCGAGGAAGGTGCTACGGATGAACAGATTGAGAAGAGCAAAAAGGAAATGTCGCACCTGGAAGAGATTTTGGGTGCTCCGGAAACAATCGATTCGCTGTGCAGGGACATTCTGAAGCATTACGAAGAAAACAGACAATATGAGCTGACGGGCAAGGCTATGATTGTGGCCTATTCACGCCCTATCGCAATGAGTATTTACCACAAACTGCTTGAACTGCGTCCTAACTGGACGGAAAAGGTGAAGGTGGTAATGACCGGCAGCAACAAGGACCCTGAAGAGTGGCATGATATTATCGGTAACAAACAGTATAAGAAGGAACTCGCCAAGCGTTTCAAAGACAATGAGGACCCGATGAAGATTGCCATTGTAGTGGATATGTGGCTAACCGGTTTTGACGTACCATCATTGGCTACAATGTACGTGTACAAGCCCATGAGCGGACATAACCTGATGCAGGCCATTGCCCGTGTAAACAGGGTGTTCAACGGGAAAGCGGGCGGACTGGTGGTAGACTACATCGGCATAGCTAAAGCTTTGAAAGAGGCTATGCACGATTATACCCGTCGAGACCGCAAGAACTTTGGAAATCCAGATATTAAGGAAACGGCCTTACTTAAATTCAGGGAAAAATTAGAGGTTTGCCGCGATTTATTCCACGGCTACGATTACAGCAATTTCCAAACAGCATCCGATCTGGAATGTGCTCAAATCATAAAAGGCGGGGTGAACTTCATCATGTCGCCAGCCAAGCAGGAACAGCACCAGATGTTCCTGAAAGAAGCACTGCTTCTGCATAACTCTCTTACCCTGTGCCGAAGCTTGTTAGACGAATCACAGCGATACGAAGCGGCATTCTTTGAAGCAGTCCGTACCCTACTCTCACGAATGACGGGAAAAGGGAAGGTATCCAAACGCGAAATTAATGCAAGAATTGGAGAGTTGCTCAAACATAGCATCAAGAGTGAAGGAGTGATTAATCTTTTCTCTGATGTAAAGGCTGAATTCTCTCTGTTTGATGCGGCATTTCTTGACGATATATCCAAAATGAAGGAAAAGAACATAGCCGTTGAACTGCTGAAAAGGTTATTGGCAGAACGAGTGACCTTGTATCAGAAAACCAACATCGTGCAGGCTGAAAAGTTCTCTGACCTGCTGAATCGTTCCTTATCGAACTACCTGAAAGGACTGCTTACGAATGAAGAGGTAATACAAGAACTTTTGAAATTGGCAAAAGAAATTTCATCCTCCGAAGCTGCCGGAAATGACCTTGGGCTGACACGTGAAGAAAAGTCTTTCTACGATGCCTTGACCCAGCCTCAGGCCGTACATGATGTATATACCAATGAGGAACTGGTGGCCATGACCAAGGAACTGACGGAAATTCTCCGGAAGAACCGTACCATTGACTGGCAGAAAAAGGAATCAGCCCGTGCCGGCATGCGCAAAATGATCAAGCGTCTGCTGAAGAAGTATCATTACCCACCTGAAGAAGCAGCAAATGCGCTTGAGACCGTTATTCGCCAGTGTGAGCAATGGACAGACAATGAAATGCCTGCAAATGAGCCGAAAGTATATCACTTTCATGAGAGTGATTATCCTATGGCTGCGGAAGAAAGGGTGGAATATAATAAAAAATAAGATTTTACCAAACACAATAAAAGACGACTAAATATGAAATGGATTACATCTACAACTATCAAACAATGGGCAGATACAAGGTCTGCACAAGGATTGTTACCAGAATTAATATTACGATTGATAAGAGCAACCTTAACCAACACAAGTAATATTAGATTTTCCAATGGAGACGCAGTTCATTTAACAGGTTGGGACGGCGTAGTAGAATCGGCTGATGCAATCTTTAATATTTCTCCCGGAATTTCACTTTGGGAATGTGGGGTTAACGCAAATCCCCTTCAAAAAGCGAATGAAGATTATAATAAACGGACAAAGGATCCATTAAAATATGACAAAGCATCTGCCACATTTGTATTCGTAACACCACGAATATAGGATAAAGCTACTGAATGGGTACAAGAAAAGAAGCAATCAAAAGAATGGAAAGATATAGTTCACATTTGCCCATTTTGAACGAGAATAACAGGCAAACAAAAAGACAAGAAATGAAACCGACCACCGGATACGACTTTACCATATTCCGATGATCGGTGTTTTTTTTGATATAAAGTCTTCTGAGAACTGATGCCACAGCCTTGTCGTTTACCTGGGTTGCCGGTTCGGTAATTCTCATCAATTACGTCTTATCGCATTTCAGCCATCGTCCACGTTTCAGACGTACAAGGAAGATAAATCCACGAAAACACAGTTCTACGCACATGGCAATCCATACGCCTTGCAGTCCCAGTGTCGGGGCGAGCCAGGCAGCCAGAGTCAGACGTACAGCCCAAATGCTGAATAAGTTCATCAGGCATGGAACCAGTGTATCGGCTGCTCCGACAAAGACACCGTATGCAACAATAGAGGCCGCAAACATCGGCTCAGCAAAAGCTTCGATGCGTAAAGCCATTACCCCCAGCTGACGGATTTCCTCCACAGGAGTCATCATCCCGATAATCTGAGGGGCGAACAGATACATAAGGATACCCATTACGCCCATGATGGCCATTCCCATCAGTACGGTAATATGGGCAAAGCTGCGGGCCAGCTTCTTCCGCCCGGCTCCGATGCTCTGGCCGACAAGAGTGGTGGCCGCATCCGCAATTCCGTAGCCGGGCATATAACAAAGACTTTCGGCCGTAATGGCAAAAGAATTGGCTGCAATGGCAAAGACTCCGAGTGGCGCTACAATGACTGTCGTCAGAATCTGTGCCCCGCAAATGACCACATGTTCTATTCCCATCGGGAAACCGATACGGAGTGCTTTCCTGAACGTGTCAGCTTTCAGTCGGAAATGGCTTTCCCGGATGTGGCAGCTCAGTTTCTCTGAGCGTGTCAGCAGATACCAGAGCAACACACTGGCGACGACGGTCTCTGCGGCAGCCGTACCCAGGGCAGCACCGCTCACACCAAGTCCGGCTCCCGGGATAGTGAATTGCATGCCTGCTATGCTACATCCGCGTGTCGGGAAAATCAGAAAAAAGTTGAATACCACATCCAGTACGCACATGATGACGCCCAACAAACTGGGAATGCGCATATTTCCGCTACAACGCAGCATGCCGCCTGCCAGAAAAATCATTTGCAGGACAGGCAGGAAAATAGAAAATATGAAGAAATAAATGGAAGCATCCCGACGGATGGAAACATCGCCTCCCAGCCATGCCGGCAGTGAGGAGCTGATGCTCGCGCCCAATATGGCCAGCAGCAGACTGAAGACCAGTGTGCCGGCAAGTGACTGCAGCAGAATCATACGTGCTCCCTTCAGGTCGCCTGCTCCGACTTTGTGGGCCACCTGTACAGAGAATCCGGTAGCGGCAGCCGTACAGAGTCCCCAGAAAAGCCATGTAGTGGTCGATACCAGTCCGATGGAAGCAGATGCCTCTGCACCGATACGTCCCACCATGGCTGCATCGATATACTGCATGATGATGGAAGACAGCTGTGCTATAATGGCCGGAACGCTGAGTTCTACGGTCAGGCGCAGCTGCTGTCGCAAGGTCATCGGACGGCCGTCACGGATAAGGTCAAGCAACACATCTGTTTTCTTTTTTGCAGCCGGATGCTCCTTGGATTGCTCCGGTAAGGCTCCATTTGTGTCCGTTTCAGGTAAGTTACGTTTCATCGGGTCATTCTTCTGTTGTTAAGGCATCGACAAAGCCCTTGAAACGCGACAGGGCATCCTGTAATACCGAACGCGGACAGGCAATGTTCCAGCGCAGGAATCCTTCTCCTTCGGCTCCGTACATGGTACCGCTGTTGAGCCAGAGTCCGGTAGTTTCCAGCAGACGGGTCTGCAAGGTATCAGACGGCAAATGCAGTGCCCTGCAGTCTGTCCACACCAGATAGGTTCCTTCCAGCTTTGTCACCGGTATTTCAGGCAGGTGGGTACGGAAGAATGCACACAGATAGTCATAGTTGCCCTTCAGATAGTCCAACAACTCAAGAAGCCAGTCCTCACCTTCATTATAAGCGGCGATGGCAGCCTCAACCCCGAAAGGATTGACATCGCACACCTCGTTAATGTTGATGGCACGGTCTATCCGCTGGCGCACGGTCTCATCGCGGGCTATAATGCTGGCTATCTGCAATCCTGCAATATTAAAGGATTTACTGGGTGATACGCAGGTCACGGAATTCCACAAATGCTCCTCACTGACAGATGCATACGGTATATAGGTATATCCGGAGAAAACAAGCTCACAATGTATCTCGTCCGATAGAACGGTCACATTATTCTGCAGACAAATCTCTCCTATCCGGCACAGTTCCTCACGGGTCCATACACGTCCTGCAGGATTATGCGGGTTGCACAAAAGCAGCAACTTTACGCCCGGTTCTTTCACTTTACGTTCCAGGTCGTCAAAGTTGATATGGTAGGTACCATCTTCGTATATCAGAGGATTGGTGACAACGCGGCACCCGTTGTTACGGATGGATGAAAAAAAGCAGTTGTACACAGGAGTCTGCACAACTACACCGTCTCCAGGTTGGGTCAAAGCCTTGATGACAGCAGATACGGCCGGAACTACTCCGGAAGTGTATATCATCCACTCTTTACGGAAAGTCCAGTGATGGCGCCTTCCAAACCAGCGGGTTACTGCCGTATAGTATTCATCGGGGACACGCACATACCCGAATATGCCGTGCGCTACACGTCTGGTTAGTGCTTCAGTAATTGCCGGCGCCGTACGGAAATCCATGTCGGCTACCCAAAGGGGAAGTATATCTTTATCCGCCGGCAGACTGTCCCACTTGTAGGAATTGGTTCCCCGGCGGGAAATAATTGTATCAAAGTCGTATTTCATGGTCCTCACATTTTAGTCGGTAAAGCAGGTACGTTCATCTCTAAGCCGGATTTCGCAGTCGGCAGGAGCCTTGATGTTCTCGTCAATGGTTATGGAGCCGTACTCGTCGGCTACGATACGTCCCGATGTAGGATTCTTAATGTTGGTTATGGCACCACGGATATCGGCATTCAGCGTGCTGTACTCAAAGGCACGGTCGCAGTCTGGCCCAAACGTACAGTTTTCCAGTATAAGGTCGTGTGCATAGCAAAGCGGCTGCTCGCCCGTGATGTGGCAGTTCACCAGACGGAGGTTTCTGGAGTGCCAGCCAAGGTATTCGCCGTTAAGCTCTGAATCGTAGATAGTCACATTCTCCACTTCCCAGAAAGCATCCTTGGTGGTAATCTTGGCATTGTGAATCTCCACATTCTTCACATACTGGAAAACATACTTGCTGTCACTCTCCAGTCCGTCCACATAAATGTCATTGCTGAACATGAAGGGATAAGTTCCTCCATGCAACTTAAGGTTTTTAATACGGATACCGTTGCAACGCCAGAATACCTCATCAGCATCGTTCATCGTGACGTTTTCAATGTCAACCTCACTCATCTCGCGGAACATTTTGGGAGCGTCAATCACGGTATCCCTCATCTGCAGATGGTCGGAATACCATAACGCCGAGCGTCCTCCCACATCGAAATAGCAACGCTCAATCTTAAAACCGTGAACTTGCCAGAAAGGGTAATTCCCCTCAAAACGGCAATCTACTGCCTCAATGTTGCTGCACTCCTTGATGGCCGATTCTCCGGCACGGATTATTACGTTTTCCAAACGCAGATTATGCGACTCAAACAAAGGGCGTTCGCCCCCGAATTCTGAATTTCTGATAACTTCCATATAATTTTCTCCTCCAATCATATCTGTTACTTACCAATAATCATAAAGACATATATAAAATGAAAACAAGTTCCAAATAAATATAGATAAATCATCTATATATCAATAATTTATATACGAGTTTTTATTTTCAGTTGTTTTCTACGTTTTCTGTTGCTTTGCTTTTTTTAGGTGCATTTTTGTTTCTTGTTTGTTTCTTGATTTCGTTTTTTATTTGTACCTTTGTGATAGGAAATAACGAATAAAAGGACACAAATATGCCAAGGACCAGAAAGCCAATAAAAGTAAAGGAGCCGATTCGTCTTCGGACGAAGGAGTTGGCCAATGGCAGCAAGAGTTTGTATCTGGATATATACCGAAATGGTAAGCGGACATACGAGTATCTGAAAATGTATCTTATTCCGGAAACGGATCGTAATGCCCGCCAACAGAACGAAACGACAATGGCTGCCGCAAATGCAATCAAATCGAAGCGTATCATAGAGTTGACAAGTGGTGAAGCCGGTATCATGAATCACAAGGATAAGGTTTATCTGCTGGACTGGATGCAACTCTATAAAGAGGAACAGAAGAAACGTGGTAAGAAAAACATAGGCCAGATAAAATCTGTTACCGATATCTTGAAAGAGTATGCAGGAGAAAGATTCACATTAAATCAGATTGACCTCACTTTTTGCCACGGCTATATCGACTATATGCTGACAAACTACCGTCCCAAAGGAAAACCCATCTCGGCTTCTACGCGTAATACCTATTACCAGATTTTCAACGGTGCGTTAAATGCCGCTGTCCGTGCGAAACGGATCTTAAAGAATCCATTCAACGAAATGGAAAAATCGGAGAAGCCCAAGATGCCGGAAAGTGTGCGTTCGTATATGACTATTGAAGAAGTGAGATCATTAATCGCTACACCAATGCAGAACGAAGGGGTAAAAAGTGCCTACCTGTTCTCCTGCTTCTGTGGACTACGTATCAGTGACATTATCGGATTGCAATGGAAAGATGTGTTTATTGACAACGGCCAATACCGCTTGGCAGTAGCCATGCAGAAGACGAAAGAACCGATTTACCTTCCGCTCTCCAATGAAGCGTTGAAGTGGATGCCGGAACGTGGGGACAAGACAGCAGACGACCATGTGTTCGATTTGCCTTCTGGTATCAACCAGCTTATCAAACCATGGGCCAAAGCCGCCGGAATTTCCAAGCGATTCACCTTTCATACCGCCCGCCACACGTTCGCCACAATGATGCTGACATTGGGGGCCGATTTGTACACTGTATCTAAATTACTCGGTCATACATCTGTAAAGATGACCCAAGTGTATGCCAAAATCGTCAATAAGAAAAAAGACGATGCAGTAAATCTGACCAACGGTTTATTCGATTGACAATGCAATGAACATCAGATATGTAATCACTTATAAGGGTGTTGTTCCGACAGGATTCTCTTTCGGGAGCAACACTCTTATAATATATCATATAAATCCAATTTAAAATATTTCATCATGAAAAGACCTAACAATGGCTCTCTCTCTTTTTGGAGGGAAAAAACATCTGCACCATTTTGTTGCAGAACAGGATGTAGCGAAAGAATTATTCGCATTGCTCGTTGAAGCAAAAACAATGTATCTCCGTGATGTCGTGACGGGCAATAAGCAGTACTACCGTTACGTGGAGGATTTCGTAAACAGCCACCGGTATATCGACTGTGACCATGCGGTCTGCCGGAACTGCCATGAAATGAACATTCATATCGTCAAGGGGCTATTAAACGATTGCTCCCATCTTATCCGAGCATTTTTTACCGAAGCAGACTTCTCGTTCGAGAAGTGTATGGAACTGAAACGAACGTATGATACGTTTGTGCCACCATCACAGTCCGTCACGTGCTGCAAAGATGGACCGACAAGAATTTATCCTCTTTCTTTTGGATGCAATCTCACTCGTAAACAGATGATAGGTATTACAGCTTGTGCCAATGCTTATCATCTGTTTTGCGTTTCTACCCTACACGTTGAAGATATGGAAGCCCTGCTTTCCTGTAAAGAAGGATTCTGTATTCGTGTAAACAATATCCGCCATGTGGCCATCCTGTTTGATACACTCCTTGAGCACTCGTTTATCCAAGCCAAATGGCAGTCCGTTCTCAGTAGTGGGCGGTTCTTGCAAACCAAGGATGGAAAAGGATTCGTTTCAGCTTCAAGCCTTTCATCCGCTCTGTCTGCCTTGCGTAACAACATGACATCAACAGGTTACGGTATCAGACGAGCCATTGATGAACTGAGAGAGTGGTAAGAAGTGCCAATAAGCGAAGTATGTGAAAGGTAAAAGCGTGACAGTTGCCGTGATACGTGGTTACTATCACGGTACAAACTCACGCTGACCTTTTGGGTTGCCCTATCTTTGACCTCCGTTAGCGCGCTACATAACGGAGGATATACTTCATTGTCTAAATTTATAATAACTCATTTATGCAAAATAATAGATTGACATTCATGGAACGGCTGAGTGAACGGCTTACAAGCGTCGAAGCCATCCTAAAGAAATTAGATCCGATAGAAAGTCTGTTGGAACGCATCGCATTGCTGGAAAAAAATATATATACCACCAAACAGGTGTTTACCTTCCAAGAGGCTTGTATGTATATCGGAATATCCGAGAGTATGCTGTACAAGCTAACATCAGGCAAGGAGATTCCGCACTACAAGCCACGTGGCAAAATGATATATTTCGCCAAAGAAGATCTGGACGAATGGCTTTTGCAGAATTATGAACCAACCGTAGATGAAGCAGCACGTATGGCAAACGAGGCCGCTGCCACACAACCTTTCTTTAATCAAAGACGCCATGGAAAACGAAAGAAGAACTGAATATAATGTGGATATGAGGCCGGAGGAGGATTTCTTATCGGATATCCTCTCCGCCTCGCAGATTCGGGCGACGGATACCTATGAAACGCCGCCACAGATTATCTGGATAGACAACTCGACCATTGCTACGCTCGGCAACTTCAGCGCATCAACCGGCAAGGCGAAATCAAAAAAAACATTTAACGTTTCGGCCATTGTCGCTGCATCGCTGGCAGGGAAACAAGTGCTGAACTACCGGGCGCACCTCCCGGAAGGTAAACGCAAGATTCTGTACGTGGACACGGAGCAGAGCCGCTTCCATTGTCACAATGTACTGGAACGCATCTTGCGGCTTGCCGGACTGCCCACTACAACCGACAGTGAAAACCTCGACTTTATTTGCTTGCGCGAATACTCTCCGGCAATACGCATTGGGGTCATCGACTACGCCTTACGTCAAAGAAAAGGATACGGACTTGTTATCATCGACGGTATCCGTGACCTGATGCTTGACATAAACAGTACCGGTGAGTCCGTGGAAGTCATTAACAAGATGATGGAATGGTCATCAAAGTATGACCTGCATATCCACTGTGTGCTACATTTGAATAAAGGAGATAACAATGTGCGCGGGCATATCGGTACGGAAATGAGCAACAAGGCGGAGACTGTACTGGTCATCAGCAAAAACAATGATTGTCCCAACATCAGCGAGGTCCATGCGTTACATATCCGTGAGAAAGAGTTTAAACCTTTTGCTTTCACTGTCAATGAGGGTGGGCTCCCGGTTCTCGCAGAAGGGCATTTGTTTGAGAATGCCCCACATCAGAAACCGAAACAACGGACGGGTTTTATGGAACTAAGCATCGAACAGCACCGTGAAGCCCTTTCCGCTGCGTTTGGAGACAAACCTATCCGTGGGTTTGAAAATATGCTGCAAGCCATGATGACTGCTTACGAGGCAATCGGATTTAAGCGTGGGAGAAACGTAATGGTCAAACTGCTGCAATATCTGACTGACACCTTAAAACTGGTTATCAAACGAGATAAACTTTTTTATTATGACATGACACAGGCAGAAACCATGCTTTTCGATGAAGAATGAGAGCGGGCGCGGGCCTATATAATTCAGTTTAATTTAGTATTTATATATATAGGGGCGCAAACTAAACTAAACCGCTTTTGTACAAACAAGTGAAAAGAAATTTAATATGACCATAGACGAAGCAAAACGAGTGCGTATCGTGGACTTTTTGGCCCAGCTCGGCCACCGTGCGCAGTATATGAAATCAGAGCAATATTGGTATCTTTCGCCTCTCAGGAAAGAGGTGACGCCATCGTTCAAAGTCAATGACCGGCTGAATGAATGGTATGATTTTGGTGAGGCCACCGGAGGCGACCTTGTGGAACTGGGTAAGTACCTTTGCGGAACTAAAAGTGTGAGTGAAGCATTAGCATACATCAAACGGTATGTCAATGGTGTGTCGCTGCCGAAAACCCGGGCGTTGCCCGCAACCTCTCGACCAGTGGAAGCCGACATGAAGAATTTGATTATCGTGCCGCTGCGACACCACGCACTGCTCTCATATCTCCATTCACGTATGATTGATTCGGATATCGGACGAATGTTCTGCAAGGAAGTCCATTACGAACTGCGCCAGAGACGTTACTTTGCACTGGCCTTTGGCAATATATCCGGTGGATACGAGGTACGAAACCCTTATTACAAAGGATGTATCAAGAACAAGGACATTTCCTTGATACCCCAATCGCGTGGTGAGGCACAGAGCCGTGTCTGCCTATTTGAAGGATTCATGGACTTTCTGTCCTATCTAACCCTAAAACAGACGGACGATAGTGCCATTTGCATTAATGCCCCCTGTGACTACCTTGTTATGAACTCGGTCAGTAATCTGAAAAGGACATTGACGTATTTGCAAAAATACACGTATATTCACTGTTACCTTGACAATGACCTTGCCGGACAAAAGACAGTGGAAACCATAGCCGGGATGTATGGCAGATGCGTCTATAACGAATCAAACTGTTATGCCGGTTACAAAGACCTGAACGACTACTTACGTGGGAAGAAACAATGAAAAAACCGCTCCCTAAGCCCTCCTTCATCACGGAGGGCTTTTTTTTATATCCCGACTTTTCCTGTTTTCTTATCCAAAATCATATTTGAATATGATTTTGAAATATGATTTTTAGATTTTGAAAAAATATTATATTGAAACGATACGTTTTATAATCAATAATTTTATCTTTCAAATTATCCATTCTTATTTTGCACACACAACCAAATATAAAAATCATATTATACAAAAATATATGAAATCATATTTTATTTTCACCATTGTCCTGACGGTTGCCTATCTCGTCTATTATGCAGTTATCATCGTGCAGGACCTTTATGGAAAAAAAGGAAATGGCAAGCCGGAAGAAGAGGTATTTGACCTCGGTGCGCCAGAAGATGAACAGAGTGTGTACGTGACGGAGAGCGATACGGGATTCAATGTGGGTAATGAGAAATATGAAACAGATGTTGCCCCTACCGCTTCGCCTGCACCACAGGAGACGGAAACCGCAGACAATAATGGCGAGATAGCCGTGGCGGAGAAGCTAAAACGCCTGAAAGCCCAAGCGGAGGAACAGATGGAAGAAACCGAGACCTACCTGTCGGACGCATACACGGCAGACGAACTGTACAAAGCGATGCTTGCCAAAGGAAAGACGGGCAACCGTCCGGAACTGGTGTGGAAACCTCTCAAAGACCGATTGTAAAATGTCGAAAGCAAAAAAAATATTATGTGCATTGTGCTTTGTCCCTTATGCGGCATTCGCCAAAAGTGGCAGCGTAAACTACAGTTGGGGTGCAGACGCACTGGCAACGATGCACGACTTCGTGGTGACGATGATGCTGTACGTGCTGTACATCTGCTACGCTGTCGCCTCGGTTTTCGTAGTCGTTGCCGCGCTCCAGATCTATATCAAAATGAACACAGGCGAGGACGGCGTGGTGAAGTCTATCGTATCACTTGTCGGTGCGTGCCTCTTCATCATTGGAGCTTCAATCGTGTTCCCTGCTTTCTTCGGCTACCGCATATAGGTGGCTGATAGAAGTGTAAAATAAATTCAAAAACAAGAGTACCACAAAAATGTAATAAATATGTTTCAGAAATTTAAAAGAATGTGCCGAAAGGCAAAGAAAACTATCATGCAAGTTTCCACCAAAGTAAGAATGTTAATCATTGCCCTGTTGGGAGGCATACCTGCTATGGCTCAAAGTACGGCAGGCGATTACTCGGCCGGTACGACAGCTCTATCAACCGTAGCGGAGGAAATTGTGAAATACGTTCCTGTCATGGTCAAACTCTGCTATGCCATTGCTGGTGTCGTGGCCATCATCGGAGCCATTTCGGTGTATATCGCCATGAACAACGAGGAACAGGATGTCAAGAAGAAGATTATGATGGTAGTTGGGGCGTGCCTTTTCTTGATTGCGGCAGCCCAAGCATTACCTCTGTTCTTCGGAATTAACGCATAAACAGTCAAGAAATGATTAATGACGGACGTTATCCGGATTATCCGCTGTTCAAGGGGTTACAACGGCCTTTGGAGCTGATGGGATTACAAGGTCGCTACATCTATTGGGCGGCAGGCGTGGCTGGTGGAGCCATTGTGGGCTTTATCGCCGCCTACTGTCTTATGGGCTTTGTGGCCGGACTGGTCGTATTGGCAACTGTCTTATCTGCGGGAATCGTGCTTATCATCCTCAAACAGCGAAAAGGGCTGCACAGCAAAAATGTAAAACGTGGAGTGTATGTGTATGCCTATTCGCACAAAGTATGACTATAAGAAAAACCATCACGGCAATGTGTGTGGCTGATTGATTGTTGAACGCGGGCGGGTTCGCCTCCAGCCGAGGCAGACCTGCCCCTATTTAATGAACGCATATCGGAATGACCCTATATATCATTTTATTTTTCATCGCCCTATGTACGGGTATGGCCTTGTCAGTCTATACGTTCGGTACGGGCGGCAAGCGCAAGCACATCTTTCAGAATATCTATTTCTCTGTGGAAGATACAGATGGTGTGGGTGTGCTGTACACCAAGACGGGTGAATATTCCGCCGTCTTAAAAATCGAAAATCCGGTACAGAAGTATTCGGCGGACATTGACAGCTATTACGATTTCACGCATCTATTCTCTGCCCTTGCGCAAACACTGGGCGAAGGATATGCCTTACACAAACAGGACATCTTCGTGAGAAAACAGTTCGCGAAGGAGCCGGAGCATAATCAAGAATTTCTTTCGGCATCGTACTTCCGTTATTTTAATGGGCGTCCGTACACGGACAGCCTTTGCTATCTGACTATCACACAGGAAGCCAAGAAGAGCCGTCTTTTCTCTTACGATAGCAAGAAATGGCGCGATTTCCTCGTGAAGATTTATAAGGTTCGAGACCTACTACGCGACAGCGGTGTACAAGTGAAATTCCTGAACAAAGCCGAGGCAAGCGAATATGTGGACCGTTACTTTGCGATGAACTTCAAAGACCGTACGGTCTCGATGACGAATGTCAAGTCTGACGACGAAACGGTATCTATGGGTGATAAACGCTGTAAGGTGTACAGCCTCGTGGACGTGGACTGCGCCGCACTCCCCTCGCTGATACGTCCCTATACCAATATCGAGGTGAATAATACCGAGATGCCAGTGGATCTTGTCTCGGTGGTGGATAATATTCCGAACGCAGAAACGGTGGTGTACAACCAAATTATTTTCCTGCCCAGTCAGAAGCGTGAACTGGCATTACTCGACAAAAAGAAGAACCGGCACGCAAGCATCCCCAATCCGAGTAACCAAATGGCCGTAGAGGACATCAAGCAGGTACAGGACGTAATAGCCCGTGAAAGCAAACTGCTCGTGTACACGCACTTCAACATGGTGGTGGGCGTGCCTGCCGACACCGACCTTCAAAAATGCACGAATCACTTGGAAAACGCTTTTGGGCGCATGGGCATACATATCAGTAAGCGTGCATACAACCAACTGGAACTGTTCGTCAGTTCATTTCCGGGCAACTGTTACAGCCTGAACGAGGAATATGACCGTTTTCTGACCCTCTCCGACGCTGCGGTATGCCTGATGTACAAGGAACGGGTGCAGCATAGTGAGGAAACGCCGATAAAAATTTATTATACTGACCGTCAAGGTGTTCCGGTAGCTATCGACATCACGGGAAAAGAGGGAAAGAACAAGCTGACCGACAACTCGAATTTTTTCTGCCTGGGGCCTTCGGGCAGCGGAAAGAGTTTCCACATGAACTCCGTCGTGCGCCAGTTGCATGAACAGGGGACGGACGTGGTAATGGTCGATACGGGTAACTCATACGAGGGGCTATGCGAGTATTTCGGCGGCAAGTATATCAGCTATACCGAGGAACGGCCCATCACGATGAATCCGTTCCGCATCAATCGGGAAGAGATGAACGTAGAAAAAACGGGATTCTTGAAAAACCTCGTCTTGCTTATCTGGAAAGGTACGCAGGGAACGGTCACAAAGACGGAAGACCGTCTGATAGAGCACGTCATCACGGAATATTACGACGCCTACTTCAATGGTTTCGAGGGCTTCACACCCCAACAGCGTGAGGACTTGCGTAAGAGCCTCGTTATTGATGACCGCAACAGCAGTGAGAAGCGGCACGAAAGCGAACGGGAACGCGCGGTCCGCATCGAGGGTATCATTGACGAGATAGAGGGCCGACGCAAGGAACTGAAAGTGGAGGAACTGTCATTCAACTCTTTCTATGAATATTCCGTGCAGCGCATCCCGGATATCTGTGAGGAGAACCGTATCACGGGCATCGACCTCTCGACATACCGCTATATGATGAAGGACTTCTATTTGGGCGGCAACCACGAAAAAACGCTGAACGAGAACATGGACAGCTCGCTGTTCGACGAGACGTTCGTGGTCTTCGAAATCGACAGCATAAAAGATGACCCGCTGCTTTTTCCTTTGGTCACGCTGATTATCATGGATGTTTTCTTGCAAAAAATGCGCATCAAGAAGAACCGCAAAGTCCTTGTCATCGAGGAAGCATGGAAAGCCATCGCCAGCCCGCTGATGGCGGAGTACATTAAATTTATGTACAAAACAGCGCGTAAATTCTGGGCCAGTGTGGGCGTGGTGACACAGGAAATACAAGACATCATCGGCAGCGAAATCGTGAAAGAGGCCATCATCAATAACTCGGATGTGGTGATGCTGCTTGACCAGAGCAAATTCAAGGAACGTTTCGACACCATCAAGACGATTCTTGGCCTAACGGACGTGGACTGTAAGAAAATTTTCACCATTAACCGCCTTGAAAACAAGGAAGGACGCAGCTTCTTCCGCGAGGTGTTTATCCGTCGGGGCACGACCAGCGGTGTTTATGGCGTGGAAGAACCGCGCGAGTGCTACATGACTTACACGACCGAACGAGCGGAGAAAGAGGCTCTGAAGCTTTACAAGCGCGAGTTACAATGCAGCCACCAAGAGGCTATCGAGGCATATTGCCGCGACTGGAATACCAGCGGTATCGGCAAGGCATTGCCGTTTGCGCAGAAAGTTAATGAAGCGGGATGTGTACTGAACTTAACCACTAAAATAACATCATAATGAAAACGAAAAGGATTTTAATCACCCTGTCACTGGGCTACGGGATAAATATGATGGGGTTTGAAAGCAGCTTGACGCGCGAACAAATCTCTGTCAGCAATCCGGAACTCACTGTTTTGTCCCTCCGGGAGTTTTGTATGCTGTCCAAGGAGAACCTGCTCCGCATGGATGACATGACACCGGACAAAGTAGCCGCCATCGAACGGTTGTTGGCAGAGTATTCCCTTCGGTTGGGTATGTCCGATGTAGAACTGGAAGCGTATTTGAACCGGTATTATGAAGAAAACCCCAAAGAAAAGGAGTTTTACGATATGTGCGACAGGCTATGTAACAGCAAACCTGTCTTCGATGAAAACAGGTTTCGAGAAGAACTATTCAGGGAACTGAACAGTAGTCCGATGAGTGAAAAAAGACTAAGTGACTTGGGATGGCTACGTTATCAGACCGTGCGCGAAACTTATCTAAACCAGCCTTTCTTTTTGAGATGGTTCGGCTCCCAAGAAGCCCGGATCAAAAGGGCCATCAAGGATACTACCATCATACATGATATGTTCTGCCGACTTGTCACGGAGAATTGTATCGAATCTGAACGGTGGTATTTCAATCACAAGGAACCGGAATACATAAAAGAGGTCTGAAACGATGAAACGGCTGTTTATCTTTTGGGTTATCCTATTGCCTGCCCTGACACAGCACGTTCACGCACAATATTACAGCGTGAACTATGACGCTCGTACCGTGGCGGCCATGGCCGCAGCATTCGGCACGGAGGCAGTAGCCGAAAGCTACTACCGCGAGCAGGTGGATGATATTCTGAAACACTATACGGCGGCAGAAGTGGCGGCAGCAGGGATATTTTCTTCCAAATTTTTGGAACACAAGGCTCTGTCCGACCTTGGCATCTGGTGCAGCAGCACGGAAAATTACTACTATCGTCGAATTTACCACATGGTGGCAGAAAAAATCATGCCGAAAATATGGGTGGTGGCGAAGCTGATGCTGCGCTCACCACAAACAGCAATCCACTGGGGCAGCTACCTGATGAAAGTGTGCGACGATACGAAGAGCCTGTGTATGCAGTTCGAAAGTGTGGTGACAAACAGCACGCTGTCGTTCTCGGACATCGCTTTTCTGGAAATTGACCGCGACATTGCCACCTTGCTGAACCTCGCAGAACTGGGCGGTACCGATTGGCAACGGATGTTGGACAACTTTACCAAAGTGCCGGGCAATTTCACGATTGAGAACTTAAAGGGCGACATTGACAACCTTTATAACATGGGCGTAGGGCTGGCAACATCAGGTATGGAGAACCTCGGTGACGCTCTACTGCAAAGTAGTGCGTTCCATGACCTGTTGGGTGGCAAAGTCAATGAAATCGGCAACCTGTATGAACACTACGGTACTCTCTTCGAGCAGGCGGAACATGACATCGGCAGTCTGCTAATCGACATGGTGGGCGGTCAGGATAGCGTGGCCGCATTGTTCAATTTCAGCAATTACGACCTCACATCGTGGATGACCGACTATATGGACAATGCTGTCGGGAACTATTACACGCAACGGTGGTATATCGCACGGCGTGATCAAGGAAGCATTTCTCTATGCGACTACTACCCACCGACAGACGACAACAGCATATTGAACGGGGGTGCATGGACACGCTTTAACACGAGTGATCCGGGATTTTATCCGAACGCTTCGCAACGGGAGCAGGCCCTCGCCAATTCAGAACGGTATGCCGGATGGTCAAGAAGTCGAGTGCAACAGCTCAACAATAGCAACGATGGCTACACCTATACTATCAATACCCGACAACAGGCCTATATCATCAGTAAGGGTAACAAACAGACAAAGAAGGCATACGCCTACGAGATACACGTGACACAGAGTTGGAATCGGACGGAGGTGGTCTATGAGGATGTCTTCGACTCCTATTCGATGGATTTGAATACGTTCAAAGCGCAACTCAATGCCCGCCTCTCGGAGTTCAATGACAACGAGGAAGGCTATGTCTATTACATAGCATCCGATGCACGGAACTATTATCAGGCGACGGACGCCGCAAAATTGCAGGGATGCGAAAGCGTGACCATCAGTGTAACCTGTTCAGACGGGGCGACGCTGGGGCAAGGCTCGACACAATACAAGTGTCGCAAGTGTGGCGGCTCACTGGATGCCCACTCCAAAGAGTGTGTCATGCAGACCTCGGTAACGGAGAACGAACTGGACCTTTCAGAACTGGACGCACTGATACGGGAAGCGGACAATCAAGTCGCCGTTCTTCAATCTCAGATTAGTGCCTTGGAAAAGGAAAACGCCGACCTTCTGAAAAAAATTGCCGAGGCGAGCGTGGAAGACGCAGCAGCTTACCGGCAACAATATAACTCCAACCGGACACGTATCGAGGAACTGAAAAGCGAACTTGCCGAGTGGCAACAAAAACAGAAGGAGTACGCAGATGCGAAGCAGGAAGCGGAAGCAGAGAACGATGTGCCGACAGATGATTACTACCGCCTACCGGCTATCATGCAGGATTGCAAGACAGCCTATAGCCTCACTTGGCAGGACGGAGGTACATGGAGCGGCTATACGTTCGTCCGTAAAGCGACGATGCCGAACATCAATGGTATCATTACGTTCCGTGCGACTATTTCTATCGCACGGAAGCCGAAATACTTTCTGGGTATCAAGATTCACCGTGCCATTATCCAAATCAGTTGGGAATTGACTTCGGCATACACAGACACGCACGTTGCCGATGTACTGACACTCGATCCGAACCTGTCGAACGAGGAAAAGACTAAAATCGCGAATAATCGCATATCGGAAATCGCACGGGAATATCCCAACTGTAAAATCACTACCGAGTATGCCCGTACAGAACCTATGGAAGAAGTACCGAACAGCGACGTGTACCACCTGCTTTGGTCAAGTGACCGCCTCGAAATCGCACGAGAAGTGGATTCACGTATCACGAAAATATACGCCGACCTCATATCCTTGGAGAAGATGATGCACTACAAGCGGAACATCATCGACGTACTGAAGGATGTGCTACCGGAACTCGATACGGACGAGGGTCGTAGGCTGACACTCGTGGAAGAGTGCCATGACCGCTGGGTAGAAAACGCACGGACATCCCGAAGTGGCAGAAAGGAGGTACGGCCATGAAACGCACTATACTGATAGCCATTACGTTGCTTGCGCTACTACCCGATGTCGCCAAGGGCCAATGGACATTCGATATCGTGTCGGTGGAAGCGTACATAAATGACCACAAAAAACAACGCAGCCTGTTGCTGGCCCGAAGCACGCTGGAATACAGCAACCAACTGCTGCACGAGTACAGCCGTGAGGAGACGGGCAAATACAAGGAAGTAAATATCGACCTTGACCGCTATACCCGTGCCTTTGATGTCATCGACGTGATGTACCAGTCCCTGCGGACGGTGCTGAACGTGAAGGATACCTACAGCTCGGTAAGTGACCGTATCGGTGACTATAAGACCATGCTGGAGGCTTTCCATGAGAAAATCCTGAAACATGGGAACATCGAGCCGTCAGACGCATTGATACTGACTATCAATGAAAAAGCAATACGGGACATCGCCAACGAGGGAGAACACCTCTATAAGTCGGTGAGCGACCTCGTGCTGTATGCCACGGGCGCAGCGGCCTGCTCGACCAGCGACCTGCTGATGGTACTGGAGTCCGTGAACAAGTCGCTGGACAGCATTGAGCAACACTTGAACCGGGCATACATCGAGACATGGAGATACATACAGGTACGTATCGGCTACTGGAAATCGAAGATTTACCGGGAACGTACCAAACGGGAAATTATCGACGGTGCTTTCGGACGATGGCGCAATGCGGGACGACTGGATTATTGACGGTAAAAGAGGAAGGAGGTAAATAATGCCATAATGATGATTATGACTTCTATATACCGAAATTGATAAGGAATATCTTAAAACGCAGGAAAAGCGTTTCGTCCTGAATGTTCGGAGAAGTACAAACAGAGAAAGAAACTTTAAGTACAAACAAGTCTATCTGGCCTATAACCAAGAGGCAAATGGACATTTGGATTAATAAAAGATGTAATGAAAAAGATCGTTTTTGAAAAAGACATTACGCTATATAAAGCCGATTGCCTTGAAGTAATGCCTCTTCTCCCAGAATCAAGTATTGATTTAGTTCTATGCGACCCACCTTTCGGAATTACAGCTTCGCAATGGGATAAGATAATACCATTCTCGAAAATGTGGGAGGAGATTAGAAGAGTGAGAAAGGATAATGCGCCTACGGCTTTATTTGGCAGCGAACCGTTCAGCAGCCTTTTACGCTGTGGCAATTTAGCCGAATTTAAATATGACTGGGTATGGGAAAAGTCAAAAGCAAGCAATTTCCTTCTTGCTAAAAAGCAACCTCTAAAAGCGCATGAGCTAATCAGTATCTTTTGTAACGGCAGAACTCCTTATTATCCAATCATGGAGGAAGGTGAGCCTTATGAGAATCGTACAAAGAGAGGAAGTAACTGGACAGGAGTAAACAAGGTACCAAATCCTACATTCAGAAATGAAAACAAAGGAACGAGATACCCACGAAGTGTGAAATATTTTAAAACTGCGGAATCAGAGGGCAAAACGATTCATGTTAATCAAAAACCAGTCGCATTGTTGAAATATCTGATAAAAACATACACGAAAGAGGGTGACACAGTCCTTGATTTTGCCTCTGGAAGCATGAGCACTGCAATCGCCTGTATTCATACGAATAGAAAATGTATTTGTATTGAAAAGGATGATATGCACTTCTTGCGGGGAGAGGAAAGGATTAGAAATGAATATAATATAAAAAGAAATGTGGAATAATCCTGATGATTAACTGATTGAAACACATTGAGTATTAAAAGATTAATAACAAATAACCGAAAGTAAATATGGACAGAATACTCTTACTCGTGACGGTTACAATAATTGCAACCACGGCGGCAAAGGCACAATCCGTGACCTATAACCACGATTCGCCGAAACAAAACCAAGTAACAGTAATGGAAACCGGTACGGGAGCACTCTCGCCCGACCTCTACTATTCCATACTGCACAACAAGTATAAAAAGTCGGCAGCAGTCAAGAACAAACTGTCGTTCCGCACACTGGCGGGCGTCAACCTATACAACCAAACGGACGAAGCTGAAGCCATCGACTCGGCATTGGTGAGCCGGGCAAAGATAGAAGCCTTGAACGTGGCTGACCGTCAAGCGGACATCGCATGGGTCGCTGAAGGCGATAAGGTCAACGGACAGATGGTACGGCTCAAACGAAACATAGACCGCATCTTGCCTGTCGGGGGGACACCGGAGGATAAAGACAGATGGACGGAATATTACCATATCTACCAGTGCGCCATTGATGCAACGAAAGATGCCTATATGCCCAACGCACAGCGGAAGAAAGAGTATCTGCGCATCTACGAGGATATAACTCGACAGAACGAAATCCTTGTCGGCTACCTTGCCAAACGGCAGAATACTACGATAACAAGTACGCTACTGAATGCTACCGCTGACCGTACTCTGGATAAGGAGAGTATTGTCCGCGATGCGGTGAACCGATGGCACGAATCGCGCTTTGCCGTGCGCGGCCCGCAATCAGGCAATAACACGGGTGGCAACGGCGACGGAGATGAAACAGTAAACAAAGGGAACTGAAAAAACAAAAACGTATGGCAGACGGAAATATACTCTCGGATTTCGGTATTAATATCCTTGAAGAAGAAATTGACGATGTGATTTTTCAAACGAACGAGTTCCTGACTGATGCGACTTTTACCGGCTCGCAGGGACCGTTCTGGTGGATACTACAAATGTGCATGGCACTGGCTGCCCTGTTCGCTATTGTGATGGCAGCGGGAATGGCGTACAAGATGATGGTGAAACATGATCCACTGGATGTGCTGAAGCTGTTCCGTCCTTTGGCTGTTTCAATCATCCTCTGTTGGTGGTATCCGCCAGCAGACACGGGTATGGCTGGCAGTGGGAGCAGTTGGTGTTTCCTTGACTTCCTGTCTTACATCCCGAACTGCATCGGCTCGTACACGCATGACCTGTACGAGGCAGAAGCCACCCAAATAGCGGACAAATTCGAGGAAGTGCAGCAACTTATCCATGTACGTGACACGATGTACCAAAGCTTGCAAGCACAGGCAGATGTCGCTCACACGGGTACCTCCGACCCGAACCTGGTAGAAGCGACCATGGAACAAACCGGAGTGGACGAAGTGACGAAGATGGAGAAAGACGCAGCCGAACTGTGGTTTACCTCACTGACGGCAGGAGTCATCGTAGGTATCGACAAAATCATCATGCTTATCGCTCTGATTGTGTATCGTATCGGATGGTGGGCGACCATCTATTGCCAGCAAATCCTACTGGGCATGTTAACAATATTCGGACCTATACAATGGGCGTTCTCGCTGTTGCCCAAATGGGAAGGTGCATGGGCGAAGTGGCTTATAAGGTATCTGACAGTACATTTCTATGGTGCAATGCTCTACTTCGTCGGCTTCTATGTGCTACTGTTATTCGACATTGTACTGTGCATACAGGTAGAAAACCTGACGGCAATCACAGCAAGCGAACAGACAATGGCGGCCTACTTGCAAAACAGCTTCTTCTCCGCCGGCTACTTGATGGCGGCAAGTATCGTGGCACTGAAATGCCTAAACCTCGTGCCGGACTTGGCAGCATGGATGATACCTGAAGGCGACACGGCCTTCTCTACACGGAACTTTGGAGAAGGTGTGGCGCAGCAGGCCAAAATGACGGCTACGGGCGGTATCGGCTCGATGATGAGATAATGATAAACCTAATATTAAATATCCAAAAGATGAATGTACAACAGAAAATTGAGAAATGGTGCAGGAACGAGCGTTTCGTGCACTATGCAAATGAACGCATAAGCGAAGAACTCGTTTATGCACCTAACCACCGAATTGATCCGGAATATGAAGAACTGGACGAAGCCATTACATGGGACAACCGATATATTGTCCCTATGATGACTTACCTTACCTATCGTCTGCAACTGGTCAAATTGCAGAAAAATGCCAAGAATCGAAACCGCCGTGTCTGGTGGATATTCGTGCATGTAATCATGCGGGAAGATTACACACAGCTTTTTGACGGGAAGTTCGAAAAATTTCTGACGGAGTTGCATGATACAGTCATGACAATGTTACATGACGAATACACACGATTGTCTAACAAGAAAAAATAAAGGTATATGGTCATCAAACATTTGGAGAATAAAATCCGACTGGTGGGCATCATCTGCACTGCTTTTCTTGCAGGGTGTATCATCATCAGCGTATCAAGTATCTGGACTGCCCGGACAATGGTGACGGACGCGCAGAAAAAGGTGTATGTGCTGGACGGAAATGTACCTATACTCGTAACCCGCACGACGATGGACGAAACACTGGACGTGGAGGCCAAGAGCCACGTAGAAATGTTCCACCATTACTTTTTTACTCTCGCACCGGACGACAAATACATCCGCTATACGATGGAAAAAGCGATGTACCTGGTCGATGAGACGGGACTGGCACAGTACAATACCCTCAAGGAAAAGGGATTTTACTCCAATATATTGGGTACGAGCGCGGTGTTCTCGATATTCTGTGACAGTATCTCCTTTGACAAAAAGAATATGGAGTTCACCTACTATGGTCGGCAGCGAATCGAGCGCCGGAGTAATATCCTGATGCGCGAACTGGTTACGGCAGGGCAACTTAAACGTGTGCCGAGAACGGACAATAATCCGCATGGACTGCTCATAGTAAACTGGCGCACATTGCTGAACAAAGATATCGAGCAAAAAACAAAGAGTAACTATTAAATCACCAAAGATATGAATATCAAAGGATTCAAACGGATGTTGTTCGGCGAGAAGATGCCGGACAAAGATGACCCGCAGTACAAGGAACGCTACGAGCGAGAGGTGCAGGCCGGGCATAAATTCGCCAAGGCGACACGCATCGACCAAGCGGCGGCCAAGGTGCAGGGCTTTGCCAACGCACACCGGACGCTGTTTCTGGTCATCGTCTTTACATTCGTCATCGGAGCTTTCGTATGGAACGCCTACCGCTTGGTAACTGTGTACAGACACAGTCCGGTAAGTCGCACGGCGACGGAAAAGCAGGATTCAGTGCTTCGGGAACGGCACAAGCTGTTGCAGGAAGTCGAAATAAGGGAACATAAAAACAGAGGGGACAAACCATAGTAAAAAGAGTACTTATGAATACACGGCTTGAAAAATCAGTCCGTTCGTCAGACGAATGGTACACGCCAAAGGAGATACTGGACGCATTGGGCAAATTCGACCTTGACCCTTGCGCTCCCATCCATCCGTTGTGGCCGACTGCCGAGGTCATGTATGACCAGAACATAGATGGGTTGTCCCAGATATGGGAAGGGCGTGTGTGGCTCAATCCTCCCTATTCGCGTCCTCTTATCGAGCTATTCGTCCGGAAATTGGCAGAACATGGCAACGGCATTGCATTATTATTCAACCGTTGCGATTCCAAAATGTTTCAGGACGTCATCTTTCCAAAAGCGACGGGAATGAAATTCCTACGCCACCGCATCCGATTCTACCGACCAGGCGGAGCACGAGGTGACTCTCCCAGTCGCGGTAGCATCCTATTAGCTTTCGGAGAAGACAACGCAGAGATACTGAGAAATTGTGCCATTGAAGGCAAATATGTACAACTCAATTAAAAGATGTATAATGAAGATATTGGAGAAAATCAATTTTCGCCAGCCGAAATATATGCTTCCCGCCATCCTTTATTTCCCCCTGCTCGGCACGTCTTATTTCATCTTCGACCTGTTTCAGACAGAAACGATAGAAATACAAGACAAGGCGTTGCAGACGACGGAGTTCCTAAACCCCGAATTGCCGGGGGCACAGATCAAGGACGATGGCATAGGCAGCAAATACGAGAATATGGCGAAATCATGGGGTAAGATACAAGACTACTCCGCTGTAGATAACATAGACCGGGAAGAACCCGATAAAAACAAGGAAGAGTATGAATCGAAATACACGCAGGACGACATCGACCTGCTCACGGAAGAACAACAGGAAAAAGCTGCGGCAGCGGAAATTGCCTCTGCCAAGACACGAGAACAGGAAGCACTTGCCGAACTGGAGAAAGCACTCGCAGAGGCGAGACTGAGAGGGCAAAACGCGACTGTACCCCCGGCAGAAACGGACACGGCCAACATTGCTCCACCACAAGGAGCAGCAGCCTCCGGAACCATCAACGAAGAGAGCCGGGCTGTGAAAACGCCATCAGCGGACGAACCGCCCAGCGAGGTGGTACGCAAGGTGAAGACAACCTCGGACTACTTTAACACACTGTCGAAGAATGTCCGTGAACCGAAACTCATCCAAGCCATCATTGACGAGAACATCAAAGCGGTGGACGGCTCGCGCGTGAGGTTGCGCCTGCTTGACGATGTGGAGATTGGCGAGTGTGTGATAGCAAGGGGAACATACCTGTACGCTACGGTAAGCGGATTCTCATCCGGGCGCGTGAAAGGTAATATCAGCAGCATCCTCGTGAATGACGAATTGGTGAAAGTGAGTCTCTCACTCTATGATACAGATGGCATGGAGGGGCTGTATGTGCCCAACAGCCAATTCCGGGAAACGAGCAAGGATGTAGCAAGCGGGGCAATGTCGGGCAATATGAACATGAGTATGGGAAGTACAACAGGAAACAGCCTTGCACAATGGGGGATGCAGGCGGTGAACAATGCCTACCAGAAAACAAGCAATGCCATTAGCAAAGCTATCAAGAAAAACAAAGTCAAGTTGAAATACGGAACTTTCGTGTATTTAGTGAACGGACAGGAAAAAAGGAATTAAAACGATGATGACATGGAAACAGATTTATCAGAATATCACAAAGGTACGGATGGGCTTTATTATGCGGACTATATAGCCCCAAATAAAGCCGAAACATTTATCGGAAAACTTGTGAGTACCGAATGGTGGCATCACAGAGGGCAGTTTGCCCTAATATGCAACTTCCGAACAGAAGACAGACGGAGGATTGCCTTATTCGCTTTTCAAAAACATACCGGTTTTTACGGACCAAGATACGGGAATGTTAATTTCAAAACAGTGGAGAAGGGCACTCTTTGGCAATGTGAAATCCAAATGACCCGGACGGGACGTTGTACTTGGGCGCGTGCCAGGCAAATAAAGAAATGAAGCGAAATAGGGAAAAGAAATCAATATAAATATTTTTAATCATGTGCCTATGAAATCTTCAAACTACTTAAAAAAAATATACGGGAATCCGACAGATGAAAAATATACACCGGGATATGGTGTATTACCCATTATCAAATATATACCTGAAGGCAAGATAGTCTGGTGTCCTTTCGATACGAAGCACAGTGAGTTTGTGCAGAAATTCAAGGATGCCGGTTTCCATGTCGTGTATTCCCATATCTATAACGGACAGGATTTTTTCAACTATGAACCGTCCCAATGGGATATACTCGTATCCAATCCTCCTTTCAGCCGGAAAGTGGAAGTCTTCGAACGCTGTCTGAAACTCGGAAAACCATTCGCCTTGCTGATGTCCAACTATTGGCTGAACAACGTAACACCCTGCCGACTTTTCCAGAATACTGATCTGGAATTACTCATGTTCGATAAACGTATTCAGTTCGGAAAAGGGAAAAACGTACCGTTCAACAGCAGCTATTTCTGCCATAAAATACTTCCGAAACAAATCATATTCGAACAGATAGATGTTACGGACAAATCTCCAAGTTGTATGCAGGATGACATCCCAGATAAGGCAAATATCAATCCGCAAGAGAATAAAGCAATCATGAATTTTCAATTATAACTCTGTATTTCAATGAAAAGGAATTTATTTGGCATTATGCTTCTATCAGGTATTTCCATTTTACCGAAAGCTAACGCACAAACTACCTACGAAGAAATGGAACAACTGACGGTGAACGAACAGATAACAACTGTCATCACGGCATCGGAACCGGTGCGTTTCGTGGATATTTCCACTGACAAGGTGGCGGGCGATCAGCCCATTGACAACATCATTCGCCTAAAGCCCAAGGAAAGCGGACACGAGGATGGTGAAATACTCGCCATCGTCACCATTGTGACGGAACGATACCGCACACAATACGCACTGATTTATACCACAAGGATGAAAGAGGCAGTAACGGATAAGGAGATATTGCTGCAAGAGCGTAATGCGTACAACAATCCGGCAGTCTCAATGTCCGCTGCCGACATGACACATCATGCACGGCGCATCTGGAACTCACCTGCAAAAATCCGCAACGTAGCTACCAAAGCACACCGCATGGTGATGCGTCTGAACAATATCTACTCGGTGGGTGACTACTTCTTCATAGACTTTTCCATCGAGAACAAGACGAACATTCGTTTTGACATTGATGAGATACGGATAAAGCTGACAGACAAGAAACTCGCCAAGGCAACCAACGCACAGACTATCGAACTGACACCTGCCCTGGTTCTGGAATCGGGCAAGACATTCAGACACGGCTATCGGAATGTGATTGTCGTGAAAAAGATGACCTTTCCCAATGACAAGCTACTGACCATCGAAATGACGGAGAAACAGATTAGTGGCCGTAACATCAGTCTGAACATCGACTATGAGGATATACTGGCGGCAGATTCGTTCCATGCAGATTTATTGGAGGAGGAATGACTATGAAAAAGACAATCATCGTGATAATTACCTGCGTGTGTATCGCTGCAAGTGCAAATGCACAACAAGGTAGCGGACGCCTCTCGCTTGGCACAGGGCTACTCTACAAGAACGGCATGGATATAACGCTCGCCTACGAACACGAAATGAACTATCGCCATACGTGGGAGTTCTTCGTCAACGGCTATCTACAATGGGCAGAGTGCGCTTCGTGCGGGCATATCTGCCCGGAATCATTTTGGCGAAACTACCGCAGCTACGGTTTTGGCGTGGCCTACAAGCCGTGCATGACGCGGGGACGCAACCACTATGGCAGTCTGCGTATCGGAGCTTCAGCCGGAAGCGACATGAATAAGTTCCTCGGTGGCCTGCACTTCGGTTACGAACACAACTATGTGCTACGGGCCGGATGGACACTGTATTGGCAAGTGAAAAGCGATGTGATGATAAAAGGTGCGGACGTGCTGCGAGCAGGTGTCGTGCTGGGTGTGAAACTACCTATAAAATAGGGAAACAAAAAAGAAAGCAATATGATACGAAAGATACATTTGGTGGCAGCGGCAACGGCTGCCGTGCTTTGCGCTGCCTGTGACACGCATATAGACGTACCCGATACAGCAGTTCGTCCAGGACATATCCTCTGCGAGGATGGAACAGCCTTGCCTTACGCACAATATGAACAATCGGGGAAAAAAGCGATAGCGGTTGTCTTCGATACCGAAAAACGCGGAGATACGGAGGGGGACGGTTATGCAGTTTACCTGTGGGACATTGCTCCACAGGCATTCGCCGACAGCCTCGGCATCGCACAAGGCACATCGGCTGACATCATGGCTTATGATGGCAATGAGAATACATTCGCACTGTATGATACACAAGAAACCGCTTCGCCAATGGCAGAAGCGGTTTTCGACCTATGGCGGTACGGGCAGAGTGCCTATGTACCGTCCGTGGCAGAGATGCGGCTGCTCTACACCATGCGAAAGATAATCAACCCTGTCATCGAACAATGTGGCGGTGAGCCGTTACCACTGGATGAAAACGACTGTTGGTACTGGACATCCACAGAAGTCGAAAAGCAACAGACAGCCAAGGCATGGCTCTATTCCATGGGGAGCGGCGCAATGCAGGAAACACCTAAAGTACAGGCGCACAAAGTACGCCCTATAATTACCATAAACGAATAAAAGATAGAAAGATATGAAAGATACGGATATATTTTTCAGCATAGCATTGATGATATTGGGAATTGTCCTCATGTATAAGTCCATGAAAGGTAATTCATGCCGACAAATACTGGCAAAACTCGCAGATTCCATAGCATCGGATAAAGAAGATATTAATTTTCAAATTAAAAGGTTCGGCTACCTTTTGGACGAAATGACTGCCGATAATGAAAAAAATTCAATCTTGAAGCGTCATGCCGACAGACTGGAGGAACTTGTCACGCAATTAGACCGCACACGAAACGAGCTTGAAACAAGTAATCTGTCAATGGCGGATATTAACGGAGAGTTGAAAAGAAGTAATGCCGAACTTGTAAAGAGAGCAACCCAATTACGCAATGAGATACAGCAAGACGAGCTTGTCATCCAAAAGATGCAAGAACGCCTTGATTCTCTCAAAAGAATCAAAGTGGGGCTTGAAATAGCCCTGAATAACATTCAGGCAGAAGAAGTACACTATCTCTCGGAACCGGTATTCAGTTTGGGTATTACCCCATCCATCAAAAGCCATCTTGAATCTCATGGAATATTATATATCGGAGACCTGATTCATCTTAACGAGCAATATCTCATGGAAATCTGGGGTATCGGTCCGGTAACACTTGATAAGATAAAAACAAAACTGAACGAGAATGGTGCATGGTTCGGTATGGATGTAATCAGAGTAGGTAATCATTGGTATCGTAGAAAACAAGGACTAATAACAGACTGACTTATGGAAGAAAGTAAGGAATTGCAAGGGTTCTATAAAATATTCCGCACAGTGGTATATGTGTCCGTGCTGCTGGAGTTCTTTGAATATGCCATTGACCCTGCAATGCTCGACCACTGGGGCGGCATACTGACCGACATTCACGGACGCATCAAACAATGGATGATTTACCACGACGGCAATCTTGTGTACAGCAAAATCGCAACGGTACTGCTTATCTGCATCACTTGTGTCGGAACGCGGAACAAGAAGCATCTGGAGTTCAACGCACGCCGGCAGGTGGTGTATCCATTGACGAGTGGGTTATTGCTGCTCGTACTCTCCGTATGGCTGTTCGGCCATACGATGGAAACAAGGCTTTATACCTTACCTCTGAATATCATTCTCTATATGATTGCCTCCATTGCTGGCGTAGTACTGGTACATATCGCATTAGACAACATTTCAAAGTTCATCAAGGAGGGATTGATGAAAGACCGTTTCAACTTCGAGAATGAAAGTTTTGAACAATGTGAAGAAAAAGTCGAGAATGAATACAGCGTAAATATCCCCATGCGATACTACTATAAGGGTAAATTCCGTAAGGGGTGGATTTCTGTAAGCAACTGCTTTCGAGGAACATGGGTAGTTGGAACACCGGGATCGGGTAAGACTTTCAGTATCATAGAGCCGTTTATCCGACAGCATTCGGCCAAAGGTTTCGCCATGGTGGTGTATGACTACAAGTTTCCTACATTGGCGACCAAGCTCTACTACCATTACAAGAAGAACGAGAAACTGGGCAGAGTACCCCAAGGGTGCAAGTTCAACATGATTAATTTTGTGGATGTGGAGTACAGCCGTCGGGTGAATCCAATTCAGGCAAAGTACATCAACAATCTTGCGGCGGCCAGCGAAACGGCGGAAACATTATTGGAAAGCCTACAAAAGGGTAAGAAAGAGGGAGGCGGCGGAAGCGACCAGTTCTTCCAAACCTCGGCGGTAAACTTCCTTGCCGCTTGTATCTACTTCTTCGTGAATTATGAACGTGAACCCTACGATGCCAACGGCAAGCCTCTATATGCGGAAAGACAGCAAGATCCGCAGACCAAATTCTGGAAACCGACAGGTATCGTGCGCGACCGTGAAGGCGGCAATATCGTGGAACCTGCCTACTGGCTGGGAAAGTATTCGGACATGCCACATATTCTGTCATTCTTGAATGAAAGTTATCAGACGATTTTCGAGGTACTGGAAACTGACAATGAGGTTGCTCCGCTGCTTGGTCCATTCCAGACAGCTTTCAAAAATAAGGCAATGGAACAATTGGAGGGTATGATTGGCACGTTACGTGTTTATACCTCGCGTCTGGCAACCAAAGAGAGCTACTGGATATTCCACCGGGATGGCGATGACTTCGACCTGAAGGTGAGTGACCCGAAGAATCCGAGTTACCTGCTGATTGCAAATGACCCGGAAATGGAATCCATCATCGGTGCATTGAACGCTCTTATCCTAAACCGTCTCGTTACCCGTGTGAATACCGGGCAGGGGAAAAATATTCCTGTGAGTATTATAGTGGACGAGTTACCGACACTCTACTTTCACAAAATAGACCGTCTGATAGGTACAGCGCGAAGCAATAAGGTGAGTGTAACGCTCGGCTTTCAGGAACTACCGCAACTGGAAGCCGATTATGGTAAGGTAGGTATGCAAAAGATCATTACGACGGTAGGTAATGTGGTAAGCGGCTCGGCACGTGCCAAAGAAACGCTGGAATGGTTGTCCAATGACATCTTCGGCAAGGTGGTCCAGGTCAAAAAAGGCGTGACTATTGACCGGGACAAAACAAGTATCAATCTCAATGAGAATATGGATAACCTTGTGCCTGCCTCGAAAATCTCGGATATGGCAACCGGATGGATATGCGGTCAGACGGCACGGGACTTTGTGAAGACGAAAACAGGTATGGGCGGTTCAATGAATATTCAAGAATCGGAAGAGTTCAAGACTACAAAGTTCTTCTGCAAAACAGATTTTGATATGGCAGAAATCAAGAAAGAAGAAGCGGCGTATGTGCCGCTGCCGAAGTTCTACACTTTCAAGTCGAGAGAGGAACGGGAGCGCATCCTATATAAAAACTTCGTACAAGTGGGGCAAGATGTGAAAGAGATGATAAAAGACGTTCAAAATAAGCGCAACGCGAAATAAAAATCCGGCTGTCTGACATATAATGTAAATAAAAACAACAAAAACCGTCAGTACAATCGTACTGGCGGTTTACTACTAACTAATCTCTTCTTCTGGTTTATCAGGTGAGCTACCTGCTTAATAATTGGGTGAGTTGCTGATGGCAATTTTTTCGTATTCCTCTTTGTCAGTACCGCATTCAATTGCCCTGTCAATGACATCCCCTAACTCGTTGTAACAAACTTCTTCATTGACACACTCTGCATCTTTGCCTTTCAACAGATATACCTCATAATAGTCCGACCCATTAAGTGCAATAATGACGTATCCGGTGTGTAACAGTCCGTTTACTTTGATACGAAGTGCAGGCAGGTCTTTGAAGATGGTGGCTGCAAACTCTGCGATACCCCATGACATGAGGACGGGCATAGGGGTAAGTCCTATCAACTGCTCTTGAATGGTCTGTGCTATTTGTATTACATACTCTTTTTCCATAACTATGCTATTTTTAAGATGATTATTGTTTTTTTATTCGAACCATTCCGGGTTGTCCTTTTTCAGTTCGGCAACCAATTCTACGTCTGTCAGTCGCAGGTTTGCCATGTCGGTAAAGAAGAAAACCTCGTCATAGATTCTTTCGGCTTCCTTGCTTGCGAAGCCTTCGTTTTCATCGTTGAAACTACCGGGCTGAAGGGCATCAAGCAAGGTAATCGAGCCGATAAGGAGTTCTTCACCCTCGTTGGATTCCACCACACGGCAAGGATAGTTATTGCCGCCAAATTGTACTTCTTGTGTTTTCATACGCTTGTTATTTTAATGGGATATGCTTTCCATTTGTCTTGAGGTATTCCATAAGACACTTTGCTTCTTCATGTGACGCACGATTGCGGTCATCATAGCGACGTGTCTCATCCGCCATCACAATGATGCACTCCTTAAACAATCTATAGAGGCTCTGTTGCAGTGTGGGGTGCATATCAGGTATAGCGGCTGCAAAACGCTTGGGATTGAAACTAAAACTATTCACTGCCATTTCCCATTCTTTGGCAAGTTTGTACTCTTTGCTTTCTTTGATGTTGTCCATTGTCATGAAATTTTAATGATTTATTTTTCTTCCCTCTGTTCGGTTCTATATTCTGTCTGAACCGCTTGGGATTTACAGATGCTTTACAGGACTGACGAACAAGCTACTTCCAACGCTTTTTTTGGAAAATTACTCTTTCACAGAAAGGAAGAATTTTATAAAAATGCACTTCAAAGCGATGGAATCAAGCGCGGCAGTCCACCTTCGCGTCTGGAAAACCAACCGGCGAGGACAGGAAGGAACCGGAGAAGGAATAAGATGGAAAAGATAAAAAGGAGGAAACTGATAGGTATAAATGAAGACGGGTGGCGGCGGGGTATCGGGAGGTAGCTATAAATGGGATAGAAAAGGCATAATCGCGCGGATGGCGGGTTTGCCCGGCAGACGCGCCGCCCGACAACGGTTTGGAGCAGTTGTCCGTGAACATCTTCACCTTAATCTAATTACAAATTAGGAACGAATAGAGGACAGATTACTCCACCCTCTATTCGTTGGTTACTGATTATGGTTAAGCTGCAATATCTTCCTCTTGTGGCTGTTCTTCGGTCTGCATCCCTACTTCGGATTGCTGTTTGTCAGATTGCTCCGCTTCCTGCTTTGCTTGTTCCTGCACCAAAAGAACGGCTTTTTTCTCTTCGATACGTTGGTGACGCTTCTCATACACTTCATTATGTCCGTTCTTGATGTCTGCCAACAGGTCGGGCATATGTTTTTGTGCGAAGTCAAGCAAGAGGGATGCAATGGCATTGTTGCCGTATGCGTTCTTGAAATTAGCAATTAGAAAATCCCTGCGAATAATCGCTTTCTGCTTGCTCGTGAGGTTGGCAATGATGTTTATCTTTTCTTCATCTGTAAGGTAGGAATAAGGCTTTTTTTCCTCGATACCTACCGCTTCGAAATGCTCTTTGCGGAGGGATGATAGCAAGAAGAAATAAATCATCTTGTCCTCGTCTTGCCCAAACTTGCAATCGGACATATCAACCTCCAAAATCTGTTTTTTTGTGTCCTCTACAGTCTTTTCAAGGGCAATTTCCTTGTTGCGTTTGTCTTGCTTTTCCAACTTCTCTACCGGTGAAAGCGTCTGCTCCTGTTTTGTGTCATTGGTAGTACAGGTAACTTTCGGAACATAACAGAGTACGATGTCCTTGCTCTCAATACGGAAATAAAGGATGATTTCACCTGCTTCACTTCGGGTACGGATTTCTTCGCATTCTTCCGTGTAATCGTTCAAATCCTGTTCGAACTCGCTCTGTGCCTGTTCGTATTCTTCGGTGGTGTCGTACTCATCTTTTCGGGGTGCTTCAGGCTGTTCGGGATATGCCTTTGCATAATAGTTAAGGCTTTCCACTTCGTAACCCATGGCGGTAAGACGTTCTACTACGGCTTCATTGCTGTTGAAACTTTCATAGCAGAGGGATACCTCAGGGCGTTCTTCCATAAGGCGCACGGCTTTCTCCGTGAGATATGCTGCATTCATTTCAGCAAGGCAAGTACGATTGGCGCAATTTCCGCAACCACCCTCGCAAAATAACATCATATTATTTGTATTGTGAGGACACGACAGACAGAGGGTCTTGTCAAATGCGTATCGCTCCAAGTCGGTGGTATATTGCCGTTCGATGTTCCGTGCAACATCAGAGGCTTTCATTCCTCGCCAACTATTGTACTGCACCCCCTCTTTAAGATGCTTGTTGTACACCTCTTTCTGAATATCTTCCCCATAACGGCAAATTTCGCTCGCTACGCTGATTGTGATTTCGTCCTGTTCCAAAAGCTGTGCGATTTCGGGCATTAAGGAAACGAATTTAAGGCGTGTGCGGATATAGCTTTCGTTTTTACCGAACTGCACCGCCAAAGACTGCACATCGTGGCGACCACTATCAATGAGCTTTTGGTAGGCATTTGCTTCCTCTATCGGGGTAACATCCTTGCGCTGGAGGTTTTCAGTTACCGCCATTTCTTCGGCAACTTCGTCTGAAATTTCCATAACGACAGCCGGAATGTCTTCCAATCCTGCCATGAGGGAGGCACGATATCGGCGTTCTCCAAAAACAATCTCAAAGCGGTTGTCTTCTATTGGGCGTACTCCAATAGGCTGTAACACACCCTGCTGACGAATACTCTCGGAAAGTTCTGCAAGGCTCGCTTCGTCAAAATTCTTACGTGGGTTGTAATTGTTCGGCTGCACGTTTGCCAATGCTACCATTGTGATGTTTTTCTCTACTGATTGAATTGCTGTTGCTTCCATAATCATAAAAATTTAATTGGTTTTAATATTTAATTTTTTATTTTCCCTTTGTTCGGTTCTCTTTTCTGCCTGAACCGCTTGGGATTTACAGATGCTTTACAAGGACTGACGAATAAGCGATTTCCGACGCTTTTTCCGGAAAATTACTCTTTCGCAGAAAGGAAGAATTTTATAGGAAATGCACTTCAAAGCGACGGAATCAAGCGCGGCAGTCCACCTTTGCGTCTGGAAAACCAACCGGTGATGGCAGGAATGGACCGGATGAGTGGCATTAAAAGAATATAGAAAAGGAAGAATACGCTGAAAGGCGGATGGTAAAACGGATGGAACTATAAAGGGATGATTAACGATACAACGGGACAAGCGGAAGGACGTAAGACCAGACGGTGTAAAACAGGAATGGAACTTACCAGATAAAAATCCTTTGAGCCATTTCGCTAAATAAATCTGTATCAATTGCCTGTTTTACCAGAAATTTGCAGTATTTTTGCAGTAACGAAACAGCTGTTTCGGAAACAGCCGTTTCGGAAATGGCAATAAAAAAGGATAAGGATATGAGATTTTTTGACAGGACAGAAGAAATAGCCTCTCTTCGCAAGATTCGCGAAATGGCCAAAAACAATGCTCAGTTTACAGTGGTAACGGGACGTCGCCGTATCGGTAAGACATCACTCGTGTGGAAGGCATACGAGGACGAACCGATTCTCTATTTCTTTGTTGCCCGGAAA
The DNA here is from genome assembly GCF_003437535.1 of Phocaeicola plebeius. Taxonomy (GTDB): domain Bacteria; phylum Bacteroidota; class Bacteroidia; order Bacteroidales; family Bacteroidaceae; genus Phocaeicola; species Phocaeicola plebeius_A. The sequence continues at coordinate 56,805 of NZ_QSQT01000017.1, forward strand.
GCCGAAGGCGATTTGTGTGAGGATTACCGGCTTGAAATAGAGAACAAGTTGGGAGTCCCAACCATGGGGCGGGCCGAACACTTCACCGATGTGTTCGAGTACCTGATGAAACTTTCGGCAGAACGTCCCATCACACTCTTTATCGACGAGTTCCAGGAGTTTTTCCGTGTGAACAAATCGGTGTTCAGCGATATGCAGCGCATCTGGGATCTATACAGCCCGAAGTCCCGTATTAACCTGATTGTCTGTGGTTCGATTTATTCCATGATGACAAAGATATTCAAAGATAAGAAAGAGCCGTTGTATAACCGGCAGTCGCGCTTTATGACTGTGCGTCCGTTTACCCCAACTGTTCTGAAAGATATTCTTTCGGAATACAATCCCGGCTACACGGCGGAAGATCTGCTGGCCTTGTACGCTTTCACGGGCGGTGTGGCGAAGTATGTACAACTACTCGTGGATGCAGGAGCAACAACCAAAACGACTATGCTCGACCAGATTATAAAGGCCGACTCCATATTTTTGGGCGAGGGTAAAGCGATTCTTATCGAAGAGTTCGGCAAGGATTACGGAATCTATTTCTCCATACTATCGGCCATTGCACGAGGAAAAACATCCCGTTCGGAAATTGAAAACGTGGTAGGCAAGGAAATCGGCGGTTATCTTACCAAGCTGGAGAAAGAATACGAAATCATATCGAAGAAGCAACCGCTGTTCGAGAAGAGTTCCGCCAAGAATGTCCGGTATGTCATCGAGGATAATTTTTTCACGTTCTGGTTCCGCTTCATCTACAAGTACAGCTATATGCTGGAGATAGAGAACTATGGAAGTGTGAAGATGATTATAGGTCGGGATTATGAAACTTTCAGCGGTCTGATGCTTGAACGTTACTTTAAGCGTGTACTGATAGAACGGCAAGTCTATACGCGTATCGGAGGCTGGTGGGACCGCAAGGGTGAGAACGAAATAGACATAGTAGCTGAAAACGAACTGGACGATACGGCGACATTTTTCGAAGTCAAACGCAAGGCCGAAAATATCGACATGGAAAAACTGGAAGCGAAAGCAGCCGCTTTCATGCGTGCAACGGGAGAGTTCAAAGGTTATTCCCTGTCATACAAAGGGTTGTCAATGACTGATATGTAGCAATACATATCGGCATAACGTACTAACAGAAGTCACAGATTTAAAAGAACGGGAAGCGAGGAACATATCCTCACTTACCGTTTTTTTCCAAATACTCCTTCATCGCCTCATTTACAATGTCTCTCAATGACATATTCTTCTCAATAGCAAGGAATTTCATACGCGTATGAACACTCTTGTCGATAACGAAATTGCAATGTACCGCAGGCTCTTTTTCAGTTTTAAGCGGTGTGGCTTCCTTCTTTTGCGGAGATTTCTTCGTGGATGACAGCAATCCGTCCAGTCCGCTTTTCATACTGTCTTTCAATAAATCACTCTTGCCCATATTGTCTTATTTTAATTTCAAAACCTCTTGTGCCAAAGCCATATAATCTTTGGCTCCATTGCAGTTCTTATTGTACTCAAAGACGTTCTTTCCCTTTATAGGAGCTTCGGCCAGTGCCACATTGTCCCGTACAATCGTTTTAAACACTTTGTCACAGAAAGAGTCATTGATAATTTCAGCTACGCTCTTGTTGAGTGTCTTGCGCTTGTCAAACTGGGTAATAACAATGCCACCAATACTCAGGTTCGGATTCAGGCGTTCCTTGACAATCTCAATTACGCTTGTAATCTTCGCCATTCCGCGCATGGCGAGGAATTGTGCCTGCACCGGAATAATCAGAAAGTCCGCTGTGGTAAGGGCATTGAGTGTCAGCAAGCCCAGTGAAGGTGGACAGTCAATCAGGATGTAGTCAAACTTCCGACTGTCAAGTAATTTCGCAATCAGGCCTTTCAGTATCAACTCACGTCCCGGCTCGTTTATCAGTTCGGATTCTGCCGCCGACAGGTCGAGACAGGACGGCACAACAGCAAGTCCGTTCTCCAGTTCGATAACCGGTAAGGGATATTCACCTCTCATTGCCCCATACACCGTTTGTTCTTCCTCAATGGAGAGACCACACGATTCTGTAAGATTTGCCTGCCCGTCCATGTCGATAGCCAGTACACGCTTTTTCTTCTGTCGCAAAGCAGCGGCAAGATTGATGGTGGTAGTTGTCTTGCCAACCCCACCCTTATGATTCAAAACAGCTATAATTTTTGTCATAATTTGATGTCTTTATATGCGATACAAAGATAATACTATTCTTAGTAAATACTATAATTAGTATATACTATTTTACTAAAAAAAGTATTTTAGTATTTACTACTATACTAAAATACTAATAAACTAAATGTAGTAAGTACTACTTTCAGTAATAGCTAACTTACTAACTTCCTACTTTACTATAATTAGTAAATACTACATTTAGTATTTGTTGTTGTTCAATACTATATGCACATCATCAGAACGGCAAGTCTTCCTTGTCCTCTTGCGGCATAGCTACCGGTGGTACAGGTGCATTGCTTGCGGCATCCGTCGGACTCTCTGCTTCTGAAGTTGTACCCTCACGCTTTCCGGTATTGATGAACTCCAATGCGTCTGCCGTAATGGATAGTTGAATCTGACAGTTTTCATCCTTATCCTTCCACAGTGAAGCCGAAAGTGTCCCTTCAATGAGCAGTAACCGTCCTTTGGTAAGATATTCGGATAGTCGAATATGGTTCTCTTTCTTACTCCGTACCCTTACCCAAGTAGTGATGCTGTTTCCATGTGAATAGTCATCTACCGCAATATCAAATGCAATGAATGAACCGTGTGCTCCAGTAATAACCTGGCAATCCTTGCCAATGCGACCAATTGTGTGAACGTATAACATAATAAATTCTTTTTGTGGCAGGTGGTTAATCCTACCGTTACCTTAGTTTATAAATATTCTTTATTTCCCTCTGTTTGGCCTGTTTGCGACCTCCGGGATGATTTTTTCTGCATCCAAAGGCGGCAGGAACAATCTGGCAAGGCTGAAGAGGAAAAATACGCTCACCAGCGGAGAGGAAGATTTTTGCGCTTCACTTGCGGCTGAATGCCGGCATTGACATGACTGGGACTGGCGATTACCTTTGCGGAAAAATTCAATCCACGGCAGGTTGCACGGCAGCAGAAAAGCGATAAATAGAAGTATATAAAAAAGGAATAGAAAACGCTAAAGCAGGGAATAATAAAACAGGAGAACGGACATGCAGGACTAAGATCCAAAGACTACCTTGAAACTGTGAATAGTGATATAGTTATATCATTCCGCAATTTCAAGTCTGTTCGTGTACCCTTTGAAAAATAACTTGACGCACTTTATGTAACGCGCTACACAAAGCGTGTCAGATTTTTCTTGTAGCAGGCTATCAGTCCTTATACAAAGGGATATAGAAAAAAATTATAAAAGTAACCGACAATAGCTAACGTCAAATACCCCTTGCTCCAATGACCTGATTAGACTATTAAGTCCATAATCACTTATATGTTCATGGATACACACGACGGCCATACAGATAATGACCGCTATTAATACAAAGTATCCGGATAGGGATTTACGCAGCAATGGAGCTTTGCGAATATTTTATGGTATTCTACTTATCAATATGATATGTACTATAAATAAAATTTTTAGCTTTCCTTTGAAAGTTCTCGTGAATTTCTATGGCTATTTGAAAGTAACATTTTTAAGTCATTTTTATTGATGCCCATGTATTTACATATTTTAAACTCACTTATGCCGTCTGATAACATTTCTTGAGCTGCTTTTCTATTCCTTTCATACGCTTCCAGTTTGTCAAAAATGGTATCTGTTAGATAATCTATCCATTCGAAAAAGACCTTTTCCCCTTCTTGAGTACTAAAATCTATTGTACAGGTTTTCGCACACCTCCTATGAAGTATCAGATAATAAATTCCTCCAATCAGATTCGCCATAATAGCTTTAATATTGATTTTCGCCGGTTTAAACAGATTGTCATAAAACGCAATCAAATTTAGATTCATAATATCCCGTGTTTCTGCTGTTCGCTTTGTCGTTTCATTAATAACCGACATTTCATAAAGTAACAACTTTTGCATTACAGTGTTATCAGACAAGTTCCTATAAAGGGTCTTGAATGTTTCCGCAAAAAACTTTTTAGGTCCCAATATGTTCAGGCTGGAAACGTCAATAGTATCATTGATCCAGAAATCATACTGCTTGGCAAGCCTGTCGTAAAGGTTTTCCATTGAGCCGTATCTTCTATAAAACACATTAGCTTCTATGTTTGCAGCTTTCATCAATGCACTCAAATTGACATTACCAAAACCATATTCAGCTACAAGCTTTTCAAGTTCGGATATTACCTCCTTGTCTATTTGTTCATTTGTCCTCCTATTTCGAGCTTTCTTTTCTTTCTGTTTCACTATTATATAGTATGTTATAAAAATAAATCTGCAAAAATCAGTAAAAGGAAATATTTTTATTTTAGCTTTCGATAAACTTCTTCTTTTCTGAATTGACGATAATATCCCAAGGTAGGCTGTAAGTATTTATACAGCTATTCCATTCTCTTTTCATTTGTTTTGATATAGAGCAATTGGGTCTGTTGCAAATATACATTTTTATGCTTTACAAACAATAGACAGAATATAAAAACTACGTTTACCAATAAATTTGCATTTCAATAATAGACGTATTAATTTACTTATTTATTGCTATATTATAGGAAAATCTCCAATTTGAAAAAAGAACACTCACTACACGAAGAAAACTTGCTGCACATCTACATTAAATCCCTGATAGTTTCCGGTTGCGATAAGAGAAGTCAATTTAAATGAGACCCTAATGATTTCATATAAAGAAAACTTCATGTTGGATTATTCATGTGAGAATTATAAGAATGAAGAAGCATTATATATCGAAAAATGAAACTCTATTTTTTCTTTGAAAGAGGATGTATTACGTTTTATATTCACTGTGTAATGACATCTTATTATTTTGTTGAGAAGTGTTCTTTTACAAAGAATTTCGAAAAGGATAATACATCATCAAAATCATAGAACATATTATAAGTTACGGCTACTAAATAATCAGCTTCCACAAAAACAAGACACATAACAGGAGCCTCTGATATAATATCAATAATCGCATAGTCCTGTTTTTTTAATTCTTCTATTTTTGAGGTTATGGGGGCATGACTCTTTATATTAGATAGAATATTGATTTCTATAGAGTAATATTGTATATTTTTCTTTGATTTATTTGGGACTTTAATGAGATAATGCTTACAACAATATCCGATCTTAGCCAACTCTGTCTGTTCGTTCACATTATTACAAAAAGCGTTTAAAATAGGAGAGATTATGTATTTATGAGACGAGACAAATAAAGCAGTATCTTTGGAATTAGTATCCTCATAGACAATATTATTATCCCAACAATAATTGAAATTTTCAAGTACCTTATATGAAAACTTATCAGATATACTATCGCTACAGATTGCAGCAGCATGAAGATATGCACACATACAAAATATAGTACATAGTATATATTTTATGTTACACATAAATCTTATCTCCTTTTTATACTAACTTCTTTATAAAAATTCGCTTTAATATTGGGTGGAGTAGCATATTCAATTTCTATATAAAGTTTTTTATAAAAAACTAATTCAGAAATTGCACTATCCGCATCAACTTGAGTTGACCCCGATAATTCTTTTACTTGATCTTTAAACTCACTAAAACTTCCTATTATTTCAACGCACCCTGCTGCTCCCCATCCAATATGAGTAAGATCTTCAGGACCAGCGTGAATGTAAAAGTTCCTTTTAGAACTATTGCACCATTATGTTGAGAATATGTATTATGTACCTCATAGGCTTTTTTATATTCTGGTGCAGGCTGCCTATTGAGCTTATGCAAGCCACTATTAACCCATCCAATTGTTTTATAAGAACTAAAATTTGGTGGGTTATAATACGGCATGAAGCGTAATGCTTTCCATGTATATTTTACACTTTGACCTTTATCATCAGTACCTTTGATATAGACATAATATACAGGGACTCCATAGAGCTCTATTTTGCTATTCTTATCCATATCACTGCATGGATAAGATTTTGCATAATAGGTATCCCCAGTTTTTGTACCAGAAATAATAATATCCACATCTCGGAGTTTCATATAAGTAAAGATTTCAATAATAAGACATATAATTTCAGCAACACATGACCCTGATAAATGATTTACAGATGGGCATAACTATGCCCATCTGTAAATTTAAAATTATTCAATACTATTCTTGATGATATTCGCTTTCCCAAATAGCATCTTCCGGATTATCGCCTTTATGACCGGCAAGCTGTATCACGAAGCTTTTTGCCGGGAAATACGGTGTGATGTGGATGTCAAGAAGCACACGGTCTTTCTGATTCGGGTCTTGTTCAATCTTCATAACCTTGAAGCGTTCGATGAGTTTGTTCGGTCCCATTACACTATCGAGGAATTTCACAACCTGACCACGTAAATCTGCTTCCGTGCGAGTAGTCCAATTTTCAAATGCCCGACGGTTCAGGAAGTCAATCAGTACCTTCGTTATATAGTCGAATACACGAACTACGGAGTAGGTCTGCAAGCCAAGATTATCTCCATTAAATAATGTCTTGGCGGAGAAAGCCATAACCTTGCTGTACTCGTTCACCATCGGCACAAGCCCCATACGTTCAAGCTCTGAAATCTCGCTCTTGCGAAGGTCGAAGCGTACACTTTCTACTTCATTAAGTCCACCAAATTTCTTTCCGGCTACTACCTGAGACATTAAGGTGTTGTATATTTTTCCAGCAAGTGAAGAAGATGGCGGAATATAAAGATTTTCTTCTTCTCCAACGCTTTCCTCTCTTTGACGACCAAGCAACCAGTTACAGGTCATAATAGTATTCGATTTGAACACATCTCCACTCGTATGATTGGCATTGAAGAATATATCTACTACATCGTCCGGAGTTTCAAGGTCTTGGAAGTCTGTAACAAGAAAAACCTTGTTCTCGTATGCCATTTTAGACCACTTATCCAAAATGGCATTTGAGCCTATATATCCAGGAACGACAAGCAAGGAGTAGTTGCGACGCAGGTCAAGACGGTCAAAATTCTGTTTGAGTTCGTTGCTAATGTGGTCAGCGAAAATGGTATTGTCCAAATCCTGAAGCTGCTCCATGGTCGCATTGACAATGGTGACATTCTTCACCTTATCACTTTCCGTGTTCTTGTAAAAGAACGCAATAGTGCGATATGCGCTTTCAAGTTCCCGTGTCCTGGCAAGAGCATTCTTCAAGTTATGATTAAGAAGGTTCTCGGCGTTTTCTGCGGTTTCTTTGGCCTTGTCCCGCATTTGTTCGGCAGTGTCATTCTCACGTAAGAGTTTGAGCCATACGCTTAAGCGATTAACCAAGGCCTTACGTTCATTTTCCCACTGTTCATCCGTGAGGAAGATGTTGCGACGGGCCTTTCGTGCCGGATTAAGATTGGAATACCCATCTATGATATTTTCAAGAAAAGCGAAGCCACCAAATTCTTTGAGTTTGTCTATTGCCGATGCAGATGACTTTTGCGCCTGTTGTGATACGACTTTCTGTGAGGTTGTCGTACTGGCTGTCTGTTGTTGAGTTTCCTGCTTCATCTTAGTAAAAGATTAAAGTTCTACTTTCTTTTGATTTGCCAGAATCTCCTCGATTGATGATTCAATCACGTCCATAATGGCATTTTTGACTTCCGGATTTTCAAGTGCTTTCTGTAAAGCGCGGTTGGAAGTAAGCTGGCGAGTTATTCTGACACCCTGCTCTTTCTCAATGTCAAGTTTACTCAAGAAATCACTCTTCTCTTTAATCTTCTTGGCTCCGAAGTCTCCAAGTCCGGTGAATGTCATGATTTCCTTGATTTCATTACCTTCCGCATCCACGTGGCATAAGTCAACTGTTGGTTCAAAACGTTGGAACACATCTTCAATGGTTTCCAAACCATACACGCTTTCCGGAGCCGCAGGAGCTTCATCTGTCAGTTTTTGAACTATCAAAGTTCGGTTGGAGGGGATTTCCGCGATGGATTCGTTCGCATCGACTTTTACTTCGTTGCCTCCAATTCCATAATTGTAGATTGCCATAGAATTTACTTTTTAATATCATACTTTTTTTATAGCTCTCTTTTGGTTTTGTGACCGTGCGCAATATATGAATTATTTCTGAAACCGTCAAATTTTTAGGAGCATTTTATTGGCATCTAACAAGGAAAAGAGTATATTTGCGAAATAGAATAAAATAAAAGAATAGTATGACTTACCTGAAAATGCCATTACAATTGCAATCGGCTGTTGCCAAGAAATTGCAAAGGTGTTCCTATCAGGAATCGATAGCCCAACACATCATGCTACTGATTCTTTCTCACCATGGGGAAGTTATCGGCCGAGAAGACTTTGGTTCCATGATATGGGACCTTGAGTTCAACCAACTTGTGAAAATCAGCGATTGGGAGGAAGGAGTAAAAAACTCCTTAATAAAAACGATAGAGAAATATGAAAAGAGACTACGGAATGTAGATGTGAACGTCACCCTTTTGGAAATAGAAGAAGAAAATATAGATAAAGTATCTCATATCCGAAGAAAGGCACAAATAACGGTGACCGGAATAATGGATAGAACCAACGAGAAATTCAGTTTTAACACCTCATTATATATAAGCCCTTTATCACAATAATCGAACTATGTCAGACAAGAAACAAATCGCAATAAAGGAACGAATATTAAAGCAGGCTATGGAGTTTTGGGGTGTATCCGATATACGCGATATGGACCCCGTGATAGATTTGCTGCTTGAAGTTTTTGCCCATGAGTCCAACAAGCTGCATCAAGAAATAGATCAGTCCGATTCACGGATACTTCACCGCCTGTCCAGAATACTCATAGGAAACAAATGGTCGCTGCCAAAGCCGGCCCATGCGCTTATGACTATTACCCCCAATCATGGGGAATGTTGCGAACTTGATGCCGAAGATCATTTTTATGCAGAGAAAAACATATTTGGCAAAGGGGATATTCAAGTCTTTATAACCCCTTTGTTTTCCTATAAACTGGTTGATGCAAAAGTCAAAGCAATCGCATACAACGATAGTATAAGGCATTCAACCGATAGCTTTAGCACTCCAACACGCTTCCTTGGCCCTAAAAACCGGATAGCGGATTATTGCGTCTGGGTCGGGCTGGATGTGTCTAAAGAAGTCCTGCAAAAAATGGACTCTGTAATGTTTTGTATCAAGCCTTCCGATATGGGGTTGCTTCCGTTTATGAATATGGCTTTCTTCTATGACTGCACAGGAAACCGATTGAATGCAAAAACAGGCCTTCATGTTGAAGATCCATATAGTAATGCGCACTACTTTGATGAAATCCGCGATTTTTATAGTGACCTATATTTTAATGTGGGTATAAAAGATGCTTCCAAAGAGAAACATACCTACCGAGAAATGTTTCCCGGTTATGTGGCCGACTGCGAGGTCCCGGATGACTCTGAGAATCTCTTTTGGGTCAAGATAGTCTTTCCTGAAATATTCACGAAAGAAAGTCTTGAAAATCTGGAAGTATATTTGAACACATTTCCGGTTGTAAACAGACAAATCGTTTACAAACAGCATAATTTCCGTTCCACCGGACGAATTATACCCCTGAAATGTCCGGGCCGTACACAATTCTTGAACATACGCTCGTTTCAAGACAACAAAGGCCGGGAATATGTAAACCGACTGAACCAGTATGAGGAAAATCCGACAGGTATATTCAGCCTGTATTTTGGCGACCTTGAACGATTTGATTCGGACAGTGCCCGCTCATTAATTTCAAAAGTGTTACAATTAATGAAAGAAGACGGGAGTGCTTTTGCTTCAATGAATCCGGATGCACTTTCGACGCAGCTCAAAGAGTTGTTCAACAAGATAAATGATATAGAGAAAGGATTGGAGGCCACGCTAAAAGGAGATAACAAAATAAAGGCCTTTGTTTTAAGTGTCCCACAAAAGGATGCGACCAATGCCGAGATAAAATATTGGGTGACTTCCGGATCTCTGGCGAACGGTTTCAATGAACGCACACTGATACAGCAATTCAACATAGAAAAATATGACGCTTCAGGCATCATGTTGCGCACTTGTATGCAAGGAGGAACAACGCATGATAGCGAACAGGAACTTATTAATAGTTTAAGGTATGGTCTGTTGTCCCGGGAACGGATTATATCTAAAGAAGACATCAAAAGCTACTTGTTTCACAAGCTGGGAAAACATGTTGAATCAGTCGAAGTCGGTAATGGCGTAGCTATATCTCCTGACAGCAAAAAAGGATTAATCAGAGTGACAGAGGTCAAGATAAAACTTGGACAATTTGATAAAGATGAAATTCCCAATCTGGAAGAATTGGCCCATTATCTTGAAAAAGATTTGACTGAACGCTCTGTATGTAATTCAAACTATAAAATCAAATTCGTATGAATGATAGCAATTATAGTCCAAGTTTGGTGTCTGCCCTTAAGATAGCAAGAGGAATGGCACTTCAAGACAAGCATAACACGTTCGGCGTGTCACATCTTGTCATGGCCATGTTTGCAGAAAACACGGGTCTAAAAGAAATTTTATCCTCGATGCAGAAGGATGTCGGCTACATAATGGAATGGTTTGACACCCACCGCGAAATGTATAGGTCCAGTGGCACTTCCACAGAAGAAGTGGAGCCTGACGAAGAAGTGTCAAAAGTCTTGGATGAGTCCGAACGGTCTAAAATTAAATTAGGAGCGGATTCCATAGACTCCATCTGTGTGTTTACCGCCATATTGCGTGAAGGTGTCGTATATTCGCATCAGCAGATAGAGATACTGGATGTTTCGGAAGATGACATATTGTCCCACTACAATGCCCTTACCCCGTTGCATTCTTATCAAGGAGAGGAAATGCAGATAACAGCAAGCGTTCCTTATGCCGACAACCTAAAAAAGCAAGAAACCATCAATGCCGGTGGCTTTGTCGTCGGTAGGGAAAAAGAGGTCCGTACTATTTTAGAATGCCTCGAACGCTCAGAGAACAAGGGCATACTGATTGTCGGTGAATCCGGTATCGGGAAGAGTTCCATCATCAACGCCTTTGTCAAAGATATCTGTGAGAATGAAGACGAGATGTTAAAGCAAATATCTATTGTCGGACTCAATACGGCAAAACTGCTCGCATCAACCTCGTCTGAAACGGAGATAGCACAAAAAGTTGTCAATCTGATGCACAAGCTCAACCAATTGGAACAAGCTGTGCTGGTGATTGATGATTTACAGGTCCTTTTGGAGAACAGCGTATCAGGCAAAGCATCCACACTCATCAACATATTAAGTGCACAAATCAGCGAGGGAGCCGCAAATCTTGTTCTCACACTCACGAACGATTCTTACCGGAAGAACATCGAAAAGCATCCGATAGAAGGGCGTCTTGATATCATAAAGATTGAAGAACTGGATACGGCTACACTTGAAAGTGCCATACAATTACATAAAAAAAGGATTGAAAACTATTACGAGCTGAGAATTTCAGATGCGTGTATTAAAGATTCAATCGCACTCTCCAAACGATATTTTAAGGAACGCAGCCTGCCATCTGCCGCCATCGACCTGCTTGACAGAACCGCTGCTGCCGTCCGGCTATGCAATAAGAATGCACGAGCCAGTGTTTCTGATTTGGAAGCGGATTTTGAGGAAATAAAGAGTCTCGACGAAAAAATATCTGAAGGGCCGCTTTACTTACTATACCGTTCTGTATTCAGCAAAATCAGTGTCGTATTGACCACCAAACTGTCAGACAACTATGTATGGGATAAAGAAGATGACATCGCGATAAAAGCAGGACGTTTGTCGGGCATCATCAAAGAATTAAAGGCACTATCCGACCAGTCTATTGAAGAGATACGCTCTTCGGAAATAGAGGCGATTGTAGCGGAGTGCACCAATATACCTATCGGAAAAATACAAGCCCGCGAGAAGGACCGACTTTTGAGCATCGAGAGCAAATTGCAAGAACGGGTCAAAGGACAGAACCGGGCTATTACGACTTTATCAGATGCCATTATAGAATCACGCAGCGGACTGAGTGACCCCAAGAAGCCTATAGGTTCATTCTTCTTCCTTGGCCCTACCGGAACGGGAAAAACAGAACTCACAAAATCACTGGCCGAGTTACTGTTTGATGACGAATCAGCCATGATCAGATTTGACATGTCCGAGTTCAAGGAAGAACATTCGGCTGCATTGCTGTATGGTGCACCTCCGGGATATGTAGGATATGAGGAAGGTGGTTTACTGGTCACTCAAATCAGACAGAAACCTTATTCGGTAGTGTTATTCGATGAGATTGAGAAAGCCCATAGCAGCGTTTATGATGTTTTCCTGCAAATGATGGATGAAGGCAAAATACATGATAAACTGGGCCGGGAAGGAGATTTTTCAAATTCCATAATCATTTTCACATCCAATATCGGAAGCCAGTGGATTGTGGAACAAATACAATCCGGACATACTCCTGATTCCGGAAAGCTCATCGAGGTTATGGCACAGTATTTCCGACCTGAATTTTTGGGACGTCTCACCGAGGTGGTTCCGTTTGCGCCAATAGATGAAAATGTCGCCAAACAGATATTCAACCTCCATTTTGGAAGATTGCAAGAACAACTGATGAAACAGAAAAACATCCAGTTGAATTTGTCGGATGAAGCATTGCAACATCTGGCAAACAAAGGGTATTCTCCCAAATACGGCGCACGTCCGATAGCAGGAGTCATAAGAACTTATATCAAGAAGTCCGTATCTCGTCTGATTGTCTCTGAGCAAATCAAGTCGGGTGACAACATCGTCATAAACTATCGAAACGGTGAACTGATATGGGAACAATGTTAGCGCAAAAGAAACCCTTGGAAAGCATCCAACGAAGTCAGGCAATAAATTTTGTCGCAGAAATCTTTTATGATGAACTTCAATTTATTCTTGACCGGCGGCTGTTGGACCATACTATGGTTAATTGCCATGGTATGAACAGTCGTGTGAAATCCAGAGATGTATTAAGTGTTTCGGTACAGCATATCGCGGCGACAAATGCCGACAAAGAATATATATTGCTGAATCTGGCAAGAAACAGCATCTATCATCAATTGCCGGAATTACTATTTCATCCATTGGTGCTTAGCACACCGGGCATGAGCAACAAGGAGATAGTTGAAGCCATCCGAGCCAATGAAAAACAGGATAAAGAGCTTATACAATTCTTTGCACCCTTTGATACAGAGTTTTTCAAAGAAAAGGTCCGTATCAATAACCGCCATCTGAATTTCTTTTCAGACCCGGACTCCAAGAAGAACTTCATCAAGATGATTGAAGTTATGGAAAATGTCGAACTATCCATTACTTCCCATCAGAAATATAAGCTGTTCCTATTCCTCTGCAATGCAGAACGGTATAAAGAGAACCTGCCTGCTATCGAGCAACTGCTTCTTATCGTTTTGGGATTGAAGGTGAAACTGCGACTGGAAGTCCATGAGATTGATGAAACGGTTTACCTTTCCGTCGGTTCCGGATGTGTCGGACAGACATTAGGCCTTAATGGTCTAATGATAAGCGAAACCGATGATTTGACGGCGACAATCATCCTTGATACTCCGACAGATGACTATGAGGAGGTAAAAACGCATCTATCCAATGTCCGCCGGATACTTGAATTTTTCATCCTTTCAACAAGAAATATCGAAGTTGATTATCTGGTACGTGGAGAAACGGATTTTATACTCGGAGAAAACCGATTAGGATATAATATGAACTTATGAAAAATCTAATAATATGAAGATATTGCTATATTTCTTTGCACGTTATTTATTGGCTCCATTATTTGTAGCCGTGATGATATTTGTCTTGACTGGAATAAAAACGATCAAGAGCAAACTTAGCCTGAAGAAATTAATCATATTCATTCTTCTGGCTTCCATTGCCGTCGCTTTACCCAGCCTGTTCGGTTTCCTAAAAAACGAATACGTCTGGGGAGGCTTGACATTCACGATATTGTCCTATATCCTCCTTGGAGCATTGTTCTGCAAACTGTCAACCTCCGATTTGTTCGGAGCAATCGGTATTGGCAGTTCCCGAACAGCGGTCATTCTCACTCTAACCACAATATGCGCTTTAGGCGGATGGTGCTACTATCTGCTGTTTGAACTGATAAGCAAGCTACCTTATTCGCTATGGAACACAACAAATATCCTGTGGTTTGCAATCCCATATCTGATTATGTACAGCAGAACCCTGTTCCTGGACATCCCGCACCCGATATATACCCCATGGGAATTGAGCTATGGTACCTTTGACCGGAAATATTGGGACAACATAGACAACTTCGGCTTCCGAACGGTCAAAGTTAAGATCAAACGGAATATAAAAGACCCGACATACGCTTCGTTGGTTGTCCGCCTGCCCAATGAAATATCTCTTGGGAATTGGTTCAATTGGGTTATCGAAGACCAAAACAGGCGTTTCCCCCAAAACAAGATTGAAACAGAGAAGGAAGATATGCAAATCGGATGGATGTTCTATACCTCAAAATGGTTTAACTTCCCGTTGTTCATAAGAATACTTGACCCCACTCTGACGAGTGAGGGCAATAAGATTAAGAATAATCAAACGATATATATCCGACGTGTACAAGTAGAAACAAAAACATCATAATATATGAAAACACTAACATATTTGCCTGTAAACTGGGTCAATGGTCTGAAGCTGACCAGCCAGCATTTCTTTGCAAACCAGTATTGCCAAACGGAAGCTCTCAACCGCGAAGCAGGAAGGAGTCTGACCAGTTATAACTATGGTCTTGGAGAGGTCCTTGAAGGGATAGGTGACAATCTTGAAATAGAGATTTCAGGTGATACCATGTCCACTCTCTGTGTCCGCCTGAAAAGCTGCAACGCTATCACCAAAGGCGGTCTGCCCATCGTTTATTACGACGGTTTATACGGGGATGAGAAACCCTGTGCAACCATTTCAGAATCCGGTCTGCAAGCCGAGGACAGCGAGTATATGGTACTAATATCCGTAGATCCGTATCACTTGATACCTGTCGGTGAACCGGACCCGGAAGAGGTGCCTTTGCATCACCCGTATGTCTTGCCGAGCATAAAACTCCATATCGTTCCCAAAAACCAAGTCAACAAATCTTTCTACAGCCAGAATTTTTT
Source organism: Phocaeicola plebeius (assembly GCF_003437535.1). Classification (GTDB taxonomy): domain Bacteria; phylum Bacteroidota; class Bacteroidia; order Bacteroidales; family Bacteroidaceae; genus Phocaeicola; species Phocaeicola plebeius_A. Next base: position 72,111 of record NZ_QSQT01000017.1, read on the forward strand.
GCTGGTGGCAGAGGTATGCAGACAAGGGAATACCTATAAAATCAATCATCAATATATTCCACCGGTACAACATTCCGCTTGCCACGATGGGATTAAAACATTCATTTCCCAATTGGCACGTACCCTACAGTCGATAAAAGAAGACGTGAAACTCATTTACAGCAGGAATGTTGCTGACAAGCGTAGAGATACGCTTGCCAATAATACATTTGAGCTGTGTAAGGCTTTCTCGGCCTTTTACAACTCAAGAATCTTCTTTATCGAACAAATCGCCTTAGAGCAACCGCCGATATATCTTGTGCAGGCCGTGAATGAGCTTGCAAACGGTCTGAACTCCGCTCTTCAAAGTCTTTCCGAAACGGAAAGAGAACAATTGCTCCAATATTTCTATGAGTGGACCAATGTCACACCCTCTGAATTTATCACGAAGATAGAGAGCCTAACCAAGCTTATGTATGACCATACCAATATAAACCAGTCATTGCAGACGGCAGGGGCATTTGTGACACTGCTCAGCAATATGTTCCACAAAATGAGTGAACTGGAATACATCGGAATGGTTCGTGAGAATATTATAGTAGGAGACGAAAGTCACGAAACAATAGAGGCTCAAAAGAAACGATCATGGTCGTTTATAGGTTGAGCGATTAAATCATAGCAAGTATGGAAGCAGAAAACAAAATAGCTCGTTTGAAAGCGAAACTCCGATTTACTTTGGTATTCGCTATCGCACTGATTGTTACCACAACCGGAGGTATCGTAACGATTGTGACTGCACAAAAGGGAATATCCCTTCTTGAAAGCAAGAAGGCCGAATATGACAATGTGTTCAAGAAACAGGCAGAACTTAACTTCCAGATAGAAGAATTGTTCCGGGACTTGAACAATCTGAAGACCAAGCGGCGAAATTCGAGTGAACACAAGCACATGCAAAAATTGATAACCAAAAAACGGTTATTAATGGAAAATGACATTGCAATGCAGGCCGATAAAAGCAAGTACGAAGTGTATAAAGCTATGCTTGAACAGATCCGTGTCATCCAATCATCAATGGATGACCTTGACCGCGAAAGCAAAAAGCGTGAAAGCAACATGGAGCAACTTGAAAAGTGTAGAATCAAATATCAGGAATTAACCAAGAATAAACTGACGAAGCCATGACAAAAGACGAAATGCTATGGGGAAACATCCGTTTCCTCCTGCTGCTGATTTTCTCAGTAGCCGCAATTTATATCATACTTTGCCGGTATATACTCAACGTACCGACAGAGGACAGTTCGGAGTTGATAAACGAAATCAACCATTCCGAACGCATTTTTGAAATCCAGCATACACATATGCAGCAAGCGCAGAACATCTGGAATGAGATTGACTCTCTGGACTTCAACATTCATCAAGTACAAAAGATGGACGAGGTGAAGGATGGGATTTACCAATTGCAGCATATATACAAGGAAAACAATATGAATACGAAATTCCTTTTCGGCGTGTTGTCCTCCAGAATGCTTAAATGCCAATTCGACATAAAAGAGGAATTGAACAGTCTGGTACATAACAATGCACTGATTGAACGGGATTTGGAAGAATGTAAAGCCAATTTATAAAACATTCGCGATGGATAATAAGAAAACTATAACAATCATCATATTGGGACTGGTTGCCATAGCAGGTATCCTTTTGTTTTTGTTCCTGCCTTCGAAGTCGCACCTTGCCAATATTGACTTTTATGTGTATGACACCAATGATAATTTTCATTATGAGGTCAATGAGCGGTTGGAGCTATTAGTCAACGATACGGCAGCGATTAAAGGCAAACGGCTCATATGGGAAATGGGAAACGGTGATACACTGATGAGAAATACGGATGTGTCATACACTTACCGTAAGGCCGGCAAATATCTTATTACTTTGAAAATAGACGGAAAACACTCCGTAAACAAGTATATCAAAGTTATCTCAGGGCTGGAGCATGAGGCCATTGATTCCATACCCCGTATAAATGGAGTGTCAGAGGGTTATCAAGGTGAAGAGCTGGTCTTTTCGGCAGAAGGCTATGGTATGGACACATGGCTATGGGAATTTGGAGAAAGCGGTACTGTGGACGCATACGAGCAGCAAGTCGTGTATTCGTATGATATTCCGGGAGAATACACCATCTCATTACAAACCAATACGACGAAATATCCGGTGAAGCACCGTATAACCATTCTCCCACGCTTTGAAAAAGCAGAGGAACTGGTCACGGTGGATTCGTTGGTACTGGTACAGAATGATATAAAAAAACACTTGCAAGCCATAGCTGACGCCAAAGTCTCACAAAAGTCGGTCTATTACGAACATACGAATTATATCCGTAACAAATATTTTTGCATTGATGCAGACCAGGTAGTGGTCGTCATCAATGATGAAAAATACAATGATTTCAACGGCTATTGCCAAGGACTGCATTTTCTTGAAAGCAACAGGAAAAAGCGTGTGAGTATTGATGATGTGAAAATTGACGATTTGAATTGCGTCAAGTCCATCCATGTGACACAAAGTTATATTGAAAAATGAAACAACTGAATCTCATACGAAATCTGTTTTCTGTGGCCGTGATGATTACTCTTGCGTGCAACGTATCTGCCCAAGTGTCCATCCGCGACAGAATACAAATAATGGATAGGGATATATTCAATTATCCGGAATTAACAGAAGCTCCTGTCAAAACAAAGAAAAGCAAGACAAACAGAATTGTCTATTCGGACAGGACCGGAAATCAAAGTTATGAAGACCCGTATTTCCAACGTAAGCGGTCTTCACACGGGATTGGCACACCCTATTACATAGTAGGTGAAAAGAACGGAACCTACAAGCTCGTTCAGGCTGACCCAGACATTACAGGCAAGCCCAAGTCGATAATAGGTTTCCTGTATAACAGCAAGAGACACTTTAAGGAACCCCGTAAAGTCAATTATGCCGGATGGATACCATCGGAAAATGTACTGATGTACGACCATGCCCGTATCAATCCCCGCAACAACCAGCCGATAAGGTACCGTATAGGCATAAACAGCATTAACAAGCTGTTCGATATCCATCAATTCTTCAATGGAGATACCCTGAAAATATATGGAGAGCCGTTTTTGAAAACAACAACGGATGCGGTAGTTGTCAGCGGAGAGGTTGTTTACCTATACAAGTTGGACAAGAGCGGCAAATCCGCATTGATTTCCAATGTTCCCGCATTATCAGACAGTACCAAACGCTTTTTAGGGTGGGTTCCCGCTGACCTTCTTGCAGAAGTCGGCCAAAATGAGGTGTATCATATTGATTATTCACGATACCGTGATTCTTTGTTGTGTGCTGTCAACCTAATGTATCCCGATACGTTGGCATTACATAATGCGAATATTCAGGGTACGATGTTGTTCAACCTGGATGGAAACCCGGCAGGGCCTATAACGAATGGGAATATCCGGCTGAACTATCCTTTGTCCGTCTGGGACAAGAACTGGAATAAGATCATCAATATCAAAGGCGGAGACATCATGGTTTCCGATGTCCGAAAGATGGAAGCGGAAAACAAAAACGTGAACATACATGTACTGTTCAATGATGCCGACCTGCCTTATCTATCCCCATATATCAATGTGCTACAGAACCTAAAGCTGAAAATGAAGCCCGGATATGACTACACTTTCTCGGCAACTTGCATATCCTCCAACGGAGAAAACAGACATTTGGCCCCAACCAAGGACTTTTCAGCCTGGCTCGACTATATCAAACAATCCATTTCTTCCAAACGGAAAAACGAGCAAGAGGAACAATCATCGTTTTACGGTTTTGGCGGGGCTATCAAACAAATCTCCCGTTATGATGACGAAAGCCGTTTCAGCAACAATGTATTTGTCATTTTAGGGTCAAAACAAACTTTATCCTTGCACGAGCAACAACTCTCGTGGCTGGCAACCCAACCGGCAAGGCTTCTGTTTGCCCAGATAGACAGAGCATCAGGCACTTCTTATCAGGACTTCCTATTGCAGGCCAAATCCATTCTGGACAGCCATTCTACGAAATACATAGACCATATATCCAATTATATCGCAGACAGCAGACTGGTAAAGACGGAGCTGTTCAAGAACATAGAAGCTACGGATGCCAACTTATACCTGTACGATGCTCCATACAACAGCCTTACGGTAGGAGGAATCTTATTCCCTAAAGGTAGAAACAGACTGGAAAGCAACGCTTTGGAAACAGCCTTGGATTCCGTATTATGGCAATCTTTCGAAACGGACAGCCTACTGTTGCACTCACTTAAAGATTATGAGCGAAATATAGGTGTCCTAAGAAGCCGTCCCACATCCGAACTGACGCATATATTCCATCATACGGAAAATCCTGACAGTATGAGCCTTGACGATATAGATAGAAACAGCGTGAATGACACCTACTATATAAAGGCCTCCGTAGCGGACAGTATAATGGACGGGTACGAATATGGATATCTACTCGATGACAAGGAAGTGATGGAACTGCTGCAAAGCTACAGGGGACTGCTCCCGGAGTTCTCAGATAACATAGGGAAAAAGGAGCTAAGAGTGCTTCGCAAGCAATTTAACCGGCAAAAGAAAAGCATAAACAGAAGTTTCTATCGAAAAGTATTGCCCAGAAATCCATATTTGGCTCAAATCTTCTATTGTAAGACGGGAGTCATGGCCAATGACAGCCTTTTAAATTCAACAAAGGTGAAGAAACTAAAGAAAAGAAAGGTTGAACTGACGGACTTTAATAGTGGCTATACAGCCCTAATTTCAAAGATGAAGAGACTGGAAGACATGTATCAACGCAACCTTTTCAGACCTGTATTCATCGCCGGCAAGAAATATTATTTTATTCCGAAACAATTAATACTGTAAATAAAATGGAACCAACAAGAGAACAACTACAGGCAGAGATTCTTGAAATCCTATATCAGAAGTGCCTCCAGAAGCCAATATGGGTATCTTGTGCAGAAATATTTTGGAGCATCAGCAACCTCAAGGTATCAGAACGGAGTGTCAAGGACGTTCTTGACTGGCTGGTAAAAAACGACCTTGTAATTTATCAAGCGGATAAATACCAGATTGCCAAGCGCGAATTTATGGATATATCAAGACGTAAGGCTCTTGAGAAAAAAGAGACCGAAGAAAATGCCGAAGTCCGGACTGTAGAGTATGGAACATCCATTCCGCCTCACACGATGAACCATCATCCATGGCTTGAACGAGAGTACCAACAACCTGTCGCGAAATCATCAAACACAATGTTTGCCATCATAGCATTAATAGCCTTTCTGATCAGCGGCACACTTGTTGGCATACTCCTGTTCAACAGCTTCGCAACGGAACAGCGCAATAATGCAGAACTGACATACCTTCCGGACAGCATACAAGTTCCCTCGTTACAGGTAAGCACGCCCGGATATATCCGTGACGCATATACGACCAACCGCAACTTCAAGAACATCCAAAATTCGCTGGAGACACAGCAACGGATTAATGCTGAACTTATGGATATCTGCAAGGCACAACAATCCCAGATTAATATACTGACAACTTGCTCCAAACAACAAGCGGCGGACATCGAACATTTGGAAAAGGAACGGAAGATCTATACATGGATGATTGCCCTTGCACTCCTGGTATTAAGTTCATTGCTCATCTGCCGATATGGACGTAAGAATTAGGATATACGCAAACATTCAGACTGCATAGTCAATCTGCTAACGGTATCTGCCACTTTCATGCGGTGGATACCGTTTTTCTGCATTCCGGCAGCAGTTTACTTTCCGACGGTTTCGTCCGTTCCTGATGAAACTTCTTCTACAAGTGTTATTGTACAATGCCAGGAATCAATTTAATAGCGACACATCATCAACGGGGCGTGTTTCTAATCATATAGGACAGTGGCTTTATACACGAACATTAGTTTAAAACGTGTTAAAATGAAAATAACAGCAAAAAAACGCGCTAAAAAATTTGGAAAAATGAATATAAGCACTTATATTTGCTCACATCAAAGATGATGTTTTATTTTCTTCTCTTTTTCCCACAATAAAACTGAGTCATCCGGAGGCTGAGAGGAAATTTCAAAAAATCGTTTTTGAGGTTTTCTCTTTTTTGCATCTATACCGGTTAGGGCGCAAGGACGGAGAAACCGAAGTAAAATAATTAAGTTTAACCCATTAAATCCAAGTATTATGGCATTTAGAGCATCATTGGAACTTAACAACAAGGAATTTGACGTCCTTTATTCAAACTATGAGTTTAGTCGTAACACGGACCCTAAAGGTATGCCCTCTTCAAGCGTATTGGGTGGTAGAGTAAAAGCAACCATCGAATCAACAGAAGACACTTCGGTCATCGAAGCGATGTTGAACAGTCCTTTCAAACCTGTAGAAGGAAAGATTATCTACAAAAAAACGGAGGAAGATGCCAAGATGAAGGAGATCCAGTTCAAGAACGCATACATCGTTCACTACTCGGAAACTCTGGACGCGAACAACGATGTGCCTATGACAATCACCATTACGTTCTCCGCTGAAGAAATCATCGTCGGCAGCGCAGCTCTTGACAACCGTTGGCCGAAGAAATAAATCGGCGTACATAGGTAAATCCTAAATCAAAACATTTGTCAGGCCGTCCGACGGACTTCCGCCGGGCGGCTTTGGCAATTTGGATATAAACCGTCAAATATAATGCCGCCATGCTGGAACAAAAAAAAGTCACATTGGAAATAGCCGGCATACCCATGCCGTCGTTTGTGCAGTTGATGCTCAAACAGAGCATCAATGAGCATCACTACTTTGAGATAACACTGGATATCCAAGCCATAGAAGCCTATGGCGTAGAAATCCCGGAGGCGTCAAAAGACTGGGTTGGGAAAAAAGTAATCATGGACTTCGGCGGCACTGTTTTTGTCGGCGTGGCCACCATGGTGGGACTTCATCGTTCCGGTGGAACACACGGAAATATAAAAGTGACGGGATATTCGTCAACATTCCTACTGGAGTCAGACCACACTTGTGCCTCATGGTGCAACAAATCCTTGTCTGACATCGTTAAGGAACTTACAGACAAGGCAGGAGTGCAAGCTCTTGTCAATCCGGAAACGAAATCGAAGCTGGAATACGAATGCCAGTACGAGGAAACCAACTTCAGATTCATACAACGGCTTGCCCGCCAATATCAGGAATGGCTCTACTACGACGGACAGAACCTTGTATTCGGGAAGCCACAGGCCGGCTCGACGACCAAGCTGACATACGGCGAGGAACTATCCGTGCTCGATGTCTGCTCGCAGACACTTGCCCGACCAATAAAGGGAAGTTCTTACCATTCGGTGAACGACCAGACCTATAACGGTCAATCCCCCGATACCGCAGCCGGACAAAACACATTGGGACAAGCGGCCTTTGACTCGTCATTGGCTTTGTTTACCGCTCCCGCTGTCCAACGGGCGGAACCGCGCATAACCAATAAGGGTGAACTTGACGCCTATTTCCAACGCAGGCAGCAAAGCGACAGCGCCGCATCCAGTTTCATCACCGGGGAAAGCGATTGCCGCATCCTTACGGTGGGCAGTATCATAGATGTTCATACCGCTATCCATACAGGAATAGGTATCCACGTAAAAAATAGCATCGGCACCTATATCATTACGGAAATAACCCACGTAGCCGGTATGGGTGACAGTTACCAGAACTATTTCACCGCACTTCCGTCCTCTATTCCCACCCTTCCATGCCCGGATGTACCTCTGCCTGTCGCTCATACACAGCAGGCCGTGGTTGTCAGCAACGAGGACCCGAAAAAGTTAGGCCGCGTCCAAGTCAAGATGAACTGGCAGACCGGTCCGATGCAAACCTCGTGGATACGGGTACTCACTCCTGACGCAGGTACAAGCGACAAAGTGGCCACAAACAGAGGATTTGTATTCATACCCGAAAAGGGAGACCAAGTCATGGTGGCATTCAGATATGATGACCCGAACCGTCCGTTTGTACTTGGCAGCTTATTCCATGGAAAGTCAGGCACCGGTGGCGGCAGTTCAAACAAAACAAAAAGCCTGACTACCCGCAGCGGTTGTACCATAACGCTTGATGATGAAAAAGGAAGCGTTATGATGAAAGACAAGGAAGGCAACAGCTATACGGCAGACGGAGAAGGAAATATCACAATATCTGCCTCTAAAAGCATCACCTTGTGTGTTGGAGAAAACAAAATAATGATTGATAGCGAAGGCAATATATCATCTAATGCGGAAAAGGACATAACAGAGTCCGCGGGTGCCAATATTGCGCAATCGGCAGAAAATATTGATTGTACAGCAAGCAGCAATTATAATATCTCCAGTACTGATTTTACAGCAACCGGCAGCAGCAGTGCCACGGTCAGCGGTACAACAAAGGCTACGATAGATTCTTCCGGAACCACAGCCGTAGCCGGAACTATTGTTAAATTGAATTAACAGCATATGAGCAACGCCATACAACAAATAGCAGACAAGATGCTCTACCAATGGGAAGATGCAGTCAGGAAACCGGTCAAGTTGATCCGTATCGTCATCAATCCGGGAGACGAAAGTATGCTTGATGCTTTCTATGACTATATGCTTGCCCTTGATAGCGAAGAGGAAGATATGGTGTTCCTCATAGAACTTCCGTTCAGTTCCAGAACCGATTTCTCAAAAGATGTTGTAGGGTATATTGCACAACAAGTAGAATACTGGAATAACTCAAAGAAACCCGAAGATATTGTCTTTGAACGTGTTGATTGGATAGCTGATTATAAGTCGGAAGAAGCGGAAAACGATGCCTCTGTCGCAGTTGCCAACTTCAACAAGCTGACAGAATCCCTTGTAAAAGGGACTGATATGAAATGCAGTTTTGTCTTTAACCTAAAGAACACATACGACTATGACGGATGTCGTGAATGGTTTGAAAAGGCTCTTGCTCTGCCATTCCACAAGCAAATGGTATGGGGGATATCCGACATAAAAGACTATGAACAGTTTGGCAAACTAATGGCCAAACACTCCAATGACGCGGTGTCTATTTATCCGCCAATAGATTTAGACGGTGCAATGGAGCAACTCGCGGAACAAGCGGCGAATGAAGATAAGAGCGACCCGGCAGCCTCGAATTTCAGGCTGGCATTAATCAAACTGATGAACAGTGTGAAAAAAGGGAACGCAGCGCAAACAGAGGAATTTGCGAAGAAATGCCTCGATATCGCTCTCGAAAATGTGAAGAAAGACATTAACTGGATCAGTCAATTTGTAACCGTATATACAATTCTATATACAGACCAGATTTCCCGTAAGGACTACAAGACGGCCATGTACTTTGCCGACAAAGCCGTAGAAGCCGCTGAAATCGGGGAAGAAAAATTAGATCCCTCTTTAGCTTGCCGATTGCTCGGAAACACCTTATTGGGGAAAGCCTCCATCTATGTACGGGAGTCGCTTTGGAAAGAAGCGGCAGAGACGTACTATCGCGGTGCTGAAGCATACTCCAGATGCAACGATTACCTAATGCAAAGTGAAGCATTGAGGCTGTGTGGTTGGTGCCGGGAAAATAATTATGAGAAATCGTTAGCTGCGGAATGTTATGTGGAAGGTTTCAGACTTTCAGACAAACTTTCCATAGACCTGATAAAGAACTCCTCTTATCCTCTCCTGTTATTAAGCCTGCTAAACAGTTCGGCACGCTCCAAGCTGGTCAGTGACGATGAAATAAATGAAGTTCTGACCAAAGTGTTAGGAGATAACTGGGAGAATTATTTGTATGAGTATAAAAGAAATTTAGGAAAATACAATGGAATGGCTGACCAACATATTGCGAAATCTTGAAGGGCTGTTCACTAATGCAACCGAATATGCCTATGCGAACCCTAAAGTGGGGTACTTAGTAGTAATCTTTCTGCTATTGGTTTGGCTTGTCGGACTGATATTCGACTGGAAATGGACATACGCCAGACCCGGAAGCTGGGGAGGAAATTTCTTTCTTGACTTATTGGGTCCAACCGGATTCCGATTTTGGCTCGGTGTAATTATTGTGATTGCCATTGTTGCATCTGCCTATTTGTATTTTCGAGTTAAATAACGATAAAAACTGACAGTTATGGCGGACACAGGCTATTTCGACAGCGTAAGTGCTAACCTAAAGACCGGCGTAGGTGCGCAGGTGAAGGGTATCTCGGAAGGCGTCAAGGCGAACTCCGATGCCGGAGTGTCACCGTCCGTCAATGCCCTCGACACGGGTGTCAAGGCGGCAGCCGCCATCGGCGGCCTTGCCGACGGTCTGAGCGAAGCCGCGATGCTCCCCGTACTGGGTGCCATGGGCATGAAGGGCATGGCCTGCCTGCCTATCTCCAAGCAGCTCGACCCTGTCATCGGCGTGGACATCCACCTCGTGACGATACCCCCGTCCCCCGTCGTGCCCATGCCTCACCCTTATGTCGGGGTTCTCCTCCGTCCGCAGGACTTCATCGCGGCGGCGGTCTCCTCGTTCATCCCCCCGCCACCGACAGCGGAACAGACGGGCGACGCCGACAGCGCGAAGCTCGCCGAAGTGGGCCACACCGTGCTGACGATGGCCGTCGGGATGCTGGGCGCCACCGTCAAGATAGGCGGCTTCATCCCCCGCGCGGTCGCATCCACACCCACGCGGAGCATCCCGCACATCCCCATGGGCGCAGGCTGGGCGGCCCCTTCAGCGGCGATACCCAAGAACAACGGCCACGCCTTCATGGGCAGCCTGACGGTACTTGCCGACGGGATGCCCTTCTCGGGCGGCGGCGCGCACCTGCACCTTGACTGCAACGACGTGGGCATACCGAGCGTGCACAAGGTTCCGGGCATGTTCCTGCCCACGGGTGTCATCAACCCGATACCTCCCGCCAGGCAGATACTCACCAGCCCGGTTCCCGTCCCCCTCAACCCCATGGCGGCACTGGCCCGCAAATGCACGGGGGCGTTCGGGCGTTTCTACAAGAAAAAGACCAGGAA
>NZ_QSQT01000018.1 GCF_003437535.1 Phocaeicola plebeius
CTTGTGTTTGATTCAGAACGCAAGGGCATTTCTTTTAAAACGCTTCGACGTTTAAAGTAAAACGCAAGTGCGTTTGAAGTAAAATGTACTTGCGTTTGAACTCAAACGTACTTGCGTTTCATATCAAACGCACTTACGTTTTTTCACCCCTTCTCTTGTTCTTATGAAAAGCATAAAAAATACCGCTGAAAAGACGCTCAAAATCTCTCCAGCGGCATCGTATACCTATAAAGAAACACCTTAACGAACCGGTGTCTTAGCCGAAAGTTTCTCCAGAAAATACACTAAGAAAAAGCCTACTACCATCAGCACTACTGCTTCTGGCACATGTGCATTAGGCAATATATTGGTTTCTATCAAAGGCTTTACTTCTCCGTGGCTGTCAACAAATGTCTCTACCACCTCCTTCCAAGGCCAAACCTTATTCAGGGAGCCCAACATAAAGCCTGTCAATACCGCCAGCGTGATGTTGCGGAAATGTGCCAACGCATACGACAAGATACGCGAGAAAGAGGTAATTCCGATGCAGGCACCTGCTCCAAATACAGCAATCACCACTACATCAAGCGTTTTCACTGCATCCATAATGAAAAAATACTTGCCTAACAGCACCAGAATGAAACTACCGGAAATACCCGGAAGAATCATGGCACAAATGGCAATAGCTCCGCACAGGAAGATGAAAAGCAGATTAGAAGGCGTTTCGGCCGGAGTTGCCACGGTAATATAAAAGGCAACCACTGCCCCAATGACAAAAGCCACCCACGTTTTCCAGCTCTTCCACTCCTTAATGTCTTTCGATACAAACCAGGTAGACGCCAGCACCAGTCCGAAGAAGAACGACCACACCAATATCGGCTGGTTTATCAACAGCCATGTAATCAGCTTGGCCAATGAAAATACGCTGATACCGATACCTGCAAGCAGGAAAAACAAGAAATTACCATTGATTTTCTTCCAGAAAGTCGCCCATTTTCCAGAGAAGAAAAGTTTCAGGCTTTCCAGATTAATACTTTTAATCGAGTTAATCAGTTCGTCATAAATGCCTACGATAAAGGCAATGGTTCCTCCTGAGACTCCGGGAACTACATCCGCGGCTCCCATTCCCATTCCTTTCAGCATCAGAACTGCATAGTCTTTCAGTTTTCGTTCCATCAATTTTTCCATAAATGATTAGCGAATGCAAAGTAAGTGAAAAAAATGCTCGGAGTCACTATCTCCAAAAACATTTTATGGTTTTTGTTGTTATATTTATGACGAATATTCAAAAATAGAATCATTATGGCAACAACTTTATTTCAAGGAACTCCCGTAGCACTGGCCGGAGAGTTTATACAAAAAGGGGTACAAGCTCCCGACTTTTCATTGGTAAAAGGCGATTTAAGCACTTTTTCTCTGGCTGATGCCAAAGGAAAATTTGTAGTGTTGAACATCTTCCCCAGCATGGATACCGGAGTATGCGCTGCTTCTGTACGTAAGTTCAACAAACTGGCAGCCGGAATGGAAAATACGTTGGTACTGGCTATTTCGAAAGACCTTCCGTTTGCACAAGGACGTTTCTGCACGGCAGAAGGAATCGAACACGTTATTCCTTTGTCTGACTTCCGCTATACTTCCACTTTCGGAAAAGACTACGGAGTGCTAATGACCGACGGCCCGCTGTGTGGACTACTGGCTCGCGCCGTGGTTATTCTCAATCCGGAAGGAAAGGTTATCTACACCCAGCTGGTTCCGGAAATCGTAGAGGAACCGGATTATGATGCTGCACTTGCTGCACTCAAATAAAATTTAAAGGTATATAAATAAGAAAAGGGACAGTCCGTATTTTTCACGTCTGTCCCTTTTCTTTTTATCTTTTGTCTATTTTCTTATTCCGCAGAAAAATCCTTGATTCGCTGTTCTTCCGTCAAGCGGCATACCAGCAAAGTATTGTCTTTTTCGGCCACGATATACCCGTCAAGCCCCTGTACCACTACTTTCTTTTCCTGAGTGGTATGTACGATGCAATTTCGCGATTCATACATTTTTATATTCAAACCGATGCAGACATTGTTATGCGCATCACGCTTGGAATTTTCATGAAGAGACCCCCAGGTACCCAGGTCGCTCCATCCGAAAGAAGCCGGAAATACATAAATCTCATCTGCCTTTTCCATCACAGCATAGTCCACCGAGATGTTTTCACATGTCGGGAAGAGCTCATCCACCATCTCCTGTTCCTTGTCTGTATAATAATAAGGAAGCAGACGTTCGAACACTCTTGCCATGGCCGGCTGATATACCCGGATGGCATTGACAATGGTATTCACATTCCAAACAAAGATTCCTGCATTCCAGAAATAATTGTTACGCTGCAAATAGCGTTCTGCAGTAGCCAGGTCCGGTTTTTCACGGAACGCATCTACACGATAGATTTCCTTATTGGAAGGACAGGCCATTGACAAGTCCGCTTCAATGTAGCCGTAGCCTGTCTCCGGACGATTGGCTTTCATTCCCAATGTCACAATGGCATCCGAATCGGCCGTAAACTTCATGGCCGATGTAACTACACGGGCAAACTCACGTACGTTCATGACCACATGGTCACTCGGGGTCACCACAATATTGGCTTTCGGATTACGTGCCTTGATTTTCCAGCTTACATACGCAATACAAGGTGCCGTGTTACGACGACACGGCTCCAACAAAATATGATCAACGGGAACCTCCGGGAGCTGCTCCTTTACAATCTCCGCATACTTGGCCGAGGTTACCACCCATATATTTTCCGGCAGACATACATCTTTAAAACGATCGACGGTCAATTGGATGAGCGTACGTCCGCAACCCAGCACATCAATAAACTGCTTGGGCATCTCCGGGCTGCTCATCGGCCAAAAGCGACTGCCTATGCCTCCGGCCATAATGACCACATGGTTATTCATTGGATTCATAACAAACTTTTCTTGATAATATCGCAAAGTTAACTCATTAATTTGAATATTTCCTATCTTTGCAAAAAATTATCAACTGAAAATGAGAACATATCCATGCGTCCTGACCATCGCCGGTTCCGACTGCAGCGGTGGCGCAGGCATACAAGCTGATATTAAAGCCATATCTGCGTTAGGTGCATACGCAGCCAGTGCCATTACTGCCATTACCGTGCAGAATACGCTCGGAGTAACGGGCATTCACCCCGTTCCTCCCGCTTACGTGAAAGGGCAAATAGAGGCCGTTATGGACGACATTCGCCCGAAAGCTGTGAAAATCGGAATGATCAATGATGCGGAAATCGTACGGGTAATAGCAGAATCTATTCTCAAATATCATCCTGAATACGTGGTGTTCGACCCGGTTATGGTGTCGACCAGCGGATGCAAGCTGATGGAAGACGAAGCTATCGAAGCCATCACTACCCGGCTTATACCTCTGGCCAGCCTCATCACTCCCAATCTGAGTGAAGCGGAAATCCTGGCCGGACAAAAAATCAGCACCGTAGAAGACATGAAGCAGCAGGCAAAAGAAATGCTGAAATTAGGATGTAAAGGAGTGCTCATCAAGGGAGGACACCTGGACGGAGGACTGATGTGCGATGTGCTGCAAACGGCTACGGAAGAAGCCCCGCACTTGTTTACAGCCCCGAAAGTAAACAGCCGGAATACACACGGCACAGGATGTACCTTGTCTTCTGCCATCGCCACGTTTCTGGCATTGGGAGAACCCATGTCTGTAGCTGTAAAGAAAGCCAAACAATATGTATACAAAGGTATTGAATCTGGAAAAGACGTTTGCATCGGAGGCGGACACGGCCCGTTGAACCACTTCCACTCCCCCGTCGCCATGCACATTTTCGACAAAAATGAGTAATATCTCAAAAGAATCATTACCTTTGCAGACAATAACTTATAAACAAGAAAGATAATCATTATGAAAGCATTTGTATTTCCTGGACAAGGAGCACAATTCGTAGGTATGGGAAAAGACCTGTACGAAAACTCTCCGCTCGCTAAAGAATTATTCGAGAAAGCCAATGATATTTTAGGTTACCGCATTACAGACATCATGTTCGAAGGTACTGACGAAGACTTGCGTCAGACTAAGGTGACACAGCCTGCCGTATTCCTGCACTCTGTAATCTCTGCATTGTGCATGGGCGACGCTTTCCAGCCAGAAATGACTGCCGGACATTCTTTGGGTGAATTTTCTGCCTTGGTAGCTGCCGGTGCTCTGTCATTCGAAGACGGATTGAAACTGGTGTATGCACGTGCCATGGCTATGCAGAAAGCATGCGAAGCTCAGCCGTCAACCATGGCTGCCATCATCGCATTGCCTGATGAGAAAGTAGAAGAAATCTGTGCTTCAGTTGCCGCTGAAGGAGAAGTTTGTGTGGCAGCCAACTATAACTGCCCGGGACAGATTGTGATTTCTGGTAGCATCGAAGGTATCAACAAGGCTTGCGAACTGATGAAAGCTGCAGGTGCCAAACGTGCCCTCCCGCTGAAAGTAGGTGGTGCGTTCCACTCTCCGCTGATGAACCCTGCTAAAGTAGAACTGGAAGCTGCTATCAACGCTACAGAATTCCATACACCTAAATGCCCGATTTATCAGAACGTGGATGCACTTCCACACACTGATCCGGCTGAAATCAAGAAGAACCTGGTGGCACAGCTTACTGCTTCTGTACGCTGGACACAGACTGTACAGCAGATGATTGCCGACGGAGCTGATGACTTCACAGAATGTGGTCCGGGTGCAGTATTGCAAGGATTGATCAAGAAAATCAACAAAGACGCCAATGCGCATGGAATAGCATAATCAGGCCATGAGTCTGACAAGGGCACGAATTATACAAAGCAGACGGATTCTCTTTCTTATCCGTGCGAAAGTATAATTCGTGCTTTTTTCGTTTTTAAAATTATTCAAACATTATGGAAACAACAGAAAAGATTATCATATACCAAGTTTTTACCCGCTTGTTTGGTAACCAGAACAAGACCTGCCGTCCGAATGGCAGCCTTGAAGAAAACGGATGTGGAAAGATGAATGATTTTACCAAACAGGCCTTACACGAAATAAAAAAATTAGGCGCTACACACATCTGGTACACCGGACTGATAGCGCACGCTTCGCAAACGGATTACACTGCATACGGCATTCCCAAGAACCACCCTTCCATTGTGAAAGGGAAAGCAGGCTCTCCGTATGCCATCCGCGATTATTATGACATCGACCCGGACTTGGCCGAGCATGTAGACAAGCGTATGGAGGAATTCGAGCATTTGGTTACACGCAGCCATGAATGCGGACTGAAGGTCATCATGGATTTCGTTCCGAACCATGTGGCACGGCAGTATCACTCTCTGGCCAAACCGGCTGGTGTAAAGGATTTGGGTGAGAACGATGACTGCTCTCAGGATTTCAATCCACAAAACAATTTCTACTATATACCGGGACAGAAGCTGGCAGGCGAAATCGACCTTTATGATCCGGAACAAGGGAATTACGAGGAAATGCCGGCCAAGGCTACCGGAAACGACCGCTTTGACGCATGGCCCAACCGGAACGACTGGTATGAAACCATCAAGCTGAATTATGGAGTGGACTACCTGCATCACACCGGAGGACATTTTGACCCGATACCGGACACCTGGAAGAAAATGGAAGACATACTGAGCTACTGGGCCGGAAAAGGTATCGACGGTTTCCGTTGCGACATGGCCGAAATGGTACCTTGCGAATTCTGGGGATGGGTTATTCCTCGTATCAAGGCTGCCTTCCCGCAGATTATCTTTATTGCCGAAGTGTACAATCCGAATGAATACCGTAACTATATTTACAACGGACATTTCGATTACCTATATGATAAGGTAGGACTGTATGACACGCTGAGAAACATTACTTGCGGATATGGTTCAGCCACCGGAATCACCCACTGCTGGCAAAGTGTAGACGACATTCAGGACCACATGCTGAATTTCCTGGAAAACCACGATGAACAGCGCATTGCATCCGACTTCTTTGCTGGCAATCCATTCAAGGCTGTTCCTGCCTTCATCGTATCTTCCTGCCTGCGAAGCAATCCGGTCATGGTCTATTTCGGACAGGAATTGGGCGAAAAAGGAATGGACTGCGAGGGTTTCAGCGGACAGGACGGACGAACCACTATCTTCGACTATTGGAACGTAGACAGCATTTACCGCTGGAGTAACCGCGGACGCTGGAATACGCATCTGCTCAGTGAAAAGGAAAAGGAACTGCGTAAAACTTACGAAACCATCCTGCATATCTGCCAGAAAGAACAGGCCATCAGCAAAGGTGAATTCTTCGACCTGATGTATGTGAACCTGAACGGATGGCAGATGAATGAGCACAAGCAGTACGCTTTCTTGCGTAAATACGGTCAGGAAGTACTCTTCATTATGGTAAACTTCAGCGACACGGCAACTCAGGTAGCAGTTAACGTGCCGGCTCATGCATTTGAATACTTCAAAATGACTCCATCTGCCCAATGCAATGCCAAGGACCTGCTTACCGGAAAGACAGAAAAAATCTGCTTCACGCCCGAAAGTCCCACTTGCACGGAACTGCCTGCATACGGTGGAAAGATTTTTAAACTAAAAGTAAAATAAACAGCCGAAACAGGACTGATAGCTTTCAAACGTAAATAGTTTTAATTTATTTTGTTTGGAAACTTGAAACAAAAAGGTATCTTTGCACAAATAGCATAACTTTGTGCAAACTATAAATACAATTATATGGAAAAAAGTTTTCTGGCCTTCATTGAGGACAGTATCAAAAAGAACTGGGACCTGGATGCCCTGACAGACTACAAAGGTGCCACTCTGCAATACAAGGATGTAGCACGTAAAATAGAAAAACTGCATATTTTGCTGGAGGAAAGTGGCATCAAGCCGGGCGATAAGGTAGCCTTGTGCGGACGCAACAGTTCACACTGGGGAGTAGCCTTTCTGGCTATCCTGACATACGGTGCGGTAGCAGTTCCTATTCTTCATGAATTCAAGGCAGACAATGTACATAATATCGTCAATCATTCCGATGCCCGTCTTCTCTTCGTGGGAGATGTGGTATGGGAAGCGTTGAACGAGGCTGAAATGCCGAACCTGGAAGGTATCATTCTGATGACCGACTTTACCTTGTTAGTATGCCGCAGCAAGCAGTTGGAATATGCCCGTGAACACTTGAACGAAATGTTTGGAAAGAAATTTCCACGCAATTTCCGGAAGGAGCATGTCAGCTACCGAAGAGATACTCCGGAAGAACTGGCACTTATCAACTATACCTCTGGAACGACCAGCTTCTCTAAGGGGGTAATGCTTCCTTATCGCAGCTTATGGTCGAATACACAGTTCGCATTTGAGGTGTTGACCCTGCAACCTGGCAATAAGGTAATCTCCATCTTGCCTATGGCACACATGTACGGACTGGCATTTGAATTTATCTATGAATTCTGTGCAGGTTGCCATGTGTACTTCCTCACCCGTATGCCAAGCCCCAAGATTATTTTCCAGGCGTTCTCGGAAGTGAAGCCTCACATTGTGATTTCGGTTCCACTTATCATTGAGAAGATTATCAAAAAGAACGTGTTGCCTAAGCTGGAAACGCTGAAAATGAAACTTCTGCTGAAGGTTCCTCTGATCAACGATAAGATTAAGGAAGCCGTACGTGAACACATGGTGCAGGCTTTCGGTGGAAATTTCTATGAAGTCATTATTGGAGGAGCAGCTTTCAATCAGGACGTAGAAAGACTACTCAGAAGTCTGGATTTCCCATATACGGTAGGATATGGAATGACCGAATGCGGACCGATTATCTGCTACGAGGACTGGTTGCGCTACAAACCGGGGTCTTGCGGTAAAGCCGCACCACGCATGGAAATAAAGATAGACAGTCCGGACCCTCAGAATATTGTAGGAGAGATTCTTACCCGAGGAGAAAACGTGATGTTAGGATATTACAAAAATCCGGAAGCAACGGCACAAGCGATCGATGCGGAAGGCTGGTTGCACACAGGCGACTTGGGGGTAATGGATGAAGAAGGAAACGTGACCATCAAAGGCCGAAGCAAGAATATGCTGTTAGGACCTTCAGGACAAAATATCTACCCGGAAGAAATCGAAGAAAAGATAAGCAACCTGCCGTATGTATGCGAAAACATTGTGATTCAGCAAAGTGACCATAAACTGGCTGCGCTTATCTATCCGGACTTTGAGGAAGCCTACAAACAGGGATTGACAGATGCCGATATTGAAAGAATCATGGAAGAAAACCGTGTAGCAGTGAATGCGGAACTTCCTGCTTATTCTCAGATTACGCGCATCAAGATTTACCCGGAAGAATTTGAAAAGACACCTAAGAAAAGCATCAAGCGTTTCTTATACCAAGAAGTCAAGTAGCATCATGAAACGAACATTTATATCCGCGTTCCTGTTAGGAGGTATCCTGGCAGGAACGCACTTATCTGCACAGGAAACGAAACCAGCCTCAGCTCTGAAAAAAGGTCCGAATGTTTCACTGAACATCACCAATAAAAAGAAATTTCCGCCAAGGACATACGTAAACCTCGGCTTGTTTAGCAATTATTCTTGTTTGAACGGACTTGGTATCAACGCGATTTCCAGCCTTCAGCATTATAATTCGTATGGTATGCAGATTTCTGGATTTACCAATGTGTCCGGACTGAAATCTACGGGGGTACAAATCTCCGGTATTGCCAATGTGACGGGTAAAAGAGCCTGCGGGTTTATCCTTTCCGGATTGACAAACGTTACAGGTACTTCTGCATACGGCTTATCCATTGCTGGTTTGGGAAATATTTCCGGAGGAGACATTAAAGGTGTTGGCATTGCCGGTTTGGTCAATGTCAGCGAAGATACCAGAGGACTTGCTATTTCCGGCTTGGCCAACGTAAACAAGGATATTCAGGCCGGACTCATTATCGGAGGATTGATGAACGTTTCCGGAAATTCCTCCAGAGGTGTACAACTGACCTCGCTATTAAACGTAAGTGGAAAGTCTAACCAAGGATGGCAGTTAGCCGGACTTGGAAATGTGAGTGTAGAAAATAAAGGAGTACAAACTGCCTTGCTCAATTACAGCGTCACTAACAGAGGGGTACAGTTAGGAGTAGGAAATGTCAATACTAAAAACAGTTCCAAAGGTTATCAGATCGGTATTGTCAATGTCAGTACGGACAGTACGGCCCATCAGATTGGATGCATCAACCTGAAACCACAAACCCGTGTGCAAATGCTTATATCCGGAGGTAACGCCAATAAAGCCAGCCTGTCTATCCGGTTCAAGAACAAATATACTTATACGCAAATCGGTACAGGTGCATACTATCTGGGCGTAGACAATAAACTTTCCGTCACAGGATTCTATCGTGCAGGCGTATATCACAGCCTGACTGACAAATTAGACCTCAGTGCCGACCTTGGATATTATCACATAGAATCATTAGAAAACAAGCACCATGGTTATCCGGCCCGTTTATATGCTATCGAGCCGCGAATAAGTCTGGAATATAGCTTGACAAAGAAATTCGGCCTGTTCCTTGCCGGTGGATACGGATGGACCCGGACATATAAAGGCAATCAGGCTTTCGATAAGAAAATGGTGATTGAAGCAGGAATGGTTTTGTTCTAAACAAAACCATTCCTTTTTATATGAATAAAAGATTTTACTTATCCGTTCAGACTTGCAGAACGCACACGGCTCAGGGTTTCCGGTGTCATTTGAAGCAAAGAAGCGATATAGACTAGAGGAGCACGCTTCAGGATTTCGGGATGCAACTGAAGCAATTTATTATAACGTTCATGCGCCGGCTCAAAACGCAACGTATCAGCCTTTACCTGAGATTCAATCAAGGAAGCTTCAAATAGTTTGCGATACCACACTCCTATCTCTGCATCCTTTAAAGCCAGCTCTTCTATTTTATCTTTAGGTATATCCCACGCAATGGTAGGCTCCAAGGTTTCAATCATCAGACGGGTAGGCTCTTCTTTCAAATAGCTTTCCAGACAAATCACGACCCCTCCTTCATACGCTATATGTTCGGTCAGGTCCTTATCGTATTTAAAATAAAACTGACGAGTCAGTCCTTTTTCCAGATAAAGCATGGAACGGCAAACCTCCCCTTCGTCGAGGATACGTTCGCCTTTCTTGAATTTCCGGCAAACCAATATGTCAGTCAATTCATGAATCTGTTCCCGGCTTAACATACATTTCATTCCGGAAACCATAATCTTGGCTACTTCTATATTTGTCATCATATTATTCATTTCTAATTATTTGACCTTAATACGATCGAAACCTTCACCAAATACACCAATAACCGCACTCTGAGAGACGAATGCCTTAGGATCAATGTCTTTAATTAAACGGAAAATAGTGTTGGATTCTCTTTTCTTAGCCAAGACAAACATCATTTTCACTCCGTTATGCGTATAACAGCCTACACCGTCAATAAAAGTAACTCCACGATGCAAGTCTTTATTAATACGCGCACCTATTTCTTCATATTTACTGGAGATAATAAAGAACTGAACAGACTGACGGGCACTGTTTACCACCTGGTCCAATACAAAACTGGAAATAAAGAGCACCACATATCCATAGACGACTTTCTCCCAGTTATGCAACACTAGGTAACTTGAAGAAATGATAATCACGTCACAAATCAGGATGACCCTTCCCAGCGTAATGTCACGATACTTGTTGATAATGGCCGCAATAATATCGGTACCTCCTGTACTTCCGTTGGCAGAGAATGCGACTCCGATACCGGCTCCACAGAAAGAAGCTCCCAGCACACACGACATGAAAGGCTGGTCATGAATCAACTCTCCGGTGACAAAATTCTGAATGACACTTAATATAAACGTCAACGTAAAGACGGCAAATATGGTCTTCAGGCAGAACTTCAATCCTAAGATCTTCAACGCAAGAAGAAGCAGTAGAAAATTTATAATCAGATAGGTATACTGCACTGGAAAGCCGGTTCCCCAATAAATGATAGATGCAATACCCGGCACCGCTCCTGAAGGAATATCACTCGGCAACAGAAATACGGTCCATCCGATGCCATACATAATCATACCCAAAGCAATCATTAAATAATCCTTGGTCTCTCTCAAAAATTTCTGCTTTCTTGTAGCAGGCAAAGCTGGATTCATTTTCGTATCGATTTTCTAAAAAAAATTCAGCTGCAAAAGTAAGAAAAATTCCATACAATTGACTTATATCAATTTCAAAAAATAAGAAAAATAAAGCGGGGACAATCTTTTAAAAATGACATGATTTTCGTACTTTTGCCGCCAAATAGAAGAATAAATGGCATTAGTCAACGAACACCTGCTCAAATTACCGGAAAACTACTTGTTTACCGATATAGTGAAAAGAGTTAATTCTTTTAAAGTGACACATCCCCAGGCCCGCATTATTCATTTGGGAATCGGCGACGTGACCCTCCCTATCCCCAAAGCATGTGTAGAGGCTATGCAAAAAGCAGCCGGTGAATTAGGGAATCCCAACACATTCAGAGGATACGGACCTGAGCAAGGATACGACTTCCTGATCGAAGCCATTTTGAAGCATGATTACGCCGCCCACGGCATTTATTTCGATGCCAATGAGATTTTCATCAGCGACGGTTCCAAATCGGATACGGGCAATATCGGCGATATACTGCGCCACGACAACAGCATCGGAGTGACAGACCCTATCTATCCGGCTTACATTGATTCAAACGTTTCATGCGGAAGAGCCGGCACATTGGAAAAAGACGGCAAATGGAGTAATGTGGTGTACATGCCCTGCCGTATAGAGAACAACTTTATTCCGGAAATTCCCAAGCAACGCATTGACATTATTTACTTGTGCTACCCCAACAATCCTACTGGAGCCGTATTGAGTAAAAGTGAACTCAAAAAATGGGTCAACTATGCCATAGAGAACGATGCACTGATTATCTTTGATGCCGCATACGAACGATACATACAAGATCCGGACATTCCTCATTCCATTTATGAAATAAAAGGAGCCAAGAAAGTAGCTATCGAGTTCCGCAGTTTCTCGAAAACCGCAGGTTTCACCGGTGTGCGATGCGGATACATGGTAATTCCCAAGGAAGTGACCGCAGCCACTTTGGAAGGCAAACGGATTCCGCTGAACAAACTATGGCTCAGACGACAATCCACCAAGTTCAACGGTGTATCTTACATCACCCAACGAGGAGCAGAAGCTATTTATACTCCCGAAGGAAAAGAGCAAGTAAAAGCCATGGTACAATATTACATGGACAATGCCCGAATCATGAAAAAGATGCTCTCGAAGACAGGCATACAATTTTTTGGAGGAGAAAACGCTCCGTATCTATGGATAAAGGCACCGGACAACCAGACTTCCTGGAAGTTCTTCGACAAACTTCTGTACGAAGCACAAGTGGTAAGCACGCCCGGAGTTGGTTTCGGCCCAAGCGGCGAAGGCTATGTACGCTTGACCTCTTTCGGGGAACGCCATCAGTGCGAAGAAGGCATCCAGCGAATTTGCCAGTGTCTGTAAACAAAACAACCTGTAAATATAGAAATCAAATAACTTAAAATAAGAAATAAGGTATTATGTCAAAATTAAGATTCAGAGTAGTAGAAAAGGCATTTCACAAAAAACCGGTAGAAGTGGCCTCGCCAGCAACACGCCCCAGTGAATACTTTGCGAAATATGTATTCAACCGCGAAAAAATGTTCAAGTATCTGCCGAGCAACGTATATGCCAAACTCATTGATGTGATTGACAACGGTGCCACCCTCGACCGCAGCATCGCCAATGCCGTAGCCGACGGAATGAAAAAATGGGCGATCGAATTAGGGGTGACCCACTATACACACTGGTTCCAGCCGCTGACAGAAGGTACAGCCGAAAAGCATGATGCTTTTGTGGAACACGATGGAAAGGGTGGCATGCTGGAAGAGTTTTCAGGAAAATTGCTTGTTCAGCAGGAATCAGACGGTTCTTCATTCCCCAATGGAGGTATCCGTAATACATTCGAAGCCCGCGGATACAGTGCATGGGACCCGTCTTCACCGGTCTTCGTGGTAGACGACACCTTGTGCATCCCGACCGTATTCATTGCTTATACCGGAGAATCACTCGACTACAAGGCTCCGTTGCTGAAAGCACTGCGTGCCGTAAACAAGGCTGCTCTGGATGTGATGCATTACTTTGACCCTTCTGTAAAGAAAATCATCTCTTACCTGGGATGGGAACAAGAATACTTCCTGGTTGACGAAGGCTTGTATGCTGCCCGTCCGGACTTGCTGCTGACTGGCCGTACCCTGATGGGACACGAAGCTTCCAAGAACCAACAGCTGGAAGACCACTACTTCGGAGCCATTCCAACCCGTGTAGCTGCCTTTATGAAAGATTTGGAAATCCAGTCACTGGAACTGGGTATCCCGGTCAAGACACGCCACAACGAGGTAGCTCCAAACCAGTTCGAGCTTGCTCCGATTTACGAAGAATGTAACTTGGCAGTAGACCACAACATGCTGGTTATGTCACTGATGAGAAAAGTGGCACGTAACCATGGTTTCCGCGTACTGCTCCACGAAAAACCGTTCAAAGGTGTCAACGGTTCAGGTAAGCACAACAACTGGTCACTTGGAACCAGCACCGGTACTTTATTGATGGCTCCGGGAAAGACTTCTGAAGAAAACCTGCGCTTCATCACCTTCGTAGTAAATACCCTGATGGCCGTTTACCGCCACAACGGACTGCTGAAAGCTTCTATCATGAGTGCAACCAACACACACCGTTTGGGTGGTCACGAAGCTCCTCCTGCCATCATTTCTTCTTTCCTGGGAACACAGCTCAGCAAGGTGCTCGACCACTTGGAAGAAAGTACCAACGACGACTTAGTGTCTTTGGGTGGCAAACAGGGAATGAAACTGGATATTCCTCAGATTCCGGAACTGCTGATTGACAATACAGACCGTAACCGTACTTCTCCTTTCGCGTTTACAGGAAACCGCTTTGAATTCCGTGCTCCGGGTTCAGAAGCTAACTGTGCCAGCGCCATGATTGCCCTGAATACAGCGGTAGCCGAACAGCTCATTGAGTTCAAGAAAGAAGTAGACGAACTGATAGAACAAGGAGAACCTAAGATTTCTGCTATCATCCAGGTGGTTCGCAAATGCATCAAGGAATGCAAGCCTATCCGCTTCGACGGCAACGGCTACAGCGATGAGTGGAAGGTAGAAGCTGCACGACGCGGTTTGGACTGCGAAACCAGCTGCCCGGTAATTTTCGATAACTACCTGAAACCGGAGAGCATCCGCATGTTCGAATCAACCGGTGTCATGACCCGCAAAGAGCTGGAAGCCCGTAACGAGGTGAAATGGGATATGTACACCAAGAAAATCCAGATTGAAGCCCGCGTATTGGGTGACCTGGTAATGAATCACGTGGTTCCGGTAGCCATTGAATACCAGACAAAACTGATAGACAATGCATACAAGATGAAATCATTGTTCTCAGAAGAAGAAGCTCAGACTTTGTCAGCTGAAAACCTGGCTATCATCAAGGAAATTTCAGAACATACTTCCTTCATCAAGAAGCATGTGGATGAAATGGTAGAAGCCCGCAAGGTAGCTAACCGCATTACCAGCGAACGTGAAAAAGCCATTGCTTATCACGATACAGTAGCTCCGATGCTGGAACAAATCCGTTACCACATCGACAAGCTGGAACTGATTGTCGACGATCAGATGTGGACACTTCCGAAATATCGCGAACTGTTGTTCGTTCGATAATTCCGGCATACAAGTCCTACCATTATTTTATCATCCCCGAAAGACTTTTATCGGCCAAATTGGCGATGAAAGCCTTTCGGGGATTTCTTTTCTGCATACTTTTTCTAACATTTTGTCTGACACGAAAGAATTATTTTCCACAAAGTATATATCTTTGCAGCATGGAATGGCTAATTAATTTATTTGTGGAACAATCCGCTCTTCAGGCGGTTATCATACTGTCGTTGATTACGGCAATCGGATTAGGATTAGGGAAAATTCATATCTGCGGTATCTCCCTTGGAGTCACATTTGTTTTCTTCACCGGAATTCTGGCCGGGCATTTAGGTCTCGCCATCGATCCGCAAATGCTCAGCTATGCAGAAAGCTTCGGATTGGTTCTCTTTGTCTATTCATTAGGACTACAGGTCGGTCCGGGATTTTTCAGCTCATTTCAGCGAGGCGGATACCGTCTGAACCTGTTAGGATTAGGAGTCATCTTCCTCGGTACAATAATGGCCGTAGTACTGAGCATGACCACCCCCATCAGTCTGCCTGACATGGTAGGTATTCTTTGCGGAGCCACTACCAATACTCCTGCCTTGGGTGCCGCACAGCAGACACTGAAACAGTTAGGTGAGCCCACCAGTGGAGCTGCCCTCAGTTGTGCCGTGACCTATCCGCTCGGAGTGGTGGGAGTTATTTTTGCCATCGTCGTTATCAGAAAGTTCTTCGTACGCCCGTCTGACATGCAGGAGCATGAACACGACGACTCCAACCACACGTACATTGCTACTTTTCAGATACACAATCCCGCCATCTTCAACAAGAGTATACAGGATATTGCTCAGGTAGGCTATCCCAAATTCGTCATCTCACGACTCTGGCGTGAAGGTACCGTGAGCATTCCGACTTCTGAAAAGATACTGAAAGAGAATGACCGTATTCTGGTAATCACGACCGAAAAAGATGCGCCCACACTGACCATTCTGTTCGGTGAACAGGAAAAACGGGACTGGAACAAAGAAGACATTGACTGGAATGCCATCGACAGCAAACTGATTTCCAAGCACATTATCGTCACCCGACCGGAAATCAACGGAAAGAAACTGGGTTCACTCCGTCTGCGCAACACGTATGGCATCAATATCAGTCGTGTGCTGCGAAGCGGTGTACAACTGCTGGCCACTCCGGGACTGGTACTGCAATTAGGTGACCGTCTGACGGTAGTAGGTGAAGCGGCAGCCATTCAGAATGTGGAGAAAGTATTGGGAAATACCGTAAAAACGCTTAAAGACCCTAACTTAGCCTCTATTTTTATCGGCATCATACTGGGACTCATCGTAGGGTCCATTCCTATTGCCATTCCAGGCATCAGCTCACCTGTCAAATTAGGACTGGCAGGCGGACCGATTGTAATCGGTATCCTGATTGGAGCCTACGGGCCTCGTCTGCATCTGGTGACCTATACCACGCGCAGTGCCAATCTGATGCTCCGAGGTATCGGCTTGTCTCTTTACTTAGCTTGTCTTGGACTGGATGCCGGTGCGCACTTCTTTGAAACCGTCATGCGTCCGGAAGGAGCCTTGTGGGTAGGCATCGGATTCCTGATAACCTTTATTCCTGTCGTTATCATGGCTTTGGTATCCCTTCGTCTGTGCAAAATGGACTTCGGCAATACATGCGGTATGCTCTGCGGAAGTATGGCCAACCCGATGGCACTGAACTATGCCAACGACATCATTCCAGGAGATGAACCTTCGGTAAGCTACGCGACGGTCTACCCTCTCGGAATGTTTACCCGCGTCATCATCGCACAATTAGTGCTCATGTTATTTTTATAGCAACTTTTAAATCACTCAATATCATGAAAACCTACAAACAAATTACCCCGGAAATGATACAGAAGGACATCCGCTACCTGGAACTCCTTTCACACGATTTTCCTAACCTGGCTGCAGCCAGCACGGAAATCATCAACCTGGAGGCCATTCTGAACCTTCCGAAAGGAACGGAACATTTTCTGGCCGACCTGCACGGGGAATACGAAGCTTTCCAGCATGTGCTCCGCAATGCTTCCGGAGCTATCAAACGGAAGGTAAACGAGATTTTCGGCAACAACCTCCGCGAAATGGAGAAAAAGGAACTCTGCACGCTGATATATTATCCGGAACAGAAGTTACAACTGGTAAAGGAAGTGGAAAAAGACCTCGTAGACTGGTATGTCATCACCCTGAACCAGCTGGTAAAAGTCTGCCAGAATGTATCATCCAAATATACACGTTCAAAGGTACGCAAGGCGCTGCCTGAAGAATTCTCCTACATCATTCAGGAGTTGCTTCACGAAAGTCCCATGGATCCCAACAAGCAGGCTTACATCAATGTCATTATCCGTACCATTATTGAGACACGCCGTGCCGACGACTTCATCATTGCACTGTGTAACCTGATACAGCGACTGACCATCGACTCACTGCATATCTTAGGAGATATTTTCGACCGTGGTCCTGGTCCTCACATCATCATGGACACACTTTGCAACTACCATAACTTCGACATCCAATGGGGCAATCACGACATCCTCTGGATGGGAGCCGCTTCAGGAAATGACTGTTGTATTGCCAACGTACTGCGTCTGGCCATGCGCTACGGTAACCTTCCGGCATTGGAAGACGGATACGGCATCAACCTGCTTCCGCTGGCTACCTTTGCTATGGAAGCCTACGCCAACGACCCATGCGAATACTTTGCTCCTAAGATTGCACCCGAAAGCAGTTCATACAATGACAAGACCTTGCGGCTCATCTCGCAGATGCACAAGGCCATCACCATTATCCAGTTCAAGCTGGAAGCTGCTGCCATCCGGCGTCATCCGGAATTCGACATGGACAGCCGTCTGCTGTTGCACCACATCGACTTCAAGCGGAAAGTATTCCAGCTTGACGGAAAAGATTATGAGATGCGCGACTGCCTGTTCCCGACCATCGATCCGGAAAACCCATACCAGTTGACAGAAGAAGAAGAAGAAATCGTACAGAAACTGCACAAATCTTTCACGGGAAGCGAAAAGTTGCGCAAGCACATGAAATGCATTTTCCGTTACGGATGCATGTACAATGTATGCAACTCAAACCTGCTCTTCCACGCTTCTATGCCGATGAATGCCGACGGAACGCTTAAGGAAGTAGACATACTCGGAAAGAAATACAAGGGAGAAGCCCTGCTCAAGCGCGTAGGCCAGCTTATCCGTACAGCTTATTTTGCAGAAGAAGATGATCCGGAAAAAGCATTTGCCAGAGACTTCATCTGGTACCTGTGGTGCGGAAAGAACTCTCCGGCCTTCGATAAGAGTAAAATGGCTACCTTCGAACGTTATTTCCTGACCGACAAGGAAACTCATAAAGAAGTGAAAGGCTATTATTACACCTTGCGCGACCGTGAAGATATCTGCGACATGATTCTGGATGAATTCGGAGTGGAAGGAGAACACCGCCACATCATCAACGGACATGTACCGGTAAAAGCAGTCAAAGGAGAAAAACCAATTAAAGCCAACGGTAAACTGATGGTTATCGATGGTGGATTCTCCAAGGCTTACCAACCGGAAACGGGTATTGCAGGCTACACATTGGTGTACCACTCACGCGGTTTCCAGCTTGTACAGCACGAACCCTTCACTTCTACCCAGAAAGCTATTGAAGAAGGACAAGACATTAAGTCGACCACCCAAATCGTAGAATTGAGCAGTCAGCGCATGATGGTGAAAGATACCGACAAAGGCCGCGAACTGATGGTACAAATTGAAGATTTGAAGAAACTGCTGGTAGCTTACCAGAACGGCATTATCAAGGAAAGGGGTATTTAAATTTTCGTCTTATTCAATCAAAAAACAAAAGAGACTATTTCATTTTTCCGAGAAATAGTCTCTTTTGTTATTATACAAAATAAAAAATGGTTGGCGTCCACACAATCACTTGCTCACACACCAACCGAAATCTAACTAACTTTTGTTTACTATTATTTGGATCCGATATAATAGCCTAAATGAGTGGGTTGATTATAACCTATATTCTGCATTGCCTGACTCATATCATAAGTATGATCTGTCATAAGATGCGGGAAACGATGCTCTGTCGGATAATTCGTAGAGAAAATATAAATCGCAGAATGGTCTGAAGAGCCCATTATTACTTCCTCACGCCAGTCGCCCAGGAAATCACCGTAATAACAAGGATTATATTTTGTACTATGATTACCTTCATTGCTTCCATATCCAGTTGCAAAATTCACAAGACGGTTCTTATTCGTTCTCGGATTAGCTTTATAGCTTACAATCAAAGCACGGTCAAACAACTCACGAGTCAATTCTCCAGTCCACCAAATTGCTGCATTATATAACGTACCACCACCAATACCAGTAGGCATATCAGGACTTATAGGTACATCTATAGAACCTCCACAATTGTACATTCCAGAATTCATCGAAGACCAAAATTCCATATTAGGACTATCAGGATCTACGTCTGCTACAATACAACGCCCTACATCACCATGCATTCCAGCACCATGAGCAGAAATTAATGAACCGTCACGTGCATCAATAACCTGGCATCCATACCCCAATCCTTGTACTGCATATGTATTTTCTTCTTCAAAGGAAGCCACAATCTGCAAGCCATCACGATCTTTAATGAATTTACCCACATGCAAACAGTCTCCATGTCCATTTCCAGTGCACCAAAGTTCATTTCCATTGTCATCAATTGCAGCCTGTCCATAGAGAATTTCATCTTTTCCATCATTATCTAAGTCTGCTACACGAAAAGCATGAGAACACATTGCCAACCATTTTTCATCATGATCCTTGGTATCAAATTTCCAACGATTTTCCAGTTCCGATCCTTTTAGGTCAAAGGCCCAAACCTGCCAGTTCTTGTACACGCCACGAGTCACAATCAGACTAGGATTACTTGTTCTAGCACCAGTTGATGGATCAGGAATCCCATCTAAATAAGCAGCACCAATAAAGAAACGGTCCATACGGTTTCCATAATCATCGCCCCAATAATCCATCCAATACTCAGCACGTTCTACTTTAGAACCTTCACCTCCACGAGGAATATTATCTGTACGTGCTATTTCACGTCCATCATACCCACGACAAATTGAGATGTATTCAGGACCTTCAAAAATCAAGCCACAAGTAGTAGGAAGTTTTGCACCTGAAGCCCATCCGGCACCATTTAAATCACGAATACGATAATCATGAACTTTTCCATCTTCTCCTGTAATCATCTTTCCATCTGCAAACTGGGTACCTTCAGCAGAGCGGAAGGCAATTTCACACAACCCATCACCATCAAAATCATACAAGATATAAGAAGTATAATGAGAGCCCGAACGAATATTAACTCCCAAGTCAATACGCCAAAGGAAAGTTCCATCCAATTTATAGGCTTCCAATAAAGTAGTACCATTATGCCATCCCCCCTGATTAGCTCCATCATAAGGTTCACGCTTAATCACGATTTCCATTTCACCGTCACCATCCAGTTCACCTACCTGAATATCATCTGCTACATAAGAACCGCTTTCCGGCAATTCAATTGTAGAAGGATTTGCATTCAATGTAATTTTACGGTAATAAGTTTGAGCCATCTCTGGCGTAAAATCACACTCACAAATTGTTTCAGTGTTTCCAGATAATGTGACACGATAATGATTTGCTTTTGTAGCATCTATATTTTCATCCAGAAAGCAAGTTGAATTAAGCAGTGCCTCGCCATTCAATTTTACTTCCTGCCCTCCATCTACCGATTTATAAATATCAAATGCCACGTTAGACGGATCGCTTTGCAATAGTCGCCAGCTAACCAAAGCCCCATGTATAAAAGTAGTAGAATTAGCATCCGCATCAGGAGTAGGATCATAACTTACCCACATAGCCCGACCGTCTTTTACCACTTCAGAGGGAAGTGCAGGCAGTTCTTCTGTATCACCACCTCCTGGTTGCGGAGCCGGAGTTTCTTCATCCGAACATGCTGATAATGCAAAAAGACAGACAGCACCTAAGAAACTTGTAAATAGTCTTTTCATGATATCTTATATTTTTAAATATTTATACTTTTCCGGAATCCGGGACTTACCAGCCCGGATTCTGACTTAAATTAGGATTTTTCATTCTCTCGGATTGAGGTATCGGGAAGAGATACATCTTATCGTCCCACTGACGAGTATTTACCACTGTAGAATAAGAATAAGCAGTATTATCTCCTGTTTTTGAGATTTGCAGACCTTCTATATTTACAAAATATTTGTCAGCCTCTTTCCAACGACGTACATCCCAAAAACGATGTCCTTCAAAAGCAAGTTCCACCATACGTTCTTTTTTATAAGCCTCCCAAAACGCATCATTTGACATATTTAACGGGAAGGCAGGCATTCCTACTCCTTCACGTTCACGAGTCATACTAGCTGCCTGGCGAGCCGACATAGTAAACTCAGCATCCGTTGCATCCGCACTTCCCAAATAACGGAATACAGCTTCTGCATAATTCAAATAGAATTCTCCCAAACGATAAGTTATCCATGTATGATAAGCCGACTTATTAGTACTATTAGAACGAAGGTCAATGTCTCCCTGGCAATATTTTTTCAAATAATATCCAGTTGGGGTACCTCCGTTCAGAGGCTGTCCGTTTGCCCCTCCCTGATAAGTGTAAATCGTACCTTCATTCCATGTCGGCCATCCGGTTTCCTCATTCACACAGATAGTCATTCTCAAACGCGGGTCACGGTTATCGTATGGTTTTGCCTTGTCAAAC
This sequence comes from Phocaeicola plebeius, assembly GCF_003437535.1. Classification (GTDB taxonomy): domain Bacteria; phylum Bacteroidota; class Bacteroidia; order Bacteroidales; family Bacteroidaceae; genus Phocaeicola; species Phocaeicola plebeius_A. Next base: position 21,614 of record NZ_QSQT01000018.1, read on the forward strand.
ACACGGCTGCCATCCGCAATCCACGCTCCATTGACCAGGCGCACGTCATAACCGTCGGTAGTCTCATACGCATCCACCAGATTTTGTGTCGGACAGTTCCCTCCATTTCCACCTTCAATTCCAACCGGATAATTATAAGACTCCATAGTACTAGATTCACGATTCGCGCGACGACCAAAAATTAATTCATCCGTAGCATTCTTATAGTTATTTTTATCCCACAAAGAGGCATAGTCACTAACCAGCTTCATGCCACGTTCATTTACACAATAATCCAATAATTCTTTATTCGCTGTAGCCGCACGATGCCATAATTCTGGATTATTATCTGTATTAAACAATGGACTTGCTGCATAAAGAGCCGCACGAGCTTTCAAGGCCAAAACTGTAGCTTTATTTACACGACCTGTTTCTGGAGATTCACTAGGTAATACCACATCTGCAGGAAGGTTGGCATAATCTTCAATTATCAGATCCTTTATATCATCACACTCTGAAATAATATAATCAAAAATATCTTTAGCCGGAGTACGACTCAATGTATTGCTCTCATCTGCACTCAAGAAATGATCGATGAACGGCACATCTCCATACTGACGCACCAGATTAAAGTAAAAATAGGCACGCAGAAAACGTACTTCATACTGATAGTTATTGTAACGGAACATCTGAGGTTTATAGTCTGCATTCTGCTCTAACTCTGGGAATGTCAATCCAACATACTTATCCAAAAACAGATTACAGTTTGAAATACCCGAATAACATGTACTCCAAGTTCCACTTTGAGCATTAGTCGGACTCCATGAGCCATTATAAAATGTCTCAATAGAATTTCCTGTATATGCATACTGTGACTCATCAGTAGCCGATCCTAATATTGCTCCAGAATAATTACCAAAATCAGTATCCAAATCCAGGTAAATAGTGGTAATCAGACCTCCAACATTACTAAAATTCAGCTTCACAAAATCTTCATCATAATTATTATATTCATGGTAGTTCATTTGGTCTGAGCACGAAGCCAATGCTCCCATACACAACATACCATAGACAATTTTTCTAAGTTTCATTCTTCGTTTCTTTTAAGATTAAAAACCTACTTTCAAACCTACAATCAGACTCTTGTTCAATGGGTTTGTCGCTCCATAAGATTCAGGGTCTAACACATCAATCTTATCAAAGCACAGCAAATCAACTCCTCGTACATACAATCTTGCATCGCCGATGAATTTTGTTTTCTGCAACCATGATTTAGGGAAATTATAATAAACTTCAATATTGCGGAGTTTCAAGAAGGAACGATCTGCCAACCACACTGTATTTGTCTGGTAGTTGTTCGTATTGCTCTGAGTACTCAATCGAGGATATTTTGCATCTTGATTATCAGGAGTCCAACGATTTTCATAATAATGAGTAGAAAGCGTAGTTGTGCTCAGCAAAGGCCAGAACATACTCTTCGTATTCAAGATGGCAGAATAACGGCCTGTTCCCTGGAACTGGGCGTCAAATCCAAGTCCTTTCCATTCCGCTCCCAAATGGAACGTATAATAAATTTCCGGAGCGACTGTGCTATAACCGATAGCCGTCACGTCATTGCTGTCGATTATTTTATCTCCATTCACATCACGATACTTAATATCTCCCGGATAGACCGTTCCGAAGCTTTGAGGCAGACTGTTGGCTATATCATCTGCGTCTTTAAAGAAACCTACAGCTTCCAGACCATAAACCTGGTTCAACGAGTGGCCGGTCTGTACAAGATTATCGTACATTCTAGGTTCCTCCAGTTGCTCCTTAATCTCATTCCGGTTCCAGTTGAAGCTACCTCCAGCATTCAGCACCACATCTCCCACACGCTTCGTGTAATCAAGGCTGAACTCGCCGCCCCAACTGTCTACCACACCGGCGTTCTCATACGGAGGAGTCTGTCCCAAGACAGCCGTGTACTTACCTTCGGAAGAAACCCAGATGTTGTTTCTACGCTGATAATATGCGTCTACCGAAAGATTCAACCCTTTAAACAACGTGGCGTCTACACCGACATTGTATTTATATCCTTTCTCATGCGTATAATTCGTACTTGCCAAACGGCCGAGTTCTGTCGTACCGAATGAAGAATCATACGCACTATTGAACATATAGCGCGTACCTGTTGTGGTATAAATCTGGTCCCAGTAATCATACACATCACTGGCCGGCAGATAATCCGCATTGATAATGCCGAATGAAGCACGAAGTTTCAAGAAATCAATCCATGACACATTGTTCATAAAATTTTCTTCCGAAAGCACCCATGCCGCCGACACTGTAGGAGAAAACGCCCATTTATGACCGGGAGCAAGCAGACTGGAGCCGGAGCCTACCAACGCCAAGTCAAGGAAATAACGCTTGTCATATCCATAATGAGTAAACCATGACACATTCTGGCGATAAATGGTTGTATTCAAGCCGTATGAATCACGGTACTCATATTCCCACTTCAATTGAGAATACACATCGTGTGTATCCGCAAAGTTCCGGTTATAGCTAAATCCACCAGAGAAGTTGAACTGGCGTGTCCAGTTATTTATGCTTCCGTCTTTTCCCATTTCTGTAGGCTCACCTCCAGTTGTATGCGTATACAAAGGTCCTGTCAAATCAGTATAAGTCACCGTATATCCGCCATAAGTATAAGCCTGGCTATGGTCTTCCCATATAGAAGAATAGTTATCATAAGCCAATCTGAAATTGAATCCCAAACCTTCTGTAACAGCCGACAAGTCTTGTTCCAAGGTCAGGTCCGCAAACAAGCTTCTCGTATGACCTTTTGAATATGCCGCTCCCTGAGATTGAGCCACCGGATTCTGGGTTCCCAACCAAGTGGTATTGTTTCCTCCCCATAAGCCGTCCTCATCCTTTACAGGAAAAGCGGCTGCCGGCAGGGTATAAATCATATCCCACAGATTGGCAGAAGCACCCGGACGGAGAGATTCCGACAATGTACCCAAAATATTCACTTTCAGTTTTGTAGTACTGCTTACATCAATATCCATATTGGTACGCAGATTGGCACGCGAATACTTGTTCTGGGTAGAATAGCCTTCGTTCATATTGCCTTCTTTCACGAAACCTCTGTCTGTCACCAGGTCAAGCATAGAATAGTAACGGAACTTAGAACCACCTCCGCGAAATTCAATCGTATACTTGTTGGAAATGCCCGAATTCTTGAAAGTCTCATCAAGCCAGTTTACATTCGGATACAAATAAGGGAAGTCTCCATTACGGAAATACTCCACTTCCTTATCCGCATAACGGGGAGACAAACCTTCATACCTGCGTGCCTCATTATAAGCCTGCGCATAAGTGGCCGCATCCACAAACTCCGGCTTCCGGTCCATGAAATTATTTACATGGTCATAAGTAAACTTGATTTCTTTGGAATTATACTTACCGCGTTTGGTCGTAATCAGGATAGCCCCATTAATTCCTTTATACCCATACAAAGCTACAGCGGCCGCATCTTTCAAAACGGATACAGATTCCACTTCCTCCGGGCTAAGCAGGCTCATGTCTCTTTCCAGACCATCAACCAATATCAACGGATTGCTGCTGGAAAGACTCTGAAGTCCTCTGATATAAAAAGTAGGTTCCACATCCGCATAATTTCCCGAATTCTGCAAGACCATCATACCCATTCCCTGCCCTAACAGAGAATTAGACATGTTTTTAGCACTACGCTTATCAAAGTCTTCATTATAAATGGTAGAAACGGCTGCCGTAGACTCGGCACGGGTAAAAACACGTCCGGCGCCCACGTCGACAGACTGCCCCGCGTAATTCAGTACGACCTTCACCAGCGACTTTCCGTCCGCCTTTACCGTAGTCGTACCTTTATCTACTGACACAATATTCAATTGCTGTCCGGCAGAAGCTTCTATGGAAAATTTTCCATCCTTATCTGTCTCAACTCTTGTTTCCGGCATCCCTTTCACCATGACAGAAGCACCATAAACCGGATGCCCCCACTTGTCGACAACCATTCCTCTGACATTGTTGTCCGTGTCCTGAGCACCAGCAGGAACAGCCAGCAAGGCCAGGCATGCCCACATCAGATTCTTATATTTTTTCATAAAGCTATTATCAAAAATCTATTACTTATACTTTTATAAATTACCAGCCAGGATTCTGAACCAGTCCGTATCCCTTGTTTATTTCCGTTTGAGGGAACGGTGACAAATACCATTTGGTGTCAAAACCATAATCCCACCAGTAACGACGGATATTGTGCAACGTAAATCTTTCATAGTCAAAATGAACGGGCTGGGGAGCTCCTTGATTCTGGTCACCTTCAAACCATTTCGTCTCTATACGGTTTCCTTTCTCATCCAGACGGTAAATCAACAGTCCGTGCAGCTCTTTTTCAAACCGGTCCGCACGTTTATACCGAATCAAATCAAAGAAACGTGCGTCTTCCATACCAAGCTCACACACACGCTCACGCAGCAATTCTTCCAACAAGTTTTCCTTGTTTGAAGTCAGGTTCTTTTCCGGATTACAATCTTCCAGCTTGCCAAGGCCTACACGTTCGCGCACCTTATTTATCCAGGTCAACGCACCCGCATTGTCCCCTTTTGCCTGAAGCAATGCTTCCGCATAAGTGAGATAAATATCCGACAGACGCAAAGTCACCCACTGGCAATACTGACGCTGATATTCCGTACCGATATAATACTTCATATTGTCATAGCCAGTAGCAAAACGCATGGTCTCATCCCGTGAGTTGTTTCCGGCATCATAACCGCCTACCCACAGTTCGTATGGCTGTCCGGACATCAACCCGGCATTGTTCGACCAGTCCAGCATCTTGGGCAATCCGTTCACTATCACTGTCTCATACAAACGAGGGTCACGGGTCAATTCCAGGTTATTGTCGGCCAAAGTACCTTTCGCGAACATTTCATCCAGCTTGCCTTCTGCCTCTGTTTCCTCCCAATTGAACGGTTTACCGTCGGCCCACGGGAACATTTCCACATATTCTTGTGTAGGCGTATAAGAGTTACGTCCCAAATCGCTCCAATTATGCCAGAAATAAGTACTGGAATTAAAAGCGTCTCCCATCTGAACCCTGACAGAATGAATGACTTCCTTACTTCCTTGATAAAGGTACCCCATACGGTAGGCATAACGGTAACCGGCCGGTGTGTTATTGACAGACTGGTTCAATTCATAATAACCATTTGCCTGCAATGCGTTCATGAAGTCTTCGCAAGCCTTCAGGCAGTTTTCCCACAATTCCGGACGATAACCTCCGTACCATACCAGATGCTGCTGTTCCGCTTCTGAGGCACCGCCCGCATAACCCTGATTGTCATTGAACAAAGGAGAAGCGGCAAACTGCCAGATTTTACACTTCAACGCCATAGCACCTGCCTTGGTCCAGCGTCCGGTATAGGTGGAACTTCCGTCGGCACCGGGACCGTATGCCCAGGGCAAAGCCCCGGAATCAATGGCCTCATCCAACATCTTAATCATGTAGTTCACTGTTTCTTCTACCGTGGCACGCGGACATTCGTAGCTGGACTCATTTCCTTCAAAAGAGGCATAAAGCAAAGGAAGCCCCCCGTAATGACGGAACATGTCAAAGTAACGCACGGCTATCAAGCATTTGGCCTCCGCAATCATACGCGCCTTTTCATTGGCATCCAGATTGGGCACATCGTCGATGTGTTCCATCAGCAGCCAGCACCAGCGCACTACTTCCCACACCTTTTCATCGTTATAACAGAACTTATCCTGACGGCGGCTGTAATTGGCCGTATGGATACCGCTGTAATACTGCGAATAAAGCTGCGCGTCACGCCAGTGCAACTGCCAGCAGTCTGTCAAAGCCTCTACCTTACCGCAATACGGGCTGCTGGACACCGGCAAGGAAGTATCATCCTTATAAGGCAATCCATAATACTGACGACCATAAATTGAATTCAGAAACTGCTGGGTATAGACCGCGCTGCTGAATACCGTATCCACTGTGGCGGTACCACCCGGAGCCTTATCCAGGAATGAATTTCCGAATTTCATATCGTCCACACATGACGTGGCAATCAGATTAGCCGCCACACATGCGCCGAACAAAAGTTTATATCCTAATTTCATATTTTCTATCTTTAATTGTTTAGAATCCAAGTTTCAAACTCAATGTATATGTCTTAGACAATGGATAAGAAGGCGCATTGGAGGCCCTGGTTTCCGGATCGCCCCACAAATACGGGGTCAGTGTCCACAAGTTATAGCCGCTAAAAGCCAACTGGAACGTGTTCAATCCCAGTTTCTTCATCACCGGAAGATTAAAATTATAAGCCACCTGCAAGGTCTTCAAACGCAAGTACTTGGAGTCCTGTTCATACAATGTGGAAGTAGCGTAGTTATTGTCACGGTTCACAAATGTGGCACGAGGATACTTGGAACTTTGCGACGGGTTGTCTTCCGTCCATGTGTTGTCCAGATGGTAAGCCAGCAAACCTCCCTGAGAAGCGTCGGCCGATGAGAAGAAAGGCTGGCGGAACACATCGGAAATCATACGGCTCACGTTCCATGCGCCCGTCCACTGCGTGCTCACTTCCCAGTTCTTCCAACTGAAACCCAAGGTCAGACCGGCCATGTATTCCGGGTCGTCCGTATAACCATAGTCATAACTCATATCATTGGTATCAATCTTACGGTCACCGTTCAAGTCCACATAGACGGCATCTCCGTTGCGCAAGGTCTGAATCTGTTCCGGATACGGACGGTTGAACGTCTGCTCATACAGTTCGGGAGTCTGCTCATCGTAGTAACGGAAGAACACATACTGCGAACGTGCGCCGATACGATGTCCTTTGGTGTACTGATAATCATAGCTTTGAGGCGCCTGCTTGTCTTCCAGAATCTCATTCTGGTTATAAGAGAGGTTAAAAGTAGCCCAATAACGGAAGTTATCGCCAATCTTGTCGTTCCAGTTCAAGGACAGTTCCCATCCCCAGCTCTCCACTTCTCCCAGGTTGGCGTAAGGCACGGTGAAGCCCAGCAGCCCCGGAGCCGTTCCGTCAATCAGCAGAATGTCTTTACGGTGCTCACGGTAATAGTCCACCGAAGTACGGAGACGGTCGTCAAAGAAATTCATGTCGACACCATAGTTTTGTTTCAAGGCTGTTTCCCAACCCACATCGGCATTGTTCTTGGCGGTTTCTCTTGCTCCCAGACTGACTGTACTGTTTTCAATACCAAAGCTGTATCCGTATCCGCCGTTACGGTTAGGCAGACTGCCGTTATTCACTTCATACGGGTCGGCCAGGTAAAGGAAACGGAGGTTCAGGTCGCTCGGCTTGTCGTTACCTACCAGACCCAGACTGGCACGCAGTTTCAGGAATGTCATCCACGGCTTCAGCGGCTGGAACCATTTTTCCTCACTCATAATCCATCCCACAGAACCTGCCGGGAAGGTACCGAAGCGGCGTTCCGGCGCAAAGTTCTCGGAACCGTTGTAACCGATGTTGAACTCGGCCATGTAACGGTTTTTCCAGTCGTAGGTCACACGTCCTACCAGACCTACATACCCACGGGGAATGTCACGGTATTGAGAGCTACTGCTGCCAAAGTAATACTGCTTGGACTGGTTGTACAACAGCAAGGCCGTCACATTATGGTCGCCGAAAGAACGGGCATAGTTCAAGCTGGCCTCCATGTACCAGTCACGCGACTTGCCGGTGCTGTAAGAATAACTTACATCCGTATTCTCGCCTGCCTTACGGTAAGCCAGACTTCCGTCTTCCTGCAACACGGGAGTATAAGTGGCTACGGCACCACCCGTACCGGTCTTTGTCACTACGAAACCACTGTTGTAAGAACCTTTCAACTTGACAGAAAGTCCCTTCGTAATGAAATCCAGTTTCTGGTCGAGCATCAGGTCGGCCGTCAGTTTGTTATTGCTGACCCTATCAAAACCGGCACCATAGTATGCCATACCATTACCTCCGGTAAAAGGAAGTCTTTCGTCACTGTAATCGGTAGCTGTGGTAATAAACTTTCCGTCTACAATACCCGGACTGGAGAACGGAGTGGCATAGTACATGTTCTTAATCATACCGGATGTTCCCTGGCTGGTATGAGGCTTGCTGTTATTATCTACATTACCTGCCACGTTGAACGACAAAAGTGTCGACTTGGTGACGTTAATATCAAAGTTCGCACGATAGTTGAAACGCTTGTAAGAATAACTTACATCATACGGCAGATTGAAACTGTTGAACAGACCGTCCTGCGTATAAGCTCCGGCCGAAATGAAATAACGCACCTTGTCCGTACCGCCCGACACACTCATGTTATGCTGGCTCTGCAACGCCGCGCTTTTCATGATGTAATCGGCCCAACGGGTATCCGGGAAACGTATAGGGTCGGAATGGGTACGGAATTTCTCCACAATCGTCGGCGAGAAAACCTCGTCTTGTCCGTCATTCTTCATCAACTGGTTATAGAAAGTGGCATACTGATACGAATTGGCCTGTTCCACCATCTTTGTCGGCTGAAGGATACTGGCAGAAGTAGAGAACGAAATTTTCGGCTTTCCTTCCTTACCGCGCTTGGTAGTAATCAAGATAACACCATTCGCACCACGGATACCAAACACCGCCGTAGCGGAAGCGTCCTTCAACACGGTCACGCTCTCGATTTCGTTCGGGTCAATGTCCGTCATGCTTCGTTCCACTCCGTCCACCTGAATCAGCGGAGAAGAATCACCGAAAGTAGCTTTACCACGCACCAGAATGTCGGCCGCATCCGCACCCGGCTCACCGGAATACTGCACCGTGGTCAAACCGGTCATCTGACCACCCAGCACATTGGTGACCGAACTTACCGGCGTACGCATCAGTTCTTCCGAACCGACACTGGAGATAGCTCCAGTCACACTTACCTTTTTCTGCACACCGTAAGCTACCACCTGCACTTCGCCCAGCATGGTAGAATTGTCGGACAATGTTACTTTCATGTCAGCTTTTGCCGGAACGGTTACCGAATTATAACCGATGAACGAGATAGTCAGTTTCTGTCCCGGTTTGGCATTAATCATAAACACTCCATCAATATCTGTAATAGTACCGATTGTGGTACCTTCAATGATGACATTCGCACCGATAACGGGTTCACCATTGCTGTCGACGACCGTTCCCTTGATATTGCCCTGCTGCTGAGTGGCCTCTACAGCCGCATATGCCTTTTCTCCTAAAAGCGGAGAGACAGCCACAGCCGAAAGAAGCATCGCCATGGGGAGAGCGGTACTTTTTATATAATTCTTTTTCTTATTCATATTGCCGTTTTAATTTTTGATTTTAAAAAGCTAACATCATGCGGAATTGCCCAGCACGTGAACCACGTTCACAAATCAAATTATATGCTCCTCCGTCCATACCATGAGTCCACTGAAACGTATCATTACGTTGAGTACTTGACCAATAATGTCCTGTCAAAGCACCATTATCAACAGATGTCATTTCTTCACCGCCAACCTTTATGATACTCTTATTAATATTAGTCAAATTATCAGCAACTTGCTGCCAGTCTTTAATAGAAGGAATATACCAAGGAGTCGCAGCAGAAGGAACTGCTACAGCATTACGATAGGCCACGATAAAGCTATAAGCATTATCGCAAGTAGAAGGAGAACCTTTACCTTCTTCTGTTACCATAGTCATCAAGACCGTATTGTTATAACCAAAGAAAGCCGGGAACATAGTCAATGCATCATTTTTCAAGTTACCATCACGATTTGAATTGCAGTAAACAAACTTACCAGCCCATTCCTCATCTGAATCAAACCATGTATCATAAGTTCCACTCTTGCTTGTGTGATACTGAGATGTAGCTGTTCCATCAGGTAAAACAGCATTATTTAAAGAAAGAACTAACCCATGAGAACAGTTAGGATAATCACGATACAAAGCATCCTGAGTTTCGGAACAAGCATCTGGAGCATACACATGCGGCTGAGGATTACCCACATAACATACAACACCAATTGCATTGTCTGGAACCGTTGTAGCATCTACACTTACCAGATTACCGTCCGCACAGAGGTAATCACCAATCTGCAATGTATAATCCAGCTTATTAGCATCATTAATAGTATACATTTTAGCCTTACCACTAGCCAGACTTCCTGCAGCACTAAATGACATTTCTTTGGCTCCCTGATAAGTACCAGAAATAGAATACTCAGCTTCAGGCTTTACCAAAGCCATATAAGTACCACTAGCAGCATCGTAATATGGTGTTGTTTTCACATCATTTATAAACAGCTCTTTAGGAGCTACATTCAAACTATAATCATCCAAACCTCCATTCGTGAAATCATAGACCAGATTAGGCATTTTCAACACAGCTAAAGCCATGCGATGTTCCATTGAAAAGGTTACCTTACCTTGCAAACGCCCATCTTCTGCCTTACCTGCACTTGTCATTAAATCACTTTTTGTATACTTTGTACTTCCCTGATCAGCTGCAATTTCCCAATTACCAACAAATTCCGCAAACGGATCTTCTGCAGCAGGATCAAACGCCACATTCTCCTGATATGGATAATAAGCATAAAATGTGATATTTTTGAAACGCTCACTATCATACTCTATAGGATTTCCATCCAAATCCCATACCCCCTTTTCATTAAGAGTAAATTTGCGATTGGAAATTCCATCTACCAGTTGACCATTTTCTACACCATACATTCCAATAGCGTCCCCTTTTACGAAAGTTGTTTTAAAATTTTCGTCTATGGCACGTCCATCCGATATCCCTTGAAAGCCCATATCGGAAACACTAATCTGAAAAGTCTGTGCTGTAGAACCATTTCCCAAGCTTTCTTCCTTCGTGCAGCTTGTAAAAGCAAGCAGACCAGCCAAAGCACATATTGAAAGGTTATTATAAATTTTCATCGCTTATTCATTTAACTAATTATTTTACTTCCGGAACAATCTCTTCATTTTCCATTTCGCCCCATTCAGCTCCGTTCACATAAGCTTCCGTACCCAATGCCTTCGCATCCGGAGTTTCTTCCTTATTTACTTCTGTCCACGGATTAATGTCTGTGCCTGAAATTTCAAGTACGATAGGAGTGTCATTCGGAGTCGTATAGTCGTTCGCTGTTAGTGTATAATTATAGGAGTAACCTGCCTTCATTTCCGGCCAGTCGCTTACCGGTATTTCCAGAGAATAATAAATGCGGCGGCCGTCAGTGGAACGCATCGTAGCCTCAATCAGAAGCCCCTCAGCTCCTATCGTCTGCGGAAGAAGATATGCGGTGAAAGTATAATCGTTGTCCGCATTCAGCATCTGACGCAAGTCGCTGACAGCCGCATCCTCTGCCACCGCAGCCACACCCGTTTCCGTGTCGAACGTACCGTTCCGCTTGATACCTACCAAGTAACATTCTATATCTGTCAAAGTCACCGGATTTCCTTCCGGGTCTGTTCCCGGCACAAACTTCAGGTTCACACGGCTCATGGCGTGGTTGAAGTTCAAATGCACATTCGGCTCGGCTTTTGTAGCCTTGGTAGAAGCGTAGAGGAAATCGAAGGCGGCACGTTCTTCGGGCGTATCCTGATTTTCGGAAGTGATTTCTACTGTCTGCACGGGAGGCACAGTTCCTTCTTCTCCTACGTGAGGATAATAAGCGGTCACATCGTACTCCTCATTTCCAAGCAACCAGATTTCATCAAAACGGTTGATGGCGGTAAATGAATTGTCGGCGGCATTGTAACGGTAGAACACATTTTTCTGTGTAGGTCCGCAGGAAATGCTCACCTCATCGCCGTCATCCCAGGTCACTCCAGTCACACGGGATACATCCTGCGAATTCTGTTCGTTGATTGACGCGCTGAAAGTGACTTTCGCCCCTTCGTCGCCAGCAAATTTTACATCGGTGTCCTGCCCGCAACTTACAAGCAGCAATGCGGCTAAAGCCGCCATGGAACTAATGTTTTTCATACATGTGTTTTTTAATAAAATTGTTAATCGTTTTTATTGACTTGTATATAACTTTTGTTTCTTTCGCCATTATTTAAGGTTCTTATTTTTAATTTGCATCGCAATGTTACAGAAAATTTAAATATACAAAAGTCCATAATTGTACAAATACATGGAATTTTGTACAGATTCTCCCCCTCATATACACACAAACGGCTTTTAGCCATAACCCAAAGGGATATATCCAACCGCAAAAGCTTTTTTTACACCTTTCCCATTTCATTGAGAAAAAGCCGTGCCGCACACCGGTTTATCGACCGAAAACAGGAAAGCCTTCTCTATAGACCCAGACAGTTACATGCGTTTTTAATTCATAAAAAGATAAGTTCCGGACTGTTTCTCCCGATATACTTTTCCCATTTTTCCAACCAGAAAAATCATCTCTAAAAAAACGCAAGTGCGTTTAGATTCAAACGCAAGGACGTTTCAAAGCAAACGCAAGGACGTTTGGATTCAAACGCAAGGACGTTTTACCTTAAACGCACTTGCGTTTTTTATCCCTCTTTCCGTACTTCTTGAAGAAATTATTCTACATTTTTTCTGCAAAACGCTTGCATATTCAAAAATAAGTCGTACCTTTGCACCCGTGATTGAGAAACACCTCAACACAAAGTCAGGATGGCCCGTTCGTCTATCGGTTAGGACGCAAGATTTTCATTCTTGAAAGGGGGGTTCGATTCCCCCACGGGCTACTGAAAAAAAATAATACGCACGGTATTCCGGCGCAAGAGGATGGCCCGTTCGTCTATCGGTTAGGACGCAAGATTTTCATTCTTGAAAGGGGGGTTCGATTCCCCCACGGGCTACAAAAAAAGGTCTGAACAAAAGTTCAGACCTTTTCTTTTTATACTCTATCCAGATTTATCAGAAGATTACACCCAAACGGAAACCGGCATGGTTCTGCCCCTCAATGTCGCAAGTCAATGTCTGCGTCTTGTTCGTAGCATAACTGTAGTAACCGGCTACATGGAATCCCCATTTTTTTCCTGTCGGATAAATTTTCAGACCGATTTCCGGAGAAACGTAGAATCCCCATGATTTGTCGTACACACCTCCGCTACCAAAGTAAGTGGTATTACGGGCAAACATAGCACCTGCCTTCACTCCGATGTAAGGCTTTACATAACGGTTGGTAGAGAGATTATATGCCCCCATCACACCAAACGGTACCTGGAAGGCCGAACGCTGCTGGTCGGTAGTCAATGATTCCGTAGGCGACAACGGCAATGTCTGACGTCCCACATACTTATGGTTGGTATGGAAAGAAGCAAAGACTCCAGCTTCCCAACGAGGCGTAAACTGATAGCCCAGCTCAAAGTTCATTCCCCATCCGCTCAACTTATCTGCAAAACCAGTGGAAAAAGGCGCATTCATCTGCCAGTCCACCTTCAAAGTAGTCTTGCTGATATCGAATTGCGAAAATCCTTTTACAGCCACTCCCAGACACATAAAGGCCAGCAGCGCCATCTTTTTCAATATATTTATCTTCATTTCAAATTCCTCCTCTAATTAATTAACCGATTTGATATAAGGTGACTGCTCGAAAGCCTGTACCACCGAATTCTGCAACATCATCTGATTAAACTGTCCGCTGTACTGGAATCCTGATGCGCTGGCATACCACACCACCGGAAGATTTTTCTGTGTGCCGTCCTCATCGGCAGTCAGGTCGACCATCTCCATCACCAAGGTATTGGTATTATAGGAATAGGACACAGGATACGGATAATACCATCCGGACCAGGGGCCCCAGAAACCATAATCCCACCAGCCGCCCCAATAGCCACCGGTAATGACCTGAGTTGTCTGAGCCACATAGGAAAGCTGCAAGCCCACATTGGCTTCTTCCTTCTTTTCCGGATCAAGGATACGGGTGTATCCGCGTGCATCCATTTCTGCGGCAACCTTATTAATAATCGCCTTTGCATTTTCATCCTTCCAGTAGGTAGCTCGATGACCACCTGCCTCTAAAATACTGTCAGGCAAGAAATACGTTTTATAACCACCAAAGTCGGCATCCTTGTCATAATCGGTGTAGACCACCAGATCCGCGTCCAACTGATTCATGTCAGGGTCTTTCTCACAAGCCGACAACCCCAACAACAGACACGCAAAAAACAACATCTTTCTCATAATTCATCTTGTTTTATCAAATTGAACGTCCTTTAAATACTGAGCTCTTGAAAGCCGGAAGTATCACCCCGTTCAGGGTCAGACGATTGGAATTAAAATTCGGAGTAATGGTAACCGTAGCATTATTCGTTCCCTTCGGCATGCTGATGTCCAGACGAGCCGAAATGCCGACACCCATTACATTCATGGATAAATAGAGCGTCCCCCTCTTGTCAGTCCTCATCTCATAAGAAGAGACCTTTCCATTTACCGTTACGCCTCCCAGTCCGTTAGGACCTGCCGCCGGAATATTGAAAGCCACCTGCACCACTGCATCTTCTCCATCTACAGACACAAAGTTGGTATTCGATGTGACGTAAGCCGTCTGCCCATACTTGAACACCACCTGGTCTGCTTCAAGGGTAAACTTCTTTGCATTGATAGCTTCCACTGCTTCTGCATGCTGGATACTGTCTATTTTCTCTTGAAGAGCTTTCTTTTCTTCTTTGGTCAACTCAACTTCTTGAGCCTGAATATGTCCGACCATCAAGGCCAGTGCGCATATCAGAATTGATACCATCTTTTTCATAAATCTATGTCTTTAATTGATTACATACTATAAACAACGAATTCAGCGTTTTGCTGCATAATTCCTGTTTAAAAAAGTATAATGTATTGCCCCCTTTTCAAATAAAATTGTTATCTTTAGAATATATAAAGAAAAAATCTATTCATAACCTTTAAAAAACCGTACCATGACACACATCAGCGAAATAACCTTATTGATTGCCGTCATTGCACTGGCCCTCTGGCCGGTCGTATTGTTCGCCCTGCGCTTCTTGCGCGAGCGTCAAAAACGGTTGGAATACATTGAAAGAATGACAAAAGACGAACAGGACGAAGTCACGACAAAAGACCTTGTCATCAGCGTTCTGAAGAAAATAGGCTGCCAGCCTAAGGTGAATGAAGAAAATCACATCACCTTTAAATATCAGGGAGACGATTTCTATATTGCGGCAGAAGAAGAGAACCGATTTATCATGATCTGGAATCCATGGTGGGGCTCCATCAATGCCGACAACGAAGCGCTTCCTTATCTGAAAGAGATTATCAATTTGGCCAATGTAAACTCACTGGTCACTACCGTCTATATGGCGGACGAGGATGAGAAGACCATCGGACTACACTCCCGTTGCCACACGTTCTTCTCTCCCAGAGAAGGAGAGCTGGAAGAACACATGAAAATGCTGCTGGACTATTTCTTTGACATGCACAATGTGATAAAGGACAACATGAACCAGTTAGGCCAGGCAGCCATCAACGAGGAAGAGAAAAAAGAACGCGTAAAAGTAAAAGGTTTTTCCGCCTATAAGGACAACACCATGCCTATTGAGGCGAAGAAAGAGGAAGAGAAGAAAGAGTAGGTTCTTCGTCGTGCTTCCGCATACTGAATTCACAGCCGCAATACTGCTGGTTATAGAAATTATATTCCTTGATAATGGCTATACGACGCTCACTCAAGCCCCCCCTGCGCCAGTTCTGTTCCCACCAGGTTACGTCGGGATAAGCAGCTACAGCCCAATGTCCTGCTTCATTAATCTGCTCCAGGCTTTTCCAGCGAGAGGAAGCTAACGTGGTCGTGATGACTGAGAAACCGTGTTCATGTGCATAACGGGCCGTATCGGCCAGACGCATTTTAAAGCATTTCAGGCAACGCCCTCCGCGCTCCGGTTCGTTTTCAAGTCCGGCCACCGTACAACGCCAGAATGCATGGTCATAATCTGCATCCACAATATCCAAGCCCAACGACTGGGCATAGCGGGTACACTCGTCCTTACGGATATTGTATTCCTCCAACGGATAGATATTCGGATTACAATAATAGATAGTAGGGCGTATGCCATGATTCAACAGACATTCGATAATGGCCGATGAACACGGTGCGCAACAGGTGTGCAACAAGACTTTGTCGGCTCCACCCGGTACTTCCAATTCAAATTTCTTCTTTTTCATCCTTTCACTCACCTTTATTCACACGAATCAGACACTCCCTCCGCATAAGAAGCAAACAAGGGTTGCAACAACTCCGGTATATCTATCCCCTGCTCGCGTATTCCCTTCAGACAGTTATGCGCTTCTTTTGTCAGAGAGAAATACATTTGCCGCTTGTCTTTCTCGCCCAAGGCACGCACCAACAGATTCCGCTCTTCCACCGCACGAATCACCTTGGAGGCATGCGAGGGAGTCAGTCCCGTACGCTCTACAATCGTACTGGCCGCTACCCGCTCCTTACCGATGGCACATAACACCATAGCTTCGTTCAGCGACACTCCATGCGACTGCATCAAACGGGATTCAAGTTCAGAGAGAGCCCGAAAGAGCTCTCTCATCACACAAATACATTTTATTTTTTCCATACTTAAATAAACAGATTTACATTGGCTTCCTCGGCACGATCCATATAGGTCGCTACCCCACCGATGGTGACGTTGTCCAGCAGTTCCTCCTTTTTCACTCCCATCACGTCCATTGACATCTGACAGGCAATGAATTCTACTCCATTATCAATGGCCTGCTGGCGAAGTGATTCCAACGAATCGATTCCCTTACGGTTCATAATGTAACGCATCATCTTCGTACCCATACCTCCCATGTTCATCTTTGAAAGCTTGAGTTTCCGAGAGCTGGAAGGCAACATCATGCCGAACATTTTTCCAAAAATATCCTTCTGTACCGACGGTTTCCGTTCCTTCTTGATGGCATTCAGTCCCCAGAAGGTAAAGAAGATGGTCACTTTCTTGCCCGTAGCTGCCGCACCGTTAGCCAGCACAAAGGTAGCCAAAGTTTTGTCAAGGTCATCACTGAAAAGGATGAAAGTTTTTCCCTTCTCTCCCACGTCCTGACGGGAAGCCTCTATGGCACAAGGAGTCGCTTTCTCTACCACTACCTTATAGATTCCCCCTTCCGACTTTGAAGAAAGGAAGCGGTTTCCGGTAGTACGGCACCATGCCTCTGCGTCTCTCGGGAAGCCGGCATCCGTAGCATGAATTTCCATCTGCTCACCGGCTTTCAGTTCCTCCATCCCTTTTTTCAAACGCAAGATAGGGCCAGGACACTGTATGCCACAGGCATCTACCACATGTACCTTTTTGCAATCCGAATTTCCTTCAGCCGTTTCACACGAGCAGGCTACGGCACATGCTTCTTCCGGCTGGCAAACCGGAGTAACCGCTGCATTGTAGGTCTTGATACCACCTATCAGGTTGCGCACATCCTTATAACCGTTTTCTTTCAGAATGTTGGAAGCCAGATAGCCGCGCAAGCCGACTCCACAATACAAGAAGACTGGTTTGTCCGATGGAATTTCCTTCATCCGTGAACGCATTTCATCCAAAGGTACGTTTACCGCTCCAGGAATGTGCCCCAGTTCATATTCGTCTTTTGTCCGTACATCCACCAAGGTCACCTTAGTCAAATCGGCCTGCTGTAATTCTCTCCAATAAAGAGGAGTCATCTTGCCGTTCAAGATATTTCCAGCTACATAGCCCGACACCGCTACCGGATCTTTAGCTGAAGAGAAAGGAGGTGCGTAGGCATGTTCCAGTTGCATCAAATCATATACGGTTCCTTTCTGCTTGATGACCAGTGCATATTCATCAATGCGCTTATCCACTCCATTGTATCCCACAATCTGTGCCCCATACAAACGACCGTCTTCAGGAGAGAAAGTAATCTTGATGTCCATCTGCAGGGAACCGGGATAGTAACCGGCATGCGAACCTGAGTGAATGGTTGCCGACAGATAAGGCATACCAAAAACTTTCAGACGCTTAGCCGGAAGTCCCGTAGAAGCCACAGTCAAGTCAAATACTTTCGCTATGGCAGTCCCGATAGAGCCTTCATATTTCACCCGGTTACCAAATGTCATGTTGTCGGCTACGATACGTGCCTGACGATTGGCCGGTCCGGCCAGAAAGTTCAACCACGGCTTACCGGTAATCGGATGCGGATATTCAATGGCATCACCTACGGCATACACTGACTCGTCGGAAGTCTGCAGGTATTCATTTACATAAATACCCTTCATTTCTCCTAACTTCAATCCGGCTTCTACAGCCAGATGAGTTTCTGCCCGTACACCGATAGAAAGAATAACCAGCTGAGCTTCTGCCTGTAACCCCGACTGGAATTTAACTCTCAGTCCGGAATCGGTCTTTTCAAAGGCTTCCACTGCCTGTTTCAGATACAGTTTGACACCCTTCTGTTGCAGATGGCCATGCACCAGCGCTGCCATAGAGAAATCAATCGGTCCCATCACCTGATCAGCCATCTCTACTACAGCCACCTCAATACCGGCATGATGAAGGTTCTCGGCCATTTCCAATCCGATAAAACCACCTCCTACAATCACCGCTTTCTTTATCTCATGGCTCTGCATGTAAGTCTTAATGCGGTCTGTATCTGCCACATTTCTCAGGGTAAAGATTCCTTCATTATCAATTCCCGGCAAAGGAGGACGCACTGGCGATGCCCCCGGTGAAAGCAGCAATTTATCGTATGTTTCAGTATATTCTTTCCCGTCCGAAGTACGTACCTTTACTTCTTTACGGGCAGTATCAATTGCCATAACCTCCGAACGTACCCGCACATCGATGCGAAAACGAGTGGAGAATGCTTCCGGAGTCTGTACAAACAAGCGGTCGCGCTCCTGAATCACCCCACCTATATAATAAGGTAAACCACAATTGGCATAAGAGATATATTCTCCACGCTCAAACAAAATGATTTCAGCCTTTTCCGTGTTTCTCCGAATACGGGTAGCCGCAGTGGCTCCACCTGCTACCCCACCAACAATTACATACTTCATAACTATTTATTTTCTTTGTTATTATTTTCTAATGGAAACTTTTTGCAAAGAAAATAAATAATTACATAAAGAATAAATTTCCAATGGAAAATATTCACCAATTAAGCATTATTAAGGGAAAGCGTCTCTTTCTAAGCTAATTTCTGATAAGCCAGTCGCGGAGTTCCATTACGCACATAGATAATTCCACAATACGCAAAGCCTGTAGAAAGCAGCAGATGTTGCATCACCTTGTTGTCTGCATGAGTATCGGCACGCAGGCACGGCCACTGACGGAAGCACCAGTCCACACACAGTTTTCCTATCCCCTTGCAGGAGCCGTCGGATGCCAGCCGATGAATCACATAATAGGGAGAGTCGTCTCGCCATTCCCCGTTTTCAATGCGTGCATAGGTCGGATCGGGTCCCTGAATGAAACAGAAAGTGGCCACTGCTCTTCCATCCTCCGTTACACACACATAACAGTGAGAAGCTTCTATTTCCTCCTGTATCAGTTCCCGCTGGGGATATCCGTTAATCCACTGATTAGGGTTTCCCGTGCGACACATGAAACGACGGGCTTCTTCAAATATCTCCATCAAACGGTCCAAATCATCCAATGTAGCCTTGCGTATCTGTAAATTCATAAGTCTTTTCTATTTTGATAAACCGACGCAAAACTAATGGTTTTCTTCTGTTTTATAGAGCAGGTTTCTTGTTTTTTTGAAATAATGTTGTACCTTTGTGACAACTTCAAAAACAAATGGGGCATTAGCTCATCTGGCTAGAGCGTTTGACTGGCAGTCAAAAGGTGGCAGGTTCGAGTCCTGTATGCTCCACTTTTTCTTTTCTACTCCACTTGACTTTTCCCTGATTAAATATAAAAACAGACCTTGTCTGACTTATTCAATTTATTATTATGTACAGTATTTTAATCATAGAAGACGATAAACGAGTAGCCGATTTGCTAAAAACCGGACTGGAAGAAAATGGCTATCACACCATGGTGGCATACGATGGAGCCATGGGGCTTCGTCTGTTCCAATCTCACTCTTTTCAGCTGGTTATTTCGGATATTATTCTTCCCAAAATGGATGGCTTTGAACTCTGCAAAGAAATACGCAAAGCAAATCCGCATATCCCTGTACTTATGCTGACAGCCTTGGGGTCAACCGATGATAAACTCGATGGATTTGATGCAGGTGCAGATGACTACATGGTAAAACCTTTCGACTTCCGGGAACTGAACGCACGCATTAAAGTGCTTCTGAAAAGAAAAGCAGAAGCAACTGTATCTGTTGTTGCTCCCGAGAAACTTACCTACAAAGACTTGCAGATTGATACCAACCGCAGGGAAGTGATGCGCCAAGGTAGCCTCATCCGCTTATCTCCAAAAGAATACAACCTGCTTACCTACATGGTGCAGAATGCAGAACGAGTCATCAGCCGGATAGAAATTGCCGAAAAAGTCTGGAATACCCACTTTGATACCGGTACCAACTTTATCGATGTGTACATCAATTACCTGCGTAAAAAAATAGACAAAGACTTTGAAACCAAACTGATTCACACCAAACCTGGAATCGGATTTATTCTTACTGACGAAAAGCCATGAAAATTAAAACCGCACTTACGCTCAAAAATACCGGAGTCATAGCTGTGGTATTTCTGCTTTGCATGACCTTAATCTATCTGGTCAGCGAGCATATCCGAAGCAATACCTTCTTCCATAACCTGAAGAGTGAAGCTGTCACTAAAGTGCATCTGTTCCTGCAAAACCAGGTAGATGCCGACATCATGCAATCCATCTACCTGAATAATAAGGAGTTTATCAATGAGGTGGAAGTGGCTGTATATACCACAGACTTTCACATGCTCTACCACGACGCCATCGACAATGATATTGTCAAAGAGAATCCGGAAATGATTGCCCAAATTCTCCAACAAAAGGAAATTGAATTTTATATCGGGAAATACCAGGCCGTCGGGATGGTTTATCCTTTCAACGGACAGACTTATATTGTGACGGCCGCAGCTTACGACGGTTACGGACACACCAACCTGCTGGAACTTCAGAAAACCTTGGTTATCCTGTTCTTTATCGGTCTCCTGCTTTTATTTATTACCTGCTATTTCCTGGTTCGGGCATCCTTAAAACCTATCCGGGAAATCGTAAAAGAAGCAGAAACGATTACCGCTTCGCGTATTGACCAGCGTCTGCCCGTAAGAAACGAGAAAGACGAATTAGGAGAATTAAGCCAGGCTTTCAATGAACTACTGGAGCGACTTGAAATATCATTCAACTCCCAGAAAATGTTTGTCAGCAACGTGTCTCACGAAATGAGAACCCCGCTGGCTGCCCTCATTGCGGAACTGGATTTGTGTCTGCAGAAAGACCGTACAGAAACACAATATCGTCAAGCCATACAGAACGTGCTACAGGATGCACGACGAATGACAAAACTGATTGACGGGCTGCTTAATTTGGCTAAAGCTGATTACCAGAAAGAACAGATCAAGATGCATGAAATCCGGTTGGACGAATTGTTGCTCGATACACGGGAAATCATTCTTCGTGCCCATCCGGAATACCACATCGAACTGATTTTTGAACAGGAAGATGCGGAAGACGACCGGATGATTACCGTCATGGGCAATGATTACCTGCTAACCATTGCCTTTGCTAACTTGATTGAGAATAACTGCAAGTATTCGGACGACAAATCTTCTTTCATTCAGATTTCCTACTGGGATAAATGGACCATTATCCGCCTGTCGGATGACGGAATTGGTATGTCGGATGCAGAAAAAGAAAAGATTTTCACCTTGTTCTACCGCGGAGAGCAGGAACAGCATGCGGAAGGACACGGCATCGGGATGGCGCTTGCACAGAAAATCATCGCCCTGCATCAGGGCAGTATAGCCGTACATTCAAAACAAGGAGAAGGAACGACCTTCATCATTGAACTTCCTCACATTTAATCTTTTGGCACATCCATTCAAAGAAAAATAAACTCCATCAGAGTGGTATTAGAAAATTAGTCTCACAAATTCTAATAGTTTTCTAATACCACTCTAATATTTCTCTAACAGCCTCTGTCGGGGGCATTGCCTACTTTTGCCACGTGAAAAGAAAACATAGTAATCACCCTATGAATTTTAATGATCATGTGGAAGAAAAGAAAAAGTAGCACCACATTCACCTTTAATGGCGAAAAGGTATTTTTAGCAGCAAGTCAGACACTTGGCACAGTTTTCAGCTATTTTCAGACAAGCCGTATCGGACTTACACAAGAAGAAGTGGAAGCCAGACAGTCTCTCTATGGGAAGAATGAAGTGGAACATGAGCAGAAAAAGAACCCCATATCGACTTTCATCAAAGCTTTTATCAATCCGTTTATCGGCGTACTCACGGCGCTGGTCATCATTTCTTTTGTACTCGACGTACTGTTGGCCAACCCAGGTGAACAGGACTGGACAGCCATTATAATCATCCTGACCATGGTTATCGCCAGCAGCATACTGCGTTTCTGGCAAGAGTGGAAAGCCAATGCCTCCAGTGAAGCTTTACTGAAAATGGTGACCAATACCTGTTACGTAAAACGAACCGGTAACCAGGACGAAGAAATCAACATAACCGACCTCGTTCCCGGAGATATTGTCATGATTGCTGCAGGAGACATGATTCCTGCCGACATGCGTATCATTGAAGCAAAAGACTTGTTTGTAAGCCAGTCTTCCTTGACGGGAGAATCAGACCCGATAGAAAAACGTCCGGAGGCCAAAGGAAACAAGCACAGCAAAGGAAGTGTAATTGAGCTGGAAAACATCTGCTTCATGGGGTCCAACGTAGTCAGCGGATCTGCTACCGGTATCGTGTTTGCAACCGGCAACAGTACGTATTTGGGCACCATTGCCCGCAGCATTGCCGGACACCGTGCCGCTACAGCTTTCGACAAGGGAATCAGCAAAGTCAGTTTCCTGCTGATACGATTCATGCTCATCATGATTCCGTTCGTTTTCCTGGTAAACGGTGTGACTAAAGGCGACTGGCTGGAAGCATTTATCTTTGCCGTATCAGTAGCTGTAGGACTTACTCCTGAAATGCTCCCGATGATTGTTACTGCCAATCTGGCCAAAGGTGCCGTAGCCATGTCAAAGAAGAAAACCATTGTAAAAGACCTGAATGCCATTCAGAACTTCGGGGCGATGAACATTCTCTGTACGGACAAAACCGGTACCCTTACCTGCGACCAGATTGTATTAGAAAAGTACATCAACGCCGATGGAAGCAACGATGAAAGCCGACGTATCCTGCGCCATGCTTATTTCAACAGTTTCTTCCAGACCGGATTAAAGAACCTGATGGACAAAGCCATTCTGTCGCACGTAAAAGACTTGTCTTTGGAATACCTGAAGGATAATTACACAAAAGTAGATGAAATTCCGTTTGATTTTACCCGGCGAAGAATGTCGGTAGTGGTAGAAGACCGTCAAGGAAAACGACAGATTATCACCAAAGGAGCCGTAGAAGAAATGCTGGACATCTGCTCACATGCTGAGTTTAATGGAGAGGTGCACCCCATGACCATCGAACTGAAAAACAAGGCACGCGACATCATTGAGCAGATGAACAAGCAAGGCATGCGTGTCATTGCCGTAGCCCACAAAAGCTACCTGGAGAAAACTTGCGATTTCCGTATCGAGGACGAGAAAGACATGGTACTGATTGGGTATCTGGCTTTTCTGGACCCTCCCAAGCAATCGGCAGCCAGCGCCATCAAGCAATTGCATGAACACGGCATTGAAATCAAGATTCTGTCTGGCGACAATGATGCGGTTGTTCGCACCATCGCCCGCCAAGTGGGTATCCGCACCGACAATGCCCTGACAGGCCCCATTTTCGAAACGATGAGTGAAGAGGAAAAAATGAAAGCAGTCAACCAGACGACCGTATTTTCCAAACTTACTCCGATACAGAAAACGGAAATCATCACCCTGCTTCAGGCGCAACAGCACACAGTAGGCTTCTTAGGCGACGGAATCAATGATGCCGCAGCGTTGCGTCAGTCAGACATCGGTATCTCGGTAGATTCTGCAGTGGACATTGCCAAAGAAAGTGCCGACATTATCCTGCTGGAGAAAAGTCTGATGGTACTGGAAGACGGTGTACTGGAAGGACGAAAAACATTTGGCAACATCACCAAATACATCAAAATGACAGCCAGTTCCAACTTCGGAAACATGTTCAGTGTAATGGCAGCCAGTGCATTCCTTCCCTTCCTGCCCATGCTCCCCATCCACCTGCTGATTCAAAATCTGCTGTACGATATTTCGCAGACCACGATTCCGTTCGACCGGATGGATGCAGAATACCTCCGGAAGCCACGTAAATGGGATGCCTCCGATTTGAGCCGCTTCATGATATTCATCGGCCCCATCAGTTCCATTTTCGACATCGTTACCTATCTGGTGATGTGGTATGCTTTCGGATGCCAAAGCATGGAACATCAGACGCTGTTCCAATCCGGATGGTTTATCGAAGGTTTGCTGTCGCAGACCCTGATTGTGCACATGATACGTACCCGGAAAGTCCCCTTCATACAAAGCTGTGCCTCCTGGCAAGTAACCGGACTTACCCTGCTGATTATGGCCATCGGTATCCTGCTGCCTTTCACCCCGTTTGGAAGCTCTATCGGACTGGAAGCGCTGCCATTAAGCTATTTCCCCTGGCTCATCGGTATCCTGTTGTCCTACTGCATACTGACTCAATTAATTAAGAACTGGTATATTCATCGTTTTACCAAATGGTTATGACAAGATTCATGAAACTGTTCCTGTCCCTCGCCGCAGTGTCCTGTCACTGCGGCCTGGCTCAGGAACTTCAAGTAAGCTACACCACAGAACTACAAAGCGATTTCAAACAAGGAAGTAACTGGGTTAATCTGCTAAGACTGGATTTCACTCATTCATTAGGCAAACACACGACATTACAAGCTGCCACCATCAGTACAGCCAGAACCCGCTCCGAATCACTGGCTGATGATTTTCAGACCTTTTCCAACATTGAAGAAGAAAACCATCCGCTTGCCCTCGCTACATTGGGCGTCCAGCAACAGTTCGGTCATTCCTCGCTCTTTTTCGGTATCCGGAACTTGAATGAAGACTATTTCACTTCCCCTGCTACCTCGTTATTCACCAACAGTTCATGTGGTATCTTCCCCACCTTGGCCGCCGATTACCAAATAGCCAATTATCCGGTAGCTTCCGTCGGACTGCATTATGAATTGCAATTCACACGATGGTCCTTACAAGCATCGGTATACAACGGAAAAGGTTACTACCGGTTTGCAGGAAAAGAAAACGTATTCCGGTTCTGCCCGCAGCAAGACGGAATACTCAGTATCACTTCACTAAACTATCAACAACATGGCAGCAAGTATCATGTGGGCTTTGCTCTACATAGCGGCATGTATATGGACTATGAAGAGGGAACTCCAGAAAACACAGAAAAAGAAAGGAGAAAAATAATTTGGGGATATGCAGAGCAACGTCTTGCTCCCGGTCTGCATGCACTCCTGCAAGGTTCATTCCAGTCAGGTGCCTCCAGAGGATGCAAAAGTTATGCCGGCGCAGGTCTCACCTGGCAATGTGGAAAAACAGAAGGCGGACTGTTCACCGACTACGCCCGATTTTCCCCTTCATACGAATGGGCCAGTGAATTTACATGGAAAATCCCCTGTTCAGGCAACGGATTTATACAACCCACCTTACATTTCATTCAGCAAGCAGGAGCACACTATCTGATAGGCTTATTGCGCTTCAGCTATGTGCTCCCGACTACCTGACATTTATTATTTTACGACAAATTCATCAGTAAACAAGAAACCGCCGGCCTCAGGATTGATATCAGCCTGCACGCGTACGTAACGAGCCTCACAACTACCTGTCCAGTCATACGTCTGAATGGTCAACTGTTCGTCCGTAATGGGCAGTGTAGTAGTGATGGTTTTCAAAAGTGTATATTCTTTTCCATCGTTTGAAATCAGGAAGCTGACTTTCTGCGGGAGGAACACACCCGGACCTCTCAACTGCATGAAATCAATGGAAAGCTGCTGAATAGGTTGTGATTTTTCCAAATCCACAATCACATCGGCCCCTTTTCCAAGGAATCCCTGCCAGCGCTGGTCGGTATATACCCAACCACCATGTATGCCGTTAGTCAATGCCGATTCTCCTCCTGCCGGATAAGAGTCCGAATAAGGAC
Source organism: Phocaeicola plebeius (assembly GCF_003437535.1). Classification (GTDB taxonomy): domain Bacteria; phylum Bacteroidota; class Bacteroidia; order Bacteroidales; family Bacteroidaceae; genus Phocaeicola; species Phocaeicola plebeius_A. Next base: position 47,869 of record NZ_QSQT01000018.1, read on the forward strand.
GTACATATTCCACCTTCTTCCCCTTTGCCAGATGATTATCCACGCTCAATGCTACCGGACGGTTTCCTACCTCATTTTGCAAGTCAAAAGTATGGTAGCCCATTGAGTTCAGCACCTTTACTTCCTGCAAAGCCTCTGCATGGAAACGTTTCCAGTCTTTCTGCTCCGGATTTGTCCAGGCAACTTCAGCCAAAGCCAGCAAACGAGGATAAATCATATATTCAGCATGCTCGGGTGTCGGTATATATTCCGTCCACACATTTCCCTGTACACCCCACACGCAATCCAGTTTATCAGCGGGGAAAGCCTCCGTTATCGGTTCGTATGAATAAACCTTTTCCAGCGGGAGGTATCCTCCGATGGCTTCCGGCTGCGTGCGCGGTGCATCCTGGTAGCTGTCAAAATAGCAATATGCTCCCGGTGACAAGATGGTACGCAATCCTCTTTTTACAGATTCCGCACCTTTATCTTCTCCACGCCACACTGTTACGGCAGAAGTTTCATCCAGTTCACCTGTCAGAATCTCATCCCAGCCAATCATCTTGCGGCCGTTCTCTTTCAAAAACTTCTCAATTCTGGATACAAGATATTCCTGCAATTCACCTTCTTCCTTCATTCCCTCTGCTTTCATGAGTGCCTGACAGTCGGGACATTGTTTCCAATGATTGGTACTTGCCTCATCTCCACCAATATGAATGTATTCTGAAGGGAACAACTCCATCACTTCTTTCAATACATTGGTCAGGAACTCATAAGTCAATTCCTTTCCCGGACAAAACTCTCCACCAGGTTTCAAATCCCCTCCACAAGCCAGTTGCGGAAGAGCGGCCAATACTTCTTCCGAGTGAGCCGGCATTTCAATTTCCGGAATCACCGTGATATGACGCTGACGGGCATATTCTACGATTTCCTTCACATCTTCCTGCGTATAATATCCTCCGGAAGCTCCAAGAGCATCTTGTCTGCAATACGTACGTCCGCCGTTCCACCAGCTTTTCCAGTCTGGGAAAGGACGATAGGCCGTTTCACGCGTCAGTTCCGGATATTTCTTGATTTCAATTCTCCATCCGGCTCCATCCGTCAAGTGCCAATGGAAGCGGTTCAGCTTATACCGTGCCAGTGCATCAATCTGTTTCTTGACAAATTCTTTTGTATAGAAATGACGTGACACATCCAGGTGCATGCCTCGATACGAAAAGCGGGGAGCATCTTCTATCGTCACTTCAGGAAGCCGATACGTACCATTTCCACTCTCACGCGCCAGCTGCACAATAGACTGAAAAGCATAAAACAGCCCCGAAGCTGAAGTAGCCTCAGCCTGAATACCTTTTTTTGTCACTTTCAAACGATAAGCTTCTTCTTTCATCTTCGCATTTTCCGGACTGACAAGTTTAAAAGTAATGTCAGCCTTTCCTTTCTTCTTATAAGTCAGCGACAAAGGAGAGTTACTCACATAAGATACAAAATCGTCTTTATCAGTTCCTGTCAGGTTACAGGAGAAAGATGCCTGTGCACGAAGCACAAAATGTCCGTCCCCACACACCATCTGCTGAGGATTAGGAATCACATACGTGTCAGATACCGAAGAAGCCATGGCAGAAAAAGCCATTGCCACACAGAAATAAAGGAATAACAAGGATTTCATTTTATCGATAATTTTAATATGAATTTCTTTCATGCATTTTTAAAGTTAACCATTTCTCTCCTAAAAAACAAATCAGCGCAAACTTTTCTGTTTTTCATTTTTGAGAAAGAACAAAAAAAATCTCGTAAAACCTTGATTTTACGAGAATTACTATTTCCTTGCGGAGAGACAGGATTATGAACCTTTCTCTCCAAAATCCTTATAAATCAACATTTTAATTCAGTTCAATTTTTCAAGTGTAACGATTTAGTAACTGAAAACTGTCTTTTATTGTCATCCATAGACTTTCAATTGTCTATGCTTCATCATTACTTCACAAAGATACATTATTTTTTTATACTATACAATTAGCTTATGTCAATAATAACCGCTTTAGTTATGAATTTGATTTTAATTTTACATTTTCCTTAATATACTTCATATAACCTGCTTTATTAACAAGTTTCAATTTACAAATAGAACCTATTTGTTGTCGAATATTATAATCTAAAGAATTATGATATACATAATTAACAACTCTCGCTCTAATTATTTCTAATACGACTGGATTATTTTCAAACTCATTAACTAAATCTTTTAATTCTTTGACATTTAGTTTGTTGTAATATGTGTTTATTGTAAATGATACAATTCTTGCAGCAGGGGTTCCTATATCTTTTGCAATATCATTGAATACTTCTTTCATATTGGGGGTACCAATAGATAACGATAAATTGGAAAAGAAAGAAAGACACACACGATACAGCATCATTTGTAACAACTTCTGAATCTTAACTTCAATTTTAGCATCAGCTTTTATATCTAATTTCTTATCTTTTATGAGATTAACAATTTCATCTTGTGCATCATCTATCATTTTTACAAAAAAAGAAATTGACCTAAAACTAACATAATAGGATTGCTTTATTAGCGAGACTATTTGATTCTTTGAAAAAGTATCCTTTTGATTTTTTACAATTTGGCCTAATATCTTTACTATTTTAAAAGAATCATTTATATCTTTAAGATTCTCATCCTTCTCAAAGTCCTCATCGTTAATTTTTTCATTTTCAAATGATATTTTTTGTGAAATTTCATCCGATTTTTTTAATAGCTTTATTCTTTCTTCATGAGGGTTAACATCGTCCCTTAATACTTTATGTCCTATATCATCAACAAGGTCATTTAACATTGTAAACAACTTGTCCGTAGTATCTAAAGTTATTGGATCATACTCATTAAATGGAAGCATTGTAGTTAAGAGTAACTCATCTATAATAAAACTTATATTACTATGATTTACTAGAAATATCAAAATATTAGCTTCACGTTCTTTATGTAAATTGTTACATAAATTTGTAACAATCTTTTCTTGTTCTTTTTTATTATCTATAGATGATATTTTTAGAGAAATAAGATAATAATATATATATTTATATGGGATGCAGAAATTCTCACTTTCATCCTTTATAATATATGATTTAAATAAAATCTCTAATAGCTTATCGGGTGTAAAACTAACAAAGTAAGTTTCTTTATGCTTAGTGTAAAAAGCATAAAATTCATCTTTTGTAAATGAATCTTTATTAAGGCAATAAAGCTCATATGAAAATTCTGATAGGAATTTTATAATACCTTCTATTTTATTATGGGGAACTTCAGCCTTATATAAAGCTGCTATCATCAAAGAATAATAACAAAAGGCATATGATGTTTGCGAAATATCGAATCTTCGTAAACTGCCATTTAGTCCTTGCAGGAATGACAATATAAATATAGGATAGGAAGGTACATATTGCTCTCCTAATAAATTTGATATTTGATCAAATGTTAATTTAATCTCATGCTCTATTGCTATATTATCGCATGTAAATGGATCTTGTCCTAAACGAATCCATTTTTCTATCAACTCATTTCGTTTTTCATATCCGAGACTTTTCAGATGAAAGCGTTTTACATCGGATTCTTTTTGAGAACTAATGATTAGACTTTTGATATCATTTTGTACCTTTGTCGTCACTATAATCTTTTCTGCAAATTTTATTAGTTCATTTAAAAGTGCAGATTTTCCTTCATTATTTAAGTAAGATTCATTTAAATCTTCAACAATAATAATTTTTTTATCCTTATTCAGTTGTTTGAATTTTTCATAGGAAAAACTATCATTATTATATTGTTGCTTATATGCTTTCTTTATTTGTTCATTTATATTTATAGCTTTAATATCTTTTCCTTTTATTAATAATGGATACATTCCTTTATCATAAAAATTTAAGAAAAGCATTTTCATTAAAGATGACTTTCCTGATTGAGTGTCTCCTTCTATTATTGTAATTTTTCCTCCAAAATCATTTTTAAGAATGCTTTTAGAATTAATATATTGAATATATTTTGTGCTAAAAGTCTCAATAGGCTCAAGATCTTGATAAACGAATATATCTGGTAATATCAAATTTTCTTTTAATGGATGTTTTATTGGTATATCAATTGAATTGAGCCACTGATAAAAAACATCATCCAATGTAATTCCTATAATTTTTTTATGAAGATAAAAAATATTATTGCTTGCAGATATATTTCTATATATTAATTCATCTGCATCATACTTAAATCTCAAATTCTCTATTTCCTTTGTGCTTGTATCATATTTTAATATGCCAAATTCTGACATGTCGTTATATTGAAACGCTCCTCCTTCTAGATATATTATATTCTCTTTCTTTTCTAAGCTTGTAACAACCTGTTGCTTGAGACTATGTTCATGACCACACATCACGATATCAGAAACATCTATTAGGTGAGATTCAAACATTTTTTTAGGATTCTCTTGTGTATTACCAGGAGATAACCATCCAGTATTATGATGAAATAGGGAAATCACAACTTTCTCCTTAGTCCCATCACGGTACAAATATTTTTCTTTAGGAATTATCAAAGAACCAATTTTTTCATTTAATGTTGATAGGAAACTTGAATTATAACAATGGAAAACAATATTTTCATCAAGGGTTAAACGAACTTCTACTTTATACGAAATGCATGGTTCATAATTTACACCTGTAATTCTACTAAGAAAATTCCAAAAATTCTTTTGAGGTTCCAAACATTTGGCAATAATATTATCATCAATTTTTGTATTAGTTAATAAAATTCTATCTATTACAATATCTCTTATTGAATCATCTTTAAAATCGCAGTCATGATTTCCTGGAACTATTACATATTGAAATGAATTAATATATGTAGATCTTTCTCTTATTTGGCGTTCAATCTCCTTGAAGAACTCATATGCGATATCATATTGATTCATATCTCCTGAAAATGAAATATCTCCAGTGATAACTAATACTATTTTTGAACAATCTGTTAATTCAGAACAACAAGCATCTATAAATAAGTCTTTTTTACCTAAAACAAAATCCTCCAATGAGTTAAAATGAATATCAGAGAGTTGAATGATTCCTAATTTCATATAGCTATACTTCTAATAATTTGCAAAATACTTTTTGTATTATATTGTAAAATTAATAATTATCAAGTTCAAAAGCAAGCAAATTGTTATTTATATAACAGCAAAGGCTATTTAAAATGCAATCTCACGAATAATAACCAGGAATCTTCCCATGACACACAAAATTCGATTTCAGAAACAGTACAAGCAAAAGAAAAGCCCACAGCGACCACAATGTCATAAATGACACTGCCATCGCCGTGGGCACTTCTTTTATATGCTTGTACTAAAACGGTAAAACCGTTCTTATAGTCATTATTTCATCCATATACAAGTAGCCGAAAATGCCACTTCTACAGGACACGCCAAGCGTGGATCTGTTCTTGTGACCATTTTCGGCTACAAAGTCCCGTGTCGTAAAACCAGTTTGCCTTCCATTGCAGACAAAGCAACGGCAGACAATCCCGTTTTACTACAATGTACCACCGGAGGAACACCAGTAACCGCAAGCCATGCACGCATGACAATGACGGTTACAGGACTTCCACACGGCGGTCGGAAAGCCAACTTTACCCTTATTTGTAGCACCGCCCTTAATCCATCCACATGGCGCTGCACGCCAATACATCTGTCCCTTTTCCTTTCCGCCTCTCTATGCGTATGCCTCTGTTTCCATACCGCCATCCAGGACGGCATCAGGTGTCATTTTCGTTGCTTGGGGCAAAGGTAAAGACGGGATTAGGAACTCAAATTTTTTGTCGAAAAATCTCCACGCCCTTTCAGGGGTAGTATTTTGTCTAAAAAATTTGCTAATCCTACTCCCTAACCTTTGAGAAGCCCCCGAAACGAAAACGACCAATGCGGTCGGAAGACGTCACAAGAAAACATCGGACATACAGAGAGGCGAAAAGAAAAAGAAACCGCCCACTCCAAATCCGAACAAGGTAATCAACAATCTAAAATCGGAAAATATGAGAATGATATTGAGTGACATCGGAAAGGTATTGTGGAAAGCATTATCCGCAGTAGTAACGGCAACATCAAACATAGCCTTTTGTGCTGGCAGTTTGGTAGTAGGTATCATAGGAGAAATCCTATTCGGCATGTTGAGCATCATGTTCGGCATCCTAATCTCCCTATTCTCAGTAATGACGGCAATCGGCTTTTTCATTTGGTTATTAACTATTTAACAAATAAGGATATGGCAAGACGATACAGCAGGACAGCAGCGCAGCAATGCAGATTTTACGAGGTGGACAACATCTTTGAGTATATGGTGGAAACCTACATCAACGGCAACCATTCAACCCTAAGAAGGCTATACCACGAACTCAACAAGGAAGCGAGAAAGGACTTTATCGGTTTTCTTTTGGTGGAATGTCCTCCACAATACCACACGGAGATTTTACAAGAGATTGTCTGACCACATAAAGGAACGGATATGAACAGGACAACGGAAAAGATACCCACATGGAGTTTAGCCTACATCATCAATGGTGATGCAACCGCACTCACAGACGATGAAGTTCAGACAATAGACAGATGGATGAAGCAATGGCAAGTACAAGATGTTTCACCCCTCACAGATGAAGAAGGGAACGCACAGCCTTATTTCACCCATTACCCCCTTTTCGGACTTCCCACAGAAGTGGAAGATTGCGAGATACTTTATTTGAACGACAACCCGACTAAAATTTGAGATTATGATGAAAGGAACAGACCATTTCAAACGAACCATACAGATGTTTTTGGAGCAGAGAGCAGCGGAAGATGAACTATTCGCCAAAAGCTACCGCAACCCAGCCAAGAACATAGACGATTGTGTCACATACATTCTGAACTATGTGCAGAAAAGCGGTTGCAACGGCTTTTCAGACGGAGAGATTTACGGACAAGCCATTCACTATTACGATGAAAACGAGATTGAAGTAGGCAAGCCTATACAATGTCAAGTAGTTGTAAACCATGTGGTGGAACTGACAGAAGAGGAAAAGCAGGAAGCAAGAAGAAAGGCGGTTGCCCAATATCAGCAGATGGAACTCCAAAAGCTACAGAACCGCAACAAGCCGACAGCGAAAAAAGAAACACAAGTCCAACCCTCATTATTTGATTTTTAATATGAAACCGAGAACACGTATACAGAAAGAGGTAGTCCGTTTGTCAAGCGGACTGCCCGAATTGACAGACAAGCAGAAAGCATACGCTTTTGAACATTGCTTCAAGCATCATGCCTACCGCACAAAAGGCGGAACTATCACTTGTTCGGAATGTGGACATCGTTGGAAAGGCGGACACACTCTTGCGGAAACTATATGTGGCTGTAGCTGTCCCCATTGCGGAAAGGAACTTGAAATACTTGATACCCGAAAGAGAGTTTTCAGGGACAGCGCATATTATGAAATCATTACGACCCGAAAAGGCTATCAAGTGTTGCGCTACTTTATGGTAAGTGTAATATGCAAGGTGGGACAAAAGGCAGAGTATTCCATTCGGGAGGTGGTGCAGTGGTGGATTGCCCCAAACGGAAAGACCGAGGTTATTGCCCGACTGAGAGCCATGCACACGATGTACTATGACCTTTGGAGTGAATGGAGCGATATGGATTTGCGCAGCAACAAGATGCTGAAAGCATACAACATAGACGCATACAAGACTTATCCGGCAATGCGCATCATTCCCGAATTAAGGCGGAACGGCTTCAAGGGAGCATTCCACGAACTGACCCCATACGAATTTTTTACCGCCATTCTGACCGACAGCAAAAAGGAAACATTGCTTAAAGCGGGACAGACAGAAATGTTCAGATATGCCGTCATATCAAATATCAATTTACATGAATATTGGAACTCCATAAAAATCTGTATCCGAAACGGCTATCATATTGCAGATGCCTCCATGTGGTGTGACCTTGTAAGACTGCTCAGACATTTCGGGAAAGACACCCACTGCCCAAAATATGTTTGTCCGACAGACTTAAAAAAGGAACATGACCGACTTGTCAGAAAACGCAAAGAACAGATTGAAAGGGAAAGAGCAGAGCAACGCAGGGAGCAGTTGGTCAAGGACGAAAAGAATTATCTGAAGTCCAAAGGTAAGTTCTTCGGACTTGTGTTTACCGACAACCTTATTCTTGTAAAGGTCATTGAGAGTGTGGCGGAAATGCAACTTGAAGGTAAACTGATGCACCATTGTGTGGGAAGCTATCACAAGAGGACAGACTCTCTTATACTATCCGCAACCATTGACGGCAAACGCATTGAAACGGTAGAGGTTTCACTGACAACATTCAAGGTGGTGCAGAGCAGAGGTGTATGCAATTCCAATACCGAATACCACGACCGCATCATCAGCCTTGTAGAGAGCAATGCCGAACTTATCCGCAAGCGGATAAGTGCTTGATTTATAGACTTCAAAATATACATGATATGGAAATAAAGATAGAAAACATACTGATATTATGGGACGAGAAAGTTACCGACATCTTTGTCAGTCTGATAAACACCTTGTCCTTGAGTTTCAGTGAAAAGGAAATCCGCAATTCAATGGCGAAACTTTCAGAAAACGAGAACTTCGGAAGGCTGTTCGCCTACGGCTTCGGAGCGCATCACCTTTGGGTAGCCCAAAGGATGATAACCGACCCCGAAAAGGTAATGGAGAACCGACTGCTGATTGTTGAATTTTAATAAATGACTACCATGACAACAAGAATGACCATCAACGGAGTGAGTACCTGCCAGACGGCAGGTACTGAGAAGTACGAAAAGTACCAAACGACTATCAGACGGAAAAGAACAACCCTTTTCCAGTATGACTACCGACACACGGACGGAGAACTTTTCTCTTGCGTGAGACCGACATTGGAGGAGTGCAGACACCTGCGTGATGAATGGATAAAAGGAAAGGAGGACAGATTATGACAGCATACTATGATACTTTGATTGTGACATTCAGCGACCCTATCAGAATTTTGGATATGATGTGTACCGATACTTGTGATGTAGCAACACTAAAGGAATGGATAGAAAGCTACGAAAGTACAAGAATGACCCCGATAAACGAACATACGGCAGTCATTACTTCCGAATACAACATGGTGCATGTGGTGGAATGGCTCAGAAAATATACCCCCATTGCCGAAATGAAAGAATACTAAAGGTGTGGCGGTACACAATACCGCCCACACCCGAAACAGATAACCCATAAAAAAGAAAGAACATGAAATACTATTTTATATTGACAGACAGCAGGGACGCATGGATGCAGTTCGTTTACCTCCCTACAGGAGATTATGTGTCCGGCTATATCCGTGACTTGCAGAGTGTGGAAATATCCGTACATGACTATGACCTTTGGACGGAGGAAACACGCCCCATTGCCGAGCGCACATTGGAGCATATAAGGCAGAGCATGAACGTATAAAAAAATTGGGTGGCAAAAGCCACCCATTGACAATAACTTAAATTCATATACAGATGATAGCGAATACAATCTTACAGCAGTTGGGCGGTCATGGATTTACCGTCATGACAGGAAGCCGTAACTATATCAATTTGGGCAACGGACTTCAAATGAGCCTTGCAAGGAACAAGACGTCAGCCAACAGACTGAAAATCATATTGGATGAGGACACGGATACATACACCATGTATTTCTATCGTCAGACACTGACGAAGTATGCGGACATCAAGGTCAAGGAGATAGCCAAATACGAGGGAGTGTACTTTGATATGCTCCAGCAGATTTTCACGGATGTAACGGGACTTTACACCCGACTTTAGTCAGAGGCGGCGAAAGCCGCCCTACTTTCTTTCGGTGAGCAGAAGGCGGACAAAGAAAGTAGCAAAGAAACCGCTGTTCCAATCTATGATTAGGATTAATATAGATACGAAACATATCTATAAGTAACTAGATTTTTGTACATTTGCAACATCATTTCATACATAATAAAGCATTGCTTATGAATACACTAAGTACAGAAAAACAAAGAACAATTCAAGAACAATTATCCAATGAACAAAAATTGGTTTCTTTTGATATGCGAGAACTCACAATAGAATTCTATGTCATGAAGTATCTTACAAATATAGATAAAGATGATAATGAATTATATGTACCTGATTATCAACGAGAATTTGTTTGGGATGTCACTAGACAATCTCGATTTATAGAATCATTGTTATTGGGATTACCTGTACCTTTTATATTTACGGCAGAAATTCCAGAAACAGGACGTCTTGAAATCGTTGATGGCTCTCAACGTATTCGTACAATGGCAGCATTTTTATCAAATGATCTTCAATTAAAAGGACTTGAAAAATTGACGGAATTCAATAACATCCGATTTGAGCAACTACCTTCAGCGACTCAACGAATGTTTAGAAATATTGCTATTCGTATGATAGTTCTATCTTCTCGTGCTACAGAAGAAGTACGAAAAGAAATGTTTGACCGTATCAATACTAGTAGTGTTCCTTTGGTTCCAATGGAAACACGTCGTGGTGTTTATAGAGGTGAATTTATGACTTTTATAACAGAACTTGCAAAAAATGAAAAGTTCAAACAGTTGTGTCCTTTTGCCAAATTTTCAGAAAAGCGACATGAAGAAGAAGAACTAATCTTACGCTTCTTTGCCTTTATTGATGCATATCCGGATTATCGCCAGGTTGAATATAAAGGAGTTGCAAAATACCTTGATGAATATCTTGATAACGGAAATAAAAATTTCACAAAAGACGAACTAAATAGTAAAAAGAATGCATTTAACCAAATGGTTGATTTTATATCAAAGACTTATGAAGGACAGGGATTTGCTAAAAAGCCCAATGCAATAGGTGTTTCTAAACCATATTTCGAAGCAATCTCTATTGGCATATATATGGCTTTACAAGAAAATCCAAACATTCATCCTCATAAATTGGACTGCCTTATTGTTGATAAACATAATAGGAATGATTTCTTTGAAACCATAGAAGGACGTTATAGTACTCATACAGCAAAAAAAATATTAACTAGAATAAATTATGTAAAAAATTCATACTTAGCAGATGCAAAAAAATAAATTCAATCAAAGTATTGAGGATATCAATGATTTTTTTTCACTATTAGAATTTATAGATTCTATTGAAACATATAAAAATACCAAATTGAAAAATCCAACAATACCATCCTCATTATTAGTTACCTCAACTCATCAAAAATGTATGAGAAGTCATGCGGTTTTGATGTTATACAATATCGTTGAGGCAACTGTTGTAGAATGTATTTTGGCTATATTTGATTCTATAAAAGACGATCATCTAAAATATCATGAACTAGAAGATTCTTTGCGTGACCAATGGTTACGATCTATGATGACAACAAGCGATACAATTAAAACTCGTATTGCACGAACTAAAGAAATAATAGGCAACATCAACTCTGATATATTTTTTAATAATGCAATAGGACGTTTTAATGGAAATGTTGACCTTAGAACAATCCTTAACGTATGTAAAGATTTCAAATTACAATTGAGATCTATACCAAATAAAGATGAAGTTGCAACTACATTAAAAGCCATTAAGGATGCACGAAATCATCTTGCTCATGGAGATGTAAGTTATTCCAATTTTGGATCGAATATATTGCTATCTGATATAGTCAAATATAAAACACACACATTAAATTTTCTTTCATTTTTTATAAATCGAGTTGAAGAATATATTTCAAATAAAGAGTACAAAAAATGACATTGGATTCATAAATAAATTTATGACTATGAACTTAAATCCGATGAAGTTAACAGCCTCATCGGATTTAAGTTCATAGTCATGGAATATACAGTAACGTAAATTCTATTTTTCTCCGTTTAAGTAACATAGCGTGATATTTCCCCTTGTAGTGGCAGTAGGATATATACTCCTTATAGATGTCCCTGTCACCGGCTTCCAGCTTTCGGATCAGCTTGCTTTTGGGTATCTTTCCGCTGCCCAAGAGCCGGAACGGTCCCACATTATAAGCTAATGTACCCAGGAGCAGTGAATCCTTTCCCAGATGCCGGAACATGGCGCAGAACTTCCGAAGGTCTTTCCGCAGCAGCTCGTCAGCCTGCTGTCTTGTCATGGTGCGTGCCGAGTATTTCTCGCCCGGCTGGAGGCAATGCCCCCAGCCGACATAAGGATGGTTCTTTTCCGAGTGCCAACCCTCAAAATAGCGCACACAAAAAAATGCCCTCTCAAATTCCGGCAATCTGAAAATCCTTGCTTCCTTGGCTGTTTCCCTTTCAGATTCCTGTGCCGACAAAATGCAGCCCAACGAAAGGAAACAGAGCAGTAACAACATCCTGTACCTCATTCACGGATTTGTTTGGAAGTGGGCGGAGTGACGGCTAGCACACTGTCGCTTTCCGTTTCTGAAGTGTTGGAGTTGTTGAAGTCCGTTTCCCATTCAAAAGAGTTCCCGAAATTATCTTCCACCGTAATGGTCAGGCTCTGTGACTCGTCACACTCCGATGTGTAGTACAGGCGGAACTTCTCGTTCTCCAGCAGGTAACGGTCGTTAGGCTGGAACACCAGCCCGTTATCGAGCTTCAGCGTACCTTCGCCGTCAAACTGAAAATATCGGATGGTATAGACCGCCCCGTCAAACTCGCCCTCACGCACCAGCTCGCAGCGGATTTCCGCCGTTTCACCCTTTGCCAGCTCCTTCGGTATGGGCATCGTTTCCACCGTAAACGGATAAGCCTGCGTCACGTCCAGCCCATCATCACAGGCCGTCATGCCGATAAAAAGCAGTCCGGCGCAGAAGACTGCCAGCATTTTTACTGTATTTACCTTTTCTCTTATTCCATCTTTAAGTCTGTTCATGTCCATAATCATTATAATTTTATTCCGTTGTTTTTTCCTTTCTTTTCGTTTTCCCGCCATGCCTGCCTTTCGGCAAGCGTCTTTTGCAGATAGTCGTTCAGGTCCTTGCAGCCGCCGTACAGTCCGGAGCAATCCGTCACCTTTCCGCCGTACCGTGTACGCAGGGCTTCCAGCGTCCTCCGTCCGGCTTCATCATTGTCAAAGTGACATTGCAGCTTCCCGTAACCGTCCAGATGCCTGTATGCCTTCGTCAGGTTCGACACCGAGTTCAGCACGAGGTGGTCTTCACCGTTTCCAATTCCAAGCACACGTGCCGACAGATAGTCCATGAAACCCTCGTACAGGTTGCAGCTTGCCGAACCGTAAGCCAGCAGTGTCACATCCTTGGGCGGCAGGCATCCCTTGAAGAAGCGGTTGCGTATCTCATAGCCGCCACCTCCGTTACCGAATGCCACGGCAAAATACCGCTTCCCGTGTGTGGTGTAGTGTATCTCCCTGCATCCGCCGATGGCCACCCCCGACGATATGCCCCTTTCCTGCATGTAGCAGAGCAGCGCCCGGTTCTGGAGCGGCATCAGCTCCACGTCCTCAAATGACGGCTCTACCGGCCGCCTCACTTCGCATGGGTGGTACACCTTCTTTTCCGGCAGCGGCATACCCGCCACTTCCGCCACATACCTTACCAGCGAGAGGAAATCGGCACAATGGATGAACTCCCCGGCAAGGGCGAAGATATTGCCGCCCTTGCCCAGCCCGTAGTCATACCACAGGTTTCGCTCCATGTTCACCTTGAACGACGCCGTGCGTTCCTCCCTGTACGGAGCCTTGTACCACAGCGCGTTTGTCCTGCGCTGCACGGGCGAATGGCCCAGCCGTGCGAGGAACTCCTCAATCGGTATCCTCTTCATTCTGTCTATTTCCATTTCCGTACTCATGGCTTCATCCCCCGTTTTATCATCCTGTTCTTATGAGGCTGGTCATACTGGAAACGGCTGTTCTCCTTCGAGAAGCGGATAACCGTATCATTCATCACTCCTGTCGGTGTGGTAAACTGCTTCACCCGCAGCGGCTTGCCTTCATAGACCCGCTTTACCGTACCTGCATCGAATCTCTCACCGCAGGCCTTTTCCAGCAGATTCCCCAGCGTATATATGTTGCATCCGTTCCTGACCGCCTCCGGTATGGAGTCCGGTCTTGCACGTACCACGTCCGGATACAGCTTTTCCGCCACGAGGCATATTTCCGGCGTGCGTCTGTCCGGCGGGATATGCAGGAACGACTGGAAACAGCCTTCTTCCATACCTGCCATATAGACCTTTTCCGTTTTGATGTCCTCACGTACGCTGCGGTGCAGCAGGGCCGCATTCCCCGATGTCCTGACTGCCATCAGCGCAAGCTCTTCCGTCTGCAGGTGCACGGGTACATACTGCAGGCAGTGCCCGTCCTTCCCGACAAGAAAACCGGCAATCTCCCTGTCCATGACTTCCGGGCGGACAGTTGCCGCAAGATCCGTCATGTCCGTTCCTCCGGCGGAGTCCTTCAGGCATTCGAGTACCACGTCCGCAAAAGGCATGAATCCGATGATGGCGCAATGCCCGTAATCGAGGTCGGGACTGGCGTTGAACGCTTCCCGGCACATCTCGCGTGTCTTCATTTCTTCCGGCACTATTCCCAGATTGTATCCCCATCCGCGCACCGCCTCCAGACAAAGCTGCGGGCTGCGGTATTCGTGCGGAACTTTATAGAAAGTCTCCGGCTTTTCCCGAACCTGGGCATGGTACTTCTCCGGTACATGCCATTCCTTTTTTATCGCTTCCTTCTTCATGATTGCCGTCAGTTGATGATGAACTTTATACCTATCCCGTACTCCGTGCGGCACACGCCCGTACTGCCGCCCCATAGGAAACGCTCCCTTACCGAAGCCGTCAGTGCGATGAAGTCCGCAAGATACAGCTCCATGTCCAGTGTGGCGGCGCAGCCATAGACGAAGCCGTCCCTGTTGTTCAGCCTTGCCCCGTCATACAGCGTCCTTTCTCCCCAGTTTACCGTCTCGTATCCGGCAAGGGCTGACGCCCCCGCATAGAAGAACACCGTCTTTTTCACATCCGACAGGAAGTTGTAGTAGAAACCGCCCTCCGCCGTGAACTGTGCCACGGGAACATTCACGCTCCTGTACGGATGATTGGTCTGCAGGTATTCCGCCCCGTACACCCATTTGTTGCCGCCCCTTGCATAGCTCGACAGTGCGGCTCCCAGCCAGTATCCGTCCGCCCCGGTCATTCCGGCTTTCATCTCAATGCCACGCATCTTCGGCAGGCATCGCTGGGCTTCCGCCCGTCCTGCAAGAAGGACGGACAGAAGCATTGCTAAAAACACCGCCTTGCCTTTCATCGTACACGCAGTTCGTTGATGGTTTCAGCCTGTACCAGGTCTTCGTTCTCCACGGTGAACGTCTGGTGACGCCCGCCGTTCTTCTTGTTCATTTCCACCACCAGCTGCTTGCCGTCGGGGATGGTGAACTTCTGCAGGCAGAACACCGTGCGCTCGGACTTTTTCCCGGCCACACGCACCGCATAGTTGTACGCGCGGAGCGGAAACAGCACCTGTTCCTGGATGGCGGTTCGTTTCGCCACCTTCTTGTCCACAATCTTGAACGTGATGTAGTCCACGTCAAACGGCACGTTGCTCTGGTTCTTAATCTCCGTGTGCAGGTACAGCAGGTCGTTGTGGACATATATCCCTTTCAGCAGATACTGGATGCCGAAACGCTTGCAGCCGATGTGCTTCACCTTACGCTTGTTCTCCTTGTGCAGCGACTTCATGATGAGATGCACCAGCATGGGACTTTCGCTTCCCAGTTCCTTCAGATAAATTTCCTGCGCGTTGTTCGGGCGGTTCACCGTGCTGCCGTCATGGATGAAGTCCTTCATCTCCACATTGAGCAGCAGCGGTTCATCGGCGTATTTCACGTTGAATGAATAATAGGACCCGTCCTCCGTGATGACGCTCATGTTCGTCTCCGTGCGGAAGTTCCTTACCGTCGCCTTCACGCGGATGACGTTCTCCGCACCGTCAGCCTTGCCCGCTATAAGGTTGGGAGAACCCAAGTCCACATAGCACACTGCCGAGGGAAACAGGATATGCACCGTCTTGTCATACGTGACCTCCAGACCGTGCGGCGGTATCATGCGGTCAAACATCAGTTTCCTGGTCAGTCCGTGATACAGGTCGCCGTTCTCCTCCGTCTGCGGATAGACGTCCTTTACCAGTTTCAGCTCCTCCGCCTTCGTGGTGGCGGTGCTGTCGTTTTTCACTTCCTGTGCGTGTCCTGCACAGACAATGCCCGTCATAAGGGCAAACATCATCATTACTTTTCTGATACTCATTTTTACGTTGGATTTAGTGGTTGATAAAATTTGACTGTTGTTTTTTCTTTCGTCTCTTGCTGTCTATTTTTCCTGATACAGCAGCACCCTGTATCCCGATTTCAGATGCACCCTTACCGTGCGCATCCTCTTCGATATATACTGCGAGACTCCCTGTATCACTCCCTTTCCCAGATCGGAGGCGAGCTGCGCCCCCGCATCGGTCGAGATGTTGATGCTGCTTCCGAGCGAACTGCCCATGTTCGCCCCGATTTCCTTTGCCGCGTCCGTTTCCATCGAGCCGGGCACAAAGATGCCCGCCTGTCCGTCGCTGTCGTACACCGCCAGTTCCACCCCGACAATGGTTCCCTCATGCTCCAGCGAGGTGATGCCGATTTCCAGACGCTCACCCTGCAGGCGTGCCGTCCCCACAAGGGTCGTGTTCCTTGGTATTGTCCGTCCAGACACCCGCATCGGCTCCAGCAGCCGCAGCCTTACCGTCTGTCCGTCCGTTACCGTCTGGTCGCCCTGCACGCAGGCTGCTATGGTGTTCTTTCCCGGTGCCTCCGTACTGCCGATGGCAGTATGGAACCCGTAGTTCCTTTCGCCCCCGTAGTCCGCTATAAAGGCGGAATCTGTCAGGGGCTGCGGCAGGGCGGACACCGTTGACGGGTGCACGCCGCTCACTGGTTCAGCCTTCATTTTCTTTTCGCCGGCATTGCTTTCCGTCATTTCCGTCCCATCGGTCCGTGCGGTCTGCGCGGCATTGTTTCCTCCGTTCTGGTACTTTGCCGCCAGCTCGTACGACTTCTCCAGCAGGGCGACCTGTTCCTCCATCCTTGCGGGCTGTTTCTCCTGTTCCATGACCATACGTTCCAGCTCGTCGATGCGCTGCCTGAGCTCCTTCTTCTCGGCGTCCTCCTTCGGCGGCTCGTAGAACGTACCCAGCGAGGTGTTCAGCCGCTCGTTGGCGGCAGCCGAGGAGCGGATGCCTGTCTGTATTCCGCTTCCGCCCGTCTTCGGCGATGTTTCCGGTTGTGCCAGGCGGCAGTCGTCCGTTCCGTCTGCCGTGTCCGTTCCTTCCGTCCTGTCGTCCCAGAATGCGGACAGGTCGCCCACCATGCCCCGGCGTTCCTTCTTCCTGTTCTCCAGCTGCTGCTGTTCGTATGCCTTCGCCTTGTCGCCGATGATTCCGGAGTTTTCCGGCAGGGGCATGTCCGTGTTGAATCCCAGTCCCTGCCGTTCCTTTCCGCCGTCTTTCTGCGAGGGGGCAAAGATGAGCCACATGCACCCCAGAAAGGTCAGCACCATCAGCGGATAGACCAGCATCTTCTTTCTCCGCTGGCGCTGTTCTTCCGTCAGCGGTCTTTTCTCTTTTGTCTCATTCCTTTTCTGTTCCTTTTCCATACATCCTGTTTTTATGATAATGTTCATACGCTTCCTGCAAATCCGCTTTTTGCGGCAGTTCCGGTTTCTTCATGTGCCGTATCTCCATCGTCCCGTTTCCTTTCCCGAAGCCGGCAATGGCGGTGGCGGTCATGTACAGACATCCTGCGGCAAAGGCGGCGGACATCACTGCCACCGTCGCCAGCCTTGCCTTCGGCGACAGTGCGTCCAGTCTCCTGTGCAGTTTTTCCCTGAGAACGGCAGCGCATTTTCCCGTCAGAATATTCATCTTTCCCATACGCCTATCTCTCCATGCTTCTGATGTCCCTGTTCTCCAGTATCGTGAATCCCTCTATGGTGAACCCGTTCGGATTGTCGTCCGAGCGGCTCGCGTTGAGCAGCCGGCAGGTCGTTACCAGCGTGCGCTCCGTCACGTTGCTTTCCCTGATGATCATCTGCCTTGCGTAGGTGCGTGCCTCATAGGGATAGTGGTCGAAGTTGCAGACCACGCTGTCCACCTGTAGCACCTGGTTGATGTTCCCCGCGATGATGCGGTTGTAGAATCCCTTTTCCGCAAAGTCGGCATAGTAGTTGTACGCGCTTCTGTCCGCCAGCAGCAGCGCACGCTTCACGTTGTGCTCGATGGCGCTTTTCTCCGGCGAGAGGGTGAAGAACAGCTCGTGGAAGCGGCGCACATGCTCCCTTGCTTCCGCCGGGCGGTTCTGCGACAGGTCCTGCGAGAGGGCGAGCATCAGGCTCTTGCCCCCGTCAAGTACGTATATCTTCTGTCTCTGCGCTTCGGCGAAGCGGAAGGCGCATACCACCGAGCAGATGACGATGGCGGCACATACCGCCGTGTAGATGATTCCGAACAGTCGTATCTGCCGGAAACTCGTTTCTATGTTATTCAGGCTCTTGAACTCCATTCTTTCTGTTTTTTATGGTTTGTAAAATCATTTTCCGGTTCTCCGGCTGTTACCTTTTCAACAGCCGTCCGGCCTGTTTTCTGATAAACTTGCCCGTGCGTCCCGCCACGTTTCCGGCTGCCGCACCCGCCAGACTGCCGCCAAGGGCGCCCGCAGTACCGATGTTCTTGTTGTAGCTGCCCACTCCGCCACCGGCCTGGATTATCCATCCGGCTACCGTCGGGATGGTGAAGTATCCCACGATGCCGATAACGAGGAACACGATGTACACCCCGTTGCTCGCCTCTACCGAGAAGTTCGGGTCTGCCTGCATCGCCTCGATGTCATTCTGGAGCATCAGTATCTGTATCTTCGCCAGTATCGTGCTGAACAGGTCGGAGACGGGCAGCCACAGGTAAATCTGTATGTAGCGGCTGAACCATGCCGAAAGCGTGGAGTGGAAGCCGTCCCATACCGAGAAGGCGAAGGCGACGGGTCCCAGTATCGACAGCACCACCAGGAAGAACGTTCTGAGCGTGTCGATGACAAGGGCGGCAGCTGCGAACATCAGCTCCAGGAGCTCGCGGAACCAGTCACGCACGCTCTTCTTGATGTTGTACGCCGCACGGTCCATGTACATGCCCGTCATGGTGATCATGTCCGACGGCGACCAGCCCAGCTCGTCTATCTGGCGGTCGAACTCCTCGTCCGAGGCGAGATAGGCGGTTTCCGGGTTGCGCATCATCGCCTCGTATTCCAGCCTGTCTTTCTGTTCCCTGTACTTCTCCATGTCAAAGGTCTGTTCCTCCAGTATCGAGTGCGTCCCCTGTACGATTACTCCCAGAACGGAGTTCATCGTCCCCAGCACGATGGTCGGGAAGAAGAGGATGCACAGTCCGATGGCAAACGGCCGCAGCAGCGGGTACACGTCTATCGCCTCGGCACGGGCGAGCGACTGCCACACGCGCACCGCCACATAGAACAGGGCACCCAGTCCGGCAAGCCCCTTTGCCACTCCTGCCATGTCCGAGCAGAGCGGCATCATCTCCTCATACAGCGAGAGGAGTATCTGGTGCAGGTTGTCAAACTCTCCCATAGGCTACCAGTATTTTTCGTTGGAGTTCCCGTAGAGTGCCATCACCCGGTCCATGTCGTTCTTCTTTCTCGCCCGCAGGTACGACACCGATATGGTCTTGTTCGTGTAGTAGCGCACGAGGTTGCGGTAGTTCATCAGGCTGCGGTAGGCATTGTCTATGACGGCGAGCCTTTCCGCATCCGTCAGTGACATGCCCGTCACGTTCACCACATTCTTCAGGTCCTGCAGCACGTCCGAGCTTTCGTCTATCAGCATCGCATAGCCCGACGAGATGGCGGCAAGCTCCTCCGGCGTGTAGTTCTCGTCCGAGAGCATCTTCTGGTAGTTGTCCACATAGATTTCCGATATTTCCATTACCAGAGAGATGCTTTTCGCCACCTTCGCGCCGCCCTTTACCACGTCGTGCACCGATTTCAGTGCGTCGTAATACGCCTTTCCCTGCTCGAACACCTTCTTCGTTTCCAGAAAGCCGTTCAGGGTGTTGGCTTTCGTCCCGGCTGTCTCCACCATCTCCTTGGCGGAGTTGATGATGCTCTGCGCAAGATTTCCGGGGTCGGACACCACCCATTGGGCATTTGCCCCGCCTGTCCCCGCAAGGCACAGGCAGACCGCAATCAGCGGTATTTTCAGTTTCTGTCTCATTCTCATTCTTTTTTGGGATTTAGTGGTTCGTTAAATTGCTATTGCATATTCTCTTTCTCCTTTATCCTTTCGCCGTCACCTGCATCCGTGTTCACCCGGACATAGTCACCGCCCGGCGAAAATGTCAGCACATCCGTCTCCTCGTTGTATGCCACGTCAATGCGGAACCCCGTGTTCATATACAGGTTGCCGTTCTCCTCCCTCTGCAGCAGATAGGTTTCCGGTCTCAGTACGCGGCGTACGCCCTTGCGTCTGAACAGTGTCACCTTATATGATTCTCCCTCCCTGTACACCAGTATGTCGGGACCGGCTTCCGCGTTTTCCCAGTTTCCGCAGATTCTGTCGCGGGTGTCGCCGTCTTCTTTTGCCATTATATCACAGGCTTGCAGCATCAGCGATGCCATGCCTATCAGACCGCCGCACAGCAGCAGCCTTTCGGTCTTTGTCAGTTTGATGTTCATTTTCTTGTCTTCTTTAAGTCTTGTTCTTTCATTTTTTTCAATCCTTTTTTCTTTTCGTCTTTTCCGTAACCGGAGTCCGCCCGGTTTCCTTTTCCGTCAGAATCCCGGTCTTCTGCCTTTACGCCTGCACATGCGGTTTTCCCTTGCGCCATTCTCCGGCGCCTCCTTCTGTGCAGGTACCGACTGCCGTACTGCGGGTTTGCCGAACAGCTCGTCCGCATCCGGCTTCTTGCCCGTCATCCGGCAGAATCGGGCATCCAGTTCCCGGTATGCCTTTTCCACCTGCTTGAGCACCGTTTCGCGCGGTTCCTTGTGGTCAATGCCGTATTTGTTCAGGATTTCCGGCTTGTACCACATCGGGTCGTCATAGTCTTTCCAGTACACCATACCTCTCAGATAGAGCAGTTCCTGATATTTTTCTTCCAGATAGTCCCGTGCCGGAGCGGGGCAGATGCTTTCGTAAGCCTTTTCCACCGCAAGAGTGATTTTTCCCTTGGCTCTTCCTGCCTCGCACAGTTCTTTCATGCGCTGCTCCTTCCCATATCCCCTGCAGTCCGGTTCAGCAGGCATCCGGTGAACCTGTATTTCCAGTTTCTTGTACCGCTGGTAGTCCTCTTCCAGTCCGTATCGCCTTCTGATATGTTCCGGTAGCGAAGTCCCGAATGTCAGGAACTCACGGAACCATGAGATATGCTCCCGGATTTCCTCCCGTTTCCGCAGCGCTTCATCGCTGTATCGGTCATCAATGTACATGTTGTCAGTCTGTTGGTTCATAAATCATTTTTTATTTTTCATTTACTGTATATTTCCTGCCGGTTCACTGTCCCGTCCGTTCCTCCAGCCGTCGCTCCGCCACCTGACGGATGGCAGCTTCCATGTCGCCTCCCAGTTTCTCCGCCAGTTCGCGTACTTCCATCTTCTCCGTCTCCTCCGTCGTATAGGCGAGATACTCTTGCATCGACACCTCCGTGGCATACACCGCCGAGTGTGTGCCGCCAAGTCCAATCCAGACTTCCTTGTACCGCCTTGCCGGGTCGTTGGACTGGTTGATCGAGAGTATCTGCGACTTTTCCTTTTCCGTCAGCCCCAAGAGCGACTGTATCTGGTCAAAGCGGTTCATATATTTTCTCTGGTCAAGCAATATTTTGCAGTCCGAGTTGTTGATGATGCTCTCCTTCACAATCGGCGAGCTGATGATGTCGTCCACTTCCTGCGTCACCACAATCGCCTCCCCGAAATACTTTCTCACTGTCTTGTAGAGGTACTGGAGATAGGATGCCATGTTTGCCGATGACAGGGCTTTCCATGCCTCCTCGCATATCAGCTGCTTGCGCACGCCTTTCAGCCGGCGCATCTTGTTTATGAAAGCCTCCATGATGATAATCGTCACCACCGGGAAAAGCTCGGCGTTGTCCTTCACCGCATCAATCTCGAAGACCACGAACCGTTTATGCAGCAGGTCGATGTTCTCCGCAGAGTTGAGCAGGAAGTCGTAGCGTCCGCCCCGGTAGTACTGCCTCAGGGTGGTCAGGAAATTGTCGATGTTGAAGTCCGACTTCTCCACCTTGATGTAGCGTTCCTCCATTTCCTTGCGGTACACGTCCCGCATGTATTCGTAGAACGAGTCGAACGACGGCACGATACCCTTGTCCCGGCCGAGCAGCTGGATATAGGCGTTCACCGCGCTTCCCAGCTCCGCCGATTCCGTTTTCGTGGCGGGTTCGTTCTCGCTTTTCCACAGAGTCAGCAGCAGCGTCTTGATGCTGTCCTTCTTCTCCACGTCGAACACCCCGTCATCCGTGTAGAACGGGTTGAACGAGATGGGCTTCTCCTCCGTATAGGTGAAGTAGATGCCGTCCTTTCCGTGCGTGCGGCGGTGTATCATCTCGCACAGTCCCTGATAGGAGTTTCCCGTGTCCACCAGTACCACGTGCGTGCCCTGCTCGTAATACTGCCGCACCAGATGGTTCATGAAGAACGACTTGCCGCTTCCGCTCGGTCCCAGCACGAACTTGTTGCGGTTGGTCGTGATGCCGCGCTTCATCGGCAGGTCGGATATGTCGATATGCAGCGGCTTGCCGCTGATACGGTCTGCCATGCGGATGCCGAAAGCCGAGGGCGAGTCCCGATAGTTGGTCTCTCCGGCGAACAGGCATACCGCCTGCTCGACAAACGTGTGGAACGATTCCTCCGCCGGAAAGTCCGCCGCATTGCCCGGTATGCCCGCCCAGAACAGCGTCGGGCAGTCCGTCGTGTTGTGGTGGGGCACGCATCCCATCGAGGCCAGCTGGCTACCCACGTCGTTCCTTATCCGTTTCAGCTCCTCCGTGTCGTCGCTCCACGCCATCACGTTGAAGTGGGCGCGGACGGACTTCAGCCCCTGTGAGTGGGCTTCGTTCAGATATTCCTCTATCCACTCGCAGTTGATGGCGTTCTGGCGGCTGTAGCGCGAGAGCGACTGCATGTTCCTTGCCGACTTCTCGAAGCGGCGCAGCTCCTCGTCGCTGTTGCCGACAAACACGTACTGGTTGTAGATATGGTTGCAGGGCAGCAGCAGTCCCAGCGGGGCGGCAAACGACAGGCGGCAGTCCGAGCGGTCGGTCGAGAGCCGTTCGTAACGGCTGTCCGTGGCTACCGCAGCCGGCAGGTCTTCCGTGTCCGACAGCGTGTGCAGGCACAGGCGCTTGTCGCCGATGCGCATCTCCTCCGCGCTCATGGCGATGTCTTCCAGACACGCCGTATCCTCCGTTGTCAGTGCCAGGTATCTGCCTATGATACCCGTTTCCTTTTCCGTTCCCGTAATCTCATCGTCCCTCAGGCGGCGCAGGCGGACGTGTCCCGAATCGTTCAGGATGCGGGCGAACTGTTCCACCGCCTCCATGAACTTCAGCGCCGTCTCCCTGTCCTGTATCTCCTTCGGGATGATATGTCCGCGGCACAGCGTGCTCCAGTTGCTCTGCCGCCTCATGCGTTCCTTCGTCGTCTTGGTCAGGAACAGGTAGCTCCTGTGGCTCAGAAACGGGCGCTCGTTGAAGTGCATCCCGTTGCTCCGTGCCAGGAAGCCCGTACCTTCCTTCTCCCAGTCGGGGCGGTACAGTTCCTTTATATACCAGTCCTGCTTGTGCAGTACCGAATAGTCGGGCAGTACCTTGATTGCCTTGCACCACGTGGCATGGATACTCTCGTATTCCTCCGCCGTTACGGTATAGACCTCCGGCAGCTCCACCTCGAAGGCTGCGGTGATGTCTGCGTCTTTCGAGATGATGCACCCGTGTTCCACCGCCAGCAGCGGGAACCGGCTCTCTAGTGTGGTGGCTTTCATTACGTTTCTCATTCTTTCCTTCCTTTCCTTTTTCGTCTCAACAGATGGGACACCCGTCTGCGGTGGAGCAGATAGCGCGGGCGCATCCGTGCAGCGCCCAGCTTCATCAGTCCGTGCTGGCCGTACTTCGCGTTCAACCGGAACGTGAGCCATACCACGGCGGAAGCCGCCGTGACTCCCAGGCCGATGCAGACCCACTGGCTTACGCCCGCCATGTACAGGATGACAAACAGGAGGAAG
The DNA here is from genome assembly GCF_003437535.1 of Phocaeicola plebeius. Lineage (GTDB taxonomy): Bacteria > Bacteroidota > Bacteroidia > Bacteroidales > Bacteroidaceae > Phocaeicola > Phocaeicola plebeius_A. The sequence goes on from NZ_QSQT01000018.1 coordinate 72,205, forward strand.
GCGGCAAGCAGCCCGCCCGCAAACACGAACAGGTACTGCGCCTTCAACCCCTTGAACTCCACCGGACGACCGATGCCCTTGTTTACCGGGTATTCAGCCATTGTCCTTTTATCTTATTATATATGGGAAACGCCTGTTTAGAGGAAGAACGAGCGCAGGATGGTTGCGCTTACAATCAGGAAGATACAGGCTCCGAACCAGCTTGCGGCGGTCTTGCTCGTGTCCGGATCACCGGACGAGAACTTGCCATAGACCTTGATGCCTCCTATGAGTCCCACTACCGCGCCGATGGCATAGATGAGCTTTGTCGCCGGGTCGAAATACGAGGTCACAAGATTGGTTGCCTCCGTGATGCCCGCCATGCCGTTGCCCTGTGCAAAGGCGGAAATGTTTGCAGCCGTCAGAAGGACTGCCAGAATGATTTGTTTTTTCTTCGATGTTTCTGTCATAATCTTTTCTTGTTTTTATGCCTCCGGGCGGGATATTCCCTTCGGCGGTTGATACTTTTCTTTAATTTTTGCGGCTTCGGATAAAGCCGGCTTGTGGATTTAGTGGATTCGGTGGCAAGCCGATGATTCAGCCGTAGTCAATTTTCCTTTTTCGCATCTTCGTTACGTTTTTTACAGTGTTATACATAGTCGCGGATATTGAAATCCTCGAATCTCTCCGGCATGGCAGGCGGCCTTCTCAGTGCGGCACTTGCCGTTGATGCGGCAGGTGGGGCAGGTATCGAGTCCAGATAGTAGTCCATCAGTTCGTCCAGTCTCCTGCGTGTCGCCTCCGAGCTGCGTTCTATCAGGGCAAACAGCTCGTTGCCCTTCATTTCGCAGAATACCATTCCTGCATGGCGCCGTTCATCTCCTGTGGCGTCCGCTTTCTTCGCCGTGCGTACGGCGAGGTCGATGTCCTCAAACGTGAACCCTTCGGCAGTATCCGGTTCCGCATCCGGCTCTTCGTCCCCGTCATATCCGGCTATGTCCGACACCCGTCTGTCCGTAAACACCTCGTCCAGCTCCTCGTCCGGTATCCGGCGGCGGTGTGTGTCCGTGCCGTCCTCCTGTGCTTCGTCGGCAAAGGTAACGTCCTTCTCGTCCACCTCTTCACTTCGTATTTCCGTGGCGGCATTTGGCGCAGGTGTGGCAGTCTGTGGCTTCGTTTCCGGCATTCTGAAGCGGCTTCTGCCCACGATCTCGGAAGCCGCCGTCCTGTTCCCGCCGTCCTTTCCGTTCTTCTCTCGGGTTGTGTCTCCCGTCCTGCGTTCCCAGGTCAGGTAGATGACCATCCACATGTTGAAGGCCATCAGCAGCACTATCAGCAGCGTCGCCATAGGCTAAAGCGGTTGCGGTTTTTCCCGGCACATCATGGAGGCGGTCCCGTCCCCGGATGTCTGCGGGTGTTCTTCCGGTATGTTCCCTTTCTGTCCGCCTGCGGCGCTGCCGTCACCGGCCAGGGCACGCACGGGGAGCGTGAGCCTGCCGTGTGTCTCCTTTTTTCTGTCTGTCTTGAAAAATTTTCCCATTGTCTTTTCCTTTCTTTTTGGATGAATAATCAGTAAATGTCCTCATAGCTCTTTTTGTAGAGCTTGCGTATCACTTCCTCATACTCGCGGAAGTGCTCTTCCAGTACGCGGTCCACATAGACCGACAGGGTAAGCCCGTTCTTGCCGATGACCTGCACGATGCGCTGTATCCGCTCGTGGTAGCTCTTGCGTATATAGGCTGTCTTGCCGGAACATACCGGGATTTTCGGGGCGTTCAGGAAGCGTTCCAGATATTCCTCTTCCTTTCCCTTTCCGGTCCTTGGGGTCTTCTGTGGAGCCTTTGTCTTCTCTGCTGCGGGTTTTCCGCCCGCATTTCCTTCTGCCTTGTCCTCCACCTCGGGGGCGGACGCGGGCATCTCCGGACGGAACGAGTCCAGAAACTTGCCGGGATCAATATCGACATCGAGTTTCTTTGCCATCCGTTCAGCGGTTTACTATTTCCAGTATCTCTTCCGCCAGCGCGTCTATGCCGCTGCCCTTTGCCAGTGTCCTGTCCGGAGGCAGCAGCGTCGAGCGGAACAGCGGGCGGTCGCCTTCCTCGGCACCTTCCTTGCGGAAACGCTTACTGTCCGGCAGGCTCGTCTTCAGCACCTCAAGCCCCATTCCGGCGATTACCTTCTCGTAGATATCGTACAGGTCGGTCTTCTCGCGCCGGTCCACCATGTTCCACAGCAGGCGGATACCCTTTATATTCGACTTTCCCGTCGTCACCAGCGTGTCGTTCAGTATGCCCGCATATTTCAGCGAGCTTTCCATGATAAAGCGGTCGGCGGCTATGGGACAGAATATGTAGTCCATCGTCGCCACCGTCTTTATCAGTCCCATGTTGTTTACCGTACCCGTCAGGTCGAAGAATACAAAGTCGGGCGGTGTCTCCGATTCCACAAACGGCCTTGCCGCTTCCACCGCATGGTCCGGACGGCTCCCGACTATCGGGTACGCACGTTTGCCCAGGCGTTTGAACTGCTCGTAGGCAGCCCTGCGCAGGTGCGGGTTGCGTTCGATGTTCTTCAGGTCACGCTCGCGCATGTCCTTCAGGCTGAACTGGGGATAGTCGCAGTCCACGACTGCCACGTCGTATCCCTTCACATAATACAGGTAACTCGCCATCAGCACGGTGAGTGTCGTTTTGCCGGCTCCTCCCTTCTGGGTGGAGAAGGCGATGAACAGGGGTTCTTTCTTCATGCTTCCTTGTCTTTTGTTCGTTATACTTCAGTTTGTTTTCCCGGCAGGCGTCCCTGCGTCCGTACTGGCGTGTCCGCTTGGCGGCAGGGATGCCGGCCCTTGCGCACGCCGGGCTGTCTCCATGCCCGTCAGCCTGTGTGTACCATTGCCGGCGTGCCGGTTCCCCGGTCTGCCTGTCCGTGTTCCCGCCGGTATGCCTGCGTGCCGGCAGGCAGGCATACTGGCAGTGTGGCGGACAATGCGGCGTGCCGGCTGGTGGGCGTGCCGGTTTTCCTGTCCGCAAAGGAAGGGGCATTTTCCCGTATCTGTATCACTTCGGGTCTTCGTGGCAGCATTTGGCGCCGATGTGGAAGTCTGTGGCTTTTTCCGGCGGTTCCGCGGCTCTGTCCCGTACCCTAACTTTGCACCCACGACGGCAGACTGACGCCTCTGGTGTATGCCGGGCTTCCGTTTTCTCTTTTGGGCAGCTCCGGGGTACCGGTTGGCCGGTACCCTGTCCCGTGGGTGATGGCAGGTTGGCTTTCCAATCCGTCGCGGACGGATTCTTATTAGCAACCGCTAATAGCAAGGTGTCCTTTGAGTAACTCAAAGGGTTTCCGGTTACTCCCGGAAACGACCTTGCCCCATGCGGGGAGGGGCTTCCTCTCCGGAGTCGGGAAGCCTGTCTCCCGGCTGCGCCGTGTCTGCGGATGCTGCCGTCCGGCACATTTTTATACAAACCACTAAATCCTTATGTAAGATGAACAGAAATGGTAAAGGAAACGGAGCGGAAGGCTCCAAATGGGGGCGGCATCCCAAGGAAAGCCGCAAGTCGCACTGCGTGATGGTGCGTTTCGACAATGAGGAATGGCTGAAGTTCCTCTCCATGTACGAGAAGTCCGGCGTATATGCAAGGGCGGTGTTTCTCAAGGCACACTTTTTCAGGCAGCCCTTCCGGGTACTGGTCACGGACAGGACGCTGCTGGATTACTGCACGAAGCTCTCCGCTTTCCATGCGCAGTACCGCATGGTAGGCAACAACTACAATCAGGTGGTCAGGGAGCTGCGCTGTCATTTTTCGGAGAAGAAGGCGATGGCATTGCTCTACCGTCTGGAGAAGTGTACCGGGGAGCTGGCCGCCCTGACGCAGCAGGTCATGGAACTGTCCCGCGAGTTCCGGCAGAAGCTGTCGGAAAAGGAGGAAAAGTCATGATAGCGAAAATTACCGTAGGCACGTCACTGTACGGTGCGCTTGCCTACAACGGGCAGAAGGTGAACGAAGGCGAAGGCAGGCTCCTTGCCGTAAACCGGATTTTCGACGACGGCAGCGGACATGTGGACATAGCCCGTGCCGAGCAGGACTTCAAGCGCTTCATGCCGGAGCAGGTGCGCACTCGGAATAAGGTCATCCACATTTCCCTCAATCCGCACCCCGACGACCGCCTGACCGACGTGGAGCTGGAACAGCTCGCACGCGAGTATCTCGACAGGCTGGGCTACGGCGACCAGCCTTACCTCGTGTTCAAGCACGAGGACATCAGCCGCCACCACCTGCACATCGTCTCCGTCAATGTGGACGAGCAGGGACGACGGCTCAACCGCGATTTCATCCACCGCCGCAGCAGGCGCATCACCTCCGAGCTGGAAAAGAAATACGGGCTGCACCCGGCTGACCGCCGGCAGCACCGTACCGACAATCCGCTCCGCCCGGTGGACACATCGCAGGGCGATGTCAGGCGGCAGGTATCGAATGTCGTCAAGGCGGTCATGGCAGGCTACAGGTTCCAGACGATGGGCGAATACCGTGCCCTTCTCTCGCTCTACAACGTCACTGTGGAGGAAGCCCACGGCATCGTGAACGGGCGCGAGTACCACGGACTGGTCTATTTTTCGCTATCGTTCAGCAACCCGTCCGCCACCGGCGATGCCGGCAACAGGACCGGCACTCCCTTCAAGGCTTCCCGCATCGGCAAGTCTGTCGGCTACGAAGCCGTGCAGCGCAGGTTTGAATACTCCAAGGAGCAGATCCGCGACAGGCGTCTGGCGGAGACGACCCGCCGTACCGTCGCTGCCGCGCTCGCCCGGACATACCGCCGCGAGGAGTTTGTCGCCCTGCTCAAAGCGAAAGGTGTGGATGTGGTGTTCCGCCATACCGACGAAGGGCGCATCTACGGGGCGACCTTCATCGACCACCGCACGGGCTGCGTGCTCAACGGTTCTCGTCTGGGCAGGGAGTTTTCCGCCAATGCCTTGCAGGAGCATTTCACCCTGCCGTATGCCGGCACTCCGCCCATACCGTTCACCATCGCCGTGGACGGGCAGCAGCCCGACACCCGTCCCGCCGTGGAATACGACGAGGGGTATTCCTCCGGCTTGGGCTTGCTCGGCGGCGACACTTCGGGCGCACAGGCCGAGGAAGCCGCCTTCGAGCGCGACCTCAGGCGTAGGCGGAAAAAGCGCCGCAAGGGACAGGGATTATAATTCAGTCATTCACTTGAAAACAGAAACAGATTATGTCACAACAGGAAGACGATTTGAGGGCACTGGCGAAAATCATGGATTTTCTCCGTGCCGTAAGCATTATTCTGGTGGTCATCCACCTTTACTGGTATTGTTACGAAGCCGTAAGGCTGTGGGGCATCGGCATAGGTGTCGTGGACCGGGTACTGATGAACTTCGACCGTAGCGCCGGACTGTTCCATCACATTCTCTACACGAAGCTCTTTGCCCTTCTTCTGCTCGCGCTCTCGTGCCTCGGCACGAAGGGTGTCAAGGAGGAGAAAATCACCTGGCGCCGGATCTGGACGGTACTTGCCGCGGGGCTGGTGCTCTTCTTCGGCAACTGGTGGGTGCTCTCCCTGCCGCTTCCGGTGGAGGCGGTTGCGGGTTTCTACACCGCTTCAATGGCGGCGGGCTATGTCTGCCTGCTCATGGCGGGCACATGGATGAGCCGTCTTTTGCGTACCAACCTCATGGAAGACGTGTTCAATGTCGAGAACGAGAGTTTCATGCAGGAGACCCGCCTCATGGAGAACGGGTATTCCGTCAATCTGCCCACACGTTTCTACTACAGAAAGAAGTGGAACAATGGCTATATCAATGTGGTAAACCCGTTCCGTGCCACCATCGTACTGGGTACGCCGGGCAGCGGAAAGTCCTATGCCGTGGTGAACAGTTTCATCAAACAGCAGATTGAGAAGGGCTTTGCGATGTACATCTACGACTTCAAGTTCAGCGACCTTTCCACCATCGCCTACAACCACCTGCTGAACCACATGGACGCATACAGGGTCAGGCCGAAGTTCTACGTCATCAACTTCGACGACCCGCGGCGCTCGCACCGCTGCAATCCCATCCATCCGGATTTCATGGAGGACATCACCGATGCTTACGAGAGTGCCTACACGATAATGCTCAATTTGAACAAGACCTGGGTGCAGAAGCAGGGCGACTTCTTTGTCGAATCTCCGATTATCCTGTTCGCCGCCGTGATATGGTTCCTCCGGTGCGCCCATAAGGCGGTGTAATAAATATCTATTTAGCAATAGATTAGGTTAG
>NZ_QSQT01000019.1:0-63538 GCF_003437535.1 Phocaeicola plebeius
CTGAACGGATATCACCGGAAATGCTGAACGGGTATCCGCCGGAATATGCACATTAACGTGCAACTTAAAAAACTAAATATGAAGATAATAAATTGGACATTACTTTTTCTTGTAATGTTTTTTTGTTGCTTAGATAGCGTGAAAGCAAATCCATTACAGCAAGATACTATAAGGGATGTAACTTATCAACTTTATCCGTTGGGTGTTGCATGCCGTAACAATGATATGGCAACCATAAAACGGCTGCTTGCAGGAGAAGATGAACCTATGGCAATGGGTAACGATTTTTATGAGTTTGATATATTTTATACGGCAATTTACTTTGACAAAGAAGATGTGCTGAAATATGCTCTTGCCAGATATAAGGATATTAATAATAGATTATATAGTGACGAATACGGGCTGACGCTCTTGACATACGCCTGTAAATTGTCTAACGTGAGGTTAGCCCGTATATTGCTGGAGCATGGCATTAGCGTAAATGGTTACCAGAGTCCATACGATACATATAAAGTATATCCGATTATGGAAGCCATTGCCAATAATAACATAGAACTGGTGAAATTGCTTTTAGAATATCACGCAGATCTTAATATAAAAGACAGTAACGGCAACACCCCTCTTGCTTTAGCAAAGGAAACAGGTGCAAAAGAAGTAGAAGATTTGCTTTTGCAATGGATGAAGCAACATACTTTCGGACAAAGCTATAAGGAAACTATTCAAGAGGAGATTGATGCAATAAACGAAATGCCTTTGTGGATTGCATACCTTGTTCCTTTGGATAGTTTAGGGAAAGTGATAGAGGATGAATATATGGAGTTTAATCAAATCCATTCATACAAAATCTTAGATGATGGTCAAATCAAGAATGCCAATATATTGTTCACGATGTATTTTGATAGCGATAACAAAATAAGAAAAGTATTTAAGCGATGGGCTGACGGGGGAGCATTGCATAGTATTGCATATTATAATTCTAATGGGCGATTGGTATATGGAATATATAATAAAGGCGATGAAACTCACGGAAAGTTGTATGCTGACGCTTCGGGTTTTCACATAGAGCATTTTCCTGAAGAGAATGAATGTAACGATTGTTTTGAAGCATACTTATTCCTGTCTACGAAAAGCATAGAAGCTCAATATAATATAATATTACAGAGCTCCTCAAATGCTAAAAGGACGACTTTTATACCACAAATTGGAGATAGTGCCATACTATGTAGTTCTTACATTTATTCTTTACCTGATGGAGAAAAAACTACCAAAGGTGAGGATGGCATAGCAGTCCAATTTGGAATGCCTGTTGTCATAAGTGAATTAACAAATGGCTGGTGCAGAATAAATTCCATTTTTAATGCTCCTATTGGTTATATATCTATTCAAGACATTGAAATCATTAAGTAAATATATAGTAAGCAACTAACAAGGCCGAGATAACAACTTAACACTATTGATTACCAGGCTATAACTGATTACAACATAATTATAAATTCAAAATATAGATATATGATTATATGTGCGATATGTGATTAAATCAAATTAATCATGTATCTTTGGGAGAAAGATGGATTATAATATATAAATATGAAAACAAATAGGGACGAAATATTGGAGAGTGCTTTTCAGTTGTTTATGGCAATGAATTATGAGCGTGTAAGTCTGCAAATGATAACTAAAAAGGTAGGGCTTACTAAAACAGGTATATTTAATTATTACCCTACCAAACTTGATTTGTTTATAGCCGTAGCTGATAAGTTCCTTTTTAAGGTGCAGGACCCTAAAAACAAATATGAGATACATGATGGCACTTTCAGGGATTTTATTCAGAAGTATGTTCAGGGTGTGAAGAATGCGATGGCTAAGATTGTCAATTTAGGCAATTTAAGTAAAGATATTATGCCAGGTAAATCTCCTAATGCCGGATATTTGCATCTTTTGCAGCAAGTAAGATTGTATTATCCGGATGGGGCAGGCAAGCTACAGGAAATGATTGAAAATGATAAGGAGCATTGGCGTGTGGCTATACATGCTGCTGTTAAGAATGGGGAATTGAGAAAAGATATAGATGTGGAGAATGTGATACTGCTTTATCATCATGTTTTCATGGGTATGTCTTATGAGATGTCTTTGTTTAACGGACTTGATACCGATTTGCTCTATTCAAGTTTTATGTGTTTGTATGATGCGTTGAAGCAATGACATAAAATAATCCTTTTCAATTAAAAAAAGCAAAATATTACCGGTTGGTCATATTTTGCTTTTTTATTTTTTATATTTGCAAAAATGACCAATCGGTAATATTATGGAAAAGGAAAAATTTGAGAGCATAAACAAAACGTTCAATTACACTCCAAACAGTGTTTTTACGAATCAGTGGTCCAGTCTGGCATTTGGCATAGGTATGGTTGTCGTTCCATTGATATATCCTTTCGGACTTCGTATCAGGCGTGTTCATATATTGTCGCCTACAGTATTGTCAACAATTCTTGTAATAGGAGGGATATTGCTTCTGTGGTTTACTTTGCAGAGTATGCGGAAGGCCAAAGCGTTGATTGCACAAGGAGGAACAATCAAGGTAGAAGGTAACAGAGTGACATATCCATCCATTGAAAAAGGCAAGGTGGAATATCGTTCATTCCTCATTTCAGATATAGAATATATTAAAGATGATGAAGATGAGAATCAGTGTAAGGTCAGTCTTCCTGATAAGTATGTGATTTTTGAAATCAAATATTTTGACTCATACGATGAGTTTGAAGAATTTCGTGCGATTTTAGGATAAAATAACCAATTTAAAAACTTAATATTATGATTAGACAATTTTTCAAGGTAACACTGGTAGTTTCAATGGTTGCATCGGTACTTGTTGGCTGTAATGGAAGTGAACCTTTAGGAATGGGCTCAGAAGAGAGTATTTCGAAAATAAAGGAGCTCGTAAAAACCAATGTCGATATGAATGAAAACAAAATCTATGAATTACAATGGGAGGAAGATAACGGTGAGCATAAGTTGGAAAATATGCTTTCAAGTATCACTGTTGGCTACATTGATAAAGAAAATAATGATTATAAACTTATTATAGAGTTAAAAGACGGAGAATTTGTTGCAGGTGAACCGGATAAGAATGAAAAATGGAAATATTCGTATGAAAAGTCAACGGCACTGAATCTTGACGATATAAATGCCGGTTTGCTGAAAAAAATGGTCAAAGAGGGATATGACTTGTTTATGACACAGGAAGATAGTACCCAATATGATCTTAAATCAGTCGGGAAGTATAGGTTCTACATTTATCCGGTAAAAGTCGGTCGTGAGCATTTGCTTGCTGAGAATGAATCTTTCAAAAAAGAATATACCACTATGGTTTCTTACTTCGACTTGAATTTTATCAAGAAAGATGAGGCACCTGAAGTACGTGGAAAACATATATGGACCAATTACTATACCGCTTCATTTAAGATTGATGAAAACGGAGAGATAGGATTTTTTTGATAGACAAGAAGGCTAATTATAAATCAAAGTATTATGGAAAACGGAAAAACGTATGGAAAACAGACTCCGGAAGAAATAGCAAGAGCCGCACAGGAAGCGGCTATCAAGTCAGCCATGGAACAGGCGCAATTAATGTTAGGAAACATACCAGGTATGAACATGCAGGACATGCAGGCACAGATTATGGCTCAGATGCAGGCTGCTGTTCCGAATCTTGTCGATATACAAACCCAACAGGCTACGATGGGGACATTAGGAGATGTGGATGCGGATACAGTATGTAATACTGGTATGAAAAACATGAATGATGCTGCGGATATAACACAATCTTTGATGAACCTGGATTTCAACGCTGATGATTTCTTTGATGATAATGATAGCTGGGAGATTAAAAGAAGTAAGGATGGTACCTTAAACAGTGAACAGCTTCGTTTGTTGGCTCTTGGGGCACCGATACTGGTCTATAATGATGAATATACAGATACCATAGGACACCAGGAGTATGTGGATTCATTGAAGGAACAGATAAGAAGCTGGTGGGAGGTAACTGACAGAGAGTCTGCCTTTGAAATTGTTGACTGGCTGCTTCGTGAAGGACATCATGCTGAAGCGGATAGGGTTCTTGCTGCCATGAGAAACGGGCAGGAAACCGAAGGTATTGATGAAGATAAGGTAGAAGATGTGTCGTTGATAACGGACTACATGTTGGAAAACAGTATCTGTGATATGAATTCTGTACCTCATACAGCCATTGCCTGGGATTTGGTACGTATTGTCAACCTCGGGCGTTGGGCTTTCCAGTGTGGTTATATTACAGAAGAAGATATGTGGAACATCATGTGTGTAGCGGATGAAACAGCTTCTGCAAATTTCTCTTCGTGGGAAGAATATGGCATGAGTTTCGTTTTGGGTCGTGGTGTATGGCACGGTGATACAGACGATTGTCAGACTGCATACGAGATTGTTGCGGAATTGCTGAAGAATGAAGATTCACCTTGGTTACAGCTTTCATGGAGTGATTGATTATTTAAAAGAGCGGAAAAAATGAGTTACGAATTTTATATAATGTCGGGTATTGCCGTTTTTGTAGGCTGTACGTGGCTGTACCGGAAAGGTAAAGGGGCATACATGATGGTACGGAAAATCAGAAGTGCGTTTAAGGTTGTAAATATTAATCCGGCATCCTCTCTTGCCGATGAGCAATATAAGAAGCTTGCTGTCGGTGCGTTGTATGCTTCACAGCAAGGAGTATACCAGAATTCTATAAAGACCGGTATAGACTATGAACTTCCACAGATACTTGGTGAATGGTGGGGAATCAAAAACAGTCAGGATGCCAGGGAAAAAATGGATTATTTGCTGGAAAAAGGATTCAGATATTATTTCCCTTATGTGTGGCAGGCTTTTCTTCTTTCCGACCCCAAGCAACAGGATGAGGTGTTTCAGCAATATATGGAGTCGCAGGAAGATTATGATAAGGCTGTATCTCAGCTTCAGAATCTGGAAGAGACTTATGATGAATTGCTTGAAAATAAAGTGATATCCTCAAAAGAAGACCTGAAACGTTATGGCGTTGTAGGATGGGATGCTGGTAGGGTATGCTTCCTTGCACGTGCCTGTTGCGAGATGTGTTATATCACAGAAGAAGAGGCTTGGCAGTATATTGACAGAGCGTACGACCTGGCACATCGGGAGCTCGCTTCATGGCATGACTTGGCAATGAGCTATATCATAGGGCGCTCAATGTGGGGAGGAAAGAAATCCTATAATTCAGTAATGAAGGATAACGCCGATAAATTACTTTCCGATGAGAAAAGTCCGTGGGTAAGACTTCAATGGTAACAATTGTGATATAGCAATAAAGGCTATTCTTATGGCACGATTTGTCAATGACCAGCAAACAACTGACAAGGAAGTGAAACGATTGTTTTCTGCCGGAGTACTGCTTCTGCTTGGCAAAGCGTATTCGGACGCTTATTCATGCTTTGACCGTATCCATGAGGAGCACTTCGAAGCAATGTACAACAAGGCATTATGTTGCTTTATGGTAAAATGGTATGACGAATGTTACAGATTGCTTTGTGAGGCGGAACGACTCCTGCATGGAATGGATATTGCATACGAAACGCAGTTGCCCGAAGCTTTTCTCCGCTACGATTATGATGAAGATTTCCCTTTTTATCCCATTCCGCAAGGTATTCCAGTGTTCGGGGCATACAAACAATTGCTTCGGTTGAAAGCGGAAACGGCTTTCCGGCTGCATTTATATAGTGAAGTGAAAGCTATTTCCGCTCGTCTGGGAGGAAAGTACAAATGCATAGAAAAATTGATAGACTTAAAAAATGGCAACAATGACTTGTGAAGAAATATTCAGTCTGCATGCACCCGATACCGAAAATTCAGATTTGTACGATGCTTACCGGAATGTACCGCTTGATAGTCGGGATGAAATGCATAAGAACAATACTCCTTTGCACACAGCCTGCTATTTTGCAGACATTACAGCTGTAGGTATCTTGTTGGAAAGAGGTGTGGATACGAATGCGAGAAACGATGACGGTGATACACCGCTGTGTGTCATGGCGAAGCGGAACTCCTGTCCGAATGATACCCTGTATGCCGATATTTCCGGACTATTGCTTTACGAAGGGGCGAAGGTAACGCGCTCGGGTAAAAATACAACCGCTTTGATAGAAGCAGTACGCAATCGTCATTTTTTGATGGCCGATGTCCTTCTGATGTCGGGAAACCGTATTGATTCTACCGACTGGAATGGTGACAATGTGCTGCACGCTATTTGCGACTCCGCAGGATACATTGCAAACAATATTAAGTCCAGAAAAAAACGGATAGCTGACTTTGCTGAAAGATGGTACTCGGACAAGGACAAGCAGGAAACTTATGAAGAACTGGAAAGCCTTCTGGTATTGGACAAGCAGTGTTGCCATACTACAAGGATTATTTTGGAAAGCGGGCAGATAGATTCGGAGGAAAAGAACAATTGCGGGAAAACACCCTTTCTCATAGCGGCAGAAAGAGGCGCCCGGAAAATCGGGGCATTGTTGTCAGGACAAGACCCCGAAACAGACGAGCTTGCGGCCATTGCCGGTGGATTAGACCTGTTTCAGGCATTGTGGTATAGGGACGAAGAGGCTTTGGATGCTCTGCTACGTTCCGGTGCGGATACTCAAGTTGTGTGCGAGGATAATGATATGACTGATTTCAAGGGAAAATCCCCGTTGGGATGCGCTTTGACATGGGAGAATTTTTCAGCAGCAGAGTTATTGCTGAGAAGAGGAGCTGATCCGAATTTTAGGGATTCGGAGGAACGTACAGCCTTTGCAGTATGGATGAGTAACAGAGGGCATGGCTGTGAGTATAAGGAGCCATGCCTGCATTTTCTCCAATGCCTGACAGTGTGTGGGTGGGATTTGGAAAGTCCGGCCGACAAGGAAGGAAACACTGCCTTATCCGTGGCTTGTCGCGGGGCAAAATATGACACGGGAATATGGGCTGTTCGTTATCTCGTAGAAAACGGGGCAGATGTGAATGCACACAACATGCAGGGACAGACCCCTGCGATGAATCTTTATGGAGGACGTTACTGGGATGGAAACATACCGCGTTTTTCAGGTTTCGCAAGGTCATATCCATACGACGGGCGAGCTTGTACGGAACAAGATGCGGAGACGCTTGAGGTGCTGCTTGAAGCTGGGGCAGACATCAATGTCAAGGACAAATGGGGTAATACTTTGTTGCATTATATAGCGGGAAGCTCGATGAGAGGTTCAAAGGAGGCGACCGAATTGGTCATGGAGTTCGGTACTCCAGATGTGAGTGCTGTGAATAATGAAGGCTTGACGGCTTTGGACATCGCAGCGAAAAAAAATGACGAAACTCTTGTAAAATTTTTATTGAAATATAGTTGAGATTTGTATGGATAACAATATGACTTTCCTGAATGCCTGCCGTAACGGTCAGAAAGGCATTGTACAGATATTCCTTAAAAAAGGTGGTATTGATGTGGACAAACGGGATGTAGAGGGTAATACTCCGTTATATCATGCTTGTCTGAAAGGATTCAGAGACATTGTGAATCTTCTGCTCGATAGCGATGCGGATGTTTCCATCGCTAACAACTGTTCGGAAACACCCTTACATGCAGTTGCAAGGAACGGGAATAAAGAGATAATTGGAAAGCTGATACAATATGGAGCGGATCTGGATGCTACGGATAATGAGGGACGAACTCCATTGATTCGTCTCCTTGATAACAAGCGTACCGATGCGGCCTTGTTTCTGATAGAACAAGGGGCAGACACAGAAATCACTGATAATTCTGGTCATAAGGCGATAGATTACGCTACTGCCCACGGGCTGAAAGAAGTTGTGATACGCCTGATAGTGGATGGAACAAGCGATATCCAAGGTAATACACCTCTCCATCAGGCGGTTTTCAATGGTCAATCGGAAATAGTCTGTTTGTTGCTCTCTACATCTCCCGACATGATAGATGTAACGAATGATGCTGGGGAAACTCCTTTGCTCATCGCCTGCATGAAAGGAAACCTGACCATCGTTAATCTGTTGATTGATGCTGGGGCAGAAGTAAATAAAGCCCTTTTAAATGGAAATACCCCCTTGCACTTTGCAGCTGGGTTTGGAAATAAATTTATAGGCAATAGCCTGATAGCGGCACAAGCACTGGTTAATGTTAAAAACAAGAATGGGGAAACGCCGCTTATTCTTGCTTCCAGGGAAGGCAACAATGAGTTTGTTGCACTGCTTGTGGCACATGGAGCAGACGTAAACCTTGTGGATAATTTTCAGCAGACAGCATTGTATTATGCAGGTGAACGAGGCTATAATGAGATTGTGGAGACATTATTGATGGCAGGAGCTGAAGGATAGCACGGATAACACAACATAAAGCTCCGTTCCCTGCAAATCATTATGAATCATTTTCCTTATTATAAAAAATGAACATGGAATTTATAAAACGACTAGCCAATAATCTGTTTGGCAAACGTAAAACGTATGATGCGAAAGAACTGGGTATCTTTTATTCTAAAGTTTGGAATTGCTGGAAAAATGAAAGCTATTATTGGTTCACGTCCATGAAATTTTCAGTATATCGGGAAGAAACTTTTTTGTGTATAAATGGAGATTCAGATGCTCCATTTCAGCCACAGATATTCTGCCTGAGAGAGGTACTCAACAACTGGGAAGAAATACGCAGTCAGATAAGCAGAATTATACCTAAACATGTTCGTTATATAAAAAATAAGGAAGTTTTTATTTATTGGAAAGAGTGCTTTTACCCGGAGTCTGTCGATGTGTTTGGAGCTGGAACTAATGGAGTGAAGATTACTTTTTCCACATATGACTTAAATCATAGTTTCAGTTTTGTATGGAGAGATGGACATGTCCGTGATTTCGTTTTGGAAAACGAGGAAAAGGAAAATATTCCATATCCGGAGGCATACACGTATTATTTATTTGATTATTTGTATTATATAGGCGAAATATGGGAAAAAAGCAATTCTCGGATGTGTGGCAGTATATTACTTTTTTGGTATTACACATTCATTTTTGTTATTCCTGTATATTTTCTTCTGCTACATATACAAGAAATAGGTAGAGCTGATAATTTCCCATTGTATTATATAGGATTTAATTTCCTTTTTCCATTTCTATTTTCATGGGTTCGATACAGGAAGAAAAGAAAATCAGCTCTGATGAAACATTATCGTTATCCTAAGAAAATAAAGATTATCAGTGCTATTTTCTTTTTGTTGGTTCCAATTGTAATATGTGGTTTAGAGATATGGATTTATGGTAAACAAGGATGGATTAATATTGTATATTGAGAAGCTGTAAAACTGTTTGGTTTAAATTATTATAATCATTTATAGGGATAATGAACGTGAGGGATTATTCAACAGATGAGCTCTTGATGATGGCCAATAATGTAACTGAAGAGTATTCTGAAGAGGAAGTCAGACTGGCAAAGAAAGAGTTATATAAGCGAGGAATAAATGACGAGTTAATAGCCGACATTGTGAAGGAGGAAGAAGAGGCTTTTATGAAAAGGTTGGATGCTGCTGCACGTGCGGAGCAGGCCCGGATAGATAAACGAAACGAAAAGAACAGGAATATAAGTTATCAATGGTGGGAATTACTGATTTTATTTGTATTTGCACCATTTTATTTGTGCAGGAGATGTTATTTACCTCATAATTTTTTCCCGAAGTTGAGACAGTTGAGAGAAGAAAAATATGACCTGAAATTTAAACAACGGCTTATTGCATTAATTGCTGGAGATATAGTATGGGTCCTTGCTTATTGGATTGAACGTGTAATCATGGGAAACTAGATTACATAATTTCTCTGGCTATCCACGCGCAGGCTTCAGCATCGGCCAGTGCGTTATGATGGTTTTCCAGACGGTATCCGCAGGCTGCGGCCACGGTGTGCAATTGGTGGTTGGGGAGCTCCGGAAATACTCTGCGTGCCACGCATAGAGTGTCATAAAACTCATAGTCGGGATAGTCCATCTGATAGACGCGGAAGACGGCTTTCAGGCAGCTTTCATCGAAAGGACGGTTGTGTGCCACGAGCGGCAGTCCCTCTATTAACGGCTCAATCTGTGCCCAAACGGCAGGAAATACCGGTGCGTCTTCGGTATCTTCACGGGTGAGTCCGTGTACCTGTGAGCACCAGTATGTGTAATAATTCGGTTCCGGATTGATGAGGGAATAAAAGGTATCGGCTATCTCGCCGTTGCGCACCACGACCACGCCTACCGAGCATACGGATGAGCGCTGGTTGTTGGCGGTTTCAAAATCTATTGCGGCAAAGTCTCTCATGTCTTTACTTGCTCTATATACGTTATCGCTTGGTCACGGTAATCATGAACGTGACGGCTACCATGGCAATGGAAATGCCGACAATGATGTTGGTGGTCAGCGGTTCGCCAAACATCAGTGTGCCGACAATGATGGCGGTGATGGGTTCGAATACGCCGAGTACAGAAGCCTTGGTGGCTCCGATGTTACGGGAGGCAATGGCGAGGGTGGCCGTAGAAACGATGGTTGGCAGCAGGGCAAGTCCCACAAGGTTAAGCCAGTCTGCTTCGGTAGTGATTCCAGCCGTAATTGCAGTGTCGGAACTGAGGATTTTTCCGATAAAGACAATCGCTCCTACCATGAGGGCATAGAAGGTGAGCAGGGAGTTGGATATGCCGGCAATGGCCTTGCTCCGGTTGATGATGACGATGAAGAGTGCATACACCAGTGCCGAGGCGATGGAGAGCAGCACACCGATGGGGTTGATGGTTTGTGAACCGTCACTCTGTGTCATGATGAGCACACCTCCGAAGGTGGCGGCAATGGCAAGCCATACCGGCCATGAGGGAACGACTTTCAGGAACACCATGATAATGGCCACGAGGACGGGGTAAAGGAATACCAGCGTAGTAGCCAGTCCGGAAGCGATGTATTCGTATGCATCGAAAAGAAAGATGCTGCTGGAGGTGTAAAGTAGTCCGAGGACGAACAATACGCCGATTTGCTTTCCTGAAACCCGGAAACTCTGTTTGCGGAGCAGCAGGAACAGGCCTAAGAGCAGCACTGCGAAAGCGTAGCGGAAGAAAAGTATGGACTCAGTGGCGGCACCGTTCTTCATCAGCGGAACCGCAAATAAGGGATTTAATCCGTAAGTAATACCGGTGATAATTCCTGCCGGATAGCCGATAATGGCATTTTTGCTTAGTTTTTTCATGTGCGGGTAGATGTAATTGTGTAATCGGGGTGCAAAATTAATTATTAAATGACAAACCTGCGCTTGTGACGGAGGAGATTCTTCCCGTGTGCCTACTTTCTGTAAATATATCTTGCCAGTCCGTAGATGTATCTCCGGAATCCCGGACGGTACTTAAGCAGACGGTCGAACCATTTCAGATGGTGGCTGGCAATACGTACGGCCCATCCTACATAATACATGGCAAACAGCGTACCTACTCCGATGATATGCCATTGCCATTTTCCGAAGAAGATGTAGCAGAAGACGATGCCGAGAAGCACCAGTGAAACGTCTACCACAATCTTGACTTTCGGAAATTCTATGCCCGTCACCTTGCTGATGGCGACGGGAAAGCCTTCTCCAGGCATGGTCACGCTGCCGCATCTTACCTCCAGTGCAATGCCTGCTGCCAGGATGGTGCATCCGGCCAGTTGGGCCATGGCTTTCTCCCATATAGCTTCGGGTTGCAGCCATGAAAGAAGGTAGAGGTTCAGGTCGATTAACATGCCGAATACAAAACCCACGAGCAACTGGAACAGTTGGACCGGGTCAAACTGCCGGCGGAGTACTCCCACTTGTCCCACTACCAGCAGGGCATTCATGATGAAGGTGTATTGCCCGATGGTCAGTGACGGTGTCAGTCCGCCGGTTCCCGCATCATGAAATACATAGGGCAATACACTGATGACGCTTGCTCCCAGCATGCTCTTTACGCAGGCGGCAATTCCCAGTGTCATGATGTACAAGGCAATGAAGAGCAGTAAGTGTTGCCAGGCAAAAGATATGATTTTTTCTTTTTTTGTCATTTTTGATTGTACTTCGTGCGATGTTGTTTTTCGTGTGGATTATTATCTCAGAAACGGATCAATCGTACTGAGCAGCTCAGCCTTCTGCATCACGCCGCTGGTTCTCCAGAGTACTTCCCCGTTGCGGAACAGCATGAGGGTAGGGACGGACTGAATCTGGTATTTCTGAGACAATACGCTGTGTGTGTCCACATCAATCTTGATGATACGGATGCGGTCGCCCAGCACGTCTTTCACCTGTTTCAGAATCGGGTGCATCATTTTACAAGGTTGACACCAGGTGGCGAAGAAGTCCACCAATATAAGCTGATTGCCTGTTACTACGTCATAAAAAGTTTCCATTGCTTTCGTTTTTAAGTGGTTCTATATAAACAAGGCTACCTCCCGAAAGAAATAGCCCGGTGTGTGTTCAATACGTTTAAAATGCGGTGCAAATGTACGAAAAGCCGATTAATGATGAACATGAAATAGTAAAGAAAAATCTGTATCTTTGCACGACTTTTTTTAAGGTAAGAAGAAACAATGGATGCAATCGTTACACAGATGATTATCCTGTTTATTCTGGTAATCATCGGCTATTATCTGAGTAAGAAGAAAATGATGGATGCGGATTTCGACCGCAAACTTTCGGGACTGGTTATCAACGTGACGTGTCCCAGTCTGATACTTTCGTCGGTGATGGGCGACACGCTTCCCGACAAGACGCTGATTCTGCCTTTGCTCGTGGTAGGTTTTGCTACCTACGTGGTGCTTATCGGGTTAGCCTTTCTGCTTCCGCGCTATTTGCCCGTCAAACTGTCCGACCGCGGTATTTACAGTTTCATGTTGGCATTCGGCAATGTGGGTTTCATCGGCTATCCCATTGTGGCTTCCATTTTTGGAGCCAGTGCGGTGTTCTATGCCAGCATTCTTAATTTCCCCAGCACGTTGTTGATTTTTGTGTTCGGTACCCTGTTTATTTCAGGCGGTCAGGGAAAGATGCGTTTTGACTGGCGTACTCTCTACTGTCCGGCCATGATTGCGTCGTACCTCTCCATTCTGATTGTCGTGACCGGATGGGTACCTCCCCGTGTCATCAGTACCCCGTTTGTCCTGTTGGGAAATGTCACCGTGCCTGCTGCGCTGCTCATCATCGGCTCGTCCATTGCCCGTGTACCCATTCGCCGGATGTTTGGCAATACGGCCATCTACCTGATGTCGGTCTTGCGTCTGATGCTGGTTCCACTCCTTATTTTGTATCTCTCACGCCTTTGCCGGGTGGAAGAAACCATTGCCAATATCAATGTGGTGCTGGCGGCCATGCCCGTAGCTTCGTACGGCACCCTGTTCTGTATCCAGTATCAGAAAGGGGAGATCATCATGGCAGAAGGAACCTTCCTCACTACCTTGCTTTCCGTACTGAGCATTCCGTTGCTGACGATGTTCCTGTAGACTTATTTCAGCAGGGCTGCATACGTCTTTTCGGATTCATGCGGCAGTATCTTCTGGAACTGGGTGAGCATCCGTTCGCGTGATTCCTGCGGACTGCGGTCGGGATGGCAGGCCTTCCGTCCAAAGAGACGTTCGGGCGTGGTGAGCAGTGACCAGCCCCAGCCATATTCCCTTCCGTGGCGGTCGAGGGGGTAGATAAAATCCTCCGTCACAATGTAGCCACCCATTTCCAGTCGGGTGAGATAGGCATCGAAGCGGCTCCGCATCCTTGGTCCGGTAAATCCGCATGCCGCACGCAGTTCCCGTGTAATCAGGCTGCCTTCGCATCTTAGTATGTCGAGGATGGTTTCTTCAATGCTTCCCGCCTCCGGATAAGGAAACAGACTCCGCCGGTAATTGCAGAAGTCGGGCCACCACTCGCGACTGATGAATGCGGCTTTGTCCTTGAAGAACTTGCCGTATGCGCAACCGCTTTCTTGCAGGATGGCACCTTTCCATTCCCAAAGCGGCCATTCCCATCCGCCGTCGGGCAAACGGGTATACTGGCAGTCTTCGTCCGTGACTTCTTCGGCCGACCATCCGGCGATGCCCATGCTTAGCAAGGGAAGGAAACCCGTTTCATTGATGTAGTCAATAAGTTCGGGACAGGAGTGTAGGAGTTCTTGTTTCATGGTTACGGTGATTTTTCCTTGTAAGATAATGAACAAAACTGATATATTTGCGTATTATTGTATGAAGCAAAACAGAATCTATGACACCTCCTCCAATTGAACAATCCACCTGGGAAGCTCGCAGGGCGTATGTGATCGATGCCTGGAAGTGCCTGCACGATTGCGAGTCGTGCGGCAAGTGCCGCATCCTAAAAGGTAAGGATGCGGAAACTTTGTATGCCGACTACATTGAAGGCAAGCGTAGCTATATGGACGTGACGCTGGAGCTCCGGAACAAGAGTTATTAAATTTTTCTGGAGGTAGTGATGTCGCATGAATCACTTTGTCAGGCGTAGTTTTTTTCTGAAATCTTATCAGCAATGGAACCCCATCTCGTAAGCTTCATTCAGCTTGCTGTGTCCGTTGATGGCGCGTGAGTCAGCTACTCCGCCGCAGAAAAGCGTACCGGCCAGGCGGCTCTTCGGGAAGCAGTCAATCCAGCCCGTGAGACCCGCTTCGGCACGTTGAGGAACCTCCGGCTCTTCTTCGGCTGCCACGGTCAGCATATAGACGTCGCGGAACTGGTAATCCAGGGTGTACATTGCATTCATACGGTCGATGAGTACTTTCATCTGTCCGCTCATCTCGAAATAATAAATCGGGGTAGCCCATACGATGACATCTGCATGCAGTACTTTCTGCATGATAGCGTCTACATCGTCATTAATCACACACTTGCCCAATTTCTGGCAAGCTAAACATCCGCGACAGAAACGTATATCTTTTCCGATGAGTGAGATTTTTTTCTACTTCGTGGCCTGCCTGGAGGGCACCTTCTATGAATTTGTCGGCCAGCATGTCGCTGTTGGAACCAGCACGCAGACTGGTTGAAATCACAATTACTTTTTTCATGTTATCTTGTTTGGGTTGATTTTTTCTGATAAACTTTCTTCAAAGTTATGGATTTCTGTGCAGCTTTCCTCGTGTGTGGAGTGAAAATTATGCGTATAGAATATCTCTTGAAAATTATTAAAGGCAAATAGTGGAGGTGTTACGGTTTATTTGTAATATTGCCACACTAAAAGAAATACTTGAATAACAAATAATACCGGTATGAAAAATCAGCACATTCCGTATTCTTCAGCGATAAACGATATGATTTTCGACATCAAGAAAAAAGGTGTGGTAAGTTTTCCTAAAAAAGGGCTTGCAGAGAATGCCACTGATTTCTTCAATCAGATAATCAAGTGGCAGTTTCAGCATAAAGCAACCATTCAGGCTATACACAAGGCACTACTTGAGTATGTGAAACGTCCGGATGCCGTGTTTGCTATCCGTCTTTATGCAGATGCGCCAGGAAAGCAATATTTCTTGCTGCGCAGGGGATTCCTGTCTGAATATCAGGATGGGTTGAAAACCTTTTTCTGTGACAATACATTTGCCATGCCTTTTACTGCTTTGAAACTTTATGATAAGTGTTATACTGCATCCGATTTAGTGGAGCATCTCAATCAGAAAAATGTAGTGTGCGGCTTTAAAATAGACAAAGAAGAACGAAAACTTGCTTATTATAAGTGCAATAACTATAGCCATATTAACTTGAATGATTCGGGGTGGTATTTGGCGCATATTCTTCCTGTGGGTTATAATTTTGCCGGGAAACAACGGTTAACTAAGGTATTTCCTAATCCTAAAAGAGCGGAGTAGGAATTGGACCCGGCACACATCCGGCGTGTCGACCGTTCATTTACGGAGAATGAATACGCTGTACTTGTAGCGCATTTTCTTCGCTTGGTACACCCTCTTAATTCTTTTGTGATACCTAAGCAAGACTATGTGGCTTATGATGGGAAAAACCTGGGTGAAGAGCAAGAGCTTATCAATATAGTGCAGGATTATGTGAAAGCGGGATTTCCTAAGGAATATGCCGAGCTGCAGACACTGATGCAGATTCCTGAGCAGGAAAAAGTGACGGACACGGTAGGCAAGATTCACTGGGCGGTATCGGAATATCAAATCAAGAAATGGAGGAAGACAATTTTTAAAGACAAGCCAAAGATAACTTTAAAGAAGCGCAGTAAGAAAGTGAAAGATCAATATGATGAGGATAAAGCGTATGCATTGGATAACAGGCTGAGTTCTGTTGGCAAGGCCACTTTTATAAAGCTTTATCCTTTGGTCAAGCAAAATCTGGATATTACCGTAGAAGAGGTAGAGAAGGTGTATCCTGAGTATAAGAAAGGTAAAGCAGAGAATGCAAAAAGGACCTGTTTGTCGTCTACACGCAGTATCATCCGAAACGGTTATGAGGCAGAGGCGCTGGAAATTATCGTAAATTCATCACGCATGGACGATGCGGTGATTCTAGAAGCGAAGAAATATCTGGAAGAATTGTACCAGAAAGATTGATTTGCGGGGAACTCTTTAATGTGATTTCCTGAATGCCTGAAATATGAGGGACTTTTCGTATCTTCGCAAACAAAACAATCAATGAAGTATGGGAAAAAGAATGATTAATTTTTCGGCAGCCTTGTTGGGAGTTGCCACGATGGCTTCCAGCCTGTGCTCGTGCAGCAGCCAGCAGAAGGAATCGCCGATGAAAGCAAAGGTAGAGGAGTATGCATCTGTTGAACTTAAGTCTGATCTTGTGAACAACTTGAGCGACAAGGAAAAAGAGTTGGTGAGAATATTTTTCCAGGTGGGGAAAATTACCGACGACCTTTTTTGGAAGCAGACATTCGGTGATAAAAGCAAGCTCGATACCATTACCGACAGCTATGCGAAAGAGTTTGCCATGATTCACTATGGCGCATGGAACCGTCTGGACAATAACAAGCCTTTCCTGGCTGGTTATGGCGAAAAACCGGATGTATGCAACTATTACCCGCTGGATATTACCGAAGCCGAGTTTAATGCCTTTGAAGATGAAAACAAGGACTCATGGTACACGGTTATCCGCCGCAACGAAGACGGTTCTCCAAAGAGCGTATGGTATCATGAAGCCTATGCCCCGGAAATAGAACGTATCTGTGCTTTGCTGGAGAAAGCGGTGGCACTGGCAGAGGACCCGGGCCTGAAAACCTACCTTGAAAAGCGTATCGAAGCATTCAAGACTGATGATTATCTGGCCAGTGACCTGGCATGGATGGACATGAAGGACAGCAAGATTGACTTCGTGACAGGACCTATTGAAACTTACGATGATAAGTTCCGTGAAACCAAGGCTTCGTACGAGTCGTTTATCCTGCTGAAGGATGAAGCCCGCAGCAAGGAACTGGCCAAGTTCGTAGCCATGCTTCCGGCCCTTCAGAAAGAGTTGCCCTGTCCGCCGGAATATAAAACCTTTGTGCCGGGTACCTCGTCCGACCTGAATGTGTATGATGCAGTGTACTATGCCGGCGACTGTAACGCGGGAAGCAAGACCATTGCCATCAACCTGCCGAACGACGAGCGGGTACATGCGCTGAAAGGTACACGCCGTCTGCAATTGCGTAACTCCATGAAGGCTAAGTTCGACAAGATTCTGTTGCCTATCGGACAGCTTGTCGTTACGCCCGAACAGCAGAAATACCTCAACTTTGATGCGTTTTTCTGGAACGTGACTTTCCATGAAGTGGCACACGGACTGGGTGTGAAGCAGACTATCCGTACCAATGAAAGCGTAGATGCAGTGATGGGCACAGAGAAGACTTCCTGGGAAGAAGCCAAGGCTGACATTCTGGGCCTGTTCATGGTGACCAAGCTGATTGAGATGGGCGAAATCACGAACATTACAACTGAAGATGCGATGGCTACTTACATTGCAGGCATTCTGCGTTCAGTCCGTTTTGGAGCAGCTTCTTCACACGGAAAAGCCAATATGATGTGCTTCAACTACATGGAGAAAGCAGGGGCATTTTCACGCGATGACAAAGGTCAGTATGTGATTGATTTTGCAAAGGCCAAGGAAGCCATGAACGGTTGGGCCACGTTGATTCTTCAGACACAGGGCGACGGCAATGTGGAATTTGCGAAGAAATACAGAGAAAAGAACGGTGGAATCACTCCGGCACTTCAGGCCGACCTTGACCGGATTAACGGAGCAGGCATTCCTCGTGACATTACCTTTGTGCAGGGAGAAGAAGTGCTGTTAGGAAAAGCACAGTAACATCAGTTACTGAAACATAAAGAGCCTGCGGTTCAGATGCGTCTTTGAACCGCAGGCTTTTTTATGCCGTCATTCTCATGCCGCATGTGCAGGCATTGATTCCTTATTCTTTATCTGCCTGTCTTCTGAAAATCTGTGCCGCAATGCTGCCCGAGAAGTTGTGCCATACCGAGAACATGGCTCCAGGTACGGCCGCCATGGGAAACAAGGCAAAATGAGTGGCGGCAAGTGAAGTGGCCAGACCTGAATTTTGCATGCCCACCTCGATGGCGATGGCCGACCGTTTGGACGGCTCGCTTCCGACAAGAGAGGAGAGACCATAGCCCAGGGCCAGTCCGAGTACATTGTGCAGAATCACTGCTACGGCCACTATCAGGCTGCAAGCTAGGATGCTGGCTGCGTTGTGCGCTACGATAATGCCGATGATGAACGCAATGGACAAGGTGGAAATCATCGGTAGCAGCGGTACTATCCGTCGGGTGGTGCGCTGGAAGTAATGATTGGCGGCTACTCCCAGTACGATGGGTACTATTACCACCTGTACGATACTTAAAAACATGCCTGCCACGTCTACTTCCACCGATTCTCCGGCAAGCAGCCATACGAGTGCAGGTGTTACGATGGGAGCTAGCAGTGTAGAGACTCCGGTCATGGCCACGCTCAGGGCTACATCGCCTTTGGCCAGGTAGCAGATAACATTGCTGGCTGTACCTCCCGGACAACATCCCACGAGAATCACTCCTAAGGCGAGTTCTTCTGGCAGCGACAATAATTTGCAGAGCAGCCACGCCAGCGAGGGCATGATAAGAAACTGTGCCAGTTCGCCGACGAGGATGTCTTTCGGATGTTGCAAGACTGGTCGGAAGTCGGACGGACGAAGCGTCAGTCCCATGCCGAACATCACCACGCCCAGCATCGGTGTGATGGCCGATGTATCTATCCAGTTGAATGAGGAGGGAAGGAAGAGAGCCACGGCCGTCACTAGCACCACCACAAGGGTGATGTGGGCTGCAATCCATGCAGAAATTTGGATGAGTTTATTTTTCATTGTCATTTTTTCAAAATTGTCTGCAAAGCTACAAAATTTCGTGCGAATCTTGGCGGGAATGTGGACAAAGTACTCCTCCTGACTCGTGGAATATGATTCAGCTTCTGCTGTATATGCAAAGCCAGCTCTGTCTGCCTTTTCCTAGAATCTGTAACATGGGTATATAGTCCGAGGATTTGTATACTATCCGTCATTCAGCCCTTTTCTATTTTTGTATCGGTTAATTGATAATATTCTTAATCATCTTAAAAATATACACTTAAATATTTTATAATCAATATGTTATAAGAAAGGTGATTTTAGTGGAGAAACAAATAAGGAACAAAAATAGGAATTAAAGTGATTTCTCATTTTTCTATTTGCACTCTGTTTCTTTCTTTTCGTTTGTTTGCTTTCAGAGTGCATTCCGAGCAATTTTATCTGCTCTCATCATTCGAAGAATTTGCTCCTAACTTTAACTAACAAATTATTTGCAGCTCATAAAGAGAATACAAATTATTATCTCTTGAAGTTGTATTGCTTGTAGCAAAGATAATCTTTTTTGTACAGGCAGCCAAAAATGCCTGCCTATATTTAGTTTAATTTAGTTTAGCATATATAAGGCTAACAAACTAAACCAAACTGGATTTTCATGTTACTTTTTGTGATTTTCCCATTCTACCCATACAGCCAAAAGAGAAGATAAGCTCTTGCCTCTTTTCTCTTTTCGCTGCGATACTCTTTTACTTCATAGCCACCTTTTACACACATCCGTACCGAGCAAACTCCCACATGCTCGCATATCAACTTTCGGTCTGCCCGATGGGAATTGTGTCGCAAAGGTATTTGCCATGTCTTTATTGTATGCAAGGTTGTAACCTGAAGGTTCACTACAAAATCTCCACGCTCCGCTTCGCAGAGGTAGTATTTTGTAGTGAAACCCTGCATACATAGCCATGCCACCTGTTGAAGCGACATAATTTCAATCAAGCCCGAAAGTAAGTGAAATGCTACAGGAGGGAAAGTAACAAACTTAAAACTTGGTATTTATGGCAAATTATGCAACCAACATTTTCCACGCAAGAACGGAAAATAAAACAGACCTCGACAAAATAGAGGCTTTCTTGGATGACACTTTCAGCGAATTTACCAATCGATATGGTGATAGTGTAGATGCAGAATTTTCCTCTCGTTGGGTGTATCCAGAAGAAGAAATCAAAAAATTGGTAGAATCGTTGGAGGACAAAGATAAAGTCTATATCAAGATTCTAACCTATGAATTTGAAGACGAGTACGTGAGCTTTAGAATATTCTCTCAGGGAGAATGGAAGGTCAAATTAGTAACTGAATGAGTAGAAGAAGATAAAGTAAAATTATGGTCTATCCTACACTTTGCTTATTCTATAAGAGACACACGGATGGAACGATTGTCGGTGATTTCGACAACAAAATCACTGTTCGTTTCATCTGTGGCAAAGAGAGAGTATTAAATACTGTGATGAAGTAATTTTTACAATTTTACAACATAGAAACCATGACACAGATAGCAATGAAATTCGTCCAATGGGATGTGCCCGAATTGGAAAAACTGAAAGATAGCAAGGTTTACAAATTACGGGAACGTCTTGATAATGGCGACAAGTTGAGTCGGGAAGAAAAGAACTGGCTCACCCGCAATGTGAAAGAGTGCTGCCATTTCAAAAGAGGTATCGCTTTAATGGGCTACCGTTTTGACTTCTCCGATGTTCTCAAACGGTATTTCGTGAAACAACATGGACATATTGCCGAATATTATGCCATTGACAAAACCGCACTACGTTCTGTCCTATATGGTCGAATTGAAGATATAATCGAAGTACAATAAAAATCAAAAGAAGCATGAAAGTAACAATTGAACACAGCTTTTGCCCCTATTGTGACGAGGTAACTGAACTTTATTTCCGAATCATTAACACGATTCTTTTTTCTGGCAATGAGGCGGAATTGCGTGAAAGCATGAGACAGTTGGAGAAAAAAACTCCACTTGATGAATATTTCACATACGGTTACGGTGCACGACACCTTTGGGTTTGCCAGCGACGTCCCAGCGACAAAACCAAAATATTCGAGCATCGTATTATGATGGTTGAATTTCAATGACACCTTGGACAAATATCATCGACTGGCTGGAATGGAATCACCCATTTCAGCCTTACTTCCATTTTCCTTTTATAACTTTTTCTTTTGGCTGCGCCACTCCCTTTTGTAGAAACCAGCCATTCGCACAAAGCGAATTGGAAACCACTTTGTGAAAAGTCTGGTTCTTCCTGCCGTTTTTCCTTCCAGTTCCATTTTTTTTCGATGCGGATATCACTATCCTCCAAGGATGGGCTACCTACGCTTCTGTCCACTCTTGGCTGACACATTCCTTATGCAGTGGCCTTTTTTCTGATTGGATGGTATTCTGTTTGTTACAGTCTCAATTCAAGCCAGGCATGTCTCGCTTTGGCTTTGCTATTCTTCACTGACTTTCGGACGGATGTCTCGCCTTTGTGCCGACATTTGGATTTGCTCTTTTTCCTTATCATTACCGGTTTACTTGTTTCCCATTTTCCATAATCGCTTTTTATCGAAGCAATCATCATTTTTCCTCTGCAAAGATAGTATGCCGACGGGAACGACATGGTTGTCTTGACCAATGGCGTAGCCGCTTCAATCTTCCTTTATCGAGCCTTCGATTTTACCTGTGGCTAAAAATAAAGCGTATTGACGCGCTATCCTTGGTGCATCCCTTAAACGACATCTACTTTTTAGGCAGTGTAAAAATTGATTTAATAACTTCTAAAAGCAATTCAACATGAAAAAGATTGAAAACAATTTCACAGTAACCGGATTCTTAGGTAAAGACGCTGAAATCCGAGAGTTCACCAACAGCAGTGTCGCACGTTTCCCATTGGCCGTAAGCCGTCAGGAAAGGAATGCCGAGGAAACCAACCGCATTTCAGCCTTTATGAATATTGAGGCTTGGCGTAAAAACGAGAATACTGGGTCATTCGACCAACTGACCAAAGGTACGATGCTCACCATTGAAGGCTACTTTAAGCCTGAAGAGTGGACCGACAAGGTCGGTGTGAAGCACAATCGTGTTGTTATGGTGGCTGTCAAGTTTTATCCTCCTATCGAAAAGGAGGATGTTCCTGAAAAGCCGGTAAAGCCCGTGAAAAAAGGCAAAAAATAATTCTTGCCTTATCATGAACAAAGCGATCTTTTGGTCGCTTTTGTTTTGCTCATGACCGGATTAATACGCATCATACTTTTATAAGTGACTGTTGCGATGCCAAGCTCCAAATGAAATCTTCACCCGGTAATACTGTTATACTTAGCTCCACTTGATGAACAGGCAGATTACGATTTTCAATAGAAAAAAGAAGACTCTCTCAATTCCATACCTCTGAGCAGCTTTCCAGTCCCTCTTATAACCATATTTCTTCCCAAAAGTGAGGTTACGTCCGCCGTCCATTAATTTTACAGTGCGAAGTTAAGTCGGACGTGAACCTGCAAGGCGCGTTTCATTTGCAGTCAATGCCGTTCAAATGAAATCCTTCGGATTCCGCTTCCTCCTTGCATTGTTCCCTTCTTCCGCCTTGTGGTTTGCACGTAAAATCAAATCCCACCGGACGAGGTAAAAGCCTCTGAAGGGAAGGGAAAATAAAAAATTAGAATGTATGAAACAAATAATTTGGTCAAGTGATGCTCTATTGGATGAAACAGCAAGAGAGTATTATCAAAATTTCAAGCGAGAAGAACTGGACGATGATGCCTACAAGGTCAGCGATGAAGAGTGGTCGGACGAAGTGTATAATGAATTGGGGGATGAGCGGCAGAACCTAAACAAGGATGTCAATGGAGTCATTATTGCATTTGGAGATTTAGGATTGTGGAACGGACGCAAACAAGGCTATCAAATTTTGGGTGACAACATTGCCGGGATATTACAATCTACCCAGTATGATGCAGAGTGGTACGGTGACGGCTACGATATACGAGGCCGTATGTCGCACCATGATGGCACGAATTATGTTTTGTACCGTGTCGCTGAAAATCGTGACGACGCAGAACAGATTGCCGCAAAAATCTACAACTATGAAATTGACGAGAATGGTTTTCGCCAAGTTACACGTTCCCTCCACCCCTATGTGGCCGCAGTGTATGGCTGGAAAACTCTACAGGACAACCTCGTTCAGGTAAAATAGCCTGTAACCTGTACTTAAACAAATGCCGTAACGCTTTCTCAAGAGGCTGTTACGGCACTTGTGTTTTATGCCGTATATATTCTGCATAAAATGTGGTGGGAAACTATTCCTTTTTACACATTTATGAATGTTCCCGCCCAACTGTTGTAGGTGGCCGCTTGTGCCAGTTTCCTTTTTTAGACTCCGGCCCTCCTTTATAGCCCCATCCAGCTACCCCCTATATTTCTATCCCGCAAGCCTGGTTATTTCCCTGCAAAATTCGATTGCCGGCTGTCCGTCCTGTCAAGGACCGCTGACACTTGCTGCTGTAAAATCTTCCTCTCCGAAATATCGAAGAGTGTATTTTCCGCATCCTCCTTGCCCGTTCTGGCCGCCAATCCCGTGGGCAGAAAAATAATCAACCTTTCGGTACAGGAAGTATCGAAGGGAAATAAATAAAATATTAATCTTAAAATTTGAGGCATTATGACATTCAGAGAATTTATGTTAGAGAACGGTTATGAATTGCAA
This sequence comes from Phocaeicola plebeius, assembly GCF_003437535.1. GTDB lineage: Bacteria > Bacteroidota > Bacteroidia > Bacteroidales > Bacteroidaceae > Phocaeicola > Phocaeicola plebeius_A. The sequence goes on from NZ_QSQT01000019.1 coordinate 24,102, forward strand.
ACAACCTTTTGGAATGATTTTTCCATTGCTGACCGATTTGGTCTTTCGGCGATACAGGACACTTTCAACCGTGCTTTTAAGGAGTGGAAAGAGAACTACAAGTATCTCACGGAACTGGTTTTAGTGCTTAACCATAAGATATGGCAGTATTATGAAACAAGGCCGGAAATTGCGACATTGTATAATACCCTTTGGGCACAAGCCAGTCAATATGCAATGGAGTATCTGGAAGATGACGAGCTAAGCTATTATTATGATGTAACGGATTAAATGTCCCAGCTCCTCCCACAGGAACAAAAGAAAGCCGGCTTTTGTCGGCTGCTCTTTGTGGTCATTCCCTTTTTTATCACTCCGTTTTACCCTTGTATAAAACGAAATTATTTCGTTTCAGGCTGCTACCAGTCAGGACTTGTTTTTTCCTGTGCAAAGGTATTGCCACGGAAAAACATTCAAGTACCGCTACGCTATTTGAACACAATTTTTCAGTAGCTTTCCCGATTTTCAATCGCTCAAATGTCGTATACGCTCCATACCGCAACTGTAAAAATTCTGTCCAAATTCCTTGCCTGCTTTTCCTTAAAGGCAATCTTGAATGCACGTAAAAATCAAATCCCGACTGGAGAAGCCTAAAAGCTTCCGAAAAAAGGGAAAAAAAGAACATGATGTTTAATAGCTAAATTTTAAAAGTATGGAAATTCAATTTGTGATTGTTCGTTCAGAAAATGCAGAGTATTTGTGTCACAATGTAAATGGAACGTATGTGGATGTCAGTGACCCATCAACAGAATTTGTTTCTGGAGAGGATGATTTTCGCTTGGTAGATCCGGACAGCTCCCTAACGCGGAAAGAATACGAGTTTCGTGGAGAACGCTTTTATCTCATGCCTCAATTTTATGGCAATGGCTGGTTAGCACTTACTTTGCAAAGTGTGGAAGATGAAACAGAGTATATCGTGCTATCCGTCAATTTGGAGAGCATGGATGCACTCGATTTGCCAGACCGTACATTTATTGATGTGAATCATTATCCGGATGCAATGGAGTTTCTGGAGACAAATAATTTAGCGACCTATTCAGGTTACAAGCGTAGAAGCGGATTTGTGGAATATCCAATGGCGGTATTGAATCTTCCTTTGCTTTATCAGCACGCCCCGCAGATTTTCCAAGAGGCGAATATCGAATGTTTTTAAATGGTTTTCTGAAAGTATGGTACTGATGACTACCAAAGAGATACCGTATCGGTTAAATCCTATCGGTATGGTATCTTCTTTTGCCCGAAGACAGGTGGCATCCCCCCTTTTTTACAGATTGCTCCGTGCCCACTTTTTTAATTTCCTTGTTTCCCTTTTATAGCAGCGTAACTGCCTGCTTCTCTTTTACAGCCCTTATGTAATGAATGTTGATGTTTCCTGTCGTTATCCAGACTTTCGCCCGGTCTTGTTTTCGTGTGCAAAATTACGGCGAACGAACGCTATCCAAGTATCGCTACGCTATCCGAAATGAAATTTGACGTAATCTTCCTAAATCATAGATTTCGGTATTCATAAAATTTCATTTCCGATTCCTTGCACTGCGTTCCTGCTTCGTCGTTTGGGACGCACATGAAAAACAACCCTTCCGGCAAAGTCGAAAGACTTGAAAAAAGGGAAAATAAAAAACTTAATTAAAAACGAAAACGAGTATGACAATAGAAGAAGTATTACAGCACGATTTAAAATTCAGATATATGTTATTGGGTCGTTTGCAAGCCGACTGTGAATATTATCTTGGCTTTGGAAACAAAAGTTCTCGTCGTTTGTGGGCTGGTTCTGAAAAGACACAAATTGAATACATGACGAAAATTCACGACAGCTTCCGAGAAAACGAAAAACCCGAATGGCTGACAATGGAGCAAATCAAAGAATACAGCAATGCTATGGGAGTAACACAAGAATAATTCAAAAAAAATACCGTAATGACCTTTAACGGAGGTGTTGCGGTATTACAGTATTACAAATAAGGGTCGGAGTTTGAGAACATACCCTCTTATAATTGAGAGGGTAATAATAATCCCTCTTTTATAATTATATCATTCTATTCCTTTTTTATATTTCTGCAAAAGGAATAGCATTCTTCTTTTATATTAATTATTTTTCATTTTATCTCCCATCTATTCTTCATCCTATCACCGGTTTGGTTTTATCAGATGCAAAGGTCGGCTATCGCGCTTGATCCTGCTACTTGAAGTGTATTTCTTACAAAATTCTTCCTTCCTGCGCAAGAGTAATTTGGCAAGAAAAGTTGCCGTATGAAGCTGTATCGACATCCGTTTACCGCATCCATAAATCCCAAAACGGTTCAATCAGTAAAGAACCGACAATATGGGAAATAAAAGTTAATACTAACCAATTCTTTAAACATTAAAATCATGCCTAATTATGTAACAAACCGTTTAGAAATAAACGCAGACAGAGAAACAGTACAAAATGTGATGGATTTCTTAAAAGGAAAAACAGATGAAGACAGTACGCCTTGCTATATTGACTTCAACAACATTATCCCTATGCCAAAGGACTTACTGATAGAAGCGTCCACTTCTGGGGAATTTGGTATGCAGTATATCATAGCACAGCAACGTAAACCGTTCAATTCACAGGACGACCTGAAAGTCATTCAATGGATGGAAATTCAGGAGGAAAAAGTCAGGGAAGAAGCATTACAACTTGGAATGACATATCTGAAAAACTGGGGAAAATACGGTTATCCTACTTGGTATGAATGGTCTATCGCTAACTGGGGTACAAAATGGAATGCCTTTAATCAGAATTTTGAAGAACCGAACGTGCTTTGGTTTGATACGGCTTGGGAAGGTGTGCCGCTGCTTATCCAAACACTCTCCGAAATATTTCCGGACGTCGAGTTTCAATATGCCTATGCGGATGAAGACCTTGGTTCCAACGTGGGCAAAGGGACTATCCGAAATGGAGAAACCGACATGACATTCCCCGATAGCGGAAGTAACGATGCCTTTGAAATTGTCTTTTTCGTAAAACCGGGATTAGAGGAATACTTGGAACTGACAAACGAGGGGTATAGGTGGAAAGCCTAAACATCTCCGGACAGACAATATCCGACATGTATTCAGGGTATATCTCAACCGATATATCCTGGACTCCTGTTGCCGGAAGCTCCGTTTATATTTATTCCATTCCACTTCCTTTTTACAATTTCACGCCTCTTGAACCAGTCTTTTTTGACCGTATTTACCCATCCCTTGGCTGGCCTACTTATCATCTTTGAAGCTGCTTTTACTGAAACCGCCAAACACGCCCTTCAAGAGCTTGCCGACAACCCAGAATACCAGCAATACAATTATAATATCTCCCATAAGTCTTACTTTTATAGTTTTAACAATAATAAAAATACAAAATAATAACCGAAAAACAAATATACGATCCTGATTATCTGAAAATTCTATCAGGAGTCACCTTCATTTGTTCCGTCCTCTTTCGGGTTCTGTTTGACACGCGGACCGCTGGTTTGGCCACGATCAAGTTTTACGCCATATTTATTGAGTATGCGCCAAATAGAACTTTTGCTGCTAAAACCGCTTGCAGCCCAAATGTCATCGAAAGAATGCCCGTTGATATACATATCCACGATTGTCTTATCTCGTTCAGCTTTAGGTAATACCTTCGGCACAGCCGGGGCTTTGATATTCTGGCGTAACTTCTCGACATGAGCGGAATATTTTCGTAGCGCGGCAATTTCTTCCGGAAATGCCCCTATTATCCACAACACATCGGCTGCTGTCGTACCGGGGAATAATTCACCGCGAGTATCAACTCTGTCATGAATGGATATGACACGTACAATTTTGATACGGCATAGTTCGATGAACGCGGCCAGTTCTCTTAAACCGCGTGCAGCATTGCTGAATTTGGATATGACTATTTCATCGCCCCTTTGAAGATTCGCCATAAGCTGTTTCCACATAGGTCTCAATGTTTCATGTTCAACTGTTTCCTCTACGATTTGTACACAACCATATCGCTGCATCCATTCTCTCTCAGCATCAAAACTGTCATTATTTTCCTTGAATATATAGCCAACTTTTGCCATTTTAATATACACTGTTTTGATAACAAGTGCAAATATAGCACTTTCATTTTAATCTAAAATCATATCGTGGCAAAAATCTCGCTAAATCCTTTTTTTAGCTTTTTTCTTGCACTTGTTTTCATTGATAATCATATTATTAATATGATACCAAAAATTATACTAAATGCGATATAAAAGGGCTTTTACAATAAAAATAATATATAGATTTGCATCGTTAAATATGAATTGTTAAATATGAAAATTTTAAAATCATACTACAAGACTCCATCATTTTTGACTGGAAGATGTATCGTTTCATTGGCCATATTGGGCCTGATATCATGCAGCGATAGAAATGGCAAATCATTGTCTGAAGCTACGAACGATCCTGCCGGAATATACAGGGAGTACTTGTACAATATACGACGTCAGAAAGATTCCTCATTTCAAGTATTGACCAAGCATATCCTACAATGGCAAACAGTAAAAGACTCTGTTTTTAGGTATCTCCGGAATGATACGCTCAGCCACCCCCATTCCAATCAGCGTGAAGAGTGTATCAGACTGCATGATTCTATCCGCACTGAGTTCTCACGCTTAGCCCTCTCAAAGACGCGTACTTATCAGGAACTTTTGGCTCTCAAAGGAGAGTTCTCACCTTATAACAATGATGAGGAACTGCATCATGCCGCTGGAGAAATCCGCCCGTTTTTCAACTCACTGGATAATCTTCCGCTTCATAAGGGTAACAAAGAGGAAATCCTTGCGGCTTACCGTATGTTACTGACCCGAACTATCCGTAACGGCATACATAGCCGCAATGAACTGATTACTTATATCACTAAAGAAGATGCTATATTCCGTGCGTTCCTCTCTCACTTGCACGATTTCGAAGGTGAGAGTATGGCTGACATCACACGTGGTACTGAACAGTGTTGTTCGCAGATATTCTTTGCCGCTGAGAGAAAGGAGATTACCTATCGGGAGGCTATGCTTTATTTGACAATGCGCACCAATCGTCGCCAAATACAAAATATGCAGATTTGTATAGAAGATGTTCGGAACAAAAAAATCAAGACTTCTTCGCAAGCACATGCTTATATATGGATGCTTATCCACCCTTATACTTCACTGGACGGATTCTCTATGACATTGCTTTCCGATAAAGAACGGAAACAACTTGACAGGATGGCGGCACAGACACCTGTGGCGTTCAAAACCTTGAGCCGAATCCTGCAATCGGAAAGTGGTCAACTGACTGAACTGCCAGGAATGCTTATGGATATTTTCATACAGACGCTCTAACAATATAAAAAATGAATATGTTACGACATTTTTTCAATGACTTTATGACATTTGTCCCTCTGCAACTACCGCAACTACTCGATGTGACGACAATGGAGGAAGCACAATTCTACGGTGACTACGCCCTACTGACCTTCCCGCTACGCGACCCTTACGATTTGGAGGAAGTGATGGATCTGTTTGAGGACGATATGGAGCTTATAACTCTCTACCACCACATCCCCACGCACGCTGACAAATTCAGGCATAGCACCTGTGCATACTCCAACCCGGCATTTGGACAGATGTTCAAGATGAATTGCAAGACAGATGCAGACGGTAAGGTAAATAGCATTCTTGTCACCATCTATGATTCTCTTGAGCAGATGTACGGCGAGCTGTGCCTTGATTTGGATCTTCATTCCAAAAGTGGCACATTCAAGTATAAGAAGAACAAAGACGATCTCTTGATGGATTTCCTTTAATGGTCATGTTATGCGGGACACACTATACCGACAAATGGTTTATTGGATTAGGGAATACCGGACATGGATAGAGGTTGTTGATGACAATTTCTATAAGGAGTATGCTTTGTCAAGAAACGGATATATCAATTACATTGTTTCCCGCACGTTGGTACTGCGGGCTTGCAAAGACAAAGGCTCATACGCCAAAGGCATGACATGGACAATTCCGGAACATAAACTGGATAAGGCATTGGCAGCCTACCGTAAGCAGGAGCATACGTTCAAGCAACGTATTAAGAAAGCAGCGATATACCTTTCACCGAGGGACGCCGAAGTTATCATCCTATTGGCCACCCACAATATTGTCCAATTAGAGTTGATGATATCCCCCATTCAAATACGCGAGAAACCCTATTATTTATGATTTGGAATATACTACAACTTATCTTCTGTATAACGCTTTTCGTATTGCCATTAGCATTGTACAAAAGCCACCGTTCTTTTATGGTAAGGTTCTACGATGCTATGATACACAGTGTAAAGGCTCGTAAACTATATGTACAGGTCGTATTGATTCTGCTATTGCTCTTCCACTATGTTTACATCAGCGGACATGTTGGCGAGTTCGGTGTTTTTCTTTCAACTGCTATCTGTGCCACTATATATTCATTTAGGAGAGCGGACAGATTGTTAAGAGGTTTATGTGACCGACCATGTATGTTTGTCATACTCTCATTGGTGGCTTTGGCCATCAGTTTTGTTCCACACTTGTACACAACGGCGGTAACTGCCGCCTATCTTCTTTTGGCTGCCCTGTTCTATCCCTCTGTTCGGGTTATGACCGAATTTCAGGACATAGGCATAATCTCTGAATGGATGAAATTCCCCAGACTATTAGCCGAAAGTTATTATGACCATCATCACGCGATATTGCCGCAAGATGCGGATAGCGGCAACACTGATATATCCGCACAATAGTAATAATTAAAAAATGAAATGAAAATGAAAACCAAGCAGAAAATAGCTGTCCCTATATTGGCAGACAGAGAAGTATTTGACTACCTCAAGGAGAAAGTCGGTGAACGAAAAACAAAGACAGAAGCCTTCTGTGATTTATTGGATAAATCTTTGGCAGGTTTTGTTTCCCCTTTTTTAAGGAACAAAGGCTACGAACTTCAACCCAACCAGTGCCACGTGACTGTTTCTGACCTTTCATCGGAATGGCATTGGCATAGGGCTACTGTCCGTTCTTTTTTGGATGTAATGGAAGAGTTCGGCTTGTTGAATCGCATCCGGCTTTCCAAAAGCGTCATCATTACCATGACTGTGCAAACCAGCCAATCCACGGAGTCTTGCAATGGACAGAAGAAGTTGAACCTTGCAGAACAGCTACGTGAGGCATTGTCCGATTGGATAATCGGCAAAGTGTCCCTTGACGAGATCGGAATCAAGTGTGAGCAACTTGTTCGTCGGGCAATGGATGAAGCTGGCATATGCGATAGCTGCCCATCTCCGGACAGTATCACTCGCATCAATCCGGCAGCGGATGATGATGAACGAGCTGTCAAGATTCGTATGGTAGCTTTGGAGTGCATTACATTTGCCGCTATACAACGGGCACTGCGTAAGTCGAGATTCGATGACAGTACAGAGTTTATGGACTACTTCCGATTGGAATTGTATGGGGACTGGACAGGACTTATTGCAACTTCGAAAGGTATTGCCGGGCTTATTCTTGATGTAGATAGGGATGAAAATTCCGATTATGATGAAGATGACAGGGAGTTCCTTAAAACGCTTTTTAAGCCTTTTCTGGCATTTGCGGCAAAGGCACAGGAGGCAACGTATCAGATTGGAGGTTGAAAACAGAATGTATAACCGCAACAATCCACTTTTGTATCCAGTGAAGCCCCCCTGCCAGTTATAGAAGGCATCCGGGCTTGCCCGCCTGCCACGAACAAAGGGAAGGGGGAGCCTAATACCCCACCTGCCTGACGTTGGTGGGAAGGGTGTCCGAACAAGCAGCAAGCTGGGACACGGTAGATTGTCCGAAACAATATGAAAAACGTATGGCAAATCAAAAACAGGTACTCGACGTGCAGGTGTCGAAAGGGATTACCACCGCCCAAAGTAATGAACATCTGCGTGACCGTAGTGAAAAGGCAGAGAAGTACGCTATGAGTAAGGGAAATTATGATCCTACGCGTAAACGGCTGAACTTCGAGATTGCGCCCGGAGGTAAAATACATCCCATCGACACAAGCCGTAGCATTCCCAAACGGATGGCGGACATATTAAGTCACCGTGGAATCAAAGATCCTAATGAGGGGCTGCTCGAACCAAAATACCGCACGGTGGTAAATATCATCTTCGGCGGTTCACGGCAGCGAATGCAGGAACTTGCTTTCGGTACGCAACAGGTGGACTTTGAAAAAGGTGCGGACAATACCCGCATCGAACGGAAGCGTGACATTGAACGCTGGGCCAAGGATGTTTATTCATTCGTTTGTGGCAGATATGGTGAGCAGAACATCGCTGCATTCATTGTACATCTGGATGAATTGAACCCGCATATCCACTGTACGCTTCTGCCAATCAAGGATAGTCGCTTTGCGTACAAGGAAATCTTCGCCGGTAAGGATAAGTTTGAATATAGTGCAAGAATGAAACAACTTCATACGGACTTTTTCGCAGAAGTCAATACAAAGTGGGGAATGTCAAGAGGAACAAGCATATCCGAAACGGGTGCACGGCACAGAACGACTGAGGAATACCGCCGAATGTTGTCTGAAGAGTGTACAACAATCGAGGATAATATCAAACTCCATCAACAGGTATTGGGTGAACTTCAATCAGACATCCGGTTGGCAGAACGCAGAGTCAAAGGGCTTACGACAATGGTTAGCAATCTTGAAAAGCAGAAAACTGAAAAAGAAACCTTGTTATCGGCAGCCGAGTACAATTTAAAAGAAAACAAAGGCAATGCGGCAGAATTGGCAATCCAAATACAAATGTTGGAAAAAGAGCTGCAAGGAATCATCAGGCAACTGGCAGACAAGCAGGAAAAGTTGCAGACGGCTGACCGGCAACTCATCGAACTGAAAAAGGATATGGGAGCCATTGAAGAACGTACCGAAGAACTCAAAGAGGAGGCCTATCAATATTCCCGTGATGTACACTCCAAAGTGGATAGCTTGTTTAAAGACGTCCTACTGGAGAGTGTAATCAGCGAGTATCGTAACGCATCGGCACAAATGAATGTTTCAGAACGGCAGCTCTTTGACGGTTCACTGGTACAGTCTATCGCCGAGCGGGGTACGGAAATCATGCACTGTGCGACAATGCTATTTCTCGGAATGGTAGATGATGCCACTACATTTGCCGAATCACATGGTGGTGGAGGCGGAGGGAGTGACCTCAAATGGGGACGCGACGAGGACGAGGACAATCGAGCATGGGCACTTCGCTGTATGAGGATGGCGAGCCGCATGATGCGCTCGACTATCGGCAAGAAATCTAAACGGTAAATGGCATACGCCTTACACCAGATTAAAAGTATAACTAATGAAATCATTGGAATATGACGAAACAAATTATTTTCATCTTCGCTTTGCTCTGCACGTTGCAGGCACAAGCAAGTGTACAACCCGTACAGAAGGACACTGTACGACACACTATTCATTATGAAGTAGCGGAATTGCTTCAACCGATGCAGCCCGTCTATCTCAACGGGGTGCTACTTCCGGCATCTCGAACCGGCAACTGGTTTGTTAGCATATCCGGAGGTGCGACAGTTTTTCTTGGTACACCTCTCGGTTGTGAAGACCTTTTTGGACGAGTGAAACCTTCGTACAGCCTCGCCGTCGGCAAATGGTTTACTCCTTTGGTCGGCGCAAGGGTAAATTATAGTGGCTTGCAGTTTAAGGATGCACAATTATCTACGCAGGACTACCATTATATCCATGCAGATCTCCTGTGGAATCTCCTTGGACGCAGATATGCCCGACAGGAACAGGTACGTTGGAGGCTTGCACCCTTTATGGGTGTCGGTCTGCTACATAACGCCACCAACGGGAACAATCCCTTTGCGCTTTCTTACGGCATACTAACACAATACCGTATTTCCAAACGGGTTAGTGCTATGCTGGAACTCTCTAACACAACTACATTCCAGGATTTCGACGGATATGGCTATCCAAACCGTCTGGGCGATCACATGCTTTCGCTGACTGCCGGATTCACCTTTCATCTCGGTAAGGTCGGCTGGAAGCGCGCGGTGGATACGGCACCATACATCCATCGGAACGAACTGCTTGTCGATTATGGCAACTTCCTTTCGGAGGAGAACAGGCGTTATGTGGGACGTCACAATCAAGATAAGCGAACACTCGTGGAATTAAAGAAAATTCTGGAAATCGAAGGACTACTCGATACATATAGCCATATCTTTGACAACGACGATATAACCGGATGCAGATATCCTATAAATAATTATAGCGGTTTGAACTCGCTTCGTGCAAGATTGAAGCATAGCTATTGGGACGGGTCGTCACCTCTTGACACGACTATTCTTCAGACAGAGAATGGAAAGCCATCATATAATTACACGGCTTCCCGAAATGTGCAGTCCGCCCATCAGGACACCCTCGCTATGGATTCCACGGTTCTTTCATACGCTGATGGAGAGTGCATCGGTACACCCATCTATTTCTTTTTTGCTCTCAATACGACACATCTGACGGATACCTCACAGAGGCTTAATCTTGACGAACTGGCTCGTGTAGCTAAGAAATACAGTTTATCCGTGAGGGTAACTGGTGCTGCTGACAGTTCTACAGGAACATCAAGTATCAATGATTCTTTGAGTATATCGAGAGCAGGTTTTATTACCGCAGAACTGGAACAACGTGGAATACCAGCCAAGCGGATTATCAGAGTTAGCAAAGGTGGAATTGCCGACTATACGCCCGTGGAAGCCAACAGACATACGAAAGTGGAGTTGTTTTTTCCAAAAGCGAAATAGAAATTTCGCATAATTGATGTTTAACTTTGTCATAATCAATGAAGCCTCTCCGCTGTGAAGCGAAGAGGCTTTTTCGATATGGTACACGTGAAGTTCGCCATTTTCCTACTGTCAGAACCAGAATGAAAATTATTTCGATGCTTCAAGTGACTCTTTTCTGAACTGTTTGAGAAGTTTTTCAAGTTCAAGTGATACTTTGCGGGCACGAGTTCCGGCAGCTTTGTTGCCTTTCTCCATCTGGAGGTTGGCATCTTTTGAGAATTGATCGAACAATTCACAGATTTGTGTAAATGTTTTTTCCATTGTTATGTTCTTAATATTATATAATACGCTGGCAAAGATAGCAAAAATATTTTTTTAGGACTTATATTAGCTCTGTTATATATTTCGCCTATAATATGATACCCCTTTTTATGTTTTTCCATTCTGAGTATTCCCTTATCGCACCATCGGCAAATCTGGCCGAAGAGATTTTATATGCAAAGGTACAGTGTCCGGACGATTGTCAAGCACCGCTATGCTAACGGTTCCTGGATATTTTACGGCAGCCTTCCTCAAATCAAAGATTGACTTTCAGTCCCCTTCTCATTGCAAGGTATAAAAGGACAAGCCTGCTTCTGCTCTTACATTCGAAGGTTGGGTATTCCGTTCCATTCCATTTACTGTTTACTTGTCTTATCGCCCTTATTCCACTGTTAATCCTGCATAAAAATCAATCCCCGGCAAGAAGCCGAAAGAGCTTCAAGCAAAGGGAAATAATAAATCAAAGAATATGGGAAAATACGATTTTATCAAGTTGGGTAATCTTCTTTATTGGCATGACCCAGATAGTGGTCTGTCTAATGGGGTTTACCAAGTGGCTTCTATTCCGGAAAACATTGAAGAGGATAGCGTTATTTTGATTGCATCTGATACTTCGGAAGCGGAGGTTTTTCCTTCTGAATTATCACCGATACATACCGGTAGAAGTCATAAAGAAGACTTTTTGCGTTGGAAAACAGAACGTGAAGCTGAAGGTATTGAGTTTTACGACCACCTTTCCAAGGTGATGGATACGGAAAACGACTTGAGTGTGGGAGATATGGTGGCGTTTACAAACGATTATGGAGTGATATTTGGACCTTGTGAGGTCTTAGCTTTTGGGAATCTCTGTAATAGTGGCAGATGTGTATATATTGACAGTGATTCTTATTGGTTTCCTAACCGTCCCGACCAACTCACCATCATGAGAGGTGCGGAATGACAATAACATATCCACCTGTAGCCAAAGCGGGTGGATAGCATTTCCTTGTATTGTATATTCAGCCCGATTACTCTTATAGCCATGCTCCACCGAACTCCCACAACCGGTCCTATTCCTTTTTTACTCGTCGTACTCCGTTTCTAAACAGTATAACACATTTATTGGCCTGACATTCTTGAAATTCACAACGGAAACGGCTTGGTTTCCGTGTGATGAAACACTTGAACTGGTATGTGAGAAATTCCCAACACTATGTTATTTCTATCAATCGGAAGAGTCGGGTCTGGCGGAGTACTGGACAAATGACCAAGAGAGTAAATACTTTCCCGAAAAGTACATTGCAGACCTATGTACTCCAGACGACAAATGGTACAAGGAATATTTTGTCAACCAGACAGAAGTATTCAAGTGGTTTGAGGTGATAAGCGGTCAGTCTGTCGAATCAATAACAGAAATTCTTGCTATTGCCGAACAACGGAAAGATGAAAACGACAATTCTTTCTGTAACATCTATGAATATGCCGCAGGCTAAGACTAATCCGATGCAGAAAACGAAATGACGGTATGCTGACAGCGTGCAGCGAACTATCATTATCCGATAAGCTTCTCTGATTTCATGCAGATTGGAGACTTTGTCGCCTTCAGTCCTTTTATACAGTCTCAGAGTGCTTCTCCAGTCTTTTATAGATATTCTTTATATCGCATATCGGCAGTTCTTATCTGAGAGATTTTGTATGCAAAGATACAGCTTTAGAATGGTCGTCAAGTAACGCTGCGCTAACAGTTCCCGGATACTTGTGGCAGCCTTCCGCATATCGAAGATTTGGGTATTCCACTTCATTCCATTCACTGTTTACTTGCCTTATCCATCCTTTCCTTGCTGTCAATTTCGCATAAAAATCATTCCTGACAAGAAGCCGAAAGAGCTTCAAGTAAAGGGAATAAAGTTTAATCATTTAAATTTCAAAATTATGCACAGCCGAATTTTTCAGATTTCTAAAATGTGGATAGAAAAAGAAAACTATCTGAATGAAGACACTCTCCATCAAGGAGATGGCAGTTTCTATGACTATTGTGCGGAGATAGATGACGAAGAACGTAAGGAGGATATTCGTTATTTGGTCAATACTGCTCTACCAAAAGATATGTTCGAACTTGTAGGTGATGACACCATACGCTACATTGGTGGTGTGGAACAATGGAAAGAGAACTTTGTGACTAACATCCGTAAGAAAGCTGAAGCTATTACGACGGAAAATATGTTGGAGTTTGTAGGCCCTGTTTATCAACTTGAAAAGGCATTGGAAAATCCATTGGATATTGCGTATCATTTCTATTTGGACGGAGAGGGATACCAGTCATTTGCCGAAAAATCTTTTGCATTTATGGAGTTTGTCTGTACGCTTGAACCGGGAACGATACTCTATATCGGAGGAGTCATCGACTATCACTTCTGATACTCCATATAATTTTTTTAAAGCCACCCGCAACTCAAGCGGGTGGTTATCATCTTCCTATATAACAGTCCGGTTACTTTTATAGACCATGTTCTGCCGAACCTCTGTTACCAATTCACAGCCTCTTTTACCGATTCTATATTACCTGTTCTAATTGTATTACATTCTCACAGTCCCGACATGCACCATTGTTTGTTTCGTGCGCAAAGGTACGGTGGCAAACGATGTTCAAGTACCGCTGTTGCTACCTGAAATGAAATTTGACGTAACCTTCCGCAATCACAGATTCCGGTATTCATAAAATTTCATTCCGGTTACTTGCTCATAGTTCTTGCATCCACCGTTGAAAATGCACATGAAACAACCTCTTGGGTAAAGTCGGAAGGCTTCAAGAAGAGGGAAATAAAAAACAACTTAAAAAAATAAATGCAATGAGAACTAAAACACTCTACAGATGCGATGCACAGAAAATAGACATCAGTCGTTTCCCTAACTTTCACATAACAGGAAGTATAACCGGAATGAAGAAACTCTATTATGGCAAGAATGCTCTATTGGTACGTTGCGGAAGCTGGATTTACAACGTGTCAAGTGAACCCGAAGTTTATTATAATATAGCACATTAGTAGTATGAAAAAAGGTTATAAAAAAGATTTTCAGAGTTGGAAAGGTATAGTAACTCTAAAATTACTTTGCTGCAATATAGCAGCAGGTCGTTTTGATTGGAAGAAATATTGTACGCCACAGCCTTATTGTGGTCAGGAGATTTGCGTTATACCGCTACATTGTTCTTATGGACAGATAGGCTACACTGTGTATTTCCCTTATTCTGATATGCCGGAAGTGGAATACGATTGGGAAATGAACAAATTAACTATTGACAAAAAGAATTGGGAGAATTATTTACAGAATTAATATTAAAAATATGGCACAGAATTTTTATACCAAATGGCAGAACGCAATCCTTGCAGATGCAGGAGTCTATGTTTCAAAAAAATACCGCAGTTTCCAAACGGCCTTAGTACGTGAGATTTCCAAGTACGCAACAGCCGTTGGCGCAAAAGTAACATTCAACTTAAAGGGGCATTATAATACCTCTTGTTTCATAGAACGTAACGGTAAATTCGTTTACATCAGTCACTCTTCCGGTTTGTCCCGAATGGGTAGCGGTGTAAAAATAGAACTCGATTCTTTCTTAATCCGGACAGCCCAACACGCGAAAGATTACAGAGGGGGACATAATCAGTATTGCGATATAACAAATTTACAGTCTATGATAGATAATTTGTTAGAGTAATAAAATAAATTCAAGAAAAGGTACGGAGCAAACAGCTCCGCATCTTTTTCCGTTTTATCGGCGCATTCCGCCGCTGTACTCTGCTTCTTGTAGCTCTTCCCGGTATTCCTCCATATTATTCAGCTTTTCGTTCACGGTTTGCAGGTTGGCATCCAACGAAGCATTATGGTCGTATGGGAAACGATGTTGTGCGACAAGTCCCGCATTAGTAACCGGCCCGATATCTATCATGTCGGATTCTTTATTATAGCTGACATACAGCACATCACCATTCGGCATTTCAAATGCAGGAATCTTTTGTTGTGTCATGATAGCGAATTGTTCCGCAGCCATCTCCTTGGCTACCCCTTTTAATGTATCTCCAGCATGTTCGATACCATAACGCCTGATATGGTCGCGTACTTCCTTTTCCGTGAATTTCAGCATCACTTCATAAGTTCCCCCGACACTCCCATTGTACACCACAGCAAAATCCTTGTCCTCAATCAAAAGATTGTCTCCTCGGTTCTGTATGGGAGAAGAATAAGTATATTCTTCGTTAATGCCGTTACCGTCATAATACTCCTTGGCGAGAGTCAGCAGTCCTTCGTAGTCCCCCTTATCCTTGAATGCGTCCAACCGCATCGTGTCATCGGTAAGCTGAAGATAGGCCACGGAAGAATAATACACTTTTTCTTTCGGTGCTACTGTTTGCTCTTCATCAATGTTCTGCTCCAATTCCAGTGCAATCTTATCCACCTTTTGGGTAATCAGAGAAGCCGCTCTTTTCACATCCAACAGAGTTGTCTTGATGAATTGTGGCGATTCCTTCAATTCGTCGAGCCATCCTTTGAGGTAGGCACAACTGTCCTCTTTTATATGTTTCGTCATGCCGTAACGTTGGGCAACCAATGCGCTGCCTAACTCGGCTACCAATTCTTCGCGCGCATACTCTGCCGAGCCGAAAGTTGTCGGCTTGATACGGTCGAGAACTCCTTCCGCACCGGTCGAGTGTGTCATCTCATGGAATAGTGTTCCATAGAACGCCTCTCCAGATTTGAACTGTTCCTTTTCCGGCACAACGATTTCATTTCTCGATATAGAGTAGTAAGCGTTATCCTGATGCTGTGGTTTGATCGGACAAATCCACAGATTGTCCTTTATCAGCGCATCGACGGGAGCGAAGCTGAAATACTCTCCGTTCTCAATCTTCGGTAGCGAATACTCCTTTTCGAGTTTTTGCCACAGCTCCGGTCTTGCCTCCTGCAAGTTGGTCTGTGCCACGTTAAAGACTCGGAATACCTGCATCTTAGGATAAACATTGTATTCCTTCTTCTCGTTATCAGATAGTTTTTTGTAGTCATCATACTTAATCTTCTCACCAGAATCCTTGTGTATGCAGGTGAATGTAGTCAGCATGATTGGGAATGATTTCTCTCCACGAAGTACAGAAACACGAGGTTTCTCCTGATTGTCCTTATCGGATTTGTTGAGCCGTTGTACACACTCAAAAGTGCAGAAGCGCGGAATCTTGTAACCTTCCTTTTCACAATGTATAAGCAACATAATGGCATTCATGCCATTATACTCGCGTCCGGAAAGATTGCAGGGCCATTGTAACGCTTCTTCTGTGAACCATGGCTTTCTCCAATCCTTACGGATACTCTCGATTTTCTCAATCATCATTTCAGCGAAGAGGTCTAATGCTTTATCTTCGCTGTTCGGCCCGTCCGTGTGCTGTTTTTTATATCCGGCCATATCCTTTACTGATTGGAATTAGACGAATCTGCTACATACTGTACAAGTTCTTCCACCTTGCATGAAACATTCAGCTTTCCGTTATATGCCGAAAGGGATATTTCACCTTTGGCATCCACTCGCACGCCCGGCTGTAACCATGCTTCGCGTTCTTTGCCAAAACAGAAAAAACGTACCCATTGGTATTCAAAGCCATCCTCTACTTTCTCCGTACTGAATGCCGAAAACATTGTGTAAGGCTGGTCTTTCTTATCCCTTTTTTCCTCGATATGCTGCCCGACCTTACCTCGAAATACTAATTCGCCCTTGACCGTATCTTTCGCATCTGCCGTAGCTGTACGAATTTCGTTAATAAAAAGATTGAAATAAAGTTTGTCACCACGGTGTTTGAGATACATTGTCCCCGAAACCTCGATGCGGGAACCATTTCGATATTTGGAAACCTCCTTTCCGGCAGTATCTTTGCTGACATCCACCTCAATAGGCATAGTCTTCCCGTCAGTGTCAGGGATCATTACTCGAAGAGGAAAAACCAGGAACGTTTTCCCTTCCTTATTGGTGCGTATCGACGCATCACGTCCGATAACGCCACATACCGTAACATTACATTTTATCATTTCTATTGTCTTTTAATGTGATACATAATCACCCGACAACTGTGTTGCCATGATTTGTTGTTGAACTGCTAAATCATTGCTCTTAATCGGGTGCTCGTATCATTGCCCAGATCAGCCATCCGGCAAGGAACAGTTGAACGCTCACGATAATGAGCGTTGCTACCCAGCCGAAGAGTTGGTAGCAGAGCAGGACATACAAGGCAAGGTAGGACAGTCCGAACAGACATCTGCATAGCTGTATCATCACGCATTTTACCATATCGCCACGCTTCTATCTTTTTAGGTTCTCTGTCTGTCCCTGCTGTTGGGACATCCCTTGTTCAAAATTCTGTGAAGCCGCTTCCGAGAGGATAACCGTATTCAGCATACCGGTTACACGTATCCTTTTGGCTTCTTCTGTGAGAGTATTGTTATTCAGTGTTGCCGACAGACGGCTTAACTCCGCAGTAGTCAACTCACGTGACATGCGCAGTTCTCCATTGTTCACTCGCAGAATAGCCTTTCCATTTTCACTGATTGCCAGTTCGCAGTTTTTCATGCCCGGTAATAATGATTTCAGATTGATGCGTCCACTATCCATTTGTTTGGATATGGCAGTCTTTTGCTCCTCCTCGTTCTTGTTGTCGATTTGTACGGCCAATAGCATAAGGGAACTAAAGGCTGTCATCGCCATCTCTACTATAGGGTCATTGCATCCTGACATTCCCACACCGCTATCCTCTGACGAAAGCAACTTCTTCATCCATCCGTCGGGCGAAAGGTTTTTGCCGGCGGCATTCTCTTCTGTTCCTTTATATCGGGTGAGCAGGCTGTTCCCGTTGTGCAACACTTCCAATTTGATATTACCTTTCTGTGCGATTTCAGTCAGATAAGCCGCAGGGTCGATGTCACGCTTTGTTCCGTCTGCATAGAAGTTTGTCACGCCGAAATGTAGATGTTCGCCCGTTGTACGTGTACCTGTGTTGCCCGATGTGCCGAGCTTCCCACCGGCTTGTACTACATCACCGACCTTTACAGTAACCTCCTTAAGGTGCATATAAGTACATTGTACCTTGCTGCCATCCGTTCTGGTATATTCCACAGTCAGCGATTTTCCACCGGGCGTGTTCTTATTCTGATTCACAGCCACCACCTTCCCGTTGTTCTCAGTAGCCAGTACCGCATCGCCATTGCAACGGATATCAATTCCCTTGTGCATCTGTTGTTTCGTGTTGTCCATCGGATCTTGCCGCATACCGAAAGGCGAGGTAACAAAAAGAAACTCTTCACGCTCTACCGGGAATGAGTACTTCGCACCATACTCTGAATTTTCAGACGTTCGGAGAGGATTATGTTCCGTACCGAACCGCTTACCCTGTGTCTCCATTTCCTGCATCACCAGTTTGTCATACTGCTGTAAGCCATTTTGCTCTATAATCCGTTGCAGACTCTCGGCATATTCTCCGCCTGTGGCATAACCGGCCTGTTCGATATTTTGTGTCCAACCCTTGTAATCGTCGGGCGAAAGTGCAAAACATTGGGCATAGCGGCTGTTTTCTTTTAAAAAACGGGAGTGGTGTTCGTATGAATCACCCACACTGTCATAACTGCAAAACTTCTCATTCGGCTTATCGTCAGTATATATACCATACCTTCCTCCTTCGGCAATCCATGCAGGCGTAGCCTTGATGCCAAAATGATTGTTCTCGTTTTGCGCCAAACGGCTTTGCCCGTTGGAACTTTCCAGTATGCCTTGTGCCAACGTCACGGATGCGGGGATTCCGTACCGGCGCATCTGCTCCATAGCATACTCTGCATATTTCATTGCGTATTGTTGGTTCTTGCTCATTTCCTTACTCCTTATCTATGAAAACCTCTGTGTGTTTCTTGTTCCTCCATGTCACTTATAGCAACCCGTGCCCCGGCACGGACGAGCTTAGACAGATAGTTGTCGAGCTGCTCCGTTGAAAATTCCGTTGAAGCCGTAATGTCCCCTTCCGGATACTCTTTTAGGGTTATGCCCAATATCTTTGCACCCTGTACCGCATCTTCGTTATAGAGCCGATAACCATCTTTCGTGCGAAGCAGTTGCAAGGCATCGGGATGATTCGCTTTAAGTTTGTCCCACAACTGCCGTTCCGGTGAAATACCCTTGTTGTCTGATTCCGTCCGTTCCTGCGCTACCGTTTCTATCGGCCACAACTCTGCTTCTTTCTGTTGTTTCTCTCCGGTGTGTGCCTCCTGCGATTGTCCTTTTTGTAGTACGTCTGCGAATAAGGTAGCTGCCAAATGACGTTTGTAGCTGTCACGCTCTTCCGCTATCCACATCCGCTGCCACTGTTGCGGAGTGACACTTCGGGCAGGCTGTTTCTGCCCATCAATAGTTGCGACGCATTGTATGCCGTCTTGTTTGGTTTTGAAAACCGAAACACGCTGGATACGGTTCAAGTCTATTTCCGGCATTTCGCTGCTGAACAAATCCACCTTCAGGTCAGGTTTGACCTCGGCCAGCGCATAATACTTGTGCGCCAGTTCCATCCGAACCTTACCGATGTTATCCATTGCTTGCTTGAGTGTTGAAAAGAAGCGGTTTATATCTTCTTTATCAGGATAGATGCTATATCCGCTCTTATTTTCGGGTTTGATATAAAGTGCCCATCGTTTCTTATCATCTTGAATCATCTCTACGTGGTCAAATCCGATCTCATTCGCCTGTTTGACCGCTGACGCCACGTCCAGTGTGGAGAGCTTCTCCATTGCCCAATTCTTCAGCCGGGCCAGCATAATTATCTTCTCGGCAAAATAACTG
The DNA here is from genome assembly GCF_003437535.1 of Phocaeicola plebeius. Lineage (GTDB taxonomy): Bacteria > Bacteroidota > Bacteroidia > Bacteroidales > Bacteroidaceae > Phocaeicola > Phocaeicola plebeius_A. The sequence goes on from NZ_QSQT01000019.1 coordinate 44,094, forward strand.
TCATCGGGTCGATAACCTAATGCACCATCCGTATTGTAGAAGCGTACCTGCTCGATTCCATCTTTCTGCAACGCTCGCATGATACGTCCCTTGTTCATTCCCGGTATCTCGTTATCTGCCTCTGTAGAAGCCCCTGCTGGAAGAATTACATCTGCGGTTTTTGCCTGTGGGTCAATAACAAGCACAATTTTTTTCGTTTCTTTATCCGGATGCTGCCGAATCTCGTTCGACACAAAATAATGTTTGGGCATTTGCTCCTGCATGGTTGAAGTGTCTCGCCGGTTGCGCATGGTGGCGTATTCGATTTTCTCGCCCCGTTCCGCTTTATTGATTACTTCGATGGCATTGTTTACGTCACTTTCGAGAGCGTCCATCAAGTTCGGGTTCTCTTTTAGCTCCCGGCACCAGTATTCCACTGTCTTCAGACTTTCTTCAGACAACCGTGCTGGCAACCCCAGTTCCAACATTTTAATCCCTGAAGCCAGTTCCACTACCAACCGTTCCTGTCTGACAGCATCCTCCGAAGGAGCCACACCGTTCTTCATCACCATACCTTCACGCGCTAATCGTTGTTGGTGTCCGGTAGCACTCACGATTTGCCGCAAGGCTTCCTGTATATAGTCGTGATAATGTCTGAACTCTCTTTGTCGCGGCATATAGACCGCATCCTTATCTGTTTCGTAGTGGGGTACACCGCTTCCATCCAAACGAACAGGCACAAGGTTGTCTCGCATCCTCAGTAGGAAGTCGTTGAATTGAATATGCAACCGTCGGTTGTCAGCTTCCGTATATCCTCTTTCCACTGCACTTCCATACCGCCGCAACGTCGTTTCGTATCGCTCCTTATCCACGTAGGGTAGTGTCGTCTGGTCAATGTTGAACAAAGTGCGAATTTCACGGTTATGTACACCTTTATATAATTTTTGTTCCTCTTCATACAGTTTCATGTAGTCATCACGACTGATAACCTGTTCTGGATTATTGCGGTGAACGTACTTGTTCCAATTATAAAACAAAAATGGAACGCCTTGCTCATTCTCACGCACCGAGGCTCCTTGTGCCTTGGCATCGCTGAATAGCGTGAACTGGTTGGTTTTGCATCCATTTTTATCAGAATGCAGCGTCATGAATAGTGCATTGAATGCGCTGACAGAAACACCCTTTGGATAGAAGCGCGGGTATCCCTTTCCTGATGCGTTGAGCCAGTGTCCACCGGCATTCGAGGCTTCACTCAAAGCCGTAGAAAGCAAGGTGATTTGTTTTTCCTCGGCTTTCTTTTCGATTTGCGATTTTTCTTTCATCGTTTATTTGATTATAGGATTATTGAATACCCCGTGGGCGCACGATGGTTTCCAGTTTTCCGTCCTCATAATTCCGTGCGGCAGCCTGGCGAAGCTGGTCGTTCTTGGCAAGGACAGCATTTGCCAGCGTGTTCAAAGGCAATGCCCCGGTACGGTAGGCTTCTGCTACAATCGGTGACAACTGGATGGTACACGGTACTCGGTCTATCGTGGCAATCAACGTACTATCTTGCAATACAGGGTTTACTATACGTGGGTTCAGAGTTTCATTTGTATAGCGTCGGTACTGCACATTGTTCTCATTTGTTACGTTCAGTTTTCCCTCTGTTCGTTCTTTCAAGGCTTCGTGTCCTGCCTTATTCAACAAGTTCATACCTCCCAGGCCTATCAGGAGCATTTTCAGCAACGGGTTACGCACAAACATACCCGCCACAATGCTCGCTATCGGTAACATATTGTCTTCCAAATGCAATGATTCTGTCTTGCCTGTGAATATTCCCAGTAGAACATCAGGGAGCATGGCCATTACATAACCGAGATTGCCTGTGATATTACCTATGCCATCCAGTCCCAGCATACCAAGCAGTCCGCCCCAACCGTTTCCCTGTGCTACTTGCGCACTTTGTATCGTTTGTACATGTTGTTCCGCATCATTGGCAGGAACAACAGTTTCATACTTCTCTTCTTTCATAATTTCATCCTGTTCTGTCCTGACCATTTTCGCTTTGTCACATTGTTCCAAAGACTGCAAGTAGGCTTCTTCCTGTCCGGGAGCAACAACAATCGGCACATCCTTGTACCGTTCCTCATATTTCTGTTCTTCCTTGCTCTGTACATTCGGCCACAATAAACCGCTATTCTGGTTTTGTGTCCATTCCATGAAGCCAAAGTCCATGACAGGGATTTTCTTTTTCAGTTGCTTGTTGTCTGTACCAATCGCCGTGTTCTCTTTGATTTGTATTTGGGCTGCCTCTTTGCGAAAATCGTCGAATACGTTTCTGTCTCTGCCGAACACTCCTTTACTGATGCACTGTTCTACTGAAAGGGTATCAGGCTTCTTGCCTTCAAAACGATTGGTGATGGCTGCAATAGCCACATCTGCACCGGTAAACTTTGCCAGTGTCGTCCATGAACCAGTACCACCCATCATCAGGGTATCTGCGGCTGTGCCCAACATCCATCCCGTACCTTTTTCCCATCTGTTCGGGCGGTAAGCTGCTTCGCCTCGTGCCTCTATTTCATCGGTCAGCGGTGAACGGCTTAACGTCTGCGATAATCCCAGCAGACTCGATTCGGCAGCCTTTCGGATGATGTAGTCAGCGGAAGACTTGGGCATACGTTCTTTCACCAACCGGTCAATCATCAGTTCCTCTATTCGGTGGTCCATATAGGCATAGGCGAGGTCACAACCGAGCTGTTCTGACAACTCATTGTAACGTGCCCTTCCGATTTCCTGCACGACGGTATCCCGCCACTGCCCGGCCATATACGCAAGGTCTTGCTGCATTTCCTCGGAACCGGTAATCTCCGTCTTGCACATCTCGATATAGTCCTCTGTTGTTTTGGAGTTCCATTCGCCTGTGACCTTGAGTGCTTGATAGGGGTCGCTCATTGGTTGTGCCGAAGATGCCATCATACTGAGAATACCACCTAAAGAGGTGGAATATTCTTTCATTTCCTCTCCCTGATTCCGTATGAGGTCAGTCCGCGTTTTTGACATGATGGGTGCGATATGGCAGTTGAAATAGTCGTTCACGAGGCGTTCCATTTCTGCAAACCGTCCGCTATGCTTGATTCCGTCCATAGTGTATTATATGTTTATCCTATTCTATTCATTAATAATTGCTCTTTTGTCTGCTCGATGGCGTTGTGGTAAATTTCCATCTGTTTGGGATAAAACTCTTCCAGCCATACATCCTTCTCGATGTTGTCGTGAATGAAGCGTATCGCTTGTTCTCGCTCAATCTCCACCGATGCTTCGCCCTCTTCCCGGTTATTGAACCATGCTTTCGTCCACCAGCGCACACCGGCCCGGTCAGGATATACCGTGACTGCTCTCGGTATGTCAAAGCTCTGGATGTCTATGTCTAATTCTGCCAGTGGGTCAATGATACCACTATGGGTCAGGGCTTCGTCGTAGAGTTTTTTTTTACATCATCGCCCATCGTCGATAAGTACACGCCATGCCGTAGGGCAAGGTAATGCAGGAAGTCCGCAATGAGTAGGTTCTGCACCTTACAAGCAAGCGGCATTGCTTTATGTCCCAGTCCGAGTGGGTTGGATATACTTGGCATATTTTCATAGAAATATTCTTTGACTGCTCCCATTGTAAAGACATGGCGGAGTGACTGCTCCGTATGTGGAGGAAGTCGGTATGCACCACGCTGTAAGTCTTCCATGTAGTAGGGCAGGAAACGTAGCATCAATTCCTCTATTTCCTGTCTGTCCTGCTCGTAATCGGTGGTCAGTGCCATCTCCATGTTGGGAGATGTTGCCGCTTCGCCTCCATCAGCATGACACAATGCTTGGATATTCCCATACAGCATGGTTAGAAATTCCAGCGGATTCAGTTCCTCACCCTTGAAGCGTATCCCGATATGCAGCTTGTCACCGCTTAAAGCTACAGTCTGTCCGGCCTTGACACGCTGTCCGAACTGGGCGAAGACATTTGACAAATGCCCATAGGTCACTTCATACTCCCCATAGCGTATAGTTTGGCAGATGCCGAGTATAGGGTCATTGCCTATACCTGACACGATACCGCTGGCGACAGCCGCCAGTGTGTAACACCGTACATCGAAGTCGATGCCATGATGAAAATATGTTTTGCCCGTTGTCGGATCGGTTTGTTCGCCATAGCCGAGCGATAGTTTCACATCCTTGCCCTTCCGTTCTTCAAAAGGCATACAGTATCCACTTTCGGATTGCAGGATCATTTCTTCTGTATATTTCATTATGTGATTATATTTGATTCTTATTCTTATCTTTTCATCCCCCCGCTATTCGTCTGTTCTTCAACGGGAAGAGCGGGTGTCTGTATTCGTTGTATGCTTCTCGTATCAGGTGTGCGGAAAATACCGGCATTGTTACCGATAAGCATCATGCCGAGAAATGCACCGGCAATCTTGCCCAGCCAGCCGAAGCGTCCGAATATAAGAAATGCTGCTGCGACCAGTCCCGCTATACTCAATCCCGACACGTTACCCTGTCCGAGATTACGGAAAATGTTACCGAACATATCGGAAACTCCGCCATTGGAGACTTGCCGTAGAAAATTCGATACTCCACCCAGTTTTGAGTCTATGCCGGCTACCGTACCGCTGACGGAACCGACTGCTTCTCCGGCTTTGCTTGTCAGTTCTCGCACACCGTCCGCTGCATCTGCAAGGGTATCCGTAGCCGATTTCCCTATGACCGCATCGCTTACGATATGTACCACGCTCTTATCTGTGGTTAGTTTCTCCCAACCCACATAACCGACTGCACCGCCGATGGCTGCGGTCTTGACGGCTTGTCCTGTGCCCCGTAAGGTTTGTGAAGGATGCAGTGCAGCATGTCCCATACTTCTTCCGGTAGCTTTTGCTGCTTTGCCGCCATATTTTAATATTGAATCCCAAATTCCCATATCATTACATTTTTAAGGTCTTACATTCTTTCCAATCTGTCGCCAACGTCGCTTGGCTGCGTCCACGATACTACGTTTATCAGCTTCGGGACGTGCACCCTCGTCGATTTCCCGCCAAATGTCGCCCATTGTCGTGTACTTTACCGCTTTGGTCAGTCGTTGCAGCTTTGTGTTCATAGTTTTGAGCTTTGGACGGATGCCAAAGACAATTTCCATACGCTCTTTTTCCGTCATCTTGTTCTCCGAAAGGCACGCTGTGCGTATATCGTTCACTATTTCCACGCTGTTCATCATCAGTTCCCTATAAATCTTGTTGCGCTGTGTGGATAGGGCTACGGCAAGCGTATTGGCTGGACTTCGCTTCAATTGTTTGGTGAAGTCGCCCATATTGTCTGTCAGCCTCGATACCTCATAATAGAACCCATAAGTTTGCGCCGCATAGCAGACTATTGACCGGAAAGAGTTTAGATAGTTATTAAACTCTCGTTGCAGGTCTGTTGTCGCCTGCACTTCTTCTTTTGTCCAAATATGTCCGGTGGTCTGCATCAGCATGACCTTTTCCTGATTCTTCAGCTCCTTCTCTGCCTTTTCGGTATATACTGCAATCATTCCGGCCAGTACAGGGTCATTCTGCGCTTGTACCTCACCGATACCGGTAAGACACAGCAGTAATATACTTATCCAAATTGTCCATTTCATAACTGATATATTTTATCGGACGAGAGCTGCCGCCCTGTGCCAATGGGACAGAGCCATACGAGCTGCCTCACCGTTGTCACGGTCAAGCATTCCTGCCGTTACGTTGTTCCACACATCATTGAAAGTATAGTACCGTATGCTCAAATAGAGCAGATGTAACTTCCGGCTAAAATCCGATAGTTGGTCGTTCAACGCCCATAGCGTCTTGCTGCGTTCTGCCCCCGTAAGCATGTTTTCGTTGCTACCTTTGGCCACAGCGTCATTCAGCAATGTAAAAACAGAGACAAGTTCCGTTGCTGTTTCTATATAGAGGTTGTTCATGTTCATACTGGCCACAATGCCCTGCGGATTGTTTTGGATGGCCTTGCCTAATTTCCCCAGCGTGAGGAAAATCCGCACACCGTCATTGTAGAGATGCGTACAGGCTTTCAGTGATGAAGCGTAACCGCTTGCTGTCTTGAGGTAACTGTTGTACTGCTTCTCCCACTTGTGGATTTGGTTGAACTCGGTAGCGATGCTGTTTTGGAGCAAGGCTGTTTGTGTCTGTCCCTTTATTTGTTTTTCAATCTGCCCGTTTATCAGTTCGTTACCTTCGGCCAATGCAGTCCATTCCAACGGATTGGAAGCCGCAATTTGGGCTTCTGCCACCTGTGGAAGCAGGCATACCAGCGAGGCAACCAGCCCCAGACTAATGATTCGTGATTTCATATATTCCCTTTTTTCGTTTGTTAGTTTCTACCCGTTCACGGATAATTGACACGAGGTCGTCCCTATGGAAGATACCGATCAGGTCAAGACGGGGCGTGTTTCTGTCCATTGAAAGGATACGTACGGTTTTCAGCCCACAAAATTGTTGCAGCAGGCTTTGGTGCTCTTGAAAATCCACGATACGATATAGCTCCATATAATCCACTTTGCGACGGATAATACCGTATTCACTGACAAGTTGTTCCGTGCCGATGCAATAACGGATTCGCCGCAGGTAGAGATAACGGTAGAGTAACAGTAACGAGAGTATCAAGGCAATTACTGTGGCAATAGCTGTCAATGGCAGCCCTTCCATGCCTCCGTACACCCATACAGTGCCGCACAGCACGAGAGTGGGCAGCTCGTTGATGACAAATTGCCCGGTATGTGGATGGATGACAATGGTTTTGTGACAAGTTCTCTGCATAGGTTTTATGGATTATCGGTGAAAACGGGAATGAAAGTCTTCTCTCATTCCGGAAAGAGAATTGGTTATATCCACTTCCAACCGGGCAAGTTCTTCCCGTATCTTGTACATTTCCTGAAAACCCTTATCTGACATTCCTTGGTCATTGGTTTCAAAGGAGAATATTACTCTGTCCGCACGTTCAAGACGCTTTCGCACAGCCTCATGGTCTGCTTCGTCGTATAATCCGTTTCGGATATGTTCCGGATTGACTTCGGGCAAATCGGACAAGGCATGATTCAGCGTGGCTTTACCGCTGATCTCCCAATCGTCAAGGTTGTCCTTCTCTGGTTTTATCCGTTTGCCGAGTAGCTGGTCGTTCCAATCCTTATAACCCTCTGCGGCAGATTCATACAAGATGCATCCTGTAGCTTCCGGACCGGAAATGGAAGCATCAATCGCTTTTTCGATGGCTTCCAGATTGCTTCTCATTTTCTCTAATTCTTCCTCACTGGCAGAACCTTCGTCACGAGCCATGTCGTACTCATCCATACAAACCATTCTCATTTCCTGTAGATAGCCGTCACCAATTCCCATGTCGTCACGCTCCCCATTCTTCAAATTTTGTTTTGCATCATTTATACCCAGAATGGCTGTAATCTTTTCAAAATTGAATGGTTCAAGTTCTATTTCATACTGTGAATAGTCTTCGCTGTTGTTCTGTACAATCAGTCTGCCGGTTTGTGACAGACAGGTGGAGAAGTTCCAGCCTGCATGAGTGAGAGCAAAGTGGATAGCATAGACTTGTCCGGCACGGTCATGATCGAAGCAAAGATGATGTGAGGCATGGGGAGTTGCTTTTATCGCTCCTATGAATTGCTGCTGGCTCGGTGCCCCTCCGGTAGAGATGAATACCGCCTTTCGCAGATCCTTGTTCTGTGCCTGATGAAGTTGGTAATATGCCATCGCATCATAAGCACTTTCGAACCAATAGATATGTTTGGCGGAGATGAGAGAAGTGCGGGCAGGGCTGGCAATCCACAGTCCCTCGCTTGAATTGCTCCCTGCGGCTTTGCCTTTGTAGCTGCCGCTCCCGTCCATACGGGCACGTCCTCGTTCTTCAAGTCCCACAATCGCTCCGTCGCCTTTGGGCAGGGTTAGTGGAAAGGACAGGTTCGTGTAGGTCGCACCGTCCTCCCGATGTTTCGTAGCCAGATAAAAATGCCGATGGAAGGCATATTGTGTATAAAGGTCGATACCTCGGCTTTTAAAATAAGGATAAAATTTTTTCTGCGTTTCCCGATTCTGCGGATTGAACTTATGAATGTCGTAATCCGCTATGTCAAATGGCTTTACATCTCGTTTAGGGTTCACTATTCGGGTTTTCCGTTCAGTGACAGGAATGTTCAGTAATCTGTTACAGACAAGATTCACCAGTCTGTCCGGAGACATACCCGCATGGTACTCCGTGAAAAAGTGCGGATGCTCCTTGATGAAGGAAATGATGTTATAAACTTTCTGTTGTTGTGCGTGGAAACAGCATTTTCCTTGTTGTGTCACAATAAATTTGTCACCACGGATACGTCTGCCGTCGCTGTCCAAACGAACATACGAGGGATAGCGCAGACCGTCACGACGGTTCAGGTGATACCCTGCGTCAATCAATACGTCCTGGATGTTTAGTCGTTGCAGAAAGTCATCGTATGTAAGGTCTCCGTCTCTCATAGGTTTACCTCCCTCTTCTCATTTCATTAATATCTTGATTCATCTGTGCCTCGAAATTACGGATGGCCACATCTCTCGGTGTATCTACACCGGGCTTGAAGTATGGATGTGGCGGTCCGCTGAAACGTTCGCCATAGAACTCCGGAGAGTGGTGGTGATGGAAGCCATGTGCGACTTCCGATGCCACCACAGCACCGGCGGTAAGGGCAGCGAATATCTTCACGCCAAGCCCCTTGTTCGCTTCAGGACGTGTCTTCATATCCACCTCGTTGAAAATCTTCGAAAAAAGTTTCATCCGGTGGTAATCATCCACAGCAAGAAACTTGTCGTAGTCTTTCTGGCTGATTTCGTGGCTGATGACCTGTCCGTCAATAACAGCGGACATCTTGTATTTACCCTCCGTCTGTGCCGGTTGCACGGCAATGTCACTGACCTCTACTTCCCGGCCATGTTTCTCCTCACGATACCAGCCTTTGCTTTCGTTGAGTAGTTGCAGGTCACGACCGTCCACGGCTGCACCGATACTGCCCTGTATGTATTCCTGCCGCATCGGAGTTTCTTGCTGCATGAATAATTCTTGTTCCTGCCGCTGCCGTTCTTCCAGTTCATGCCGCACTTCGGGATGCAGGCCGATACTGATGCGTTGTTCGCTGTTGAGCTGTTCCATCGTTACTTTATCGGCAAAGTCCGCTCCGATAATGCCGTTCAGCAGATCCAGCCGTTTCTCCACAGGTTGTTCCTCGATGGATGCGGTAGCCAGTTTTTTCACTTCTTCTTCCGTCAGGTCATAGACCATATCGGCATTGACACTTTCCGATTGTACGGTCAGTGTCCTCCGTTCCATATCCACGATAAGACCGTGCGAAGTAAGGCACTCCGACCATTTCTCGTTGGAAAAATAGACTGGTGAAGCAATCAACTCCTTGTATGCTTGTGCCGGTTCCTTGCTGCGCGGACGGCTGACAAGCGGTGTAATGACCTCCTGCAAGTTCTTCAATACATCTTGCTGTACAATGGGTTGCTCCTGTTGACCGCCTTTGTAGTAAAAGCCGTAGCCACCCGATTGCAGTTCGCCGGGCTTCATGCGCCCGTCTGGGCGTTCGGGTACGATGGATGGCCCCGGAAAGAAAAGCTGCCCACCAACTCTGCGTAGGTGGAAACCCCACTGTTCGCGTGGTGTCCAACCAAGGAATGGAGGGGGCATACCCAGTCGCCCCATGTGTCCGTACTCACCGATACCGATGCGGTAGCCATGTAGCCCCATCGCCACGCGACCGTTGGCATTGCGGGCATGGACGAAATTTTTCGGCATATAGAAATCTTTTCCTATGATACTCGTGAGTATGTTGTAGGCTTTCTTGTTGGCCGTATTCGTTCCCCAGTCCGTCAGAGCCAACATCTGTCGTTCTGTTATAGGATAGACCAATAACGGTGAATCATGCCCTTGCACAATCAGCCGGTAGCCGCCTCCGTCAAATGCGACATGGGCTTGAAGTCCGTTACGCATCAGTAGATTGCGCATTTCGGGTTGCAAGTCCATCTGCCGAGGATTAGTATTTGTTCGTATCGTCATAGTCTGATGTTATGATGGTTACTTGTTATGCGTTGCCGTATTTCATAGCCGCTTCCAATTGTTCGTCTTTGAAACGGACAAACCCGGCGGCAGAATCTTCGCAGACCGTGAGTCCTTTTGCCTCACAGTAATGGGCGTACTCCTCCTGCCACTCGGCAGAAAAATGGTTGATGTAATCGAGCCAGCCGTATTCGCCGCTCTGCATCTTCTCGACGAGAATCTCTTCGGGATAATATATCTGTTGTGCCATACGCTTATATTAAATAGGTTTTATTTGTGAATACCTGCCATTCGGTTACGCTCACCGCTTTTCTTCTGTTCGTTCCACAGTTCTTCGGTGTATTCCTCCTCTGGAACGTAGTCGAGATTGCCGTCATCATCCATCACCCAGCAACCGTAGCAACCGAAGGTGTACTTATCCCATTCACGCTTGGGTTGCTCTTTCCATTTCTGCGCGTCACCTGCGCAGAAACGGATGCCCGTCTTGTTGTGAAGGTCGATGCCTACCGTGACAGGTTCGCCATCCACTGCCACCGTCAGAGGCTCACCATGCTGCATTCCGTTTACTTCTACTGTACCTAAGTACATTACCTCTGCCAGCACTTTCAGGTTACGGGCGATGATGGGTGTCGGAACATACATCACCTGTTTTGTTTCCTCGTCGATTTGCACGAAAGCTTTACTGCGTCGTCCGTCCGCCATAGCCACGTCTGCAATGATGGATTTGCCGTCAAGCAACTGTTTTTGCTGCTCCTCGTTGTAGCATTCCAGTGGTGACGACTTCAGTGTGGGATAAAAAACCACATCCACCTCGCCGCTATCCATACGGATAAAGGCAAACCGACTGCGACTCTCGATTACTTCGCCATTCTCGTTAGTGACACGCATGGGCAGTACCGGCGAGTAGCCGCCTTTCCCGATTTCTTTCAGGATACACAGGGGCAAATCTTCAATCATTTCTTGGGTAAGTCCAAAGCGGGCCAATGTCGGATAAGGCAGTTCGTTGAACTCAAATTGTTCTTTTTTCATATTCTGAACGATGTTATAAAATTATACTCAGCAAATATAGAGTGATTTCTTATCTGATGACTAAAACATTTCTTTATAAGTGATTATAAAGTGGTATTTTTAATGTTTTGAATATGATTTTTCGCAAATAATCATATTCAAAATTGATTAAATAGTTATATTTGGAGAGAAAACAGTCGGCAATGGACAGACCATAAGAAGAGCGTGCTAACTTTGCTGCCATGAGAAAGATTTTATTATTGATGATGACGGGTGTCTCATTATGTATCACGCCAGCCAAAGCACAATTCAATACCGTTGCCGTTACCCCAACACGCTACAAGATGGAGGTATTGGATATGGGGTTAGACCAAGCGGAACCGGCATCCGAAAGCGAGATTTCCGTACAGGAAGTTTCAACAGGTATCCCGGTATCCGCAGATATGGATAAGAAAAAGTGGATGGATCGTTACTTGAGTGTAAGTTACCCGTTACGTTATATCAAGGTCACTTCGCCTTATGGCTACCGTAAGGACCCGTTTACGGGAAAGAGTAAATTTCATGGCGGACTGGACTTGCGCGCACGTGGCGACAAGGTGATGGCCATGATGGAGGGTGTGGTCGTGAAGGTCGGACAGGACAAGACTTCCGGCAAGTATGTAACCTTGCGGCATGGTAGGTACACCGTCAGTTATTGTCATCTCTCTAAAATTCTTATCGTCAAAGGGGCAATAGTTCATCCTCGTGATGTGGTTGGCATTACCGGCTCCACAGGACGCAGCACCGGCGAACACCTGCATATCACCTGCAAACTCAATGGCAGGAGTATCAGCCCCTCGCTTATACTCGATTATATCCAATCCATCCGGCAGGAGTGTATATCAGCATTGGCAGGTTTGTAAAAGAGAAGTGAAAAGGGCTGAAAACGTTCCGGTTACTTTGTCATCCGTTCAATAATATGGGCAATATGGTTGCCCCAGACGTGTATTTGTACAAGGAGCATCGAAGGCATGGAGAGCGTCTTGCCATAGAAGATAGCCGCCACTACTTTGCCACCGCACCGTTCTATCTCTTCCTTGTAATCCACCACGCTTTGCCCGGTTGTCAGCACATCATCTATGATGATAATCTCTTTCCCTTTGATTTTTCCGGTAATGAGGTAGTTTCGTTCGAGGATACGCTTCTCTCCACCTTTGGCCTCATGCAGGCTTTCTCGTGCATCGCAAATATCAACGTCGTACAGTCCTGAAGTTAAATCCTGTCGGTGCTTTCCGATGTACCAGTCGAGCCGTTTGAACCGTTGACCGTATTTTATCCAGTTGCTACACGGCATGAACATTATATGGTAAGGTCTCTTTTTCAGTTGCAAGGCATTCATACACGTTTTAAAGAACTCGATTCCGTGTATATCTCCTTGTTTGAACTGGTAGATGGAATGGCAGAAAGCCCTCTGTTCATCATTGAGCAGCGCATTGTATCGTGACGGATAGTAATATCCGTAAAAGGAGATTCGGATGCCTCGTAACTTGAACGGCTTATGGGGAGAATGGCCATCAAACCGTTCGGGATGCAAGAGACAGAACATACGGCAGGCTTCCCGATGACCGGCCATTACCGCCAGACGACAGTAACGTTCACGTTCCTCGCTCTTTTCGGTCAACCGTGCGGCGGCGAATGCCGCTTCTCCTGCTTTTCGTCGCCAGTAGCCGATAATATACCACAATGCCCCAATTGTGAAAAGCAGGAGTATGAACAATAGTCTTGCATTCATCGTATTTTTATTTGAATGAAGCAGCCCGTTTCAATCTGGTTATTTACAACATTACGGTGTATTTCGACATAATCGGATATGGGGGTTATGGCTTCATTACTTATATCAAATTCGTTTTCACTCACTTGCAAAGTTAGCAAAATCGTGGCACTAATCTAAAATAGCACCGATAATTTATAAGCCATATCACTTTTATATCATAAAGTCTTACCCATACAATTTCCTCTTTTAATTGTACATGCTCAACTTTTATAGAAGATGTTCGCCCTGACCGGTACACGGCAAATGGCATACAAGTCTGCTATATGCTGTGTACCAGTCTTTGGGATAAAGCAAGGACGATGGCACATTTGCCACAAGTGTCAATCAAGCCAATCTGTTGTCCTTGCAGCGACCTCTGCTATCTGTTCTTTTGTAACCGGCAATGCCGTCTGTTTGTTTTTATAGCTTCGCCCCACACCATCAGCGGAGCGTCACAGGACTTGTCCGCAAGAGACATTCACTCACCTTATGGCAGCAGAGCTGCTATGGGGTGAGTGAAAGACTCTTTACGGAAGCCAAACATGAAAAGACCGTACACCTCGGTCACAAACTGCCAAGGCTTACGCTTCGCCAGATTTGAGACTAAGTTGTATGGTCACTTCATCGGGAAGTTTGGACCGGCAAGCCACAGACGTTCCACTGCCCACCCATTCCTTTTATAAATCTTGCACCTATTCTACATGTCTATATGACAACCGCCTGTAGTAAGAAAGCATATTCTGTTTGTTGGTTAGCTCTGCTGTAGTCATATTTTCCGCAAAGTAAGCCGCCTTTTACCAAACATCAAATCGCCACTATCGCTGGAACGAAAAATCTTCCTCTGACACGTCAGAGCGTATTTCTTGTCGCCGTTTTGTCTTATCGGTATTCTTGGGCGGCAGTTGATGGCAGAAAATATCCCTCAGCAGGCTGAACAGCCTTCAAAAAGAGGGAAAAAGAAAAATTATCAGAGTTATGGCAAAGACGATAGACATAGAACTTCAAAAACAGTTGGACAAGCCACAGGCATGGTTCTGCAAGTATTTTCCTGCACGCATACGCAATGTGAGTGAGCGTGAGATAGCAGACCGCAAGTTAGTCTTTGATTTCAAGGATGGACGGGCATACGAAGAGGTTGCTCAACGCACGGCAGCCAACATGACCGAACGTTATGGAACATCATGTACTAACATTGTATTTTCTCCCGTACCGGCATCCACCGATAAGAAGAACGAGATACGTTACAAAGCATTCTGCCAAAGAGTATGCGAACTGACGGGAGCTATCAATGGTTATGACCATGTATCAGTGAGTGGTGAGAGGCTAACCATTCACGAAAACCGTAAGGCAGAGAAAGAAATCCGTAAGGTAAACGTCATTGAGTTTGATTCGGCTTTTTTCAACGGCAGGTCTGTGGTAGTCTTTGATGATGTGATAACCAAAGGGCTGAGTTATGCTACCTATGCCAATCAGCTTGAAAGCCTTGGTGCTAATGTACTCGGAAGTATATTCCTCGCAAGAACCCATTACAAAGTGAAATAATATGACCCAGACAAAGTATGATAAGGCAGTGTCCGTTTGCTTCAGTGGACACCGCAATATTCCATTCCTATACAGGAAGCAACTGAAGCTGCAATTAAAGACAGCGATAACCAAGGCATACGCTGGAGGTTATCGTCATTTTTACTGTGGTTGTGCCATGGGGTTTGATATGCTGGCGGCAGAAGTTGCTCTTGCGTTGCAGTCCGAATTGTCAGGTCTGCAAGTTATTGCCGTAGTACCGTATCGCGGACAATCCGAGCGGTGGAACGATGCGATGAAAGCCCGGTATGATACTATTCTCTGTAACTCGGATGATGTTATCATCCTGAGCGAACACTACTACCATGGCTGTTTGCTTCGACGCAACGACTATATGGTTTTTCACAGTTCGTCTCTTATTGCCTGGTATGACGGCAACCCCAAGGGTGGTACGTTTTATACTTATCGTAAGGCTACAGCGAATGGACTAAAAGTTCTAAATCTCTATGGCAGCTCAATCGTATAACAGCCATCTTGTTTTCGCATATTCCGAGCCGTAGCGGTGACTCCTTTGCCATTCATGTAAAGGCTGTTTTGTCAGCCATAGCGTGATATGGCAAAGTACGCTATTAGTTCTGATGTATTGCCCGGCTTTACCTATGTGCCGGTTTAGTTGGTGTTGCTGTATTTTTATATCTTCGGAGGCTCCATCCTCCTTATATCTTTCTCTACCTTTTTTAGTATTCGGCTTAAAAAGTAATATACTTGCCTTACTTTTCGCCTATTTAGCATGTTTAAGGCACGTCTTTTTATAAATAAGTGCAGCAATTGGTTGCTGCACTTTTGCTATAATATCTATTTGTCATATTAGACCTTCCCGTACACCGTCCTCATTTTTCCGTCCACCAGCACCTTATTTGACCGCACAATCCAAGCTCTGCCGTCATTCAATCCGCATTCCAATGCCTTTTCGCCGCCGCCGATTAGTACCGGAACGGTTGTCACTGTGATTTCGTCCGCCAGCCCGTTATCCAAGAGTAAAGCCCCGATTTCCTCACCGTAAGCCACCACCATACCGTCGCCGTCTTCCTTCATCTGTCTCAGTTCTGCCACTGCATCTCCTTGGATGAACTTCACTCGTTCATTCTCCGTCAGGTCGATGCCGCCGTTCGTCACAACCAAAGTCTCTTTCGCCGTAATCGGCCAACCCAAATGGTTCATATAAATACGCAGGTAAGTTTCTTCGTCAATCAGCACACAACTGGAGGCATCCACAGCCGCATCAAAATGCTTGTCCGAAGGAGCCGGACAACCGTCGATGGACTGATACACGTGCAAGGAAATCTGTTTCATATTCAATGTGTTTTTAAGAATTATGTCCACCTTGCACCCTAAAGAACAGCATGAACCCACGCTATTCCGGAATAGAGGTACTGCCATACCTAAAAGGCAGATAAGCAAACCCTTGCTGTATAAACATACAGTATGAATATTTTGCTATACATCTTGTCTTTTTGATAAGTGTCAGTTTTCTATTCCAAGACGTTCAGTGAACGTATAATATGTATATCAATCTCCGCCTGTTTCCAAGCCGAGTATGAATCTTCCATGTCACGACAATGACCGTACCCGAAAGTACCGTCTGCTGTCTTCATTTTGACAAAGATAACGAAAGATTGGCGGATAAGCAAACAAAAAACATTGTTTTTCAGGTTGCCTGTTCCGAACTGCATTCTGCCTTATCAAAAAGACTTACTCATTCCCCATGATTTAATACAGTCGTCATTCTGCAATTATCAAGAGATGGGCCAATCCATCCGATTCCACCTCCCTTTATAGTTCACCTTCCTCCGATATAATACGGGCAATCCATTCCGATTGTCCGTTACCCTGTTTTACAGTTTTATTCATCCCTTTCTATTTGATTGTCATTTATTATCGTTTTGCTGCTGCCGTGCGACCTCTCGTGGACTTATTTTCCCGCAAAGGTAATAGGCTGCTCCAATCTTGCCAATGCCGGCGTTCCGCTGCGAGTGAGCCGTAAAAATCTTCCTCTCCGTCTGTCGAGCGTATTTTTCCGCATCAGCCTTGTCAGATTGTTTCCGCCACCTTTTGGAGGCAGAAAAATAAATCCCAAAGGTCGCAAACAGGTTGAACAAAGGGAAATAGTAACAATAAAAAAATAACATTATGAAAACAGAGATTAGGCAGAATGGCAAAGTGATACTATCGAGTACAGACGATATATCCATTCCGATGATTTTCAAAAACTTAATGTGGTAAGAACTTTTCTGGAAACGACTATCAAAACTATCTCAGAACAGTTTGTCAGGATATTGGTGTTACTACGGGGGCGATTGAGTATTATGCCGACAACGTTTTGATTGAGAAAGCAACTATTCCTGATTTTTAAAAACTATATACAATGAAAAGGAAAGAGAAAGCAGCAGTAGATGAATTTGTTGCCCTTGTAGGAGGCAAGACATGGGAACCTGTACGCCATAAATGTATGGGTAAATGGAGTGGTATGACCGATTACGGTTTTGTCATAGACGGACGGATAACGCTCTTTGTTTCCAATAGTATGGCATACTTTAAGAAACGGATTCGTGAGTGGATTAAGTCGATACATACTTTTGAAGCGAAGAAAGATTGCTATCTCCGCTTGCTACGTGAACAAATTGAAAAGGACAACGACAAGGCAAAGGACGAAAAGTTAAATCCTGTCAGACTGATAGACATCGGTATCTTATCCCCCGAAAGCAATAGCCCGTTTGATTTTTTTGCCCCTTATGTGTTAGTCGAAATAAACGGCAGGCGGTTCAAGCATCAAACAGCGGAGTTAAGTTGCGCTATTATGGTGGATAGTTTGGCAGGATACCTTGAAGAATGCAACTGCAAGGATATATACACGGCAAGGGCAGTGCGTACACCTGACTACATTTTTTGCGGTGTGCGGTTTGACTCCCGTGATAATATGTATAAGATTGGAAAGTAGAGATTAATGATGTCTGAAGAAGTTATTACTTACAACGATAACTCCAGTCGTTTTATAGGACGGCATCAGCATTTGACCTACTAAATACATAAGTTCCCAATTTACGATTGGAAACTTATGTATTTTTCTGTATGGAAAACTAATCAAATAATCGCTGACTTATCATCCAGTCATTAAGCACGTCCGGATCTACACGATTTGTAAGATTCACATTTTTACTCAAACAACCGATTTTCTCACCTCTTAAATAAATAACTGGTGGGGTTAATGTATTCGGATTGTATGGACTTAACGATGAACTGGGACTTCCATATATGGAATACCGATTCTTGAAAGATATACTTGAAAAGTGACTACCGTATATATTCTCGTTGTTGGATATGGAATCAGGAGTAGATGTGTTCAACGACAATCTGCCTAAATACAAACCGTCATTTGCCAATAGAAACGATTCTTTCCTTGAAATTCTGGTATCTAAACCTATTCTATCCATTCCCTATGATTTAACGCCATTATTTAATAATGCCATAACGTCTTTTAGTTGCATTATCGAACACCTCTGTCGCTCTTAGAAACTGCATTACCCGTTCCCTGTCTTCGGAAATCAGGCAACCTTTCAGTTTACCGTTCTTTTCCGTGATTTTTAATTTTGAAAGTTCGAATATATCGGAACAATCCAGCCAACTGTCATAGTCCAGAATATCACGATAGTTCCGAACCATCAAAGGATATTGGCAGTCCAGTAGCTCTTCCGACCTCTTGGAAGAATCTATTTCCGAATTTATCAGTAAGGCACCGATAGCGACACCTTCCGGAGTAAAGCCGATAATAACAATATATTTATTGCGGTCTTTATATCCGTCTTTTAGTATCAGTCCGTCCTCTTCGTCCAAGGGGACATAAATAATATCACCAATTTTGACTGATGACATATCTACTTGCTCAGCTTTGGCCATTATAGCTTTCAGCTTTTCCAATGCACCGGTTTTGTCGTCCATTTGATTTAAGATAAAGCGTTCTTGACAATCTGCTTTTCTCGGATATAATCTACCATGTCCTTGGTAGCTTTTCCTGCCCGGGCTATATCTATAATGGTAATGAAGTTTTTTTGAGGATCATCCTGAATGCGTGTCATCGCTTCTTCCCATGCCGAGTCATGCGACAAATCGGACAAGTCATAAGGGTCTGTATCCTTATATTTAGCGATAGCAGCGTCAAGACAACGTTTGTTGGCACCTGATATATAGTCCATATCGGGTACGGCAGAAGTATATACCTTCTTGTCACGAACCTCTATGTCTGAAAGGAACTCGTCAAAATTCCCATCCAAGGGTTTGCCTTCTGCAATTTGCAGTGCCTTGTAGGTATAGGCTGGCACCGGGCCATGCTTCAATGCTCTGAAAGAGTCTTCGACAATCACTTTGCCATATTTGACAAGATGGTCCTGTTGGGCAAAATAAAGTATTTTAAATAACTTTATATAGTCCACTCCTTGAGTGAAACTCTGCATGATGTAGAGTACCACTGCTCTTATTTTAGCAATCTGTATAGCTGTTTTCATTTCAAAAAAATCTATGCGATTACAAAGATACAACTAATTTGCTGAATAATACGCTCATGATACAAAAAAAATAGTCCGTTGCATTTTTTTACGACATTTAATATAGTCGTCATTCTGAGAGTAATAGTCTGCAATTATCAAGAGATGGGCCAATCCACCCGATTCCACCTCCCTTTATAGTTCACCTTCCTCCGATTATAGTACGGGCAATCCGTTCCGATTGTCCATTACCCTGTTTTAACACCCCTGTTTTACAGTTTTATTCATCCCTTTCTATTTGATTGTCATTTATTATCGTTTTGCTGCTGCCGTGCGACCTCTCGTGGACTTATTTTCCCGCAAAGGTAATAGGCTGCTCCAATCTTGCCAATGCCGGCGTTCCGCTGCGAGTGAGCCGTAAAAATCTTCCTCTCCGTCTGTCGAGCGTATTTTTCCGCATCAGCCTTGTCAGATTGTTTCCGCCACCTTTTGGAGGCAGAAAAATAAATC
>NZ_QSQT01000019.1:63548-77824 GCF_003437535.1 Phocaeicola plebeius
GTTTCCGCCACCTTTTGGAGGCAGAAAAATAAATCCCAAAGGTCGCAAACAGGCCGAAAAAAGGGAAAAAAAGAAAGGTTAAATTATGAGTTACAACAAATTGAAATCATTGGTAGCGAACGTGGAAGCCATAGAAACGGCAATGAAAATCCAAGTTCAAGGCAGGCAGGCCACTGCGGAAGAAAAAGAAATTTTATCCCGATATTCTGGTTTCGGGGGTATCAAAGAAGTGTTGAATATAGGTACGGACAAGCCCATAGGTGGTGATATGCAAGAACCGATACAAAGATTGCAGGAGTTAATCAATGCTTACCCTCATTTCACAGAACCCATGCGACACAATGTCATAGAGGGTATCAAAGCATCTGTACTGACAGCATTTTACACTCCTAAATTCCTTGTTGATGCAGTGGTGCGGCAGATACACGCCACGTTCAGCGAAAACGGCCTCAAAATGCGTTCATTTCTCGAACCGAGTGCAGGTATAGGCGGTTTTCTGCCCATAGCCATGTCCGGCACGTATGACTATGCCATTGAGAAAGATCTCATTTCGGGGATGATACTTTCCCTGCTCCATGAGAACACGCTAACACGGACGGCTGCATTTGAAACCATTGGAGAACAAGGTTTTGAGCATACAACTTTCGATGTCATAGCCTCCAACATCCCGTTTGGCAATTTCCGGGTATTCGATGCGGAGCTGTGGAAGAAAGGCGGTATGTACGAACAGGCCACCAAGACCATACACAACTACTTTTTTGTCAAAGCGATGGAGTTGTTGAATGAGGGTGGATTATTGGCTTTCATCACATCGAGGGGCATAGCCGACACGCCCGGTAACAAGTTCGTGCGTGAATATCTTGTAAATCATGCAGACCTGATAAGTGCAATCCGTCTGCCCGATATGCTTTTCATGCAGACAAGCGGTATAGAGGTAGGCAGTGACCTGCTGATATTCCAAAAGCACACGCACAAGACGGTACTCTCACAACGGGAACAACTGTTTTTACAAGTAGGCAGGGAAAAGGCGGACGCCATAGGCACAATGACCGAATACGCCAACAAATTGTTTACCATGCCGAAAACTACCCTTGCAACAGGTAGCCGCATTGTACAGAACCAATACGGAAAATATGTGCGCAAATACCAATGGCAGGGAAATGAAAATGCCATGTCGCAATATCTCGCCGCACTGCTGAAACTCGACTTTGGCCGATATTTCCGCAAAAGTCTTTTCACTGGGAACGGACAGGGCAGCGAACATATGCAAATGTCCCTTTTCGGGAATGTAGCGATGAAACAAGTAGAAAAAGGTAAACGAGCCTACACGGATGGGGTGGAAGCATGGATGAAAGACGGCGCAATGGTACTGTTTGAGGGCCAGGTGGGTACTATCCAATATCGAAAATCAAGTCTTTATCAAGAGGTAGCCATTGATTTTGTGCCGGTGGACGAGGGTAAGGTCAATACAGATAGGGCGAAAGACTATTTTCCTATACGCAAAGCATACTTTGAACTGTCAATCAAAGAAAGGGAAGAACAAAAAGAGGATAACGGGTTGCGTAGAGAGTTGAACGCCCGATACGATGCCTTTGTTGCCAAATGGGGCTGTTTCCACGAGAACGACAACAAGGAGTTTATCATGCTTGACAGCCTCGGTGTGGAAGTCTTTACAATAGAAATGCAGCTTGGAAAGGATTTAGTCAAGTCCGATATCATGCGTGAACCTGTGGCGTTCAAGAAGATAGACTCGAACAAAAGGCTGACACCGATTGAAGCGTTGGCAAGCAGCTTGAATTTCTACGGCAGGGTTGATATGGACTACCTGATGCAGTCCACGGACAGCACCGAGGAAGAAATCATCGGCGACCTCAAAGGTGAGATATTTTACAATCCTGCTATTGGGGAGTGGGAGCACAAAGGCAAGTTCCTTTCAGGCAATGTCATAACCAAATGCAAGGAGATAGGTTCTTACTTGTCCGAACTCACGGACAGGGAAAAAGATTGGACGGAAACTGCTGTAAGGGCTTTGGTGGATGCGACACCCGAAGCGATACCCTACGAGGAACTCGACATTAACATGGGTGAGCGTTGGATTGACACAAAGTTATACGCCGATTTTGCAACTGAACTTTTCAAGGTAGAGACAAGTGTAATGTATTTCGATGTGAACGACACCTACATGGTACGTCTGCAAAGTTACTCTCCGGTGGCTTACAACACCTATTTCGTCCGCAACTATAATGGTGAGGATTTGTTTGTTCATGCCCTGCATGATACTGTACCCGAAATTACGAAAAAGATATACCGCAATGGTGATAAGGTGCGTGTGCCGGACGAGGAAGCCATACAAGAGGCAGCCACCAAGATACAGGAGATTAGAGACCGTTTCAACTGCTGGCTTGACAGGCAGCCGATAGAGGTTCGGGACGAGCTGGTAAGGGTATATAACGAGCGTTTCAACTGCTATGTTAGGCCGCACTATGACGGTTCGGCACAAACCTTTCCGCAGCTCTCTTTCGGGCAATTTCCATACGATAGCCTCTATCCCTCACAGAAAGATGCTATCTGGATGATTAAGCAGAACGGAGGCGGTATCTGTTGGCATGAGGTAGGCACAGGCAAGACGATGATAATGTGTGTTACCGCTTACGAAATGAAACGTCTCGGACTGGTACACAAGCCGCTTATTATCGGACTGAAAGCGAATGTGCACGAAATTGCTGATACGTTCCGCAAGGCATACCCTACGGCCAAAGTTCTCTATCCGGGCAAGGAAGATTTTACCCTTGCCAACAGGCAAGAGGTCTTTTCAAAAATCAAGAACAACAACTGGGACTGCATCATACTGACCCACGACCAGTTCGCCAAGATACCGCAGTCAGAAGAGACCATGATAGATATATTCACGGAAGAGCTTGCCGATGTGGAACGTAACCTTGAATTTTTGGAGCAGTCCACCATGCGTTACCGTAGCGGAAAGATGCAGGAGGGATTAGAAAAGCGCAAACAGAACCTTGGGGCTAAATTACAAGAACTGCGTATGAAAATCAATAATCGGAAAGACGATGCTGTGGACTTCCACACAATGGGAATAGACCATATTTTTGTAGATGAGTGCCATATTTTCAAGAACTTAATGTTTCAGACACGCCATAACCGTGTGGCAGGTATCGGCAACACCAAAGGCTCTCAAAGGGCAATGAACCTCTTGTTCGCCATTCGTGACATCCAACTTCGTACAGGTCGTGACCTTGGGGCTACGTTTCTGTCGGGTACGGTGGTCGTGAACGCCCTTACCGAACTATATGTGATGTTCAAGTATTTGCGTCCGCAGGAGCTTCAACGGCAACGGATTAGCTGTTTCGATGCGTGGGCAGCCATATTCACAAAGAAAACGGCAGATTATGAGTTGAATGTGACAGGCTCGGTGAAGCGCAAAGAGCGTTTCCGTACTTACATCAAAGTACCGGAGCTGGCAATGTTCCTGCGTGAGATTACGGATTACTGTACAGCCGACATGATAAATCTTGACGTGCCTGAGAAGAACGTGCGTTTCCTCTCTTATCCCCCGACAATCGAGCAGGAGGAAATGATAGGACGCTTGATTTCTTTTGCCGGTAGCGGCCAGTGGAAGGACTTGGGACTTGACGTTCCGCAACCCGACAATCTCGATAAGGCAAAAATGCTGGTTGCGACCAATGTAGCCCGAAAAATGGCTCTTGATATGCGCTTGTTGGGTTGCAAGTTCAAGGATGATGCCGATAACAAGGCTTCTATCTGTGCGAGGACAATCTATGACTACTATATACGCTCGAATGACAATCGGGGTACACAGTTCGTGTTCAGCGATCTTGGTACATACAAACCGAACGAATGGAACATATATGCCGACATCAAAGAAAAGTTGGTACAACTCGGTATTCCTGCTGATGAAATACAGTTTATCCAATGCGCCACTACCGAGAGGGCAAGAAAAAAGCTGTTTGAAGAAATGAACAACGGCAAGGTGCGAGTTCTTTTTGGAAGTACGACCATGTTAGGCACAGGTGTGAACGCCCAGCAAAGGGCTGTGGCAGTGCATCACCTTGAAATACCTTGGCGACCTGCTGACATGGAGCAACGAAACGGCAGGGCGGTACGCAAAGGCAACACTGTAAAGCTGTGGGGTGGCAATGTGGTAGATATTGTAATTTACGGCACGGAAAAGACCCTTGACGCCTACAAGTTCAATCTGTTGAGAAACAAGCAGATGTTTATCAATCAAATTAACAACGGCACAATCGCCGTGCGTCGTATTGACGAGGGAGGCATGGATGAGGACAGCGGTATGAACTTCGCCGAGTTCGTGGCTATTCTGTCAGGCAATAACGACTTGCTGAACAAGACGAAGCTCGACAACAAGATTATGCAGCTTGAAAAGGAACAGGCTATTTTCAAGAAAGAACGCATCCGTGCCGAGCGTAAAATAGCTGCCGGTCAGGGAGAAATCGAAAAGGCAAAGCGTACTGAGGCCGATTTCAAGAGGGATTTGGAATACATCAACTCGTATAATGGGGCAAAGGCAACCCTGCTTTTGAACTTGCCGCAAGCCAGTACCGAGGAAGTTGGCCGGGAGTTGCACCGTATCGCCAAGACCTACCGCAACGGAGCGTATGGTACAGTTGGCACGTATGCAGGGCTAAACTTGTTGGTGCATAGCGAGTATAATATGGACGGTACGTTTGACCGCAATACATTCTTTGTAGAGGGTATAAGTGGATTGAAATACCGATGCGGTCTGAGCGGTGCGCTGCCGCTTGGTTTTGTTGAGTCGGCACAATATCCGCATGGAGCATTAAGCAAATTGCCCTCTCTTATCGAGAAGCAACAAAAGGCGGTAGAGCGGATAGAAAGCGAAATTCCCACATTGCAGGACATCATTTGCCGTCAGTGGAGCAAAGCCGATGAACTGTCAAGGCTCAAACAGGAATGTAAGGAACTCCAGCACAGGATTGATGAAAGCCTGAAAGAGGCCGAACAACCGCAGGCTGCCAAACACGAAGCTATTGCCGAAGCTGCTTGACATAATCATAATTCAACCGTTCCCTCTGCATGGTCGCGATGACTGGGCAGAGGGATTTTTTTGCGCTCCGGTCTGCCGACGGCTCTACTCTTTTATGGCATCCTTTCTCCCTTTATAACCTCCCGATTCCCCGCCACCACCCATTCTCATTTATAGCTATTAATATCTTCTGTTTTTAGTCAAATAGAGATAATATTCTTTCATCGCATATCCGTTTTTTGCGATACGCCATTTTTAGCTTCTACATTGGTGGCAATGTATCACTTTTGCCTTCACACCTCCTAATAGCTTCAATCAAGGCATCTTTTAATCTTATGAAGGCAAGTTTATCCACTCCTTTTGATATACTGATTTCATTACCGACCAAATCTTTCAACTTGAGTAAACAAGGAACATCTGCCTTATATCTGTCTCCCACATCTTGTAAATCATAGTCAAAATTATAATGATAAGCAAGAAATTGCGTAAAAGTATTTCTGCTTTTATTGCTTAGTTTGCAGATAGCATCAAAAAGAGCATTGGCATCTTCATATGCAAATATAGCACGAAGTTCGTATGTACAACTTTTATCTGGATAAGGCAATCTGTCTATGATTATAAGTTGTTCTACTGTTCCTTCAGTCAAATTACGCAGTGCTTTTTGCATTTGATCCGGCAACTCATTTATCTTTGATTTCATCTTCTGCAAGAAATAGTCCACAATATCATCCGTTATTGGGGTTTTGGAATCTGTGGTTATATAATTACATCCACTAATAAAAAGCCCTCTTAGCTGATAAAGTTCCTCTAAACAGGTTTGGCTATCAATCATTTCTGCTATTCTTACTTTTATTAAAGAGACATAAGCCTGTATAAAATAGAAAATGCCAATAGCGTGAAAGTATGATAGATACGCAATACTATAACCAAGTTGATAAGCATCTTTTATCTCTCTATCCAATATGGATGTTATAGTATCTTGACAAATTCTTTCAAGTTTTTGCTGCTCCATATCGAAAAAGCCGGATAGCATTTCCCAAGGTTTCAATTCTTTTTGCTTATCCCTTATCTCCGTAACAATAAATTCTACAAGTGGAGCACCTGTGATAATATATTGTATAATAGCCGTAACATACTCCGGATTTAAGACATTATAAATTAACTCCTTGTTCAAAGAGTGATATTTTTCCCTTAGATGATGTATCCTTTGCTTATCTTCATTATTATCTTGGAGTAGTGAAATCCGACAATCTCTACT
Organism: Phocaeicola plebeius; assembly: GCF_003437535.1. Taxonomy (GTDB): domain Bacteria; phylum Bacteroidota; class Bacteroidia; order Bacteroidales; family Bacteroidaceae; genus Phocaeicola; species Phocaeicola plebeius_A. The sequence goes on from NZ_QSQT01000019.1 coordinate 69,851, forward strand.
CCAATTACAAATTACCTCTTTGTTCTCACTATTATTATACTCTGCATACACTGCAATAAATGACCCAAGAATATTTTTAAGAAAGATATTATCCTTTTCAACCAGCTCGGGAGGAAGTTTGTTTAAGTGGCTTTTAAAATCATATAAACATTGTCTCAAAACCCGTAAGTTATCGGATTTTGTGCACATAAAACAGGCAATAATGAAATCACGCATTTCTTTCAAATAATCGGATACCGGTACTTCGCCAAGGAAGTATTCGATGGCTTCTTCTATGTCAGGTTGTATTTCAAATTCCCTACCTATGGTCTTTTCCTTAAACTCATCCCATACAGCCTTGGGAAGTTTTTCAAGGTGGTTCTCATCTCCAATTACGACAACATGACAATTACAATGCTCTACAAAATAGTTGATAAAGCCTAACAATTCCTTCATCTCTATCAGGCACCTTTCGATGTCATCGAATATCAGAAACTTTACACCTTTTATACTGTCGTCTTTCACTTGTAGTAACGACAACGAATCCAGTGTTGCGGAAAAGGAACCATCCTCTTTAGAGTCTTCATTAAAATCCATACTTGTCTTGAAGACTACCTTACCGGCTAATTTCAAAACTCCCTTTATGAAACGCCCCGTTTTCGAATAGAAGAAAGGATTTAATTCCCTATCTATAGCTGTCTTGATGTCATTCACGCTATCCATTCCATAGGTCGAAATATAGATGGGCTTTAGCGTAATTTCCTCGTCGGTATCTGCGGTTCCATCAAACCTCTTCTTCCATTCTTTTATAAGATGAGTTTTGCCACATCCCCATTTTCCTTTCAGCATCACGGCATACTGAGGATTAGTATTATCAGCATAGCTGTTTAAAAAATCAAGAATCAAAGTATTCATACCTTTGTTATTAACATAATTCTATTTTAACTCCATTGGAAAACAAAAATGTAGCAATAAGAACATTAAATATTGAAATAGTAAACGACGCTGCAAATCCATTATCACCACATCCACAATGAACAAAGTTAGTGATATTTCTTAATACAATAATATCCAAACAACTAAATTTCATGTTTCTTCTTTGAAAGATCCAATAAAGGCTTGCAGGAATCGTCAGTCTTACCATTGATTGCTTAAATATGCGTCTCCTATCATAATAATACCCGCAGAAAATGTGATGGTGGAATACATTTGGCGTTTCCTGTCAACATTGTAAACCTCTTTGTAATATACGATATACGCATATTTGAACTCCACGACACGAAAGATTGAATTATCCTTAGTGTTGTAATAAATCACCTTGCCGCTTATCGCTTTGAAAGGACTGTTTACCATTGCTTCAAGAATAGTAGTTTCTCTGGTAGATTCAACGGTAATGGTAATACGTCCGCCAATAACATTTGTCACTGGCCTTCCTTTATTATCTGTCTTGCGGTTAAATTCAATATGTGATGAAATCACTTCTATATCCTTCCCTTGCAAGCACACGGTTGCCTTTAATTCTGCCATGCTGATCTTATTATTTATTATAAAACCAAGACATTTCGCCTTGGTTAAAGCAGTCAGACCGCTTTCAAGACAAGAAGGAGGATATCATATTTCGCAAATATAGAATTTTCCTTTGAACATAACAAACAATCAATTAAATTTATTAACCAGCAAAATAGAAGAAACTCTATTTACAGGCTATCCTCCCTTCTAAGTATTATTTATACAAAGTAGAGAAATGCTTGCAAGTTCAAGATGTACCACGAAATTAAGACTTGATGTAATTTTTTCAAGCTGAGAGCCGAGCTATCCGTGTAATAGCTCGGCTTGTTTTTTTTAAAATGAGGGAAAGGTTATTTAGGCAGATGATATTTGTCCTTTATATGCTCGGCCACGTGTTCGACTTCTGGAAACAACGTTGATTTGTCTATGCCGAGAGCTTCAAGCTGCTTCCTGATTTTCTGTTTCTGCGCTTTATTGATGATGTACACTTTGTATCTGAAGTTAAGCTGTGCAGGCTTGCTTTTATTGCCATTGATACCATAAAGGAAAAATGCCCCGGACTGCCGGATTATGCGAGGATTGTCAAACATAGGTTTCACGCAAAAGACTCTTTCAATATCCTTTGAGTCGATCACATTTTGGAAATGAGGTTTCTCGTACTTAATTTCATGCAGAAGATAGGCTATGTCTGGTTCATCATTAAAATCTTCACATTCCAAATCCCGAAGGGATTCGATACTGAAATCTATTGGGCGTTTTGCAATATTGGATACAACACTCACCGCATCGCTGTCAAAATATTTAATATCTGACGTTTTAACTTCAAACCGGAATAGTTTACCGTCAACATCTTCATTTTCACATGCAAAATACAGAGCTACCAAAGGATTTGTAGTGATATCCAAGAGTCGCGTCGGCAAAGAATAATGCTGCATCTTGACCAATTTTTCAAAGGTGGATGTATATCCTTTGAAATCAGCCGGACATTGGGCAATAATATCTTTGAATATTTTATCCTCATTCTTTATTAAAAGCTCTTCTCGATAAATGGAGGGTATCAATCCGAAATTCTTATCTGACTGTCCTCGATAAAAGATATGGTAATCTATATTGTCCTCTAACTCGTTCTCAAGTTTTTCTAATAATATTTTGATACTATCAATGTTGGATGAATCCCTCTCCGGAGTATAATTATATGCCTCGTATGAAATCTCCCACGGATGCTTTCCAAAGGTCTTGACTATTTTTTCTGACAACTCACTATATGATGCAAAGCTATCATAAGTATAGCCCAGTTTCTTGCTTCTTAAATACGATGAAGTGTTGGAATCCAAAGGAACATATTTTTCTGGATTAGCGTAGAACAGAACAATGCTGAGCTTTCCCTTTCCGACACTTTTAATGTTCAATGCCGTTTGAAAAAGTCGTTCATCTATTTTTCCTTCTTTTACCTGTCCGAACAATTTCCATAATACATTTATATCATTATTGCCCCTGATTGTCTTCCATGGGAATAGATGCACTTTCATGGGATGGGTTGTCGGGATGCCTGATACATCTGTTGGTTCTGGACAACTAAAATTTAGCTTATGCCTTAAATCCTGTAAGATTTCGACCCTTTTTTCATTGGAATGAAACTTGTTGAGATACGCCAAGAATGTGAACGGGTCTATTTCTTGCAGTGTAATCTCTTTGCCTCTTTCTGTGCCATCACGAAAACCGGTAATACCAATTTCTTTTAGCGTAGATATAAGTTCTGGCTGGCTATTCTGTTTTCCAAGTAACCAATCGGATAATTCTTTATAGAACGGTATCCATGTAAATTTATTTTTCATTATGTCATGGTTGTTAATTATATTTTACGAAAAGGCAAATCATTATGATTTTACCTTACTTTGTTTGTTATGTCAACAGTAGATGTTTAGGTTAATGAAATTCAAATAATTACATAAGGCCGAGCGATTTATTCGTTTACTTAAATAACTGAATACCCTAATTTAATATCTCTAAGGATATTATTAGGCAATGTTAAATTTGAATTTAATAAAATAGAAATAATTTTATCATAATTCTCTACATTGTCTCGAATGCCCTTTATGTCATCTAATGTATTTATAATAAATAAATTTAAATTATATATAAAGGATTTCTTCATAAAAGAGTTGGAGCCTATGACACTATTGTTTAAGAGTTCGTAAAAGACACTCCTTTCAAGTGCATACAGATTAACAAAATCAAGTGGATTAAAGAAATAATAAGCATAAATATCCATAGGTTTATAATATGGAATCGATAAATTATCTCCTGTTAAATATTTATATGCCATAGTCAGCATATTATTTATCACAGATATATCTTTTTTATGATTATATCTTTCAAGATTTAACAAATCAATTATTTCATAATATATTTGATTGATATTTTCTTTACGATAGTATATTCCTTTAGTAGATAAATGGAACTTCGTTACTACCTCTTCTGAAGCTGGAGCAGTAAATAAAAAAGTTTTATATAACTTATCTCTTAGACTTTTTTTATTACTAATCTGGGAGCGATTCACATTAATAATATTGAGATAAGAATATAATTTAGCATACTCATTTTCGCAAGAATTACTATTTATTGGCGAGAAGAAAAGTGTTATAATAGACTTTATAAAATCTAATATATATAGATATTTATACAATACTATTCCATTGTACTTATTGTAGATACATTGTTCTAATAGAGAAGAATATTCATACAAATAGAAAGTAGGGGAAATTCCAAACAGCACATTGAATCTCTGTTCGGAAATTTTAAATTTATCATTTTTGCTATTTATCTTAGAATATAAAGCATCTATAATGTGATTGTCTAAATGATTCATCGTTATTTTTGTTGATAATGTATCTGTTTTCGTTTACCTTTAACTATTTTATATACAGTAATAGATTTGATATATTGATTAAAGTTTTCCAGTATTCCAACTCCTATTCCCATCGCACCTGGTTCATTAGACTTAACTAACACTTTATCCATATTTTTACTTTCCCCTCCAATCATATTCTCATAATCTAAAACACGGGGCTTAATAATGCTATTTACCACATCATCATTCATATCAAGAACAACTTCAAGTCCATTAACATCACGATATGAATTATCCATGGTTGATATCCATTTTGCACCTCGTGAACCATTTATGCCTCTTACTAACCCACCATTTTCAAGTGTTGATTGTACTTCTCGCTCTGACATATTACGCCTAAACTTTATTAATCCGAGGATATCTATAAAAGATAATGTGTCATCGACATACCCGTATAGGTTAAGTATTCCGCCAGCCAACCCAATCGGATCTTGCGAGACATACATTCCCATCTTCGGCGAGTAGTACCTGAACCTGTTGTACGCCAGCCCTGTCTCCCGGTCATAATACTGTCCCTGGAACAGGAACGGTACCATCCCCTTGTTGCCCGTCTCCTCGATGACGTTCCCGTCCATGTCGAGCACCCGGCTCCACACCTCGTTGCCCTCGGCATCGTATGCCTCCGTCGGTGTTCCGAGCTGGTCTGTCAGTATCGAGTAGGACCTGCCTTCCTTTATCATTGCCACCGGCACGAACGACTCCTCGTCGAAGAGCCATACTGTCATGTCGCAGCGTTCCGTGTCCGTGCGCCACCTGTTCCCCATAACGGAGTATTCCCTGCGCCGCTTCCACTGGTGCAGCGGCACGTTACCGTTCCACACCCACCGTGTCACGGTCGTGCCGAAGCTCTTGGAGAGCCTGCGCCCGAGCGCGTCGTATGTGAACTCCACCTCCCTCTTGTCGGGCCGCACCACCTTTGCCAGAGAGCCGTCGGCGTTCCACCGGTATCTCCAGCGGTCCTTCTTGCCGTCAAGCCACCTTCCCGTGCCGAGGTAGCGTTCCGTCAGGTTGCCGTCAGCATCGTACTCGCAGTGCCATTCACCGTCCTGCTCCAGCCGTCCGCCACCGAGGTAGCGGCGCAGCCTCATGTCCGGGTCGGGATACAGGTTTCCCGTCTGGTCGCTCTTTCTCCACTGCTCCCTGCCGTCGGGATATTCCGCCCTTTCGAGCTGTCCCGTCGGGGTGTAGGAGTAGCGGGTCTCGCCACGCCTGCTGTCCTCCACGGACAACAGCCTGTCGGCGACGCCCCAGCGGTAACGGCGCATATGCCGTGTGCGCGAGTCCTTGCGTGTGCGGGCATCCACCAGACGGCCTATGTCGTCGTAGGCGAACGAGCGGACGACGCCTCCCGGAAGGATGCGCTCCACCTCGAAGCCCAGCGTGTCGTGGCGGTGTGCCGATTCCCACGAGCCCGCGCCGTCGGCGTCGCTGCCACCGGTGGCAGTGAACCCCTCAAGCTCCCCGTAGCCGTTGCGGGTGTAGCGCAGCGAGGCCCCCGCCGTGCTGTCGAGCGTGAGTATCCTGCCGGTATGGTCGTAGGTGCGGAGTATGGTGTTGCCGTCGGCCGTTTCCCGTGTCGGAAGTCCCAGAGAGTTGTACGCGAACTCCACCGTGCTTTCCCCCCTCGATGCCTGCACCAGCCTGCCGGACAGCCCGTAGGCGTAGGTCTGGTCGGGGTCGCTGGCCGTGGGGTATGAGACGCGCGTCACGCGCGAGCAGGCGTCATAGCCGTATTCCCTTTCCGTTCCCGACGGCAGCGTCTCCCTGACGACGCGTCCGCCCCTGTCACGCAGGTAATGACGGACGGCCCCGTCGAAGCCTTTCTCGGCGGTGACGTTGCCCACAGCGTCGAGGGCGAACTCGTAGCTCTGGAGCCTCTCGTTTGTCACACGGCGCAGGCGTTCCTCCCGGTCATAGCGGAAGTTAACCACGCCCCGGTGGTCGCGGCGCCTTGTCAGCTTCCACATGCCGGAGTAGCCGTACTCCACGTGCTGGACGTTGTCACGGTATCCGGTGAGGTTGTCTATCCCGTCGTAGGACAGGCGTATGTCGTTGCCGTCGAAGTCGAGCACGCGCACCACGCGGCCCACAGGGTCGTATTCCCTTTTCTGCACCGCACCCTTGGGGTTGGTGACGCTCACGCACCTGCCCAGCAGGTCGTAGCCGTACAGCGAGGTGTTCCCCCGGCTGTCGGAGGCTTCCGTGAGGTTATGGAAACGGTCATAGGCGAGCCTCGTCACCACGCCGTAGGGGTCTTTCACCGATGCCACCGCACCGTTGCGGTAGGTCATCCTCGTGACGGCACCTTCGGGGTTGGTGCGGCTCACCAGATTGCCGGAGCGGTCATAGCCGAACTCCCACGTGCCGCCGTCCGGCGTGGTAACGGATACGGGACGGTTGCGCAGGTTCCCCTTGCCGGGGTACACGGCGGACACGCTGCCGCCGCACGGGTCGGAGCTGTCGGTGCAGTTCCCCCAGCGGTCATATCTGTACAGGGTGCTGTTACCGAGCGGGTCCGTCTGTGCGAGGAGCCGGCGGCTGTCGTCGTAACGCCACAGGTGTTCCCCGCCGTTGGCATCGACCTTCTTCCACACAAGGCCGCCGCGGTGGTGGTACACCGTCAGCTCCCCGTGGCTGTCGAGCACCTCGGTCACTCCCTCCCGGAACGTGAGCCTGTGGTCGTATATGCCGCCGTCGCCCCACGTATGCACGCAGCGCGAACCCACGCCCGTACCGTCGTACTCGAAGTACCACGCAAGGCCGTTGCGCCATGTCTCCTTCACGATGAGCCTTCCGGCATACTCGTATGTCATCACGTCGCCCGCCGCGTTGCGCTGGAGGGTCATGTTGCCGTCGGCGTCGTACTCGTAGGAGGCGAGGGTAATCTCTTTCTCCGGATCTTCCGGATGCGGGCCGCATATCTCAAGGATGCGTCCGCTTCTCGTGTCGTGCTCCACCCTCAGGCGGCGGCCCGCGCTGTCGGTGATGGAGCGCAGCAGGCCCTCTTTCGTGTAGTCGAAGCGGATGCCCAGACCGTTGCAGTCGGTCACGCTCTCAAGCAGGCGCACGGAATCGTACTCCTTGCGCGTGAAGCGGTAGTAGAGGTCCTCGGCCATGTCCCACACGCAGTAGCCGCCGTCCCGTTCCAGACGGGCCTCCTTGCGTTCGGAGAGGATGAACGAGGGTTCCTCCGCTGTAGGCAGGGGGAAGGCCACCGGGATGCCGTCACTCATGCGGAGCGTCAGCGTGCCCTCTTCCGTGTCCGCGACGACGCCCATGTCGTAGGCGTGGTGCCACCCGTTGCCCAGAGGACCCCGGTAGTCGCTGCGGCTGTACCACGTGCGCTCCCATGACAGGGGCACCGGGCCGTCGAGCCAGAAGTCCTCCTCGTCGGTGAAGAACGTGCCGCTGGCCACGTCCACCGGGTGGCCCGTGACCGTACAGATGGCCTTGTGGAGCATGTTCTTCAGGGATTCGCTCTTTATCGTCCTGTTGACCTTGCTGTGCAGCCTGTCCGCCAGCTTCCTGGTCTTTTTCTTGTAGAAACGCCCGAACGCCCCCGTGCATTTGCGGGC
>NZ_QSQT01000002.1 GCF_003437535.1 Phocaeicola plebeius
TCATAAAAAACACCCCAAAAGTTTTGTGTCTAACTTTTGGGGTGCAGTACAAACTTATGTTGAGACAGCCTCTTAAAAAAAGGAATTTAGAAATGTACCGTTTCACAACGGCATTTTTAAAAACACTTGGGGCTATTTTTGAATTACCCCAGCTGTATTTTCCAAGTGTATATTTTCTGCAGCATAATCAGGACGGGTATCTCCCCAATTGACTGTACATCCTTCCATTTGGATGTCGGATGCTGTGTGGAAGAAGAATCCATACGTTTTTCCTTTTAGAAAGCCTTCTCCGTCGCATGGACGCTTATCGTATACCCCACCTTCAAAAGTGGTCCGTTTGTGGAGATTTACTTCTACCTGGTCAAAATAAATTCGGTTGATTTTGTCTATCGTATCTCCACTGACAAATATTCCGTTTTCACTTGTACATTTGATATTGTGGAAATAAATACGGCTGACTTCTCCACAAGCACCTTTTACGGCTCCTTTCGGGAAACGCCATCCGGCATCTTTATGATTTCCTACTGCACGTGGGAAAGATGTGACGTAAATCGGTTCTGCTTTTCCCCACCATACATCAGAGAAGAAGCGGCAGTCTACAATCATATTTGAGAATATGACGTTGGTAACTGTACCTTCATCACGGTTTTGAATACCTATGCCCCGGTTGCTGTCTTTGATGATGCAATTAGTGAATAACACATTGTTGATTTTGTCCATGTTTTCCGAACCGATTTTTACGGCGCATGAACGTGAAGTCATGGTGCAGTTGGTCACTACCACGTCTTCACAGCTTCCATACTGTTCAAATTCACGTCGGTTCTTCAGACAGATACAGTCATCTCCTGATTCGATGAAGCAGTTGGAAATACGTACGTCTTTGGAGTGGTCTATATCAATTCCGTCACCATTACGTATTTTCAGGTCATTAAGAATGCTGATACCATCAATCATTACATTGTTGCAACCTATTAAGTGTACAGTCCAGTAAGCGCTGTTGCAGATGTTCACATCACGTATGACAAGTTTTTCTATGTTGGTCAGTGTCAGAACATGTGGACGCGGGTCGAAATCGGTGACAGGTTTCAACTCATAAGAATCTTCCAGTTCCTTTCCCATGAATGCAACTCCGTTTCCGTCAATGCTTCCAGTTCCGGTGATTGATACATTTTTCAGGTCCTTTCCACTAATCCACATCATGCCTTCTCCTCGGTTGGCACCGAATGCACTTTCTGTATAGATGCTTTCGTCTGGATTTGCCAGCAAACGGGAGTTAGGGGCCAGTTGTAGCTCTACGTAAGAAGCTAACTTAAATGGTCCGCAAAGAAACGTATGCCCGGATGGAACAAGCACTGTTCCTCCGCCTGCTTCCGAACAAGTATTAATAGCTTTCTGAATGGCTGAGGCGTCATCGGTTTTTCCATCTCCCGTAGCACCATAGTCCATGATGTTGTAAACCCCTGTTTGAGGTGAATGGCATGCTCCGAATAAGAAGATGCTAAGTAGTGCAAAAAGAATGTGTCTTGTTTTCATTATGCAAATTTTTTACGTTTTTATTCTGCAACCTCAATTAAGGAAGGTGGACAATCTTCAGGAGTATTTCCCCATGTTTTGTTGGGAGTATTTCCCATTGTAAATACCATCTCACCTCCTGCTATAATATCTTTGTGCGAAATATAGTTCTTGGTATAAGCCTTCCCGTTTAAGGTTACTTTTTGTATGTAGATATTTTCTTCAGAGGCATTCTCTGCTTGAAGAATAAATGATTTTCCATTTTCCAGATGTAGTACAGCTTTAGGGAATGAAGGACTGGCCAATACATAGAAAGGTGAACCTGGACAAACTGGATAAAATCCTAAAGAAGCAAAAATATACCAGGCTGACATCTGTCCTGCATCGTCATTACCTGAAAGTCCTCCTGGAGCATTCAAATATTCAGTTTCCATGATATGGCGTATTGCCTGTTGCGTTTTCCAGGGCTCTCCTGCATAATTAAACATGAATGCGACTTGGTGGCAAGGCTCATTTCCGTGCCAATAGCGGTGTTCGCTGAACATCGAATCCAGTTTCAGAGCAAATTTTTCTTTTCCTCCCATGTACTCCATCAGTCCGTATGGATCATGTGGCACATACCATGTGTAATGGCAAGGAGCTCCTTCTGTGATAAATTTGGCAAACTGGAATGCGTTTTGTTCTTTCAAGAACGTGCCGTCGGTATGTCTTCCTTGCGCATAGCCTGTTTGCGGGTCAATCACATTACGGTAATTCAGGGCACGTACGGACAACAACTTGTAATCTTCGTTCTTTTGAAGCTGTTTGGCTACTTGGGAGAGGACAAAGTCATCGTAGGCATATTCCAACGTACGTGACACCTGTTCTTTTGTGTGGAAGGCATCGGGCACACTATCCTCTAATGGGATGTAACCATATTTTAGGTACGATTGCAGTGCACGGCGTCCCATTCCATTTTGATAGTCTTTTTTATTAGCAGGTGATTCGAAAGCATTTTTTCGCATGGCCTCGTAAGCCTTTTCTATGTCGAAGTTACGTACGCCTTTTATGTAGGCATCTCCTATAGCTGCAATGCAATGATCGCCTATCATGGCTGCCGTATAGCTGTTCCAGCATGGGAAAATAGGGATCCATCCTCCTTGTTCAAACTTATTAATAAGCGATTGCATCATGTTTCCTCCCTGAGTAGGATATAACAAGTTGATAAGTGGATGCAGGGCACGATAAGTATCCCACATACTGTAGTCATCGTAGTATACTTCATTCGATGCCAGTTGGAGAATCGAATCTTTTTGGGCGAAAGCTGGATACCTGCCATCTACGTCATTGAATGTACGTGGTAGGAAAGAAGCCCGGTAGAAAGCTCCATAGAATTTCTCCTTGGCCTCTTGGTCTGGTGTTTCCACTTCAATAGCAGACAGATGTTTTTCCCAAATGGCAGTAAGTTCTTTCTGTGTCTGGTTGAAATCCCAATGCGGAATTTCTTGCTGCATATTCTTTTCAGCTCCTTCTTTATCGGTAAATGAAGAAGCCGCTTTGACTAATATCTGTTCGTCGTTTTCTACATGAAAACCTATATATATGCCGATGTTTTTTTCTTTCTCAATTTTAATTTGTCCCGGGAATACACTGTCTTCACGGAAGGTCCCGAATTCGCAAGGTTCCTTTTGGTAGTCAATGATAAAATGACCGCTGTATCCGGCAGGTTCTCCCCAGCCTTGATAAATGCGGTGTACGGGGTTGTATCCGTAGATACGTTTTTGAAGGGTATCTATTTCAATGTATCCTTCTCCTTCATCGCTGTTAGGATTGACGATGAGATAGGCTTTTCCTGCCTTCTGGTAGGTAAAGCGGAATATGGCCGACCGCGAACGGCCTGTCATTTCAGCCTGAAGATGCTCTTCGGGCAAAGTAACTGAATAGTAGGAAGGGGTAGCCGTTTCCTGTTCATGTGCGAAACGTGTCCCTCTTTTTTCGGGTATGCAGCGTAATGAATCGAATAACGCTGACAATGTCATAGAACCGTAATCCTGGGTGCATCCTCCTGTAATCCAGTGCGAATTGCGGAAGCCTTGAAACAAGGAGTCACGGTAATAATAAGGTGCGATGCATTTTTGCTCGGTATCCTGTGTCTGTGGTGTCCAGAAGTTCATCCCGTTAGGCTCCAGTACGGCAGGCAGCGTCTGTCCGTATTCCTCCGTGTGCTTTCCAAACATGCCGGCAGTATGCGTGATGCTGGCGGCAGTGCTCATTCTTGTGTCAATGTATGGCAGAAGCCTCTCGGTGGTCTGACCGTGAGTGCATGAAATAACCAATGGGGTGATTGTTCCCAAAAACAGTGATTTGAATAATATGGCAAAATGCGTCTTCATGAATTTTCAAACTACGTGAAAGCGTCTTTTTGTTTCTGTAAAAATAAGGAATGAAATGGTATATTCTTTGTGGGATTAAGACTATTAAACTTGTATTTGGTAAATGTTGTAGTAAAATTGTCTTTTGCAAACCTAATGTTGGAATAGCTCAAATTATCGGTGAGGTATTTTCCTCACCGATAATTTATATAGAGTAATTATTCTCCGTATCCAGGATTCTGTTTCCAGTTGGTGTTTGCATTGAGTACGTCACGTGCCAACGGTAGCAGACGATATTGGGGATTAGCTGCATCCGGATTATAATCATACTTAAATCCCCAGTCACGCTCAAAGTCACCAAAACGAATTAGGTCGTTACGACGCCAGTGTTCGTCGAGGAATTCACGTCCACGTTCGTCCAAAATTTCCTGGAGATCCGGGTCATGATTCAATTCTGGAGCGTGTACATACGTGCGAATCTGGTTGAATAGACTTTGAGGTGTGTCGCCTAATGTAGCTGTACCGCCACGGACAATAGCTTCACATTTCATCAAGATAATGTCTGCATAACGGAAGATAGGTACGTCGTTGTCTTGGTTACGACTGTATACGTTGTAATCGTTGATATCTGGGAAGAATTTGATGGAACGATAACCTTGTGTCCATCCGGTTAAAGTTGCGCCACAATTGAGGTCTGCATCTGGTGTTCGTATAATAACATTACCAGAATTGTCTGTATAACTGCCAGTTGCCAAAGAAATAGATTTGCTGAAAGTGACTAAATCTCCTTTATAAGTGTTTCGTACGTTAGTTGGCATACCTGTTGCATTATCATATTGGTATACATCGAAAGACTCCTCATCAATATTTTCCCCTGTATTTCCGGCAATTACTGTATTACGGTCATCTCCTGGCAGGCAGAATAATTCAACAAATTCAGGGGTTAGAGTCATGTTACCACCTACAGAATTGGTCATTTCAATACTATAGAAACCATTGTCGTTCTGTCCACGACGCCAGGTACGAAAACGGGCATAAGTCATACCTTGTGCGGTGACAGCATCATACGGCATGGCATAGATAAAGTCTTTGATTTGTGCACCGTTGGTGTACATGAACTTTTCTTTGTAACCGTCGTTTAAATTGAATAGTTGTGACTTGATGACGCGATCACAGGCTGCGATACAATCATTCAATTTTTCATTAGGCGTAGTAGAGGACCAACTGGAGCTGGTAACATCTTGTGTATACACGTTCCAATTGATATACAGTTTAGCCAATAGTGCATCAACCATCCAGCATGTTGGTGTGCCGTAGGTCGATTCAGATACTTCACTTGGACAGTTATCACGTACAGCAAGTAGTTCTGTTTCAATCCATTTAGCTACTTCTGCACGTGGAGAACGTTCGATGGCTGAATTGTTGTCTACCACTTTGTAGTCAATGATGGGGGTATCTCCCCAGTTGTCCATCAAAAGGAAGGTGTAGAAGGCACGAACGGCGCGGAGTGGGGCGGTGAGGCTTGCCTGGTCTTCACCTTCTCCTAAGTCCATCAGTAACTGGTTGCAATTTACAATACCAGCTTGAATATCGTTGTAAACCGCCAGCTGGCTGTTGCTGGCATCCGCATTGACCATGTGGAGAGAAATGTTGGACATATCACGTCCGTTTAGGTAATCTCCATCGAAACTGACTGCGGTATATTCGTCGGAGTTGCAAGATATGAGTTCGTCATAACGGCGCCCCAAAGCACCGCGGAAGGCGTAATAAGCATTGTTTATGCGCGCACTCAGTGCAATCTCAGAATCAGGATATTCAGTGTACTGAGACTTGATGTCTACGTCTAGGTCCGTACAACCGACAGTTGTAAGTGCCAGTAAGGCAGCAGAAATAAAATATCTTGTTTTCATATTTTTATGTCTCCATATTTTAGATTAGAAGTTTACATTTACACCTACCATGAATGTACGTGTACGCGGATACTGGGTATTACGCCAGTCCATACCAGGTGTCAGACCTCCCAGATAGACTTCCGGATCTAATCCCTTGTAGCCGGTAATGGTAAATACGTTATTGCAGGTGGCATAGATACGCAGGTTATTCACCCAATTGCCTAACTTTCCGAAATTGTATCCCAGTGTTAATGTAGCCAGGCGGAAATAAGAGCCATTTTCCAGATAGCGGTCAGAAGGACGCTGTGCATTGGAATCAGAGAATTTTTGTTCTGTGGCCACTTCGCTTAACACGTTTTTCCCAGCTGCTACCAACCCAACGTTATTATAGTAGTTTCGGGTTGCATTGTAGATCTGGTTTCCTGCTACACCTTGGAAGAAAGCAGTTAGTGTCCAGTTTTTCCATGTGAAATCATTGTTCCATCCGTAAGTCAATTTAGGTTGTGCGCTACCTGTTTTGCGGCGGTCTTCGTCTGTTGGGGCGTCGGTCGTTCCAATCAGTTTTCCATCGGCATCATAGTCGTTGAATACGGATACTCCGCTTTCATTGTAGCCAGCCCATTCGTAAGTATAGAACTGTCCGATAGGAGAACCTTCCATAATGCGTTGTACATTTTGACCTGAGAATCCGCCAACATCAGGGTCAGACATATCAATGTAAGGTACAGAATAGGATGCGTTGGTCAATTTCTCTACCACGTTTTTGTTATGTGACAGGTTAAGGGTTGTACTCCATGTGAAGTTATGGGTTTGCACAGGCACAGCATTGATGGTGATTTCGATACCCTTGTTGCTGATATCACCTACATTGGCTGTCATGGTACCATAAGGATAGCGGTTGGTAGAAACCGGATAATCATAAATTAAATCACTGGTACGTTTGTCGTAGTATTCGATGGTACCGCTCAGGCGGTTGTGAAGGAAACCGAAGTCGATACCGATGTTGAACATACTGGTACTTTCCCATTTCAAATCCGGATTAGCATTTCGGGTAGCTCCCAGCATTCTATAATTGGATGTGCTTCCATCTGGATTTACGTAGGTGAACCATCCTGTAGCACCATACAGGGGACGTGCGATAAAAGCGTCGAATCCCAAAGAGTTTCCGCTTACACCGTAGCCAACTCTTAATTTCAAGTCATCGAATACGTGTTGGTTTTTCATGAATTGTTCCTCTGTGATGCGCCATGCTGCAGATACAGATGGGAAAGTTGCCCAGCGATTGTTTTCACCGAAAGCAGAAGAACCGTCTCGACGAACAGTTGCTTGCAGTAAGTATCTGCTCTTATAGCTGTAATTAATACGTCCATAGAAGGAGATCATTCTCAGTGTAGAGAGGTTGTTACTGATGACGTCATTAATATCTATGTTATTGGCCATACCCAAGTTGTGGTAAGTTAAATCGTCATTATAGAAATTATAGACTCTCAGTCCGAAACCGTCGTTGTTGTCAGCTTGTTCCCATGAGTAACCCAGCATGATACCTACTTTATGTGCATCTGCAAAAGTATGGTTCCAATTCAGGTAAGTTTCCATCTGCTTGCGGATGTTTTCTGTAGTGCTACGGTCTGCCTGTCCGTGTTTCGAAATAACTGAAGGCAACTGGGTTTGTGTGGTATTGTAGATGTTGTAGATGTATTGTTGGTTTTGGTATGAAAGATTAAGATTCCAGTCCAGACCGTCGATGATATGCAGGGTGGCTTGCGCTGTACCTTGCAACAATTTTTCTTTTGTGTCATAACGGTCTTCGTTAATCATTGACAGCGGGTTATAGTTCTGTGAAATATTCAGGTTACGATACCATGTACCATCTTCATTTTTTACAGGAACCAAAGGGTTGTAGTAGTACATTGCATCCAATACGCTACGACCTTGGATGTCGGTTGGTCCTGTAGAACTATTACGGATGCTGGCATTTAGACTGAGGGCTAATTCTAAACGGTTATTTAGAGCTTTGGTTTGTACGAAGGTACGTGCATTCAAACGATCCATATTAGTGCCTCTTACCACACCTTCACGGTCTTGGAAGTTAAGTGAAGCACTATAGTTTGTTTTTTCATTGCCGCCGTTAATAGATACGTTATGATTATGGCTGAAACCAGTACGTAACACTTCATCTTGCCAATTGGTGTTAGCCGGATTATCTACATTGTAGTAATCATTCAGCTGGGTAATGTTATTTGTTTTGGCATAGCTTAGTAACTCATCTGCCGTCATCATATCTAAGGTCTTTAAGGTACGATCCCATGCTACGTAACCGCTGTAGCTTACACTCGTACGTCCATCTTTCTTTCCTTTTTTCGTAGTGATGATAATCACACCATTGGCAGCTTTAGAACCATAGATGGCTGTAGCAGAAGCATCGCGCAAGACATCGATACTTTCGATGTCTTCTGGAGCTACCAGAGAGATACTTACTCCCGGTACCCCGTCTACTACGTAGTAAGGTTCCATAGCCTCACCGGTACGCAGTGAAGAAGCACCACGCAAAGAGATGGAAGCCGAACCGTTCGGGTCGCTGGTATTGGCGATAGTCAGCCCAGGAACTTTACCTTGAAGCATCTGAGCCGGAGTTGTAATAACACCGACATTCATATCTTCTGCTTTTACAGTAGTAATAGAACTGGTTACATCTTTACGTTGCATGCTACCATAACCAATAACAACCACCTCGTCTAAAGTTTCTGTATCTTCTTTCAAGGTTATATTCATTCTATTACCTCTCACTACATTTTCTTGTGAAAGAAAACCGATATAAGAGAATACAAGTGTTTTACCTTTCTCTACTCGAAGAGAAAAATTACCATCCATATCAGTCACGGTTCCGTTGGTAGTTCCTTTTTCAACTACGTTTACTCCAATCAAAGGATCACCGGATGTACTTTTTACATGTCCTGTAACTGTGAGCTGCGCAAATGCCCATGAGACATTCATCAGAAAAAGAGCCATAAACAAAGCGAATGGCCTTAGTCTTGCATTTTTCAATTGTACTTTACACATAAACTTAGATTTTTAAAAGGTTAGTTTTTATCAAATCTTGATATAGATTTTTTTACGATGAAGGATGTAGCCAGTTAATCCCATTACTGAGCAGAATAGTAATGAATAGATAAGAGAGGCCAGATATTCATCTGGAACAGCAATGGTGATTGTTTGATAGATAGCGTCTTTTATTTCCCATTGAGAGAATATGATTGCCACAACCTCACTGAGCACGTAAAGGAACAAAGGATTCATTCCGAAAACCAGGAAGAAGGTCCATCCTTTATTGATGTTCTTTACGTCTATTACATACATAAGTAATGCCAATAACAGAGAGCCCCATCCACATGTGACTAAAACGAAGGTGGTAGACCATACTCGTTTGTTAATCGGCATCCAAATGGAAAGTACATAACCGATGACCAGCATAATTACAGCTGCTGTAATGAGCTTGACAATCCGTTTGTTTACAGAAATCTTTTCCAGCAACAATCTGCCACACATAAATCCGATGAGCGTGTGGGCTACGGCAGATAGTGTGCCGGCAAGGCCTTCCGGATCAATCGGACTCTTTTTGTAAAGATGGGCTTCTCCAAATACGCCTCTGTCGATGACCGCAAGCAGATTGGTGTCATCGCAGGCATAGCCATTTCCTGTCAGAAGTAAGATGGAATAAGCAAGTAGTAATCCACCGCAAATCCATGGGAGATACTTATGATTGATATAAATGACCATAAGCGATACGATGCCGTAACATAGGCCAATTCGTTGCAATACACCAGGAATGCGCAGAGTGTCGATGGGGAAGAAGTCTCCATTGCACACATATCCAAACCAGTCAATCGCTAATCCGATTAGAATGATAAGGAACGTACGCCGAACAATCTTTTTGACCACTTCCGAGGTAGGTTCGAAGTTAAATTTCCGAAGAGAAATGTAGGTGGAGATACCGACCATAAACAGAAAGAACGGGAAAACCAGGTCGCACGGAGTGAGTCCGTTCCATACAGAATGACGCAACGGTGCGTACGAAACGGGGCCTCCGGCATTGTTTACCAGAATCATGCCGCATACCGTGATGCCGCGTAAGATGTCTAATGACAGCAATCGTTTCATGGTGCTTTCTGATTAATGGTTATTGCAATTCTTAATTACTTATTCGGAAACACTTCATTAAATACTTCTTTTGCTACGCTGACACAGTCACCTTCCGGTTGCGATGTGTACGGATTATGAGCAAGTGTCCAAGGTTCTTCCATGGCATAGTAGTCCAGTTCTACCATCGGTTTGCCATCAAGCACATCCTGGAGTGTCTGCCAGTAGGCTGCCCAGCGTTTGTAGTAGAAGTCTTTCAGAAGACCGTTCCATTCCTTATGGGCATAGTCACGAAGACCTCCGTCGTTGGCACATACGCGGTTTCCCCATGTGGTAATCTGTACGCGGGCATTCCATTCGTACAAATCTTTTTCCTCTGGAGTAGTTCCGAGGTTGCGGGCCTGTTCAATCCAACGTCCTACACGGAATTCACTTCTTGTACCTAACAGCCGGTCTTGTGCCAGCAAGATATTCAGAAACTCTTGTGAGTGAGCTGCAAAGCTCTTTTTGTCGAAACTCTTGAAGTCGGCAATGGTCTGGTTGTAGACGATACGTCCTCTGTCGGAGAGTGACTGACGGACGATGTCTACCAGGTCGTATTCAAAGTTGTTGTTGCCTTTGTATTTGTCGGCTACTTCCAGCATCAGGCGGGCTGCCGCTTCCGTGCTGGTCGGGTCATAATAGTTCTGCATCTTAGACCAGCTGGATGCCTGGAAGTTATTCAGTCCGGGACGGCCGCAGAAAATGGATTCGTGAGGGCCTTGCTGGTTATTGCCAAACGGGCAGTTGTAGATGCCGTCGGCAAGAATGCTCCATGCCTGTGTAATTTTTTCATCCCGTACACCGTAGCGTGCGAAGAGATAGTCTTTTAACCATTCTTCCTTGGTGAACTTTTCCGGACGCCAGGGAAGTTCGCACATCAGTTCGAACATCACCGGATTGTTTTCACTACCTTCCATGGTCAGACCGATGCCTTTCAGATGGGCGGCTAATGGATTGTTCTTGGTAAGGTAGAAATTGTTCAGCAACTGGTCCATACGTCCGTGCAGACCCACGTTGCCTCCGAAGTTTTCTATCATACAGAACAGCCAGTCGTGTTGCTCATAACCCTTTTCACGTTTCCAGATAGAAGGAATACCCCACATCGGGCGGCATTCGCTGAACAGGTCCAGAATCAGGATATCCCCGTTGTTCAGGTTCTTGATCATCTCCGGGCGCGGGTTTTCCGTCCATCCCTGAATCACCCATGTAGCCTTCGGGTTGACATCCTTCATTGCTTTAAGTACAGCTTTTCCGGCTGCATCAAAATCCACGCTTCCTGCATCTTCAAGTTCGTGGAACGGGTCCATAGAGTAATAGTTGGCTTTGCCGAACAGTTTTTCCAGTTCCTTATAATATAAAGAAGCAATTTCGTTGAAGCGTGAGTCGGTGGGAAGTAAGAAAGCCGGACGGGTAAATCCGTTCCACAATGCGGGTTCGGTTACGTTCAGTCCTAACTTCTTATTGGCATCGTGAGGTACCATACCGGAATAGCCCGGGAATACCGGTTCGATGCCGTATTCGCGCATACGTTTCAGAATCTTCTTCTGCAGTGCTTCCTGCTGTGTGTACCAGCTGTCAGGATTGGGACCGCCCCATCCTTCCAGGTTGTTCATGGCCCACCATGCCAAGAAAGCAGGTCCTGCAATGAATTTATTGATTTCTTCTTTCGTATAACCTAATTTTTCGAGCATGTTTTTCCACACGCATTCCTGACCGACTACTGCCAGTGGCAGGTTGATTCCGTGTAGTGCCATCCAGTCGATTTCCTTTTCCCAGCGTTCCCAGTCCCAGAAAGCCATGGTATAGGAATAAGTGCAATAGTTGAAATCGTAGCGTAAGGAGAGGTTGGTTTCCTTGCGTACCGGAGTAGAAACTTTCGGCAAGCTTTTCGGCAGTTCGGCAGTCATGCCGTTCCATGAAAGATGAATGCCTGCGTAATATTTCAGATACCAGTTCAAGCCGGTAGCGATGTTTACGTAGTTGTTTCCCCGAATGACTACTTTGTCACCTTTCTGGTCGAGTTCAAAAAAATCGGATGGTCCTTTTTTTACTTGTATGATGAATTTCTTGGAAGCTCCCGGATCAATTCTTTCCAAGAGTCCGTTTACAGGATTACTCCATAATTGAGTAAAAGGAATGCAAAGACATGCTAATACGATCAGTAGAAATTGCTTGGTTTTCATAATAATTGTTTTTAGGTGTTGCAAAAATCATATTTTATTAGGATTCAGAGGGGGAAAATAGTGAAGAAAAGGGGGAAAATAGTGCATTGTAGGATTTACACCTTTAAATTGACCTATGTCAAGACACTCTACGGGCTAAATGTTGTAATTTTGTCACGTTTTTTAGAGAGTTAGTACGTGGAACAGGCAATTCAACAAACAGGTATCCGGAAAGGCTTGACGAAGCTCGTGATTCCTATCTTTATCGAGACCTTATTGATTATGATGTTAGGTGCTGTCGACACCGTTATGCTGAGTCAGTATTCCGATGAAAGTGTGGCGGCAGTAGGGGTGGTGAACCAGATTGTGATGTTTGCTTTCCTTATTTTTGAGGTAATCAATATCGGTACTTCTGTGCTGTGTTCGCAGTACCTGGGAGCAGGGATGAGGAACAAGATGGTGCAGGTGGTCGGTGTGTCTTTGTTGCTGAACCTGGTCGTGGGACTGGTGGTCAGTGCCATCCTGCACTATGGAGCAACTACATTATTGGGATGGATGGGACTTCGTCCGGAATTGCTGAAATATGGTATCGGTTACATGGAGATTGTAGGTGCGTTTGCTTTCTTCCAGGCTATTTCGCTGACTATTTCCGCGTCCTTGCGTAGTGCCAACAAAGCCATTTACCCCATGCTGGTTACGGTACTGGTCAACGTGATGAACATCATCGGAAACTATTCCCTGATTTTCGGAAAGTTCGGCCTGCCTGCCATGGGAGCAGAAGGAGCGGCCATATCTACCTCCATAGCCCGTGGGGTGAGCATGATTGTCTTGTTTGTCATTCTCTTCAGAAAACATATTCCGTCTTTCCCGATGGCTCTGTTCCGTCCTTTCCCTTGGATAGAACTGAAAAACCTGTTGAAGGTGGGAGTCCCTTCTGCCGGGGAGAATATGTCGTACAGTTTTTCGCAGGTGGTCATCACCTATTTAATCAATATCTTAGGAAATGATTCGCTGGCCACACGAACTTATACGGTGAATACTACCATGTTTGTCTATCTCTTTGCCATCGCCATGGCACAAGGAGGAGCCATCAGTATCGGCCATCTGGTGGGGCAGAAGCGAATACGTGCGGCCTACCTGTTGGGAAAGTACGTCATGCGTCTGTCCATTCTGGTATCGCTGGGACTTTCGTGCATCTGGGCCATATTCGGTCATACAATCTTCAGTATGCTGACGGACAACGAGAATATTATCCGGTTGGGAGTGACCATTCTCATTGTCGATGTCATCGTAGAGATAGGGCGTGCTGTAAATATCTATGCCACGAATGCCCTCCGTTCGGCTGGTGATGTGAATTTCCCGTTCTATGTCGGCTTGATTGTGCAGTGGACGGTTTCTGTCGGACTCAGCTATCTGTTCGGGATTCATCTGGGTTGGGGACTGGTCGGTATGTGGTGTGCCTTCCTGCTCGACGAGAACATCCGTGCCTTTATCTTTGTGAAACGGTGGAACAGCCTGAAATGGGCGAAAAAAGGTTTTGTGAAGTAAAAGCTACATGTCCGATTGAATCAGGCAGAAATAGAACAGGATGATGCAGATAATGTCGATGGTAAGTGCAATGACCGACCAGCGCAGAAACTGCTTGTTCTTCTTGACGGCTCCGTAGATGATTCCTAAAATGGCAGACAGGAATACACCGGCTACGATGCCAAACAAACCCTGTACGGCTATTCCTAACAATACAAGGATTCCCATGGTGATAAGAATGTTGTTTTTCATGTCGGTTCAGGTTTTGTAATGAAAAAGGGAGCATGAAGCTCCCCGTATGATGTTTTTATAAGCTGGCCTTGATGGCGTGGATAACGGCCGAGGTAAATCCGTCGTGCTCCAGCGAGTTGATACCCTTGATGGTAATTCCTCCCGGAGTAGTCACTTTCTCGATTTCTGTGGCCGGATGTGCATTTTCGTTGTTTAACAAGAGTTTGGCTGCCCCTTCCAGTGTTTGTGCCAGCATGGTCTGTGCATCGTGTGGCTTGATACCCAGTTCTACTCCTGCCTGCATGGCAGCTTGTACGTATTTCAGTACGTAGGCAATGCCACAGGAAGTCAGCGAGGTGGCAGCTGCAAATTGTTTTTCCTCAATCAGCATGGAACGTCCCATTTCGTTAAAGAGCGCAGTCAGGGAAGTGATTTGTTCTTCCGAAGCATTGCGTGCGGCAATCAGTGTCATGCTGGCTCCTTCTGAAATGGCTGTGTTAGGAATGACGCGGAACATCGGCATTTCCGGGTCTACAAAATGTGCCAGGTCTTCAAAAGTCAGTCCTGCCGCCACCGATACCAGAATCTGTGGTCCTCTTAATCTCAGCGGCTTCAACACTTCTTCCACTTTCCACGGCTTGACGGCAATAATGATAATGTCCGCATCTTCTGCTGCTTCTTTATTGGAATGCGTTACGTGAATGGCAGGAAATTCCGCTTTCAGTGCGTCCAGTTTGCCGGCACTGGGGTTGGATACCGAAATTTCTTGTGCCTGAATATAATGTCCGTTGGCCAGTCCACGGGCAATGGCACCTCCCATGTTTCCGGCTCCGATGATTGCTACTTTCATATCTTTCAATTTTGAGTTCTTTATTCGCAAAGTTATAATTAAAAATGAGAGTTGGGCTATATAATGGAATTTATTTTGGTGGTATATGGAAAAGGCGAGATTGTTTTGTGGAAATGCTTCGGGAATAATGGAATATTTTCTTTGTGAGTTTTACGTTTCTCGTAAAGGAAACGTATGTTTCTCAGTGCGGAAACGTAGGTTTTAGGTTCGGGAAACGTAGGGTTTTGCGTGGGAGAACGTAGAACGTGTAAGGGGATGTGGTAAATAATGTAACGATGCTTAGAGGATGATTTGGAAAAACTATTGATTTCTTTGAAATTTATAATATAAAGAATAGAGCATGAACAATGTTGATTTGATGTACTTGTACGTAAAAATAAAAACGGAATCTTGATTAAGAAGATTCCGTTTTTGTGGATAAGTATTTTGTTTTTATTTCGTTACGTGATGCAAGCGATTTAGGAATTCATCTGCTTCGTTCATGCTCAGGCAGAGCGGCGGAAGCAAACGGATGACGTTGGTACCGCTGACACCGGTAAATACTTTTTCTTCGAAAAGTAGTTTCTGGCGGAGTTCCTTGATGGGTTCCTCAAATTCCATTCCAATCATCAAGCCGCGACCGCGTACTTCTTTGATTCCTTTGAAGCCTTTCAATTCTTCCAATAGGTGAGTACCTACTTTGCCCGCATTTTCAACCAGATTTTCTGCTTTCATCACATCTAGTACAGCGATAGCTGCTGCACATGCCAGATGATTGCCACCGAAAGTCGTTCCTAACTGGCCATATACCGGAGTGAATTTCGGACTGATCAGTACACCGGCCATCGGGAATCCGTTGCCAATGCCTTTAGCTACAGTAATCATGTCAGGGCGTACGTCATTGTACTGGTGAGCAAAGAATTTACCGCTTCTTCCGTAACCCGACTGGATTTCATCCAGAATCATGACAGTATTGGTTTCGTCACACGTCTGGCGAATGGCTTTCATGAACTCAGTAGTAGGGAGCTGAATTCCTCCTACGCCCTGGATACCTTCAATGATGACTGCACATACATCGCCTTTAGCCAGTTCGGCTTTCAGCGCTTCTGTGTCGTTCAGCGGCAGGTATGTCACGTGTCCGTTGTCATTGATCGGAGCAATGATTTTCGGATTGTTGGTTACTTCTACTGCCAGTGAAGTACGTCCGTGGAAAGCTTTTGCGAAAGAAATCACACGTGTACGTCCGTTATAGAAAGATGCCAGTTTCAATGCATTTTCGTTGGCTTCTGCTCCAGAGTTGATTAAGAAAAGCTGATAGTCATCATAACCGCTGATGGCTCCCAGACGGTCGGCTACTTCCTGCTGTAACTTGTTGATTACAGAGTTGGAATAGAATCCCAATGTAGCTACTTGTTTGCTGATGGTTTCCACATAGTGAGGATGTGCGTGACCGATGGAGATAACGGCATGTCCTCCATAGAGGTCAAGGTATTCCTGACCTTTGTCATCCCATACGTGGCAGCCTTTTCCTTTTACGATGTTTACATCGAACAAAGGATATACGTCGAATAACTTCATATAATTAAGAATTAAGAATGAATAATTAAGAGCAGCAATCAAGGAGTCCTGCCTGGTTATTCATTTTCATTATTCATTATTCATTATTCATTAATTAGAATGCGCTCGGTTTCAGCTTCAGTCCTACTGTTTCTTCCAGATTGAACATCAGGTTCATATTGTGTACAGCCTGACCGCTGGCTCCTTTCAGCAGGTTGTCAATGCAAGAAATGATAAGCAGCTTGTCGCCATGCTTTTCCAGATGAATCAAGCATTTGTTGGTGTTGACTACCTGCTTCAGGTCGATATTCTTGTCCACGATGTGGGTGAAAGAATCTTCTGCATAGTACTCTTCGTACATTTTTACAATCTCTTCCAGCTCTACCTTGGTCTTTACTACGATAGTGGCAAAAATACCACGGGCAAAGTCACCTCGGTAAGGAATGAAATCGATTTCTGAATGGAAACTGTTCTGCAGCTGTTTCAGTGACTGTTTGATTTCTGGCACATGCTGGTGTGAGAACGGTTTGTAGATGCTGAGGTTGTTGTTACGCCAGCTGAAATGACTCGTAGCTCCCGGTTTTACACCTGCTCCGGTACTTCCGGTAATGGCGTTTACCATTACGTCGTCGTTCAACAGCAAATGCTTGGCCAATGGCAGAAGTCCGAGCTGAATGCATGTAGCAAAGCATCCCGGGTTAGCTACGTGCTTGCTATGACAGATAGTGCGGCGATTCAGTTCTGGCAGACCATATACAAAGTCATGGTCGTCCGATTTGATTCGGTAGTCCATGGACAGGTCAATGATTTTCAAGTCTTCCGGTACATTATGACTCTCCATGAATTTTTTTGTATCACCGTGAGCCGTACAGAAGAACAATACATCGATGGTATCGAGTGGAAGCTCATCTGTAAACACTAAATCGGTTTCTCCATACAAGCCTTCGTGTACATCAGTAATCTTGTTGCCCGCATTGCTGGAGCTGTTGATAAATGCAATCTCTACATCCGGATGATTAAGCAGCAGGCGAATCAGTTCGCCTGCCGTATATCCTGCGCCTCCTATAATTCCTGCTTTTATCATACGTCGGCCTCGTCTTTATGGTTCGCATAATAGGCACGGAGCGGAGTGGACAGCACCTTGATAAAGCCTTTGGCATCTTCTGCGGTCCATCCTTTCTGCATTTCCCCGTATTCGCCGAATTTGTTCTTCACGAGGTCATCTTTCGATTCCACTCCTACCGTAGAGAAACCGTAGGGGCGGAGTTCCAGAATCGCAGTGCCGTTGACGTTACGCTGTGATTCGGTCAGCATGGCTTCGATGTCGCGCATGACCGGTTCCAGGTACTGGCTTTCGTGAAGGAACATGCCGTACCAGTTAGCTACCTGGTCTTTCCAGTATTGCTGCCATTTACTCAGGGTATATTTTTCCAGGAAGCGGTGAGCGCCGATAATCAGCATCGGAGCAGCAGCTTCGAATCCTACACGGCCTTTGATACCGATAATCGTATCACCCACATGCATATCACGACCGATACCGTAGGCTGCACCAATCTCTTCTACTTTCTGGATGGCTTTAATCTTGTCATCGAACACTTCTCCGTTTACGGCATACAGCTCTCCTTTCTTGAATTCCAGTTTCAGCTGTTCGCTGCCTGTTTTCGTTACTTGCTTCAGGTAAGCACTTTCCGGCAATCCCTGTGCGGAATCCAGAATCTCACCACCACAGATAGACGTGCCCCAGATGCCTACGTTGTATGAATATTTCAGCTTGGTGAAATCTGCCTCAAAACCATTTTCCTTCAGGTAATTGATTTCATATTCACGGCTCAACGCCATGTCACGTGTCAGGGTAATGATTTCCACTCCCGGAGCCATTACTAGGAAAGTCATGTCAAAACGCACCTGGTCGTTGCCGGCACCAGTAGAACCGTGAGCAATGGCATGAGCTCCGATTTCGTTGGCATAACGGGCGATGGCCAATGCCTGGAAGATACGTTCAGAACTTACAGAAATAGGGTAAGTACCGTTACGCAGTACGTTTCCGAATACCATGTATTTCAGGCTCTTTTCGTAGTATTCCTGTGTTACGTCAAGAGTTACATATTTCACAGCTCCCAGTTTGTACGCATTTTCTTCGTTCTTCTTTAACTGTTCCGGGCTGAAACCACCGGTATTGGCGCATGCTGCATATACTTCATATCCTTTTTCCTTTGCCAGATACATTACGGTAAAGGAAGTGTCCAATCCGCCGCTGAAAGCAACGACAACTTTTTTCTTTTCTTCCATGGTGCTTATCTTTATATCGTGAAGCTTTTCGCCTGTATGAGTTCAGGGGAAAACCTCGCTTGAGATTATTTTTGTATTTAGAAATTGTTTATTTTATCGTCTGTGTGCAAAGCCGGATCGTAAAGCATGGCTGTGCAGATACAAAATTTGCGGTTTTTCGCCATCAGGATTTCGTGGTTGATACATCCTTCACATCCTTTCCAGAATGAGTCATCGTCGGTCAACTCGTTGAAAGTGACAGGTACGTATCCCAGCTCTGTATTCATTTTCATGACCGCAGCTCCTGAAGTCAGACTGAAGATTTTGGCTTTCGGCCATCGCAGACGAGCCAAAGTAAAAGAGGCATGCTTGATACGCTTAGCCAGTCCGCATCCTCTGTATTTTGGATGAACAATCAGTCCGGAAGTAGCTACGTACTGTTTGTTTCCCCATGATTCGATGTAAGTAAATCCGGCAAAATCATCTCCGCACAATGCGATGATGGCTTTTCCTTCTTTCATCTTGGTAGCTACGTATTCGTGTGTACGTTCGGCAATACCCGTACCGCGAACTTTGGCTGCTTCTCTAATCGTGTCCAATATTGTGTCAACGTAAACCTCGTGTGAGGCGTCGGCTACCATTACATCAATTTGTTTAGTAGGTTCCATTTTTTATTCTTATCAGTTAGAGTTGGTTTATATTCGGTATAATGTTGGCAAGAGCATGCTTGACTTCTGTACGCGTACAATTTTCGCGAATCACCAGCATGATGGTGTCGTCGCCGGCAATGGTACCGATGATTTCATGGAAATTGTGCATGTCAATGTCGTATGCCAGACTGCTGGCATATCCCGGGCGAGTCTTGATCACAGCAATGTTGTGGGAGAATTCAATGGTGATGAATCCGTTGTGACGCAGCATTTCGCTGGCTTTTTGCGGCTCTGTCATGCGTTTGTACATGGTATTGTTGGGGAGTACATATACATAGTTCCCGTTCATGCTGGCAGCTTTGGCTACCTTCAGTTGCTTCAAGTCGCGCGACAGGGTGGCTTGTGTCAATTGGAATCCTTCTTTTGTCAACTCCTGCAAGAGTTCGTCCTGACTTCCAATCTCCTTGCTGGAGATAATCATTTTGATTGAATCAAGTCTGCTATTCTTGTTCTTCATTGTATAATTATTCTTTTACGGCTGCAAAAATACGGATATATTTTGAATATCATGCATAAATTCTTACTTTTTTGTGTGTTTATTCTGAAAAATGCATGAATATAATGAATAAATAACCATTGTGAATTTTATTTTGTATTTTTGTGCACGTTAATTACAGAGACAAAGAATCATGAAGACCACATGGCTACAGGCAGAAAAGGATCCGATGGGAGCTGCCATATACGATTACTTCAAGAATGGAAAGGCTGGAAAGTTAAGAGTTTTCTCTTCACAGTTTGAGGAAGATGAAATTCCAGTGAGCGAATTATTCCGTACGTATGAATACATGCCCTTGCTGGAACAAACCGCACTGGATATGGCTCAGGGAAAGATTTTAGATGTAGGAGCAGGCAGCGGCTGTCATTCCTTGGCTTTAAAGCAAATGGGAAAAGAGTCTGTGGCTATTGATATTTCTCCTCTGTCGGTAGAAGTCATGCAGGCACGTGGACTGGATGCCCGTCTGGTCAATCTGTTCGACACGCATTTCGTTGAACGTTTTGATACCATTCTGATGCTGATGAACGGTTCGGGAATTATCGGACGGGTAGAGAATTTCGGTGATTTCTTTCAGCGGATGAAGCTGTTGTTGAATCCTGGTGGTTGTATCTTAATGGATTCAAGCGATTTGAGATACCTGTTTGAGGAGGAAGATGGAAGTTTTGTCGTTGATTTGGCGGGCGATTATTACGGTCAACTGGATTTCCAGATGCAATATAAACAAATAAAAGGAGAAGCATTCGACTGGTTGTATGTGGATTTCAACACCCTGAGTCTGTATGCTTCTCAATATGGTTTCAAAGCAGA
Source organism: Phocaeicola plebeius (assembly GCF_003437535.1). Taxonomy (GTDB): domain Bacteria; phylum Bacteroidota; class Bacteroidia; order Bacteroidales; family Bacteroidaceae; genus Phocaeicola; species Phocaeicola plebeius_A. The sequence continues at coordinate 20,522 of NZ_QSQT01000002.1, forward strand.
GCTGGTGAAGGAAGGCAGTCATTATGACTATTTGGCCAAACTTACCTTGTAACTCTTTGTTTCTTTTTCAGCCATAAATAATACCCGCTGAGTGGAAGTACGCCTCCGACAAAAGCTGCCAGGAAATAGAGTACCTTTGTATAGATACCTCCCCAGTCTCCGGTGTGGAAGGCATAGAACCAGCCTTTCAGTTTCTGTGCGCGAGGCACTTCTGCATAGGTTGTGGTTTCTGTAATCTCTCCGTTCTTCGGATTGAATTTCAGGGTATCCGTACGACGCAGTTGCTGTCTCTGGATAACTTGTATCTTTTTTTCTTCTATACGGAGTGAAGTGTAGCCGGTGTATTTTGTCTGTACTTCCTGAGCCGCCCTGTCCCAAGCCGTATAATCGGTTTGTTTCTTTCCTCCTTTCTTGGTACGTGCATCGTTTTCCTTTTGAGGGAGGGAAGTTCCGTGAGTTTGGGCCTGCTTCGAAGTGTTTCCTCCAAAAAGTCCGTAAGCAAACGAACGATACCAACCAAACGACCAGGTGAGCCCGGTAAGTGCCATGACCAGCAGGAAGAGGGTAGAATAGAAGCCCAACGTCACATGACTGTCATACCAGAAACGGCGCCATCCTTTGCGGAAGGAAACTTTCAGTCGGTTATTTAACGCTTTATGGGTGCGAGGCCACCAGATAACAAGGCCACTGATAAGAATCACGACCATCAGCAGGGTGGAGATACCGACTATCATTTTCCCTACAGAGGAAGCTCCTTTCTGCGGTGGAGGGTTCAGCAGCCAGCGATGCAGTTTCCGCATGGTTTGAAAAAAAGCGTTTCCTTCTATCCATCCGTTCACTTCTCCCGTGTACGGATTCACACTCAGACTTTTTCTGCCTGCGTTTTTGAAAGTCACTGTAGCTGCCTCATCGGCTTTTCCTGAATATTGCAGTGAGGTTAGCTTGAGTGAATCGGCGGTCTGCTCCTTTATGCGTGCAATCAGTTGTGAAGGTGGAAGAACGGCAGCGTTCCCTTCTGGAACGCTTACCTTATATAGATGGGGGTTACACGCCTGAGTGATTTCCTTTTCGAATACCAGTGCAGCTCCCGAGAAACAAATAATGGAAAGAATAATTCCCACTGGAATAGAAAGCCAGAGGTGTATTTTCCCGAATAATTTTCTCATTTCTAAATGTTATTGTTGGGTTAATGCAATTTTACCTACTGTTGTAATTTCATCGGCTTCCACTTCCAGTCCTTTTACAGCCTCTCCTGTTTGAGGATTGATTTTATAGAATGTGGGAGTGGCTCCTTCTTCGGTAGTCAGTACCGGGATGTAAAAATACTGATTTTCCAGATAAGGGGAATTTCCGAAAGAAGAAATCAGGTTCATGTCAGGCAATCCTGTAATAGGAATCAGCTTCTTTTCGCTGGCTTTGAATATCACCAGTTCATTTTTAGGTGCATTAGTTCCTAGTGTGGCTACTTCTTCAATGCTGCATCCGTAATTATTGAGCAGGAAATAATCGCCACCTACGTGCCAGCAGCGGAACAACGGATGGCCGCTCGCACCACTCATCGTTTCCAGATTGCAATAATACTCATCGAAGGCAGTACTTCCGGCAGGGATGCGCACGACACCAGAAGGAAGTGTACCTTGTACCTTTGCCTTTAAGTTGGCATCAGCCGCAGGCTGGGTAGCCGTACGTCCATATCCTCCTGAAAATACATACAAGTTTCCGTCATCGTCGCTCCAAATGGTCTGATAGTACTGAGAACGCATGCGTCCGCAGGCAAAACCAATCTTGTCTGTTGTCGCAATAACCGGTTCTTCATCAAAGTTGCTGCCGCTGTAAATGGCAATATAAGCATTATCCGGATATTGGGTAGAAGGAATCTGTCCTGCAGTATACTTACCGCTTCCTGAGCCGCCGGTACCGGTTGCCACATAATCCTGACTCAACACCTTATCGGGCCAGGTATTCACTCCGTAGTGACTCATACCCATGGGAATAATGGAGGTGTAGAGCTTTCCGTTGGCTTCCACAAATCCGGCCATGGTAACCTTTTCACCGTTCCCTAAGAAGTTCTCAGCCAAAATATCCTGCTGGTTGGTACTGGTGGTACCGTTTTTGGCGTTCAGGTAGTTAAATAAAAAGCCTTGTGCTGCATTGCCTTTACTGTCAGTCTGCTTGGTGTCTCCGGTAGATACGGTAATCACATTGTCACCCCATGTGCCGTAGGTAGTAAAACGGTTGAATGTATAACTGTATTTTTTCTGCGGCACATTGTTGGCATCCAGATAGTAACATCCTCCGGTGCCTTGTGATCCGTCGTTGTATTTGATTCCGAAAAAATAATTCTGGTCGTAAAAAATCCAGTAAGAAATCTGGTCCTGAAATTCCTTTCCGTTTTCAATGACTGAGATTTTGCCTTCGTCCAGACTTTCTGCCGTAAGCAGATAGGAAGTACCTCCTGCGGTGACCGGAATGACGTAGTTTCCCTTGAAGTTGTTGTGATTGCTGAAGGTTGGGTCATTTTCTTCGTTCTGACACCCCATGAACAGGCCTCCCATGCAGAAAGCGCCCAGTCCTAACATAAAATTCTTTTTATTCATATACTTGTATTTATATTTTTATTGGTTTATTACTTTCCAAAATACACCCGGAACTTTCCATAAAATGCCCGTCCGGCTTTTTGCAGACTGAAGTTGTCATACAGTTTCTCATCGGTGAGGTTCCGGCATTCAAATGAAATGTTGTAACGTCCGTTCAGGATGCTGTATCCCAAGGAGAGGTTATGCGATATCTGCTGCGGTACCCGGATTTTAGTAGACGGGTCACCAAAGCTTTCCCAATACAACGGGAAGTCATGCTGGTAGAAACAATCCCATCCGAATGTGAGGGTATTCCCTTTTGCAAACAGGTTATGCCAGTAGAAGTTCATATCTACGTTTGCATACTGGTAAGGAATGTTCGGGATGCGCTGTCCGTACGTCAGTGCATTCTGTCCGCTGCTTGCTGCCCGTTTCTTTTCCTTGTCACGGGTGTCAAGGTTGTTGAATGTACCTCCCATATTGAACCAGTTGCTGTAACTGTATCGCAGAGATACATTGAACCCTTTTGTCTCTACCCGGCCATGATTGGTGTAACTTCCGTAGCTGGTGCCTCCTACGGTCGACAAGTCGCGCTTGATGTAGTCTTGGGTATTACGGTAGATGATTCCTCCTTCCACATACAATCCGTGTTTGCCTAACTGCTTGTTGTAGCTGGCACTCAGGTTCACGTTGTCACTACGTTCAGGTTTCAAGTCAGCTTTCCCCGCTTCAAGGTCACCGTCACCAAACAGTTCCTGTGTGCTGGGCATGCGCAGAGCCTTTTCGTAAGAGAGTTTCAACTGAATGGCTTTCCCTAAGAAATAGGTTCCGGCGGCTCCATATCCAAAAGAGCTGACACTTTGTGACACCCTCGTATCACTTCCTACATTGTTGTCGCTTAGCTGTACCGTTCCTTCACTGTAAGAATTGTAGTGCTTGCCGAAGACCGACAGATTCCATTTTTCAGAAGGCATCAGGCGATAAGATAACCCTGCAATGTTTTTTCGGCTTTTGGTAGGTTCATCATAATCTTCCAGTACGGAATTTTTCTCAATCAGACTCCGTCCTGTACGACGAAAAGTACTGAATACATTATTAAATGTAAACGAGTGCATTTTGCCCAGTCGGTATACCGCAGTAAGTGTGGTATTCCAGTTTGTATTGATTTGTTCACTGAACTGGTGATTCTGTTCGCCGGCAGTCGATCTGGGGATACGGTCACCCAGCCAGTTGTATTTGTACATTGCTGTATCTACGTTTGTCGTCAGGTTGTGGTTGTAATTGGCCGTAACCGTCACATCCAGTCCTTTGGTGAAAAGATTCTGCTTGCGATATTCTACCGAAGGAACGATGGAATAGCCATGACGATGTTTCTCGCCGAATACGATTTCCTGGTACACTCCATTCTGTATTTCTTTGTAGAAATGCGAGTAGGCCACATTAAACATCAGCCGGTCGGCCCAGCTTTTCCCGGTAACTCCGATTTTTCCGATGACCGCTTCGTTGTGGAATGTATCATTGAATCGTTTTACACGCTGTATATTACTTTCATCGCTGACAGACGTATTGTTTTCGTGGTTGAACTCTTCTACCCAGTTGTTGATATAGTAATTATTATCAGAGTAATTCTGATATGCATTGATTTCGTATGTCAGTCCGTTTCTGAAACTCTGCCCGAAGTTTATATACGATTTATGCGTGTTGAACGAGCCGTACGAGTATGACGCATCCAGAAACCAGTTGCGCTTCTGTTTGTTGGTTACAATGTTGATAACTCCACCCAAGGCATCGGTACCGAATCCTACGGGTACCACACCTTTATATACCTCAATGCGCTCGGCAAAGTTGACCGGGATGTTATTCAGGTCGAAAGCTGTTCCTGCCCCTTCCTGTGGCACCCCGTCGATAAATACTTTTACATGCTTGCCGCTGAAGCCGTCGAGCATCAGCTGCATGTCCGATCCCACACCTCCAGATTCGCGCAGTTTCATTCCCGGAAGTTTCTGTAACGCTTCACTCAAGTTTTTGGTAGAATTCTGCAGTTCACGCGTATCTACAGCTACGGCATTAAAGGCCGAGCGCTTGATGCGTCCGACTCCGTTGGAAACGACTACGACTTCATCCAGCTCGGTGACTGAAGGCTTCAAGATTACATTTTGCTTGCTACGTCCGTCTGCCAGAATTTCCACTTCTTTTTCTACCGTCTCAAATCCGATGGCAGAAACGGTCAGTATATATTTCCCGGCGGGTGCTTTCAGATGATACAAGCCTTTTTCGTTGGTTGTACAGCCATATTGCGTACCTTTCAGGTACACCGTGGCGAAGTCAATGACACTCTTGTCCGAAGAAAGAACTTTTCCAGATAGTAACGAACGGCCTTGTGCAGAAAGAGATAAGACACAAGCACCCAATAACATAAAAAGTACACCCCATTTCAAATTTTCGCTTCCCCGCGAAAAAGATAAATTTCTCATTTACTGTAACTCGTATTTTTTGTTCAGGACTAATTTTCTGGGTGCAAAATTAAGGCGATTGTCCGGGTGGGGCAATCGCCAAATATGGGTAATTTAGACTATGTATAAATACCTATTTGTAGGTATTGTGTAGTTTGTCCTATAAAATGTAACGGGTTACGGTTAGAGAATTTGGACTGTTACAGGATATGGAAGTGCTTCAATGCCTGCATGATACCCTCTTCATCCACTGAGGTGGTGATATAATCGGCTGCAGCTTGTATGTGAGGAGCCGCGTTTCCCATGGCAATTCCCATACCTACATGTTTCAACATCGGAATATCGTTTCCGCCATCGCCGAAAGCCATGGTATCTTTCAGGTCAATGCCGTAATAAGCCAACATCTGGTCGATACCGTGACTTTTACTGTTTCCCCGTGCAATGATGTCGGCAAAGAGCGGATGCCAGCGCATGGGTTCACAATGAGTCAGCACCTTCCCAAATATTTCTTCGTCTTTCTCTTCGGGGAAATATCCCATGATTTGCAGAATTTCTTTCTCTCTTGCAGTTTCTATGGGACGGATTTCCGGAATGTCAATTTGAATCAGACGGGCAATCTCTCTGACAGCCTCATCCTCATGTGTCAGGAACCAGGTATTGTCGTGTACAAAAACAAACGGCATTTCCGGATGGTCATGCTGGTACTGAATGAGTCGTTCAATGTCTTCTTGCGGCACACAACCCTTGTAAATGTCTTCATGATTTGCTGTGAAGCAATGTGCTCCGTTCAGCGTGACATAACCGTCGAAATCCAGGTCACCTACGGCATCCATCATCAATGTCTTTGGACGGCCGGTGGCAATGAATACCTTAATACCTTTTTCTCTCAAAAGTCGCAGGGCTTCGCGGGTAGACTCCGGCACGGTGTGAGTCTGGAAAGAAACTAATGTTCCATCAATATCAAAGAATATCGCTTTTACCATTTTTCGTGTATTAAAAGTCCGTGCAAAGATAGCGAATTTTTAGGAGAATTTTTTGGACCTATGTGGAATCTGCCAGATGATAAGTGGACTAATGAATATGATGATGAGGCGGAAACTCTAGTAAAATCTGTATAAAACTTTCCGGACTCTTTTACGTTTCGCATGGCGGAACCGTAGGTTTTCCGACGCGGAAACTTACGGTTCCCGATGCGGAAACATAGGTTTTGGGCAAGGGAAACATAGAAAATGTAATTTGGAATTCTTGATTGGGGTACTGTGTTTTTTTATCTGCAGGGAAGAGGAAAGGTTTGTTCTGAAGGAGAGTATTTATATAATTGTGATAAATTGTTTTGTTTCTGTGTGGTATTTATTACATTTGCCACTGAATATGATTAAATAATGTGTATTTGAAAGATTTTTCAGGTGTTTCCTGTGCAAAAGTGAGAGTGAATCATGGAAAACAAAACGTATCAGTATAAAAGAATCACGGTAAAGATAGGTAGTAACGTGCTGACCCGCCGTGACGGCACACTGGATATAACCCGCATGTCAGCATTGGTGGACCAGGTGGCCGAGTTGCATAAAGCAGGAGTGGAAATCGTACTGGTGTCTTCCGGAGCGGTAGCTTCAGGAAGAAGCGAGTTGAAACCCTTGCGGAAACTGGACAGTGTGGACCAGCGGCAACTTTTTTCGGCAGTGGGACAGGCTAAGTTGATAAACCGTTATTATGAACTGTTTCGTGAGCACGGCATTACCGTAGGTCAGGTACTCACGACTAAGGAGAGTTTTTCTACCCGTCGGCATTACCTGAACCAGCGTAATTGCATGAAGGTGATGTTGGAGAACGGGGTGATTCCTATCGTGAATGAAAATGATACGATTTCGGTGACCGAGCTGATGTTTACCGACAACGATGAACTATCGGGTATGATTGCTTCGATGATGGACATGCAGGCATTGATTATCCTTAGTAACATTGACGGCATTTACAACGGTTCACCTTCGCAGCCGGGTACTTCTGTGATACGTACGGTGGAGCGTGGAAAGGATTTGTCGGATTACATTCAGACGGAAAAGTCCGGATTCGGACGGGGAGGGATGCTTACCAAAAGCACCATTGCCCGTAAGGTGGCCGATGAAGGTATTGCCGTGATTATCGCCAATGGCAAGAAAGAGAACATCCTGTCGGATTTGTTGTGTCATCCGGATACGACAGTCTGTACCCGTTTCCTTCCAGCTATGGAGGGAGTGTCGAGTATGAAGAAGTGGATTGCGCACAGTGAAGGCTTTGCCAAAGGGGAACTTCATCTGAACCGTCAGGCAGTAGAGGCCGTCAAAGGAGTGAAGGCTACCAGCATCCTTCCGGTGGGAGTGACGCGGGTTGTGGGAGATTTTGAGAAAGATGACCTCGTGCGCGTGATGGACGAGCAAGGACGGCAGATTGGAGTAGGCCGTGTATCAGCCGACTCGGCAGAAGCACTTTCCATGGTGGGACAGCACGGGCAGAAACCGCTGGTACATTACGATTATCTGTATTTGGAATAAACCGGGATGGCTTACTCCATCGGTACGGTGCGTTGTTCTGCCACGGATTGTATGGACAGAGGGGTAACCGAAGTCCAAAGAGCCAGGTCGTGTATATCGGCCGGGTAAGGTATCTCCTGTTTCATTTCGGCTTCTAATGCTTTGAGCATGATGTAGTCCATTCCCTCATGGTGCGTGTCGATGCGCAGTGCTTCTTCTCCCCATTGTTGCCAATAGAGGTGTTCGTATTTTTGCAGGTAAGCGGTATCTGTCTCCCATGTTTCGTGCGGACTTTTTCCTTCCAGGTAAATGCGTCGCTGTTCTCCCTGCCAGATTCCTTTGGTGCCTTGTATTTCGAAGTCCAGGCTTCTGGGGCGGGGAAGAGTGGTGTCGTGAGTCAAAGAAACCAAGGTTCCGGAAGCTGTCTCCAGTTGGGTGACGGTTACGTCTCCCTGCGTGACAGGCACGTGAGGATTTCCTCCTAATTCACGGATACGCTGGTATAGGCCTGCGGGTTTGGAAGAAAAGGTGGTCAGGCGTACAAAACGGTCTTTGCGGGGAATGCCGGCGATGAGGCAGAGAGGAGCCAGTCCGTGAGTAGGATAAAGGTCGCCATTTTCCTGCTGGTAGAATTTGCTTCGCCAGATGCTTTCTGTCTTTTTCCGGTTGCCTAGACGGCCATGGTCATCGAGCAAGAGGCTGCGCAGGTCGTGGCGGTATCCGCCTCGCATGTATACAATTTCTCCCATCTCGCCGCTTTCTACCAGACGGTACAATGCTAACACCTCTCTCCGGAAAAGGACATTTTCCATCGGAAACACTTTTCTTCCGGTGCTTTCGGCTGCCTGTATCAGGGGCTTGTATTCGTTCAGGCACAGTCCTCCTTTTATTTCCAGTGCTACGTGGCACCCTTTTTGAATGCAGTATAGGGCATGTGTGACATGAAGCAGCCACGGAGAGGCAATGAAAACTAGTTGCGGTGCCTGTTCCTTGATCATTCGCCGGTAATCTTCTCCTCCCCGGTTGTAGCAGGGCACTCCGTAGTCTTCTTCCCGCGCTTCAGGGTCGGCAATGGCTGTGACGTGGTAACCGGAAATATGACGGATGAGCGAGAGCAGTTGTTTTCCGCGGTAGCCCATACCGATAAAAGCGATATGCAGTATGTCGTTATTCATCTTTATAATCCGTAATCCATATTTTCTTTTGCTCGTGATTGATTCTGTAGCGGATTCCCGGACTCAGAAATTTGAGTGTGGAGAGGAACTCGTCTAGACTTTCGTCACGCAGCGTTGCTTTGTATTTGAGTTTTTTGGCGGAAGATGAAAGAAGAAACTGGTAACCGTAGTGCCGGTAAAGTTCTCCTCGCTTATCTTCTAGTGTATGGCCGTCAAAGATAACTGTTTTTTCGCGCCATGCATAGACGGAACCTACAGGAATTTGTATCTTTTGAAAAGTACTGTCCTTGGGCTGACATAAAAAACTTTCTCCTGGAGAGAGTATGGTCTTTTGTGAAGTAAAGTCGGGAGATATTTCTACTTTTCCCTTGAGCAAGGTGACCCGGCTCTGTTCTTCGTTTGTGTAAGCCGAGACGTCGAAGTTGGTTCCCAGCACTTTAATTTTATAGTGAGCGGTGTGTACGTAGAAGGGTTTTCCATTTTGAGATTTTACGTCGAAGATGGCTTCACCATGTAAGGTGACGTTTCGTTCCTTTTTCCAGTTGCCGGTCGTATAGGAAAGGGTTGAACAGGCATTCAGCCAGACACTGGAGCCGTCGGGCAGTTTTACTTTAGCCTGTTGTCCGGTTTCTGTTTCTACGATGACTGGGTAGGATTCTGTCTGAGGCGTGAATAATCTTTCCGCTTGCCATCCGATAACCAGGCAAAGGAGAATGGAGGCCGCATAAAGCCATGTTGTCCGGATACTCCGTCTGCGGGTAGTCTGTGGGCTGATGCCTGTCCGGTCTGCGAATTTTTTCCATTCATTCTGAGTATCAGCTTCCAGTTTTTCTTTTTCATATTCTTGGTGGAGCCAGGCTTCTTTCAGAGAAAACCATGCTTGCTGGTTTTCCTTGCTTTCGCATAACCATTCATAAAGCTGCCGGGTTTCTTCCTCTGTCAGCTGGTGGTGCATATATTTTTGAAAGTCAATTTTCTTCATCATGAGATATCGGATTTTAAAAGGTTAGAAAAGTAAAGGAAGAAAGTGTGTCAGCGAGGCTCTTATTACCTTCAGCCCACGGTACAAATGGTTTTCTACCGTCCGGATGGATAAATTGAGTTCTTCGGCTATTTCGCTGCTCTTCATTCCTTGTCGGTGGTTCATCTGTACAACCAGACGGCATTGCTGAGGCAGTTGCTCCAGAGCCTTCTGGAAATTTTCATCGAGTTCCTTAAAATAAAGGTCTTCCAGCACGTTCTTTTCCTTAGTATAATATGAAAGTTCCAGTTCTTTTAATTTGGTGTCTGTCAGGTTGGAGAAATTGTTTTGTAAGGCATTTCTTCTTATTTGTTTCAGGCATTGAGTTTTCAGAATCTGAAACAGGTAGGAGCATAAGGTCTCCGGACTTTCAATACGGTTCCGATATTCCCAGAAAAGAATGAAACTTTCCTGTGTCACGTCTTTTGCCTCGTCTTCGTCTCCTAATATCTTTTTACAGAAGACATAGGCTCTTGGGTGGTATTTTTTGTAGAACCACTCAAACGATGCCAGATTTCCTTGTTTGATATCAGAATAAATTGCATGTGCTTCCATAATGCTGTTCTTTACAGAGAGTAAAGTGAGTAAGTTGTAATAAGGTCTTGTTTGTGGAATAAGGAAAAAGGATGGTTCAAAGATAATGTTTTATCTTGTACAGACCAATAGTAAATGTTTTTTTTATGATGGTTCTATTTACGGTTCTTTCCTTGAAATATCAAATAATGTATAATCTGGCCTTCTCCTACCGGTTTCAGGAAAGCTTGTTTTATTCCCTCGAAAAAACGTCTAGGCGTTTCATCCTGCATGTCGAAGCGTATTTCTCTGCACGCCGAAGCATTTTATTTCAACTGTTTTATTAATAAATGTTTAAAAACCGGATGCCGTATGAGTAAATATTTCCAGTTCTTTTTCTTTGTTTTAAACAAAGGAGTCCTGGGATTGAGGAAAAAAGGAACTTTTTATTAACTAAAATCTAATTTATTATGAGGAAATGCGTATTACAAGACTGGTGGACAAAGTTTTCCTGTAGAATTTGGGTGGGGCTGATGTGGCTACTGCTGCCTTTCAGTGTAACTGCACAACACACATCGCTTCAGTTAAGCCTGTTAAATCGTCCGTTGGCGGAATTTATCCAGGCGGTGGAAACACAAACAGACTTTAAGTTTTTCTATGAAGAAGGACAAGTGGATACTACATGTCCTGTGACAGTGAAACTTCAGAATGGAGATGTGAAGGAGGCACTTCGTCAGGCTTTGGAGTATACGGCTATCTCTTGGAGTATGTCTGATAAACGAATTATGTTGGTTCGCAAGCAGGCGCCTTCTGGCGAGAATACACAGAAGAGGGAGTTTAAGGGGCAAGTGCTGGATGAGGCTGGAATGCCTGTAATCGGTGCCAATGTAAGTGTGAAAGGCACATCGGTGGGAACGATTACTGACCTGGATGGTAATTATTCGTTTATGGCTCCTGAAGGAAGTGTGCTGGTCGTGTCATATATAGGATATGCCACTCAGGAGTTTTCATGCACGAAAGGGGAGTGTCCGGTTGTGCGCCTGAAAGAGGATTCGAAGGTGTTGGATGACGTGGTTGTCGTGGGGTATGGTACGGTAAAGAAACGTGATTTGACTGGATCTGTTTCCAGTGTGAAAGGAGAAGATTTGGATCTTGGAGGGATGGCTTCCGTGGGACATGCGCTTAGCGGAAAGGCGGCAGGGCTGTACGTAAAACGGAATAGTGCACAGCCGGGAGGTGGTCTGGATATTCTGGTTCGTGGAGCCGGATCTGTCAATGCAGGGAATGATCCTCTTTATATTGTGGATGGTTTTCCGATTGCCAAGCTGGACCAGGCCAACGGAGGAGACGCTAAGATGGATCCTGGTACGCAGGGTATCCTGAATTTCCTGAATCCGAATGACGTGGAGTCAATAGAGGTGTTGAAAGATGCCAGCGCTACGTCTATCTATGGGGCACGTGCAGCTAATGGAGTTGTTATTATCACCACAAAGCGCGGAAAGCAAGGAAAGGCTAAGGTAGATTATTCTTATAGTTATTCTTTGCAGAAGTATGCGGACAAGTATGATTTGTTGAATTTGAAAGAATGGATGATTGAAAAGAATCGTACCACCTGGGAAGGATGGTTATGGGATAACAAGGTCGCTCCATGGGGCACAAAGACGCTGGAAGAGGCGCGTCAGAATCCGTATAACGGTATCCAATATCAACAGCCTTACACTGATGAGGAAATAGCTCAGGCAGGTCTGGGCACAGACTGGCTGGGATTAATAACCCGTAACGGACAGATTCAAGAGCATAATGTGAGTATTCAGGGGGGAAGTGAAAACACCCAGTATATGCTTTCCTTTAATTATTATAATCATAAGGGTATTATAAAGAATTCCGGTATGACCCGTTATACAGCCAAGGCCAATATTGACCAGAAATTTCTGGATATCTTCAAGGTGGGGCTGAACATGGTGTTAACCCGGATAGATAATGACAATACACAACTTGGAGCAGGAGAGTTTGAGAACTCCGGCATTATCCGGTCGGCCTTACAGATGGGGCCTAATATCGAAGCTTATGATGAGGAAACCGGAACTTATCCGATAAATCCTCTGATAGGTACGCAGCCGAATCCTTATTCCTTACTCAACAATATAGATGAAGGCCGGATAGACCGTCTGTTGGGCAATGTCTTTTTGGAGGCCAGACCGGTAGAAGGACTGACACTGCGTTTAAATGCAGGTATTGACCATGCCAATATAGGACGTAATACTTATCAGCCTCGTACTACGTTAAACGGAGAAAAGAATGGAGGAGTGGCGTATATTTACAATACTGCGAACAATCAGTATCTGCTGGAAGCTACGGCTACTTATCAGCTGACTTTCAATCAGATTCACAATTTGAATCTGCTTGCGGGAACTTCTTATGAGAAGTTTAACTATGATGCATCAGAACTAGGCAACAATAACTTTGTGACAGACGGGTTCGGGTGGAAAAATATCGCTTCTGGAGCTGGAACAAAAATTGTCAAATCGGCGGCGACTGAGAACAAGATGCTTTCTTACTTTTTCCGCTTGGGATATGTCTTGCATGACCGATATTTGCTGACTGCTACTTTGCGTGCGGACGGTGCGAGCGTGTTTGCCCGTAACAATAAATGGGGATATTTCCCTTCTGTTGCGTTGGGGTGGAATGTGAATCAGGAGAAGTTTTTGCGTAATGTGGACTGGCTTTCCAACTTAAAACTGCGTTTGAGTTGGGGGCAGACTGGTAATGCAGATATCAGTACTAATGCGTTTGCCAGCTATCAGGCCGCTAATGGATGGGTGGGTGCCGACCATAATCCTGTTACGGCCGTAACAAAAGCTAAACTGGAAAATCCTGATTTAAAGTGGGAAACCACGACAGAATGGAACTTTGGACTTGACTTTGGTTTCCTGAAAGACCGGATTACAGGTTCGGTGGATGTGTATCAGCGGGTTATTTCGGATTTGCTGAATTATAAGCCATTGAATTCTTATCAAGAGGTCAAACAAATCATGGCCAATATCGGAAAGACACAAAGCAGGGGAATTGAAGTGACGCTGAATACGCGCAATATCGTTACGAAAGATTTTTTCTGGGGGACGACATTGACTTATGCAAAGTATGAAGACCGCTGGAAAGAACGTACGCCGGACTGGAAACCGAATGTATATGAATCGGTGGATGATCCGATTCGTCCGATTTATGCTCGCCGGGCAGACCATATACTGCAAGTTGGAGAAGCACCTCCTGCTGCTCAGCCGGATTTGCTTCCTGGGCAGATTGTCATCAAGGATGTGGATGGTTATAAGAGAGATAGCAATGGAAACCCTATGGTGGATGAACAGGGACGTTTTGTACGGACGGGGAAAGCAGACGGAATTATTGATGAAGCCGATACGCAATTAATCGGTTCGGTAGATCCCGGATGGATGGGAAGTTTGACAAATACTTTCCGTTATAAAGGATTTGATTTCAGTTTCTCATTGAACGGAATGTTTGACCGTATAATGGAAGATCCGACAGAAATGGATTTTGGGTTACTTGGCAATAATATAGCGACGAGCGGTTATAATGCGTTGAAAGTAATCAAGAATCGTTGGACGCCAGAGAATCCTTCTGTGACCCGTCCAAGTTCTTTTTACAATACGGGACATAATTATACTTATGGAGATTTCTTTTATCAAAAGGCGTGGTTTATCCGCCTGCAGACTATAAGTCTAGGGTATACTTTGCCTAAGTCTTGGATAGCGAAAGCCAAGGTATTGAGCAGTGTGCGTTTGAATGTCAGCGCCAATAACTTGTTTATAATTACTCCTTATAAGGGACTTGATCCCGAAACAGACTCGTATGCTGCTGCCTATCCGAACGCACGTACCTTTAGTTTTGGAGTTAATGTCTCATTTTGAAGTAGAAAATAATGACTTAAAAAAGAAAAGAGTATGAAAAAGATGTACTATTCAATTCTATATTTTGTGGCTCTGTGCAGTATATTTTCCATGAGTTCTTGTGTTGACTTGGATCCCATGGATTCGTCTGAGATTAATCCTTCTATTTATCCACGTACGGAAGAGGATATGCGTTCTTTGGTCAACGGGTGTTATCAGTCTGTAAGGTCGAGTTGGTTTGACGGACTTTTTGCGACGAATGAACGTGGAGTAACGATTGTAAATGATTTGACCACAGAAATTCTTTCTTGTAAGGCCGGATGGATGAAAGACGTGTCTGACTTGAATTTTTTCCCTACGACTAATGATTTAACTCGCTTTTATTACAGTGATACGGATGCGTATAGTGATGGTTGGCTGAATGATATCAGCCAGTGTACTTCAGTATTAAAACAGATTGAAGTGTGCGATTTTTTGTCGGATGAGGTGAAAAAAGAGTTGATGGCAGAAGTGCGTTGTGCCCGTGGCTTGCTTTCTTATACTCTTTATGATATGTTTGGTCCGTTGGTGGTGGCTCCGATTGAACTCCTGGAGAATCCCATTGTAGAACAGCCGTTGTCCCGGCTTTCGCAAGAGGATATGGTCAAGTTTATAGAGGATGATTTGCTGTATGCTTCCACAAACTTACCTGTTCCGGCGGATACGGAGTATGGAAGATTCTCTCAAGGGCTGGCAAAGATGCTATTGATTCGTCTTTATTTACATGAAACTCCGACAAACCGAGAGTTCTATCAGAAGGTAGAGAATCTTTGTCGGGAAATGAAGGATTATGGTTATTCACTGGCCCAAAGTTATACTGGAATGTTTGAAGTTGGAGGGCAGGGAAAGGCAAATCCGGAAATAATTTGGGCGATTCCGGTCGTTTTGGAACAGGTAAGTTGGAATGACTGGCATATGTCTATGTTACCAACAGATTTTGAAGATCATGGAATGGAAGCAGGGTATGAACTGGTCAATAGTACGTGGGCGTTTTATGATAGTTTTGAGCCGAGGGATTTACGGAAAACCTATTTGATTGCTTCTTACACGAACAATAAGGGAGAAACTGTAGATCGGGAACATCCCGGAAATCCGGATAAGCATTTAGATGTAGGGCCTATTCCTTTGAAATATGGATATGATATAAATGTGGTAGGGAATGGAGGTAAGAGTAGCATTGATCCTATCATCTATCGTTATGCGGATGTGTATCTTTCGTTGGCTGAAGCGCTTTGTCGGAAACCTTCATCGTCTGTTGCTGACCGGCAGGAGGCGCTTGGCTTGATAAATGACATTCGTGGAAGAGCTGGACTTGGAGCCTTGTCTGACGCAGATATTGCGACGGATGAGTTATTAATAGATGTGATACTAAAAGAGCGGAGCCATGAGTTCTGGTGTGAAAATGGACAGTATCGTGCAGATTTGATTCGTTTGGGTAAGTTTGTAGAACATGCGAGAAATATCAAGGGCACTCCTTATGCGGCTGATTATAAATCTGTATATCCATTGCCTCTTTCTGCTATTAATGATGGGAAGGGGAAAGTGATACAGAATCCTCAATATTAATGAATTTAAAAATTGCAGATATGAAAACATTAGTTTATATGATTCTTCTTGTCGGAGGATTGTTTTTGTCAGGTTGTGACGGAAAACACAAGTCGCAGACAGTCAAAGTGGAATGCCTTTCAGTTGAAACGCCTGAGCGTGCGTCCGGACAGCAAGATGTAGTTGGACTGGCTTGTGATCCGATAGATACTGTACGTATTGGATTCATAGGTTTAGGAGCAAGAGGGACGGAAGCCATACGACGATTTACTTATCAGAAAGGAATTGAGGTCATGGCTCTATGCGATTTACACCAGTTTCGCACCGATTCTTGCAATCGCATGCTGGTACGTGCAGGAATGAAGGAAGCGGATGTGTATTATGGAGATGATGAGCAGTGGAAAAAAGTTTGTGAGCGTGAAGATATTGATTTGATATATATAGCGACAGACTGGGTGAATCATGCTCCGATAATGATTTATGCTATGCAACATGGAAAACATGTGGCTTGTGAAGTGCCTGCCGCGTTGACGTTGGAGGAAATCTGGGAGGTGGTCAATACGGCAGAACTGACTCGCAAGCATTGTATGATGCTGGAAAATTGTGTGTATGATTTTTTTGAGATTACTACTTTAAATATGGCCCAACAAGGTGTTTTTGGAGATATCACTCATGTAAAAGGGGCGTACAATCATTGTTTGTCTGATATTTGGCCGGATTATAATGCTGATTGGAGGATGCAGTATAATATGAAGTATAGGGGGGATATATATCCAACTCATGGGATGGGGCCAGCTTGTCAGTTGCTTAATATTCATCGGGGGGACCGGATGAAATATCTGGTATCTATGGATAGTGATCCGTTGTCTCTACCGGTTTGGTTGAAGGTGCATGGAAGGGATAAAGATGCGGAAGGATTTCGGAATGGAGAAGTAACGTTGACCCTGATCCGAACGGAGAAAGGGAAAACAATACAGATAGAGCACAATGTGGCATCTCCTCGTCCTTATAGTCGTATGTATCAGTTGACCGGAACAAAAGGGTTTGCAGAAAAATATCCGGTGGAAGGATATGCACTTGACAGTAAGAATCTGCCCACTGAAGTTGTAGGAAAAGAAACTTTTACGGCTCATGAATTTATGACTGAGGAAGTAAAACAGCGTCTGATGCTTTATTATAAGGATGAGATCGTGCGTAATATGGAAGAGAGGGCGAAAGAAGTGGGTGGCCATGGAGGTATGGATTTTATTATGGATTCCCGTCTAATCTATTGTTTACATCATGGACTTCCGTTGGATATGGATGTATATGATTTAGCGGAATGGTGTGCGCTGATACCTTTGACTCAGTTGTCTATAGAAAATGGGTTTGTTCCAGTTGAAGTACCCGATTTTACTCGGGGGGCATGGAATAAGGTAAAGGGATATCGGCATGCATTCGCTGATTGAATGGAAGTATTATACCAATATATTTTTATAGTGAACGGGTGTATACACCTGTTCACTATAATTTAAATTAAATAGGTTTATGAATCGACTGATTTTATTTTTAAGTTTTGTATTTTGCTTTCTTGTTCAACTGTATTCACAGCCTTATAAAGATTCACGCTTACCTGTGGATATTCGTGTGGATGATTTATTAGGGCGTATGACACTAGAAGAGAAAATAGCTCAAATTAGGCATATTCATTCATGGGACATATTCAATGACCAGGAACTGGATGAAGAAAAACTTCAAAAATTAGCGGGAGACGTTGCTTGGGGGTTTGTAGAAGGTTTTCCACTTACTGGCGAGAATTGCCGTTTGCATATGCGACGTATACAGGAATATATGGTAAATAAAACCAGATTAGGTATTCCTGTGTTTACCATAGCAGAAGCTCTTCATGGGTCGGTGCATGAAGGTTCCACTATTTATCCTCAAAATATAGCTTTGGGGGCGACTTTTAATCCTTCTCTGGCTTATGATAAGGCATCTAAGATCTCGGAAGATTTACATTATCAAGGAATACGTCAGATTTTGGCTCCTTGTGTGGATGTGGTGCGTGACTTGAGGTGGGGACGTGTAGAAGAAAGTTATGGGGAAGATCCTTTTTTGAATGCAATGTTTGCTTGTCAGGAGGTGAAAGGTTATTTGGATAATGGAATATCTCCGATGTTGAAACATTTTGGTCCTCATGGCAATCCTTCTGGAGGATTGAATTTAGCTTCTGTTAATTGCGGTATTGGTGAACTTCATGATATTTATTTGCAGCCTTTTCGGAAAGTAATTACTTCATTCCCGATACAGGCTGTGATGTCATCTTATAATGCGTGGAATAGATTTCCTGTATCTTCATCTCACTATTTATTGACTGAGGTCTTGAGAGAACACTGGGGGTTTGAGGGATATGTCTATGCTGACTGGGGAGCTATAGATATGCTTCATACTTTTCATCGTACTGCTGTTAATTCTGCAGAAGCAGCTTTTCTGGCCGTATCTGCAGGCCTTGATGTGGAGGCCGCCAGCCAATGTTATGCGTGGTTGCCAGAGATATTGCAAAGAGGCATGGTGAAGCAAGCAATAATAGACAAGGCTGTAAGGCGGGTATTGATGGCTAAATTTAAAATGGGCTTGTTTGAAGATCCTTATGGTGAACGATGGGCACATGCTCAAATGCACTCTGATGCGAGTGTGGCACTTTCTCGTAAAATTGCAGACGAGTCCGTGGTGTTGTTGAAAAATGAAGGTGGATTACTGCCTTTGGATTTGTCTAAAATCAGCTCTATAGCTGTAATAGGTCCTAATGCCCAGAGTGTACAGTTTGGTGATTATAGTTGGAGTAGGTCGACAGAAGATGGTATAAGTCCTTTGGAAGGAATTCTGGCATACACGTTAAATCGTGGTATTCAAGTGAATTATGCTTTGGGGTGTGATTTGATGTCGAATGATGAGAGTGGTATTGTAGAAGCTCAACAAGTCGCTCGTAAAAGTGACGTTGCTGTTGTTTTCTGCGGAAGTTCTAGTGCTTCTTTAGCACGTGATTATAAAGGTGCTAATTGTGGCGAGGGTTTTGATCTTTCTGATTTGAGTTTGACTGGGGCACAAGAAAAACTGATTCAGGCTGTGTATGCCACAGGAACTCCTGTTATACTCGTTTTAGTAACTGGAAAACCTTTTGCTATATCATGGGAAAAGCTGCATTTGCCGTCTATTTTGGTGCAATGGTATGCTGGTGAACAGGAAGGTGCTTCGATTGCTGATATCCTTTTTGGAAAAGTGAATCCATCTGGAAGACTGCCTGTCTCTTTTCCACAAAGCGCAGGACATTTGCCTGTTTTTTATAATTATCTTCCTAGTGATAAAGGTTTTTATCATCAACCAGGCACTCTGGATAAACCAGGAAGAGATTATGTGTTTTCTTCACCGGATGTATTGTGGGCTTTTGGGTATGGGTTGAGCTATACACAGTTTGAATATTCTTCTCCAGAGATTCTTTTACGGAACGATTCTGTCTATGCTTTCGTGACCATCAAAAATGTTGGAGAAAGAACGGGAATGGACGTTCCTCAATTATATGTAAGGGATGTAGTCAGTTCGATAGAAACGCCAGTACGGCAATTAAAGGCATTTCAGAAAATAGAATTATCTTCAAAGGATTCTATGCGCATCGTTTTGGCATTTCCTTTGGAAGAGTTAGCTTTGACGGATGAGAACGGAAATAGTCGTATCGAGCCTGGTGAATTTGAAATTCAGATAGGTAAGTCATCTGATTACATTTTATTTAAGGAGGTGATTCAGGTAGGTGATAGGGGAAGATGGAACTGGGGGGAATTGTCTCGGCAAGTGAAAAAAGTACAATCTTGTTTGGGGAAAAACATGAAAATCGGAGGAGTAGTACGTGATATACAAGCTACTCCAGTTGAGGGAGTGGAGATTTTATCAGAGAGCAAGGGGAACTTTTTGGGATATACAGATACAAATGGACGATATTTGATTCATGCTCAGCAGGGAGAGTGCTTGTTGTTCCGTAAAAAAGGTTATTTGCAGGAGAAAGCGAAAGTAACCGATGAGGAATTTATGCCAATAGTTCTACGAAATGACAAGTTTGATAAATGAGGAAAAATTCCGTATTAACTTCGGTGATACGGAATTTTTCATTTGATATTATTGTTTAGCGTGTAAAAATTGAATCAGCAGGTTGCGGGGTAGGGAATAGGTATTTCCATGTTCCTGCACATATTTCAGCAGGTAGAGTCCTTCCTGACGAAGTCGGGCTTTAGGCACGATGTTTTCGGTGTCTTCTGCCATTTTCAGTAACATCATGGCAGCTAGTTCGGTCTTCTCTATGCCATCTTTTTCCTGACTGTATTTTTCCAGTATGGTTTGTCCGTCCATTTCTTCCAGCTGCTGGGGAGTGACCTCCAGCACTTGCCGTGCCGTACTTTCATATTCCTCCCAGTCCGACTTGCTGATGTGCTTCCGGCGGAGAATCAGGTTGGCTATTGCGGCAAATATTTCCTGAATCATGCGTATGATGTAATCCTGTCTGATCATGGTTTTAAAATTTTCGGTTACAAAGTTCGAAATATTTTTCTTGGTTTTTCATAATCTTTCGTAATTTTGAGCGAATAACTAAAAAATTGCACTATGGACGAACAAATAAGACAAATAGGAGAACGTATCCGCGGACTACGCGATGCGCTGGATTTGAGTGTAGAGGACATGGCCGGACAATGTGGATTGCCGGTGGAACAATATAAGCAGATTGAGTCGGGCGAGTGTGACATTGCGGTCAGTACGTTGCAGCAAATCGGACGGAAGTGCAACGTGCCGCTTGACGTGCTGATGTTCGGGGAAGAACCTAAGATGAATGCTTATTTCCTGACACGCTGGGGAACCGGTATTTCGGTGGAGCGTACGAAGGCATATAAATACCAGTCGCTGGCTTCAGGGTTCCGCAACCGCAAGGCCGATCCTTTCCTGGTAACGGTAGAGCCCAAGCCGGAGGATACACCTATTTATTATAATACGCACTACGGACAGGAATTCAACTTGGTGATTGAGGGCCGGATGCTGTTGAGCATAAACGGAAAAGATCTGATTCTGGAGCAGGGAGACAGTTTGTATTTCGATTCTTCACTGCCTCACGGAATGAAGGCGCTCGACGGGAAAGCGGTGAAGTTCCTCGCCATCGTTATGTAGTAATTAATTTTGAAAAGAAATATGCTAGAAAGATTTGTTGAACAAACTCACTTTACCTCACAAGAGGATTTCATTGCGAATTTTAAAGTGAAGGTGCCGGAAAATTTTAATTTCGGTTATGATGTGGTAGATGCCTGGGCGGCTGAACAGCCCGATAAAAATGCGTTGCTGTGGACAAACGACAAAGGAGAACATATACAGTTTACGTATGCGGACTTGAAGAAATATACCGATATGACCGCCTCCTATTTCCAGAGCTTGGGAATAGGTCATGGAGATAAGGTCATGCTGATTTTGAAACGCCGGTATGAATTTTGGTTCTCTATCATTGCTCTGCACAAGTTGGGAGCAGTGGTCATTCCGGCTACACACTTGCTGACAAAGAAAGATATTGTATATCGTTGTCAGGCTGCCGGTATCAAGATGATTGTGGCTGCCGGTGAACCGGTCATCACAGAACATATTCTGGCAGCCATGCCTGATTCTCCTACGGTAGAACGCCTGGTGAGTGTCGGTCCGGAATATCCGGAGGGCTTTGAAGATTTCCATAAGGGTATGGAAGCTGCCGCTCCTTTTGTACGTCCGGAACATGTGAATACCAACGAGGATATTTCACTGATGTACTTTACTTCGGGAACTACCGGGGAGCCGAAGATGGTGGCACACGACTTTACTTATCCGCTCGGACATATTGCTACCGGATGCTTCTGGCATAATCTGCATGAAAACAGTCTGCACCTGACCATTGCAGATACCGGATGGGGAAAGGCAGTGTGGGGAAAGCTGTACGGACAGATGATTGCCGGTGCCAATATCTTTGTATACGACCATGAGAAGTTTACTCCGGCAGATATTCTGCAAAAGATTCATGATTATCATATTACTTCACTGTGTGCACCTCCTACGATTTATCGTTTCCTGATTCGGGAAGACTTGTCGAAATATGATTTGTCTTCACTGGAATATTGCACGACGGCGGGCGAGGCGTTGAACTATTCTGTATATGAGACTTTCAAACGCATTACGGGCATCCGTCTGATGGAAGGATTCGGACAGACGGAAACGGCATTGACGCTGGCTACTTTCCCGTGGATGGAACCGAAACCGGGAAGTATGGGTGTGCCTAATCCGCAGTATGACATTGACTTGTTGAAACCAGACGGCCGTTCAGCGGAAGATGGAGAACAGGGACAGATTGTGGTACGTACGGATAGAGGTAAACCATTAGGCTTGTTCAAGGAATATTATCGTGATGCTGAACTTACCCGTGAGGCTTGGCACGATGGTATCTATTACACGGGCGATGTGGCATGGCGTGATGAAGACGGTTATTACTGGTTCGTAGGACGTGCCGACGATGTCATCAAGAGCTCCGGTTACCGTATCGGCCCGTTTGAAGTAGAAAGTGCCTTGATGACGCATCCGGCAGTAGTGGAATGTGCCATTACCGGTGTGCCCGATGAAATCCGCGGTCAGGTGGTAAAGGCCACTATCGTATTGGCAAAGGACTACAAGCAGAAGGCCGGACCGGAACTGATAAAGGAATTGCAGGACCATGTGAAACGGGTGACAGCTCCTTACAAGTATCCGCGTGTCATTGAGTTTGTGGATGAACTGCCGAAAACCATCAGTGGAAAAATCCGCCGTGTGGAAATCCGTCAAAAAGACAACAATTAAATGATAAAAAATACTATCTTTGCATCGATACTTAAATTTTATATAGAACGGTGCAAATGAAAGGAAAATTTTTTATTAATCTAGCATCTGTATTAAGTTTCTTTGCGATCTCTGGTGAGTTGACAGCACAGGTCGTAAAGCATGAGCGGTTGCTCTCTTTTGAAGAAGCTGTACCGCAGGAACTCTCCGGCGCAGGGTCGACTTTATCTCTTAGTGATGAACACTATAAAGATGGAAGCCGTTCCCTGCGTTGGACGTATAAACCGGGGGCTGTCCTTTCCCTGAAAAAGGATTTGAAGTTTGAAGCCAAAGATCCGACGGGAAAAGATACGTATCTGTCGGCTTTTATTGTATGGGTGTATAACGAGAAGGCAGTAGATAAGAAAATAACCTTTCAATTCTTGAAGGATGGAAAGGTATGTACATCTTTTCCCTTCGGCATAAACTTCACCGGATGGCGCGCGGCATGGGTTTGCTATGAACGCGATATGGAAGGTACGCCGGAAGAAGGTATGAATGAGTTGAGGATACTGGCACCGGATGTAGAAGGGGAACTTTTTATCGATCATCTGATTCCGGCCAGCAAGGTAGACGCGCGTCAGCAGGCTGCCGATGTACAGGTACCTTTTGTGCATAAAGGAACGACCAATCACTGGCTGGTGATTTATCCGCATTCATTGTGGAAATCGGATTTACCTTTGAAACCGGTTTCAGAAAAAGAGCTTCAGGATATGCACCTGATGGAAAAGCGCTACCGGGATTTGATTTATACACCGGGTAAATTGTCTCAAAAACAGATAGACAAAATTCGCCGGAAGTATGATGCCTATAAGATTGTATGTAAAAATGGTAAGGTGAGCGGACTGCCTATTTTTATGGTACGTCAGTCGGAAGCATACGAGCGTATGATTCCCCATTGGAACAAGGATATGTTTACGAAACTGGGTATGGAAATGAAGGCTTATTTCGACCTGATGAAAGCCATTGCCGTGGCATATCACAACGCGCAGGACGCACAGGTGAAACAGGAAATGCGCCAGAAATTCATGGCTATGTATGACCATATCACCGACCAGGGAGTAGCGTATGGCAGCTGCTGGGGAAACATACATCATTATGGATACAGTGTACGCAGTTTGTATCTTTCTTATTTCCTGATGAAGGATGTGCTGCGTGAAGAAAATCGTCTGGCGGAAGCGGAAGCTACTATGCGCTGGTATGCCATTACGAATGAAGTATATCCAAAGCCGACCGGAAACGGTATTGACATGGATTCCTTTAACACGCAGACTTCCGGACGCATTGCCAGCATTCTGATGATGGAGGATACGCCGGAAAAACTTCGTTACTTGCGTGCCTTCTCACGCTGGATTGACTACGGATGCCGTCCGGCTCCGGGATTGGCAGGTGCCTTCAAGAGTGACGGGGCTGCTTTCCATCACCGTAACAACTATCCTGCGTATGCGGTTGGAGGTCTGGATGGGGCAACTAACATGATTTACCTGATGAGCGGAACAACTTTTGCGGTATCTGAACTGGCTCATCAGACTGTAAAAGATGTGTTGCTGACCATGCGTTTCTATTGTAACCAGCAACAGTTCCCGCTGTCAATGTCGGGACGTCACCCCAATGGAAAAGGAAAGCTGATTCCGGTACAGTATGCCATGATGGCTATCTCTGGAACTCCTGACGGAAAAGAAAAGTATGATGCCGATATGGCTGCTGCTTACCTGCGTCTGGTAAGAGAACCGGCAAAACCGGGTGCCAATGAACCGGATTATTTACCGCAGGCACCGGCCGGACTGGAACGCAAGCTGGAGAAGAAACTGCTGAAGGCAGGCTTTACTCCTGAAAAAGACCCGCAGGGAAATTTAGCGTTGGGATATGGCTGTGTGTCTGTACAGCGACGGAACAACTGGGCGGCAGTGGTACGTGGTCATTCACGTTACTTATGGGATGCCGAGCATTACTTGGATGCCAATTTCTATGGACGATACTTGGGTTATGGCAGCATGCAGGTGCTGACTGCTCAGCCGGGAGAAAGAGTAACCTTTACAACGAGTGGCTGGCAGGAAAACGGATTCGACTGGAACCGAATTCCGGGTGCTACTTCCATTCATCTGCCTTTTGACCAGTTGCGTGCGAAAGTGCTGAATGTGGATGCTTTTTCCGGAATGGAAGAAATGCTGTATTCTGATGAGGCATTTGCCGGAGGGCTTTCTCAAGAACGTGAGAATGGAAACTTTGGTATGAAGTTGCACGAACATGATAAGTACAACGGTTCGCACCGTGCGCGGATTTCGTATCATTTCTTTGGAAATACCATCGTAGCTCTTGGCTCTGACATTGAGAATGTCAATCAGGACTATCCTACAGAAACTACTGTATTCCAGCTGGCTGCCATTACGCCGGAAGAAAAAGCATATTGGGACAACTGGAAGGATAACGGACATACGTATCTGGCTCCTAATGGAGTGGGGTATTATGTACCGGGAAATGTACAGTTTGAAAAGAACTTCCCTCAGGTAACAGTTGGTGAACGTAGTGTAAAACCGACTTCCGGCGATTGGGTATCTTTGGTGTTCAATCACGGAAAAGCACCTCAGGGGGCTTCGTATGAATATGCGGTGTTGCCGCAGACTGATGAACAAGGTTTGACACAGTTTGCCAAACAACCGACTTATCAGGTGTTGCAGAGAGACCGGAATGCGCATATCGTGACTTCCAGTGCAGAACATTTGACTTCATACGTGCTTTTTGAAACTCCACAGAAGGCTTTGCCAGGTGATTTCATTGAGAAGGCGGATACTTCTTGTCTGGCTATGGTAAAGCAGGTGGACAAGAAAAAACTGGTGCTGACCGTGGCACAACCGGATATGGCTTTCTATCGCGGTCCGAGTGATGAGGCCTTTGATGAAAATGGCAAACGCATTGAACGTAGTATTTATTCTCGCCCGTGGATTGATGACGAGAGTAAGGAGATTCCGGTAACCATCACTTTGAAAGGGAAATGGAATGTGGCATCTCATCCTGCCGTGAAGGTGCTGGAATCGGACAAGAAGCACACCATATTGCAGTTTACTTGCCGTGAAGGAAAGAGCTATGATGTGCAGCTTTCCAAATAGGATACTGTAAGGTATACATACACAAAAAGCCGGAGTGACAAGTTGAACGCTCCGGCTTTTTGTGTATTTGTATGATGGATAGTTAGTTGCGTGAATCGGCTCCCCACATCATTTTCTCACGTAAGGTATTGAAGAAAGAGTGGTGGCAGCGCTTGACGATGCGGATGAAGTATTCTCCCCTCCGAATAGTGAGTCGGGTACCTTCACGGAAGGTCTCACTCCGGCCATCGATGGCAATCAGAAAATTATGACTGCGGCTTTCTACTTCCAGTGTGACTTCCCACTCGTCGCGAATGACAATGGGGCGTACGTTTAAACTGTGTGGAGCTACGGGAGTCAGGCTGATGGTACCGCTCTGAGGTACTAAAATCGGACCGCCTACACTGAGGGAGTAGCCTGTAGAGCCGGTAGGGGTGGCCACAATCAGCCCGTCTGCCTGATACACATTCAACAGTTCCCCGTTGATATAGGCACGAATGGTAATCATGGAAGAACTGTCTCGTTTCAGAATGGCGATTTCATTCAGTCCGTAAGGATAACCTTTCAGTACCTGGCCGTTGCAGGTAAGTTTCAGTACCCGTCGTGGTTCTGCCAGATACATTCCCTGATAAATCTCGTCGAAGGTTTCTTCCATCTGGTCGGGTGAAATGTCAGCCAAGAAGCCCAATCGTCCGGTATTGATGCCTAATATGGGGATTTCCTTGTTGCCAACCAGGCTGGCTGTTTTCAGAAACGTACCGTCTCCTCCTACACTGAGTGCCATGTCGGCGGTAAAGTCATGACCGTTGAAAATCTCTAAATTGGTTAAATCTGCGTTTGTGTGCAGGCGAAGGAACTCATAAAACTCACGATGGATACAAATGTGTGCCTCCTTGCGCCGGAGGATTTCCAGCAGATGGGTTACATGAGCCGATTTATGCTCCTGATACGTATTTCCAAAGAGGGCGAATTTCATCTTCCGCTGCATAGAATGTGTCTTTTTTATCAATCTTTTTAAGAATAAACATGTCAAGTTTCTCGTAAAACCTGCTAACTTTGCACGTTGTTGATGCAAAGATAGTGAAAGGCGAGAGCAGAGACAAACGAAAAACAAAGTTTTTCGATAGGACTATGCCGAGCCGTTTCCTGTCTTCTTAAAAGATAACGAAATTCATGAAATATGACTAAATTAAGTGTGAATATAAATAAGGTGGCTACGCTTCGTAATGCACGAGGTGGAAACAACCCTGATGTAGAGAAAGTAGCGCTGGACTGCGAGCTGTTCGGGGCGGAAGGTATCACGGTTCACCCACGTCCGGATGAACGTCATATCCGGTATGCGGATGTATATGCCTTGCGCCCGGTGTTGAAAACTGAATTCAATATCGAAGGATATCCTTCGAAAGAGTTTATCGACCTGGTACTGAGAGTAAAACCTACACAGGTGACTTTGGTGCCGGATGCTCCTGACCAGATTACTTCGAATTGTGGATGGGACACCAAAACGCATCAGGCTTTCCTGACAGAATTGATGGATACGTTCGGTGAAGCAGGCATACGTACCTCTATTTTTGTAGGTACAGACCTGGAACTGATTGAGTATGCGGCCAAGACAGGAGCCGACCGTGTGGAATTGTACACGGAACCTTATGCCTCACTCTATCCCAAGAATCCGGAAGCAGCCGTGGCTCCTTTTATAGAAGCGGCTGAGAGAGTACATAAACTGGGAATGGGATTGAATGCCGGACACGATTTGAGTCTGGTGAACTTGAAGTATTTCCATGATAATATCCCTTGGCTGGATGAAGTTTCTATTGGTCACGCACTGATTTGTGATGCACTTTATTTAGGATTAAAGAAAACCATTGAAGAATATAAAAATTGCCTTCGTTAAATTATGATGACATTAACTTTACTGGCTGCCGCACAAGCTGTAGCCGATACAATGGCCGGAGCAAATCCGGTGTTGACTCCGGTTGCTTCGGGGGAACCGCAGATGAATCTTTGGGATATGGCCTGCAAAGGAGGCTGGATTATGATTGTACTGGCTTTGATGTCGGTAATTGCTTTTTATATTTTCTTTGAACGCGCGGTGGCTATCCGCAAGGCTGGAAAGGATGATCCTTTGTTTATGGACCGTATCCGTGATTATATCAAATCGGGAGAAATCAAATCGGCTATCAATTATTGCCGCATTACGAACACTCCTTCTGCACGTATGATTGAAAAAGGAATCACACGTATGGGACGTCCGGTTGCCGATGTGCAGGCTGCCATTGAAAATACCGGAAACATCGAAGTGGCCAAGCTGGAAAATGGTTTGTCCATTATGGCTACCATTTCAAGTGGGGCACCGATGTTGGGATTCTTGGGTACGGTAACCGGTATGGTACGTGCCTTTTGGAATATGGCTAACGCTGGAAACAACATTGATATTACCCTTTTGTCAAGTGGTATTTATGAGGCCATGATTACTACGGTGGGTGGACTGGTAGTAGGTATTGCTACGATGTTTGCCTATAATCATCTGGTGTATCGTGTAGATAAGGTAGTAAGTCAGATGGAAGCACGTACGCTGGCTTTCATGGACTTGCTGAATGAACCGACTGAAAAATAATCGCGTATGGCTTTAAAGAGAAGACAGAAAATATCACCCAGCTTCAGCATGTCGTCTATGACCGACTTGATTTTCCTGCTGCTGATATTTTTTATGATTACTTCTACCATGGTATCGCCGAATGCCATCAAGGTGCTTCTGCCGCAAGGTTCGGAGCAGACTTCGGCTAAACCTATGGCACGGGTGATTATAGATAAGGACCTGAATTATTACGGGGCTTTCGGTAACGAAGATGAAATGCCGCTGGCCATTGATGAAGTGACGGCTTTTCTTCAGGAATGTGCTCGGAAAGAACCGGAAATGTATGTGGCATTGTATGCCGATGAATCGATTCCTTATCGGGAAATCGTGCGGGTGCTGAATATTGCGAACGAGAATCATTTTAAAATGGTCCTGGCGACTCGCCGTCCGGATAAAAACTAAAACAGAGTAACGTTGAAAAAAAATAAGGTAATCGGAATTGTATGTACGGTGGCTTTGCACGTGCTGGTGCTGCTGTTGCTGTTTCTTCTGAAGCTGACCGTTCCGGCAGAACAGGAGGAAGGCGGTGTGCCCGTCATGTTAGGCAATACGGAACTGGCTGCAGGTGATGCCGACCCTTATACGATGACCGAGGTGGATGTCATGCCGTCGGAAGCTCCTTCTTCTGCACCGGAAGCTGCAGCAGAGCCAGAGGTGGAACAGCCCATGATTACGCAGCAGGATGAACCTTCTTTGCAGGTGAAGAAAGAAAAGCCTAAAACAGAGACGAAGAAGGAACAACCTAAAAAGACACCGGTAAAGACTGAAACGCAGAAGGTGAATAAGCCGAAGGAGAAAACAGAGGCTGAAAAACGGGCAGAAGCAGAAAAAGCGGCTGCTCAGGCTGCGGCCAATGCCATTGCTGGGGCATTTGGAAAAGGTTCTCAGATGGGGAGCAAAGGAAATGCCGCCGGAGCCGGACTGCAGGGTAGTCCTACAGGAAATTCTTCTACTGGAAAAACGAGTGGTGTAGGTGGTTATGGCACATTCGACCTGAACGGGCGAACTTTGGGAGGTGGAAAGCTTCCTGTACCCGTCTACAATGTGCAGGATGAAGGACGTGTGGTTGTAACCATTGTGGTGAATCCAGCCGGACAGGTCATCAGTACCAGCATTAACAAACGGACGAACACAGTGAATCCGGCATTGCGAAGAGCGGCGGAAGAGGCAGCTCGAAAAGCACGCTTTAATGCGGTGGATGGAGTGAATAATCAGAGCGGTACCATTACGTACTACTTTAAGTTGAAATAAAACTTTTAATTCTAAATAATAGATTTATGAAAGCAGTTTGTATCTTTTTGGCTGAAGGTTTCGAGGAAATGGAAGCCATGTTTCCGTTGGATATTATGCGCAGAGGCGGATTGAACGTAAAAACGGTGTCTGTCACTGGAAACAAGACGGTCATCAGTTCTCATCAGGTACCCATTGTGGCTGATTTGTTGTTCGAAGAACTGAAGGAGGAAGATGTAGAAATGATTGTTCTTCCTGGTGGACTGCCGGGTGCTACTAACTTGGATGCACATGCCGGACTGGACAAACTGATTATGAGCTTTGCGGCTGCCGGAAAACCGTTGGCTGCCATTTGTGCCGCTCCGATGGTATATGGCAAGCGCGGTTTGCTGAAAGGCAAGAAAGCTACCTGCTATCCGGGCTTCGACAAGTTCCTGGAAGGAGCTGAATATACAGGAAATATGGTGGAAGTAGTCGACAACTTCATTTTGGGTAAAGGTCCGGGTGCCGCACCTGCCTTTGGCTTTACTATCCTGGAGAAATTTGCAGGAGCAGAAAAAGCACTCGAAGTGAAAAAAGGAATGTTGCTGGCTTAATGAAGAAATATGTGATAGTGGTAGCGGGAGGAAAAGGCCTGCGTATGGGGGGAGAGATTCCCAAACAATTCATTCCGGTAAAAGGAAAGCCGGTATTGATGCGTACGCTGGAAACTTTTCATGCCTGTGACCCGAACATTGAATTGATTGTGGTGCTTCCGGTGGAACAGCGTTCCTACTGGGAGCACCTTTGTGCTGAATACGGCTTTACGTTGCCTCACCGTATTGCGGCAGGTGGAGAAACGCGTTTCCATTCCGTAAAGAACGGATTGGCACTGGTGGAAGAAGACGGTGTGGTCGGTGTGCACGACGGGGTACGTCCTTTCGTCTCTGCCGAAGTCATTGCGAATTGTTATGCGCAGGCAGCCACTTTGCAGGCTGTGGTTCCGGTAACAGATGTAGTGGAAACAGTCCGTCATTTGTTGCCCGAAGGAGGAAGTGAGACTGTATCACGCAATGACTACAAGCTGGTGCAGACTCCTCAAGTCTTCACTGTGGAGTTGTTGAAACGGGCCTATGCCCAGGACTACAAGCCCTTCTTTACCGACGATGCTTCGGTGGTGGAAGCATTGGGACAGCCTGTACATCCGGTATCCGGCAACCGGGAGAACATCAAACTCACCACGCCTTTTGACTTGAAAGTAGCAGAATCTCTTATCGATGACTAATGTTTGACCTATCCACACGCGATGTGAAATATTTGCCAGGAGTAGGGCCGCAGCGGGCGGCCATACTGAATAAGGAATTAAATATCTATTCCTTACGCGACCTGTTGTATTATTTCCCATACAAGTATGTGGACCGCAGTCGTCTGTATTACATCCATGAGATAGACGGCAACATGCCTTACATACAGTTGCGCGGACGGATTCTGAGTTTTGAAATGTTCGGAGAAGGTCGTCAGCGCCGGCTGGTGGGACATTTTTCCGACGGTACGGGAGTGGTGGACTTAGTGTGGTTTCAAGGATTGAAATATATCACTGGAAAGTACAAAGCCAACGAAGAATACATTGTGTTCGGCAAGCCCACGGTTTTCAACGGACGTATCAACGTGGCGCATCCCGATATTGACCCGACACAAGAACTGACCCTTTCTACCATGGGGCTTCAGCCTTATTACAATACTACGGAAAAGATGAAGCGTACCAGCCTGAATTCTCATGCGCTGGAAAAGCTGATGAAAAATCTTTTTCAGGCCTTGCAGAAAGAAAGCTTTGAGGAAACGCTAAGTCCCTCTTTAATCGCAGCACATCAGCTGATGCCCCTGACCGATGCGTTGTATAATATTCATTTTCCGCAGAATCCGGAACTTCTTCGTAAGGCACAGTATCGCTTGAAATTTGAGGAACTGTTTTACGTACAGCTCAATATTCTCCGTTATACCAAAGAACGTCGCAATAAATTCCGTGGACTGGTATTTGAACGGGTGGATGAAATTTTCAATACCTTCTATGCGCATCACCTGCCTTTCCAGTTGACGGGGGCACAGAAACGTGTAATCAAGGAAATGCGTCGCGACATGGGCAGTGGACGACAGATGAACCGTTTGTTGCAAGGCGATGTGGGTAGTGGAAAAACATTAGTAGCCCTGATGACTATGCTGATAGCCTTGGATAACGGATTCCAAGCCTGCATGATGGCTCCGACGGAAATTCTTGCCACACAGCATTATGAAACCATCCGTCGCTTTCTGAATGGGATGTCTGTACGGGTGGAGTTGTTGACCGGCAACGTGAAAGGAAAGCGTCGTGAAACGATTCTTCGCGACTTATTAACAGGGGATGTGCATATCTTGATTGGTACGCATGCTGTGATTGAAGATACCGTCAACTTCTCTTCTTTGGGACTGGTGGTGATTGACGAACAACATCGTTTTGGAGTAGCCCAGCGAGCCAAGTTGTGGGCTAAGAATACCCGTCCTCCTCATGTACTGGTTATGACGGCCACTCCGATTCCACGTACGCTGGCCATGACCTTGTATGGCGACCTGGATGTGTCGGTCATTGATGAATTGCCTCCTGGCCGAAAGCCTATCCAGACCATTCATCAGTTTGACAACCGCCGGAAAAGCATGTACGAGTTCATGCGGAAACAGATTCAGGAAGGCCGTCAGGTCTACATCGTGTATCCATTGATACAGGAGAGCGAAAAGATGGACATCAAGAACCTGGAAGAGGGTTACATGCACGTCTGCGAGGAGTTTCCCGAGTACAAGGTCAGCAAGGTGCACGGTAAGATGAAACCGGCCGAGAAAGAAGAAGAAATGCAGCGTTTCTTGGCCAACGAAACCCAGATTATGGTGGCCACTACCGTGATAGAAGTCGGCGTGAATGTACCCAATGCCTCGGTGATGGCTATTGAGAATGCCGAACGCTTCGGACTTTCCCAGCTCCACCAGTTGCGTGGACGAGTAGGTCGTGGTGCCGACCAGTCCTATTGCATTTTAGTGACCGGATACAAGTTGACGGAAGAAACCCGCAAGCGCATTGAAATCATGGTACAGACCAATGACGGTTTTGAAATTGCCGAAGCCGACCTGAAACTACGTGGTCCCGGCGATTTGGAAGGTACCCAGCAGAGCGGGGTCGCCTTCGATTTGAAAATTGCTGACATCGCCAAAGACGGCCAGTTGTTGCAGTATGTCCGTGAAATAGCTGAACGCCTGCTGGATGACGACCCTGAAGGCATGAAACCGGAAAATCAAATTATCTGGCAACAGTTGAAGGAACTTCGTAAGAAAAATGTAAACTGGTCTGTAATATCCTGACTATTAAGTTTATATAGTCCGATTGGATGTAATCGGAAAAACGCAAGTACGTTTGGAGGTAAACGCCTTTACGTTTGTATCTAAACGTACTTGCGTTTCAGGTAAAATGTACTTACGTTCCGTTTGAAATGTACTTGCGTTTGGGGAAGAATATAAAAGCTTTGCGTGTATCTGTTGAAAACGTGTGATAGTATGGTCGCAAAAAATTACATGTATTCCGTAAAAGATTCCATTTTTTCGTGTATGTTGAGGCGGTACTTTTGAATTGAAGATATTATGTCTCATTTTTTTACTTTAACTAGGAAAAACAATGAATCGATTTACGGGAACAATTATATGTATGATGACGGGAATGCTGGCCATGGCACAGCAAGTGTATGAACTGGATATGCCTGTCAAGGAAAAGACAATTTATAGTGGGCACCTGAAGTTGGGAGGAAGTAATCCTTCCGGTGAGCGTATTGAGGTAAACAGCTATTATATGTCGGTAGGGGGAAAGCCGGTTATTCCAGTAATGGGAGAGTTCCACTATAGCCGTTATCCGGAATGCCAGTGGGAAGAAGAAATTCTGAAAATGAAGGCAGGAGGAGTAACGGTGATTCCTACGTATGTATTCTGGAGTATTCATGAAGAAAAGGAAGGCGTATTTAATTGGGAAGGGAACCGAAATCTTCGTAAGTTTTTGTCATTGTGTCAGAAACATAATGTGTGGACGGTGGTACGAATTGGTCCTTTCTGTCATGGGGAAATACGAAACGGAGGACTTCCCGACTGGTTGTTTGCCAAGCCCTTGGAAATTCGTTCGAACGATGCGAACTACCTGAAGTATGTGAAACGGCTTTATGAAGAGATTGGCCGACAGTTGGAAGGATTGTATTATAAAGACGGTGGAACGATTATCGGCACGCAGATAGAAAATGAACACCAGCATTCGGCGGCTCCTTGGGGAATTACATATCCGGGCGAACCGAAGGACATGACGTCGGCCACTTATGATGCCAATATTACGATGATAGGAGTGAGTGTACAGGACAAGAAAATCACGACGGCTGATTTAGGTAACCTGCACATGAAAACGCTGAAAAAGATGGCCGAAGAGGCCGGAATTCAGACACCTTTGTACACAGCTACCGGATGGGGTAATGCAGCTGTAATCGGAGAGGAGGCCATTCCTGTGACGGCTGCCTATACATATCCTTTCTGGGCCAAACCGGGTATGTCTCCTTTTTGCATGTTCAAGGATATTCAGAAGAATCCCGATTATGCACCGGTGCGTTATGACACCGAGAAATATCCTTCCTTCTGTGCAGAAATGGGAGTCGGCATTCAGATGATTTATACCCGCCGCCCTATTGTCACGGCTAAGGCCGCAGAGGCGTTGATGGTGCGTACGCTGGGGAGCGGTGCCAATGGCATCGGGTATTATATGTATCATGGAGGTTCTACTCCGAAAATGGGACCTACGGCCTTTTTCAGCGATGAACCGATGGGAATGCCCAAGATATCGTATGATTTTCAGGCTCCCTTGGGAGAATTTGGTTTGGAACATGGTTCTTATCGTGCGTTGCGCCTGTTGCATCTGTTCCTGAACGATTTCTCCAGCCAGCTGGCACCGATGGAAACGGTGCTTCCGAAGGGATATGAACGGATGACTCCGGATAACCGGGAAACGTTGCGATATGCGGCGCGGGTAAGAGGAAAATCGGGTTTCGTGTTTATGGTGAACTTTCAAGACCACGATACGGCTCGGGTAGACCAGAAAGATTTGTGCTTACGGCTGAAGTTTGCGGATGAAACACTTCGTATTCCTTCGCAAGGTACGTTTACTCTGCCGAAAGATGAGAGCCTGATTCTGCCGTTTAATTTTCAGATGGAAGATGCCTTGTTGAAGTATGCCACCGCTCAGTTATTGCTGAAACTGGATGACAGGGGGACAGACCATTACTTTTTCTTTGTGCCGGAAGGTATTCAACCGGAATTTGTGTTTGACAAGACTACGGTAGCCGGAAAATATTGTTATACTCCGGAAGCAGGCTTAAAAAGTACGTTTACGGTGAAGACATCCGGTGGAAAACGGTTTAAAGTAACCACGCTGACCCGCGAACAGGCTTTGAATGCTTGTAAAATCAACGGTAAGTTGTTGATAACTTCTTCCATGGTGCTGCCGGAAGCAGGAAGAGTACGGTTGCTGAATATGGGAGACCCGGTGTTCCGTTATGTAGAATATTCTTCGGCAAAAGGCTTTAAGGAACAGATGAAAGAAGTTCCTTCCGTGCAGCCCGAATATACCTTCCGTAAGGTTGGAAGCCGTCGGTTGGCAGTTCGTTTTTCCGGAAAGGAATATCCTCAGGTAAATGACTATTTCTTGCGGCTGGATTATACAGGCGACGTGGCCATGGCTTTCTTGAAGGGTGAGCTGGTGTTGGATCACTTTTATTATGGAGCCCCTTGGCAGATTAGTCTGAAACGTTTCCAGCAAGAACTGACTGATGAGGAACTGAGTTTTTACATTCGTCCGTTGCGGAAAAATGCACCTTTCCTGTCTGATTTGCCGGGAGAAGCTGTTCCTGATTTTTCCAAAGGTTCGGTAGTTCGGGTTGATTCAGTGCAGGTTGTTCCGCAATATGTGACTACTTTGTAATGGTAAGCTGGTAGGAGAAAATCTAGAAAATTGCTATTGCGCTTCATTAGGGGATGCTTCTTTTTTCTTTCTGTATTCCGTAGGAGTCATTTTATATTCTTCCTTGAAATAATGTGTAAAGATTTTTGGAGTATTAAATCCCACTTTGTAAGCTACTTCTGCGACTGTCATCTGGGTTTTCTCCAGTAGTTTCAGACTTTTCTTAAGCCGTATGATGCGTATGAATTTGCTTGGAGAACTTCCTGTTATAGACATGAGTTTATTGTATAAGTTACTTCTGCTCATACCAATAATGCTACTTAATTCTTCTACCGAGAATTGAGGATTTTCGATGTGTTCTTCTACAGTCTTGATGGTTTTTTGAATGAAAGATTCGTCCAATGAGCTTGAGGTGATGTCACTCACTGGTATATCTGCAATAGAAAACTTTCTATGGCATTCTTGTTTCCATTTAAGTATTTTATTGATGCGAAGTTTTAAAATATTCAGGTTGAAGGGTTTGGCAATATAATCGTCTGCTCCTTCAGTTAGTCCTTTCTTTATATGTTCAATATCATTCTTAGCTGTCAGCATGATAACTGGTATATGTGAAATTTTGATGTCACTTTTTATGGCATGGCATAGTTCAATCCCATCCATGTTAGGCATCATAATATCCGTAATGACCATATCAATATGCTCTTTCTTGAGAATAGATAATGCATGTAGTCCGTCAACTGCAGAAAAAATATGATATTCCTTTTTTAGAGAATCGGATAAAAATAAGCGTAAGTCTTGGTTGTCTTCTACAATGAGTAGGGTGTTTTGATCCAGATTTTCGTTTTTCTCCTCTGATTCTAAAGATACCATTTCTTCTTCGGTCGGTTGGATATGAAATTCTGTTTCTACAATTTGCTCCATGGGAGTAATAGGAATATAAAATATAAATTTAGCTCCTGTTGGCAGGTTGTCTTCTATATGTATGTCTCCATGATGTAAAGAGAGAAGCTCTTTTACAATATGCAGTCCTATGCCACTTCCATACGATGATTTTTCATCAGCTATTTGATAAAAAGCATCAAAGACCTTGCACTTCTCATTATCTTCTATCCCTTTTCCGTTGTCGGCTACACTAGTAAATACTTTTTCGTCTTCGATCCATATTTTAACTGTAATTTTACCAGGAATACCTGCATATTTTATAGCATTAGATAAAAGGTTCATAAGAACCTTATGTATTTTGTCTTTATCAAATGCCATAGATAAAGTGTCAATCTCTTTTTCGAAGGTTAAAGTAATCTGATAAGTGGTTGCATATACGGAAAAATGTTTGATAATATCGTCTATAAACTCAATGTAGTCTCCTTTCTCTGGATGCAGTTTCATTTCTTGTATTTCAATTTTACGGAAATCCAATATTTGGTTCACTAAATTCAGAAGGGACAAAGCATTTTTATGAATAATATTCAAGTTTGATGTAATATCTTCGTTGTGATGAGTTTTGAGCACTTCTTCTAGTGGAGCTATAATTAAAGATAGTGGGGTACGGAAGTCATGGCTTAGATGAGTGAAAAAGTTTAGTTTCATTTCATCTATTTCATGTTGTTTTTTAGCTTCAAACTCCATTTCCTTATAGTGCATTCTTCGTTTGTGCTTTTGTTCCTTTCGATACCATACATAGGAGAATAGTGTGATAACCAAGAGTAAATATAAAATTTTGGCATAAATACTTAACCATATAGGAGGTTCAATATTGATGAGAAGTGTGGAGGGATTACTCCATAGTCCTCCAGAGTTGGTAGCTCGAACTTCTAGCTCATATATTCCTGGAGCCATATTGTTAAAAGCAATATAGTTGCTTTCGAGTGAAATCCATTGATTGTTCGTTCCACTCAATCGGTAGGAGAACCGAATATCATGAGTACGTACGTACTCCATGGTTGAGAAACTTAATTTAAAAGTATTTTGATTGTACTTGAGCGTTATTTTGTCTGTAAGTTCAATATTCTGGCTTAATATTTTGTGATGATTATATAAGGAATCTACATTAATAGTTGTGTCCAGAACTTTTAATTCTGTAAAGATGACTTTGGATATGTTTTTGTTGTATTTTATATTAGGATTAATATCGTAATATCCTCCATTTCCTCCTACTATGATATGACCGTTTTGTGACTTATATATGGAGTTATGTACGAAATCAGAGGTTTGTAACCCGTCGTTTTTGGCGTATGGGAGGCAATGAAATGTATAGCCATGTCCATGTTGATCTACTTGTATCTCTATTTTAGTAACTCCATCTGTAGTTACTACCCAAATATTTTGGTTGTTATCTTCGGTGATGCCTCGTACAAAATTTCCTTCCAGTCTGTGGCTCTTATTCAAATAGTAAATCGTATCAAGACGTGTGTCGAATATAGTAAGCCCTTCTCTTCCTCCCATCCACAAAAGATTTCGGCTGTCTATGTAGACGTTATTCTGTATTGTATCTTGGATGAATTGTGAGTTCTTATAGTTGTGGCGTATATTTTTTATTTCATGATTCTCTGTATTTATGACGTGAACACCATTACAGGTTGCCATATATATGGAGTTCTTTTTGTCAAAAAATACGTTCATGATATGCGGATCGACAAGACTGGAATTTTGTGGAGTAAATGTGTGAAAATATCCTGTTTTAGGATTAAATATATGCAGGCCACATTTTAAGTTCCCTAAATAGAGATTTCCTTTATTATCTTCAGTGATGCTCCATATACTGTTGTTGACGGGATTTCTTGGAAATTTATCAGAAAAAGGTTGTTGATGGAAACAATTATTCTGATAATAGCCGAATCCATCCAGATAGGTGCCAATCCATATTCTGTTTTGGGCATCTACGTGCATGCAAATAATCTTATTGCTAAATGAATTATTTTGCTCTTTCTTAAAAGTGGTAATATTCCCATTAGGATCTACTTTATAGATTCCATCTCCGTCTGTACCAATCCATAAATTATGCTCATGATCTTCCACTTGACATGAAGTATCGTAAGTGGAAGGGAGCATGGTTTTAGAGAAAGAGAAGAAGTGTGGGTTGTAGTAGGATATTCCGTTTCGCATTGTACCTACCCACATAGTGTTTTCATCATCATAGTAAAAGCACCATACTTTGTTGCTTCCTAATGAGTAAGGGGACAGGTTTTGTGAAATATGGGTATGTTGTTGTTTCTCTTTATCATAAATACTGATACCGTCATATTCTAATCCAATCCATATTTTATGGAAGTTATCTTCACAAATACTGATAACCTTATTTTTTAGAAGGAGGGTATTTTTTCCTATTGTACTTAACTTCCATGTGTTATTTGTATTTTGAGAGAACAGCCAAAGTCCTTCTGTGTTGGAACTATATACCCAAATGTCGAGGTTGTCGTCTACATAAAATTTATAGCTCAAGAATTTTTCTGCACCTAATGCTTCGTTTAGTGGAATAATGGCATTTGTATGCTTATGTAATAGATCTGTTATATGAAATTTATTCTCTCCGTCGATGTAAAATAGTTTATCTTTTTTTACACTGAAAAAAGTTATGTTCTCGGGCAAATCTTTTATGGTATGAGATTGTTGGGTACTGAAAGAATATACTTTCATTGTTTCTCCATTGTATGACCATAAATTATTGTGATCGTCAGTAATAATTGTTTGTGGATTTGCGCCGCTGTGCAATTGATATTTCTGAAGTAAGGGTTGTGCATTGACAAATAAGTCTTTTTCCCTATTGTATGTGAAGTAATAGCCAAAACGTTCTATCCAGATATTATTATCTTTATCAATTAAAATCTGACTGACAGAAGTTGATAAATCTGTTCCATCTTCAGTTTTTAAATATTGCTTTACATTGTATCCATCAAAACGGTTTATGGCACTGCTTGTCACACACCAAAGAAAGCCTTCGTTGTCTTTTAGCATATCTATTACTTCATTATCAGCTAAACCGTCAGAAGTAGTGAGATGTCGGAATTGATAATGCTCTTTCGCAATTGTTACATTAAATATAAAACAAAGTATGAACAATATCTGTGCTTTCATTTAATTGTATCTTTAATATAGAATTACTAGGTTTAAATAAAGGACTACTCATTTTAATTAATCATATAACAAAAATAGTAAAATATTCTTGTTATATTCTATTTGCAAAGATAATATTCATTTGAATTCCTGCTATATAGGCAGGGGTGTCTTATGTCTAAAAATAGGGTATGAAATGTTGATTCTACAATTGAAGGTATACTGTAATACATATCAGACCTTGGAGTAAATTGTTTGTATTTACATTTGCATGTGTAAAAAATCTTTGTTTTCTGTGTTCTTGGTAGTTTCTGTTTATCTATAGGTAAATGGTTTGCTTTTTGGGAACAATAAGTTTTATTAAATTCATAAATCTATGAAAACAGTAAGTAAAAAAGTTTTAATGTGTGGAGCTTTTTCCTTATCTATGTTGGGAGGAGTTCCGTATGTACAGGCAGATGCTCCAGATTGTTTGTTAGCGGTTCAGCAAGGAGCTAAAATTTCAGGTGTTATAACAGATTCCGAAGGTCCGATTATTGGAGCTTCCGTAGTTGAAAAAGGTACGAGTAACGGAACAATTACGGATTTAGATGGCCGTTTCTCTTTAGATGTAAAACCAGGTGCAATTCTTGTAGTCAGCTATGTGGGATATGCCTCACAAGAAGTAAAAGCAACGACTGGAACGATGAGAATTACCTTGAAGGAAGATAACCAGGTATTGGATGAAGTTGTAGTGACAGCTTTGGGTATTAAGAGAGAGAGAAAGGCTTTAGGATACGGAGTTGCAGAAGTTAAAGGAGAATCTCTTACTAAGGCGAAAGAAACGAATGTAATCAATTCTATGGCAGGACGTGTACCTGGTTTGGTAGTAAGCCAGACAGCCAGTGGCCCTTCTGGATCTACGCGTGTTATTTTACGTGGTAGTACAGAAATGACTGGTAATAATCAGCCATTATATGTGATTGATGGGGTACCTTTGGATAATACGAATTATGGAAGTGCTGGAACTTATGGCGGATATGATTTGGGTGATGGCATTTCGAGTATTAACCCAGATGATATTGAAAATATTTCTGTCTTGAAAGGTCCTGCTGCTTCAGCCTTGTATGGTAGCCGTGCGAGCCATGGAGTTATCCTTATTACCACAAAGAAAGCGGATGGGAAAGAAAAATTCAGTGTAGAATATAATGGAACTTTGACTATTGATACACAATTGTCTAAGTGGAATGATATTCAGCAAATATATGGTATGGGTAGCAATGGTACATATAGTATTGATGCAATATCAAATACCAATACGAGTTGGGGACCAAAAGCAGATGGAAATAACATGCTGACTTATTTTGATGGGGTATCACGTCCGTATTTGATTATTCCAGACAATACTTCAGGATTTTTCCGTACCGGTTTGACAGCTACTAATACAGCGGTAATCAGTGCTAGTCATGGTAAAACGGGGGTACGTTTTTCATATACAGATATGAGAAATAAGGATATTGTTCCTAAAACTCATATGAGCCGTAATAATTTCTCTTTGCGTGCAAATACTTCTTTATCAAAAGTTGATTTGGATTTTAGCGTGAACTATACACGTGAAGATGTGAAAAACCGTCCTGCTATGGGAGACAGTAAAGCTAATATCGGAAAGAACCTGATGACATTAGCCACAACTTATGATCAGGCATGGTTAAAGACTTATCAGGATGAAAATGGAGAATATAGCAACTGGAACGGAATGGACCCTTATAATGTAAATCCATATTGGGGCGTATATAAAAATCAGAATATTTCCCAAAAAGACCAGTTCCGTTTGAACGGTAAGGCTATTTGGAATATTAATCCCCACTTGAAGTTGCAAGGTACATTGGGTACTGAAATGAACTGGTTCACTTTTGAAGATTATCAGGCTCCGACTACTCCAGGATTCGAGGCTGGCCGTTTGCAGAATAGTACCTTCGAAAATCGTATGTATAACTTTGAGTTGTTGGCCTTGTATAACAATACATGGGGTGATTTTGATTTTAATGGAACTTTGGGAGGTAATATCTTTAAAGTGGATAATCTGACTACTATTACTACAGCGCAGGATATGCAGATTCGTGATGTAATCGCTTTACTTAGTTTTAATGAAATTAGTGTAGAGCAAAATACATATCGTAAACAGATTAATTCACTTTATGGAGCTGTAAACTTAGGTTGGAAGCACATGGTTTATTTTGATGCAACTTTACGTGCTGACCAGTCTTCTACCTTGCCTTTGAATAATAACTCTTATTTGTACCCTTCATTCTCAGGTAGCTTTATCTTCTCAGAGATAATCAATAAGAAGAACGCATTACCTTATGGAAAAATCCGTATGTCGTGGGCACAAGTTGGTAGCGATACCAATCCGTATCAGTTGGGACTGGTTTATACAAAGTCTAAATATACATATCCAGGTTATACAATAGGTTATATAAATAATAATACAGTGCCTAATAAGAATTTGAAACCCACTAGAACGAATTCTTTTGAAGTAGGTTTGGAAACAAAATTCCTGAATAACCGGATTGGTTTGGATTTCACCTATTATTCTCAGATTAGTAAGGATCAAATTATGGGTATGGCCAGTTCCTGGAGTTC
Source organism: Phocaeicola plebeius (assembly GCF_003437535.1). GTDB lineage: Bacteria > Bacteroidota > Bacteroidia > Bacteroidales > Bacteroidaceae > Phocaeicola > Phocaeicola plebeius_A. Next base: position 62,744 of record NZ_QSQT01000002.1, read on the forward strand.
AGGCTACAACTATCGTTTGATTAATGCGGGTGAAATAGAGAATAAGGGTATTGAAATAGCTTTGAATACTCGTTTGATTCAAACAAAAGACTTCTCTTGGGATTTGAACTTAAACTTCTCTAAAAACCAAAATAAGGTAAAAGAGCTGGTAGATGGAGTGGATATGTTTGAACTTGAAAAAGCGTCATGGCTTGATGTGCAGGTAGCGGCTAAGGTGGGTGAAAATTATGGATCTATCATTGGCCCGGACTTCCAGCGTAACGAGAATGGAGATATTCTTATTGATCCGTCGACAGGTCTGCCTATGTATGATAAGAGCTCACATATATTAGGTAATGCATCATGGGACTGGACAGGTGGTCTTGTTACAACTTTGGCTTATAAGAATTTATCATTGTCTGCTGTGTTTGATGTGAAAGTGGGTGCAGATCTCTATTCTATGTCTGCTCGTTCTGCTTATGAGTCCGGTAAGGCTTTGGAAACACTGCAGGGCCGTGAAGAGTGGTATCGTTCTGAAGAACAGCGTAAGGCAGCCGGATTCCCGAAAGGTTCTCCTGACTGGAAACCTACTGGTGGATTTATTGCTCCGGGAGTAATAGACAATGGCGATGGAACTTATCGTCCGAATGATATATACATTAATCCTGAAGATTATTGGATGAGTGTTTGTCGAAATGCCCCTTCAATGTTTATCTATGATAACTCGTATGTGAAATGCCGTGAGCTGACATTAACTTACCAGTTCCCGAAAAAGCTTCTGAAGAATGTAGTAGATAACTTGACCATTTCATTTGTAGCACGTAACCCGTTCATCGTGTATAAAAATATTCCTAACATAGACCCAGACTCTAACTATAATAATACTACAGGTATGGGATTGGAATATGGTTCTTTGCCTTCACGCAAAAGTTATGGATTCAATGTGAATATTAAATTCTAATCTGAGTAGACTCGTTACCTAAAATAAAATAGATATGAAATACAATAAATCAATTTTGGCAATGCTATTGACCGCATGTACTTTTTCATTTAGTGCTTGTAGTGATAGTTATATGGAAGATATGAATACAGACCCTTCTAAAGCAGATATAATTGACCCTAATGCCCAGCTTACTACTGCGGAATTACAGACGTATGGCAGATTGGATATGGTCGATATATTCAGAAACTATTTATATGCTTTTAACCAGCAGTTCATGGGATGCTGGAATACTACATTCCATGGTGGTCGCCATTTTATTGATAATAATATTATGGGATATGGCTGGACATTAGGTTATACAGGAGCTGTTTCAAATTTGGTAGATGCAGAATATCGAACAAAAGACGATCCGGAAAAAGTGAATATCAATGCGGCATTGAATATTTTTTATGTATATACAATGTCAGTTATGACAGACCTGTATGGAGATGTTCCTTACAGTGAGGCAGGAAAAGGTTATCTGGAAAGTATCTTTACTCCCCGTTATGACGAGCAGAAAGATATATATGATAGTTTCTTTAAGGTGTTAAGTAAGGCTGTTGATCAGTTTGACCCTGCTAAGGATGAGATAACAAGTGATGTGATTTACGATGGAGATATTCAGAAATGGAAGAAGTTTGCAAATTCTCTTCGCTTGCGTTTTGCAATGAGAATCTCCAATGTTGATCCGGAAAGGGCAAAACAAGAGTTTGAAAGCGCGTTGCAGGCAGACGGAGGAGTCTTTGAAAGCTCAAGTGATGATGCTTTGATTAAATATATGGAAATTTCATATAGCTTCGGATCAGAATCATATACAGATTATAGAGGAAATGCTTTGTCAAAAGTCCTTTATGGAAATGACCCTGCCAATAATCCGACTTATCTGTGTTCCACTTTCTTTAATCAGTTGTATAATACCGGTGACCCACGTACATTTAGAATAGCCCGTTGCTATTATGATGGTCTTATGAGTACTTCAAGTCCTGACAATCGTATTGACTTGACTGAAGAAATGATAGAAAAAGGTATTGCATTTCAGCCTTGTGTGCCCGGAGCATTCTCATGGGAACCATGGCCTACGGGATATGATAGTGATATTTTGAAGGAAATAGCTGAAACCAATCCGAATATTGTGTATTCAGTAGCACGTGAAGTAGAACCGAAGCTGGCAACAACTTTCTTGATGAGTGATAATCCTGGAGTGGTAATGACATATTCAGAGGTTATGTTTTTAATGGCTGAAGCTGCATTGAAAGGATGGAATGTAGGGTCAGCATCAGTAGAAGAGTATTATAAGAAAGGTGTAAGAGAAGCAATGAATTTCCTTTCAAATAATTATGATTGTGAGGAGATTACTGATGAAGAGTTTGAAACTTATTATAATGCTAATCCTATAGGTTATACAGACGAACAGAAAAAAAGTTCTATCAATACCCAAGCATGGATTTTACATTTTCTGAATCCGGCAGAGTGCTGGGCTAATGTACGGCGTTCTGGTTATCCAGTTTTAAAATCGCCTGTTGAGTATGGTTTTGAACAGTATCTGACGGATGGTAAGGAAATTCCAGTACGTTTCTGTTATCCTACTCTTGAGTCTTCGTATAATAAAGATAACTATGAAGAAGCTTTACAAAGAATGGGAGGTAAGGATAGCTGGTATACTCATGTTTGGTGGGATTCTGTAGATTAATTGTAGATTAAATAAAGAGAAGAATATGAAAAAAATATATTTGATGCTTATGGCTTTTGTTGCTGTAAGTTTATTGGGAGTTTCATGTAAAGAGGATGAGCCTTTTTCAACTATTACAGAAGATGATTATCCTAAGATATTGGATCCTGTATTTCCTGATTGGGTAGATGGAGAACCAGCTGTGGTCTCACAGATAACTCATGATGCCAATTTTACAATGAAATTGACAGTTACTCCTTCTGATTATACAGAAGTAACTTGGTTAATAGACGGAGTGGAGGTTCAAAAAGGAAATGAAATAGATATTCCACTGGAAGCAGGAACTTACTCTTTAAAGGTTGTGGCAACGACTACAAAAGGACAATCCACTTCCAGGGAAGGAAAGATTGTGGTCAGTCCTCTTCAGGGCGAACCATGGTCGGAGGCTGTTGGCTTTGAACGAATTGTATCTAATGGGGCTCGTGCTCGTCTTTATGGAAATAATTTGTCTTTGGTCACAGGTGTAGTGATAGGCGAACAGACGGTTCCTATTGTATCGATGGGAAGTTCAGATTTGGGTAACTATGTAGAATATGAGGTTCCTTCAAACTTGGAGGTGGGAGAATATCGTATCAGCCTTGTAGATGTAGAAGGAAATAGCTATGGTGGAAATCTTGTAACGGTAGTTAATGTTCCGGTCATCACTGGCGGATTTGCACATGCAACCTCACATAGTGAATGGGTTATGACTGGTATCGGATTGGATAAGATTGCCTCTCTTAGTATTAATGGAACCACAGTGACTGAGTTTATCAGACAAAGTTATGACGAAATAGTACTTACCTGTCCAGAATTAGAGGATGGTATGTATGTATTGAAAGGAGAGAGTGATAATGGAGCAGAAGTCTTGTTCTATTCTTCACAAAAAATGGAGTCTGAAATCTCGTTCGCTGTTTCTTCAGAAACATTGCTCTGGGAAGGACATCATTATGTATCCTGGGATTTGCCAGACGGTGATCCTCATAAGACTTTTAACCTTATTCCTTTGGAAACTTTTGAATCGATTTATCCGGGTACAACAATGTATGTAAGTTATTCGATTAAGGCTGACGATGAATATCATCAGATTCGACTGACACATGCAGCTTGGGAACCCTATTTTACCGACCCGATAGATGTACAAGAAGACGGAGTTTACGAGTTTGTTTTAACTCAGGAAATTTTGAATACAATCGAGGAAAAGGGAGGATTTATTTGTGTAGGTCACGGATATTATGTGGATCGGATAACTATTAAGTAATATCTTATGTCACAATCTTGTCCTTGTATTTTTACTTGGACAAGATTGTGTTTCTTAAAGGTTTCTATGTTAACCCTAATTAAAATTATGTATGAAGCATATATTATTATATGGAAGTTTGATGATATTGGTGCTTAGCTCATTACTATCCTCATGTTCAAGCGAAGAGAAATCTGTAATCATGCCGGTGCTTTTGCAAAGTAATCCTGAAAATGAAGCTCAAGAGGTTGATTTTGCACTTTCTGAGATTGTGCTGACGTTTAATAAGAAAGTCTGTATGTCTGCTTCGGACTTGGAAAAGTTACAGTTAAGCCCAAGTGCTCAAATAGAGAATATCTCATTTTCTGATGAGATTGTCACAGTGCAGATTTCAGGATTAACTCCAGAAACGCAGTATACTTTGACTATACCTGGTGGATTATTGATTGATGATGACAATAATTCTGTAGGTGAGATTAAAATACTTTTTAAGACCAAAGCTTTACCGGTTGACAAAGCGCCGGATAATGTTGGTATGGAAAACGATGCTTATGCGTTGTTTAAGAAAATAAAGGTTGGATGGAATTTGGGTAACTCCTTGGAGAGTTATGAAGATGGATTGGCCAATCACATGGATTCAGAGACTTCATGGGGGAATCCAATTGTGACAAAGGAGATGATTGATGCAGTGAAAAATGCAGGATTTAATGCTGTACGAATACCGGTCAGATGGTATCCTCATGTCGTGGATCAGAATACGATGGCTGAAATACGTCTTGATTGGTTGGCTCGTGTAAAGGAGGTGGTAGACTATTGTATAGATAATGACATGTATGTCATTTTAAATACGCATCATGAAGACTGGCTGGAAAGCCACCCTCTGAAATCAGAAGCGGAAACGGTATTGATGAAAGAAAAGAATCTATGGCATGCAATCGCATCTTATTTCAGGGATTACGATGAGCGTTTGATTTTTTCTGGCACTAATGAAGTCGAAATAAATTGGCAGGCACCTACTGCTGCTAATTTAGAAGTGCAGAATCGTTTTAATCAGTGCTTTGTAGATGCTGTACGTGCTACTGGAGGTAAGAATTATTATCGAAATTTGATTATTCAAACTTATGCCACCAATCCTGATTATGCATTTGATGGACTTCTTTTCCCGACTGATGTAGTGGATAAGCGAATGGCAATTGAGTTTCATTATTATCGCCCGGCAGGTTTCTCTTACATGGATTTTGCAGATTATACAGAGACTGTATATTATTGGGGGCAGGACTATATTCAGTATAATACAGTTGTATCAGGAGAACAGGAAGACTATGTAGATGAACTGTTTGGAAAGATTAAACAGCTTTGGGTGGATAAAGGCTATCCGGTTGTTATGGGTGAATATGGGGTGGTTACACCTCCTAAAGATAAGTCGGATGGGAATGTAAATGACTTAGCAGATACTAAAAGATATTATATGAGTTATATCACTTCTGCTGCCAAAAAGAATGGTATCGTTCCAATTGTTTGGGACAATGGTACTTTCTATAATCCTTTATATGATGGCCCATTTGTAGAAGGAAAAGAATATTTTGGCTTGTTTAATAGATGGTATCAGATGGAAGTAAACATCTACTCTAGACCCATTTTGGAAGGCATTATGGAAGGGGCTAATACTGAATATCCATTTTAAAGATTGATTGTATGAGAAAACTTATAACTTTTATTTTAATAATTGTTTTGTCTGTGGGAGGATATGCTTCTCCTAAAAAGTCGTTTGAGATAAAGAGAGGGGTAAACCTGAGCCATTGGTTGTCTCAACGGGGAGAAAATACTCCTTCCATACAAGACGGAATGAGTGCAACTGATTTTTCCCGAATAGCTCGGGCTGGTTTTGACCATGTACGATTGCCCATTGATGAAGAAGTGTTGTGGCAGGAAAATGGTCAGAAAAATAAAGAAGCTTTTTCTTATCTTCATAAAGGTATTGAGTGGGCTTTAAAAAATGATTTAAGAGTCATTGTGGATTTGCATATTGTACGATCACATTATTTTAATGCAGGGAATGAAGGAAAGAAAAATAGTTTGTGGGAAAAGCCGGAAGCGCAAACTCATTTTCTTGCACTCTGGCAGGATTTAGTACAAGAATTAAAGGGCTATTCAACTTCAGATGTGGCTTATGAGATAATGAATGAGCCGACTGCTCCAAATCATGAGGACTGGAATAAACTGGTTGAGAAAGCCTATCAGATAATTAGAAAGGTTGAAAAGGAAAGAGTTATTGTCATCGGTTCCAATATGTGGCAAGGGGTAGATACTTTTCAATATTTGAAGGTTCCCCAAGGAGATGAGTTCATTTTGTTGAGCTGTCATTTCTATGAACCTTTCCTGTTGAGTCACTATCAGGCAGGTTGGACTGAATTTGGTAAGTATCAGGGCAATGTACATTATCCTGGTTATTTGGTGTCGAAAGATGAATTTGATTCTTTATCAGCAGATGATAAAAAATTGGTTGCACGTTGGCGTACAACTCCTTGGAACCGGGAAACACTGTCTGCATTTTTAAGTAAGGCTAAAAGGGTAGCAGATGAAAAGGGGCTGAATTTATATTGTGGAGAATTTGGAATTTATGAAAAAGCTCCGATAGAATCAGCATTGAAATGGTATGCAGACGTAATTAGTGTATTTGATAGTCTTAATATAGCTTGGGCTAAATGGGATTATAAAGGAGGATTTGGAATATATACATCTCAAAATCAGCAGAAAAAAGATTTGCTTAAAGTGCTGATGTCTGGTAGTGGGAAGAAGGTGGTCGTAGGAGAGACACCTGTTTATCTGGATACTCGAAAACCTTTGGAGCTTCGTGTGAAAGATGCATTGAACAGAATGACTGTAGAAGAGAAGACGCGTTTAAGTTATGCGGATGGCCGTTTCAGTACACCTGGATGTGCTCGTTTGGGTATTCCTGGGTTGATGTATTCCGATGGCCCTCATGGAGTACGTGCAGAAATTTGCTGGAATAGCTGGGATTATGCTGGATGGACTAATGACAGTTGCACTGCTTTTCCAGCCTTGACTTGTTTGGCTTCTACTTGGAATCCCTCTTTGTCGAAGGCGTATGGAACAGCTATCGGGGAAGAGGCACGTTATCGTCATAAAAATGTATTGTTAGGACCTGGAGTGAATATTTACCGTACTCCGTTGAATGGACGTAACTTTGAATATATGGGTGAAGATCCTTTTTTGGCTGCACGTATGTGTGTTCCTTATATTCAGGGAGTACAGGAAAATGGGGTTGCAGCTTGTGTAAAGCATTATGCACTTAACAATCAGGAACATTGGCGTAATCATATTGATGTGCAGGTGAGTGATCGTGCATTGTATGAGATTTATCTTCCTGCATTCAAAGCTGCGATAGAAGAAGGAAAATCATGGACTATTATGGGAGCTTATAATAAAGTTCGTGGAACACATGCCGCTCATAATAAATTACTGAATAATGATATACTGAAGGGTGAATGGGGTTTTGACGGATGTGTGGTTACAGACTGGGGAGCTGCGCATGATACGTATGAAGCTGCTATGTATGGATTAGATCTTGAGCTTGGTACTTTTACAAATGGTTTGACCTCTAATTCAAGCTTGGGGTATGATAGTTATTATTTAGGAAATGCGTACTTGCAGATGGTGAAAGAGGGTAAAGTTCCGATGGAAGTAGTAAATGACAAAGCAGCTCGCGTGTTGAGATTAATATTCAGAACGGCCATGAATGATAATGGAAAGTTAGGTGCTATGTCTAATGATTCTCATTATGAAACAGCCTATCAGATAGCAACAGAAGGGATTGTTTTGTTGAAAAATGAGGCTACATTTAAGGGAGAGTCTCTTTTACCTTTAAGTCAAGGAAAGTACAAGCGTGTCTTAGTGGTAGGAGATAATGCTATTCGGAATTTGATGCAGGGAGGAGGTTCCTCTGAATTAAAGCCTAAGATGGTGATTACTCCTCTTGAAGCATTGACAGAGAAATTGGGAAAAGAATGTGTGAAATTTACTCAGGGGTATGTAGCTGGACGACCTATGTTTGATCGGGCCGATACATTTTCTCAGTCAGTGATTGATTCTCTTTATACGGCAGCTGTTAATGAAGCCCAGAAAGCGGATCTGGTTATTTTTATGGGTGGACTTAATAAGAATTTTCAGCAGGATTGCGAAGGAGATGATCGGAAAACATTCCAATTGCCATTTGAACAGGATCGGCTTATCAAAGGCCTTTTGAAGGCTAATAAGAAAGTGGTAGTGGTGTTGACAAGTGGAAATGCTGTGGATATGCCTTGGCTGAAGGAGGTCCCTTCAGTTATACAATCATGGTATCTGGGCTCTATTGGTGGAAAGGCACTTGCCGATGTGATTACAGGTGAGGTCACTCCGAGTGGTAAATTGCCTTTCTCTTATCCGGCTAAATTAGAAGACTGCCCAGCTCACTATTATGGAGAAATCAGTTATCCTGGAGACGGTATCCGACAGGAATACAAAGAAGATATCTTGGTGGGTTATCGCTGGTATGATACAAAAAAAATCAAACCTCTTTTCCCATTTGGGTATGGATTGAGTTATACACAATTTGAATACGGAAAGCCGGTTGTTTCTTCTTCTCAGATGCAATCCGGAGATGTATTGGAAATCAAATGTACTGTAAGAAATGTAGGAAAAGTAGCAGGAAAAGAAGTTGTACAATTGTATATCGGAGATGAAAAATGCAGTGTATTGCGTCCGTTGAAAGAATTGAAAGATTTTTATAAAGTAACACTCCAACCAGGTGAAGAAAAAGAGGTACTGTTTACGATAGATGAGGAAGACTTGAAATTTTTTGATGATACGCAGCATAAATGGGTGGCAGAATCAGGCAAATTCAAGATTTATATAGGCAGTTCATCAAAAGATATAAAGGGAGTTGTAGAGTTTGACTATAAGAATTAATACTGATATTAATAATTAAAAAAGAAATACCATGAATTTGATAAAGAACGTAGTTTTGGCCTCAGTGCTTGGATCTGGCATGTGTATGGCACAAAACGTGCAGAGCGTGACACCGGCTATCCCAGTAGATAAGAATATAGAGGCAAATATTCAGAAATGGCTGAATAAAATGACGCTGGAGGAAAAAATCGGACAGATGTGCGAAATTACTATTGATGTAGTAACTGATTTTGAGGCGAGTAAGAAGCATGGCTTTACAATGAGCGAAGCTATGCTCGATACGGTCATCGGGAAATATAAAGTAGGATCACTCTTGAATGTTCCGTTGAGTGTGGCACAGAAGAAAGAAGTTTGGGCCAAAGCAATCAAACGGATACAGGAAATTTCCATGAAAGAAATAGGTATTCCTTGTATTTATGGTGTAGACCAGATTCATGGAACGACTTATACTCTTGATGGTACCATGTTCCCACAGGGCATTAATATGGGAGCTTCTTTCAATCGCGAACTGACGAAGAAGGGGGCTGAAATATCAGCTTACGAAACAAAGGCCAGTTGTATTCCTTGGACATACGCTCCAGTGGTTGATTTAGGAAGAGATCCGCGTTGGCCTCGAATGTGGGAAAATTATGGAGAAGACTGCTACGTGAATGCAGAAATGGGAAAGGCTGCTGTAGAAGGATTTCAGGGAGAGGATCCCAATCATATTGGTGAATACAATGTGGCTGCCTGTATGAAGCATTATATGGGATATGGAGTCCCAGTATCAGGAAAGGATCGTACACCGTCTTCTATTTCTCGTAGCGATATGCGTGAGAAACATTTTGCTCCTTTCCTGGAGGCGATTCGTCATGGAGCCTTGAGTGTCATGGTGAATTCTGGAGTCGATAACGGAATACCTTTCCATGCCAATCATGAGTTGTTGACAGAGTGGTTGAAAGAAGGATTGAACTGGGATGGCATGATAGTGACCGACTGGGCAGATATTAATAACCTTTGTACCCGTGACCATATTGCAGCTACTAAAAAAGAAGCAATAAAGATAGCTATTAATGCGGGTATTGATATGTCAATGGTTCCGTATGAAGTCAGTTTCTGTACTTATTTGAAAGAGCTGGTAGAAGAAGGAGAAGTACCGATGAGCCGTATTGATGATGCTGTAGCCCGTGTGTTACGTTTAAAATATCGTCTGGGGTTGTTTGAAAATCCATATTGGGATATTAAAAAATATGATAAGTTTGGATCGGAAGAATTTGCAAAAGTTGCTCTCCAGGCTGCTGAAGAATCAGAGGTATTGTTGAAGAATGAACAGAATGTATTACCGGTAGCCAAAGGTAAAAAAATTCTTCTGACAGGTCCTAATGCAAACTCTATGCGTTGTTTGAACGGAGGCTGGTCTTATAGTTGGCAGGGAAATAAGGCAGATGAATATGCCGGAGCCTATAATACGATTTATGAAGCGTTCTGCCATAAATATGGAAAAGAAAATGTGGTTTATGAGCCGGGGGTAACTTATGCAGCATCAGACCCTAATGCCATAACGAATCAAAATGATAACTGGTGGCAGGAAAATGAGCCGGAAATAGAAAAAGTTGTGGCTGCTGCAGCAAAGGTTGATGTTATTGTAGCTTGTATTGGTGAAAACTCTTACTGTGAAACCCCGGGAAATTTGACAGACCTGACACTTTCAGAAAATCAGCGCAACCTGGTAAAAGCATTAGCAAAAACGGGAAAACCTGTTATTTTAGTGTTAAATCAGGGACGTCCGCGTATCATTAATGATATTGAACCTTTAGCTCAGGGAGTGATTAATATTATGCTTCCTAGTAACTATGGAGCAGATGCGTTGGCAAATCTGATGTCTGGTGATGCGAATTTTAGTGCCAAAATGCCTTTCACTTATCCGAAGTATATTAATGCAATTGCCACGTATGATTACAAACCTTGTGAAAACTTGGGACAGATGGCAGGAAACTATAATTACGATTCTGTAATGGATGTACAATGGCCGTTTGGTTTTGGACTTAGTTATACAACTTATGTATACAATAACCTGAAAGTTGATAAAACTTCTTTTACTGCTGAAGATGAACTGACAATCTCTGTAGATGTAACGAATACCGGAAAGGTTGCAGGGAAAGAAGCGGTTTTGTTGTTCTCAAAAGATTTGGTGGCAAGTAGTACTCCTGATAATATTCGTTTGCGTAATTTTGAGAAGGTATACTTAAAACCGGGTGAAACAAAGACAGTTACAATGAAGATAAAAGGCAGTGATCTCGCTTTCGTTGGCTATGATGGCAAATGGCGTCTTGAAAAGGGAGATTTTAAAATAAAATGTGGTAACTTGTGGGCAGATATAAAATGTTCTGAAACAAAACTATGGGAAACTGCTAATAAGTAACTTTATGAGGTATGGTATTTTATTATTGGGTTTAGCTTTTTTAGGCTGTGCTCGTCCCGATTTCCGTGACTCTTCCTTACCTTCCGAACAGAGGGCAGAGCTGTTGTTACAGGAACTGACGCTGGAAGAAAAGATTTCCTTAATGATGGATGTATCAAAGCCGGTGGAACGGTTAGGTATAAAGCCATATAACTGGTGGAATGAAGCATTGCACGGAGTGGCACGTGCTGGATTGGCTACGGTATTTCCGCAGTCAATCGGTATGGCAGCCTCTTTTAATGACTCGTTGGTATATGAGGTATTTACGGCAGTGTCGGATGAGGCTCGAGCTAAAAATGTATATTATGCGTCGAAGGGAAGTTATGAAAGGTACCAAGGGCTTACGATGTGGACCCCAAATGTGAATATTTATAGAGATCCTCGTTGGGGCCGCGGAATAGAAACATACGGAGAAGACCCGTATCTGACTACTTGTATGGGGGTAAATGTAGTAAAAGGGCTGCAAGGTGTCAATGACGGAAAATACGATAAGTTGCATGCCTGCGCCAAACATTTTGCCGTGCATTCCGGACCGGAGTGGAACCGCCATTCTTTTGATGTAGAAGATTTGCCGCTTCGTGATTTATATGAAACTTATTTGCCTGCTTTCAAAGCCTTGGTACAGGATGCAGATGTGAAAGAAGTGATGTGCGCCTATAATCGGTTTGAAGGAGAACCGTGTTGTGGAAACAAACGTCTGCTGACTCAGATTCTGAGAGAAGAGTGGGGATTTGATGGTATCATATTAAGTGACTGCTGGGCAATCAATGATTTTTTTGAGGAAAAAGGACATCGAACTCATAAAGACGCTCCTTCTGCAGCTTCTGCGGCTGTGTTGAGTGGTACAGACCTGGAATGTGGTTCAACTTATGAATCGTTGATAGAAGCTGCAAAGAAGGGGATGATAGATGAAAAAGCAATAGACCGTTCCGTGAAGAAATTGCTGAAGGCCCGTTTTGATTTGGGAGAAATGGACGATCCCTCCAAAGTGTCCTGGACAAAGATTCCTTTCTCTGTAGTGGCTTCTGCCACACATGATTCGTTGGCATTGAAAATGGCTCGTGAATCGATGACATTGTTGCTCAACAAACAAAATGTGCTTCCATTGAAACGTGGCAATTTGACGGTTGCTGTAATGGGACCCAATGCCAAAGATTCTGTCATGATGTGGGGAAACTATAATGGAGTACCGGCCCACACGGTGACCGTATTGGATGGTATTCGTGCAGCTCTTGGAAAAGGAGATAAACTGATTTATGAACAGGGGTGTCCTTGTGTAGGTGATGATTTGCTGGAGAGTGTGTTCAGTGAGTGCAAGTCGGAAGGCAGACCTGGATTCAGTGCCCGTTACTGGAACAATGTGAACCACGAAGGAAAAGTGGATGTAGAAACACGGGTGATGACTCCGTTCAACTTCTGTACTTCAGGGGCTACGGTGTTTGCACCGGGTGTGAATCTGACGGATTTCTCTGCAACCTACAATGCGACTTATGTACCAAAGGCTTCCGGTGAGGTTATCTTCGATGTGTACAGCTTTGGCAAAGGACGGTTGCTGGTGAATCAGAAAGAAGCCATGTCATTTTATAATAGTCATGGCGGAAACAAGCAATCGTATGCTTTACAAGTGGAAGCAGGGAAGAAGTATGACATTGAATTGCAGTTTGAATATCTGCAGGGTGATGCGCAGCTGAATTTCGATATGGGCTTTAAGAAGAAAGTGGATATTGCCCAATCTGTCAATGCGGTCCGGAATGCCGATGTCGTTGTTTTCGTGGGAGGTATCTCCCCGAGCCTGGAAGGTGAGGAAATGGGAGTTGATTTGCCTGGCTTTAAGAAGGGAGACCGTACCAGCATTGAGCTGCCGGAAGTACAGCGGAATTTGCTTGCTGCCTTGCATCGTGCAGGGAAAAAGGTAATTTTAGTGAACTGCTCCGGTTCACCTGTCGGACTGGTTCCTGAAACTGAGACTTGTGAGGCTATCTTGCAGGCCTGGTATCCAGGACAGCAGGGTGGTCGGGCGGTAGCCGATGTCTTGTTTGGTGATTACAATCCGGCCGGAAGATTGCCGGTTACTTTTTACCGAAGCATCGAGCAGTTACCCGATTTTGAAGATTATAATATGACAGGACGAACTTATCGTTTCATGAAAGAACGCCCGCTGTTCCCGTTCGGATATGGCTTGAGCTATACGACGTTTACATACGGGGCAGCCACTTTCAGCAAGCAGACGGTAGGCAGTGAGGATAATCTCTCTCTGGTGGTTCCGGTTTCGAATACGGGCAGCCGGGATGGAGAAGAAGTGGTGCAAGTCTACCTGAGTAAGGTGGGAGATGAGGCTGGTCCGGTCAAGACTCTGCGTGCATTCAAGCGTGTATCCGTTCCCGCCGGAAAGACAGTCAATGTACACATTACCTTGTCAAAGAAAGATTTGGAATGGTGGAATGAAGGCACACACAGCATCCAGTTCTGTCCGGGAGAATATCAGGTATGGATTGGAGGTAGTTCGGATGAGAAAGCGTTAAGCAAGTATGCAATACAGCTGAAGTGATGTGAATTTCCCTATATAACAGGCAGGGCGGTACCTGAGAAATAAAGGTATCGCCCTGCTTGTTTTTATAATACTATACTCTCTTATAGAATCAGTTCATAATCTACGATTCCTAACCACTTCCCGAATTTACGGCCTACTTCCCGAAAATAAGATACCTTTTCAAACCCTAACTTTTCGTGCAGGGCGTAGCTGGCTTCGTTACCTTCGGTGATGCAGGCTATCAGGGCATGCAGTTCGTAGCGGCGGCATTCTTCTATTAGATGCAGCATCAGTTCTTTTCCGATACCTTTCCCGGTATGCGAAGGAGCCAGGTAGATGGTGGTCTCTGCACTTTGGTTGTAAGCAGCCTTTTCTTTCCATCCGTGCACATAGCAGTAGCCAGCAATCTGCCCTTCCGTCTCATATACAAAGTACGGATACTTCTCATTGATGTGCTGGATACGTGTCCACATTTCCTCTTCGCTCACCGGTTCCAGTTCAAAGGTGATGGTAGTGTGGGCGATGTAATGATTATAGATGGCAGTGATGGCCGATGTATCTTCTTTGCGTACCTTTCGAATCATATTAAAGTATTAAGCCGAGGGTGAGTAATAATCCAAAAATAAGCATATTGCGGGAGGTTTCTCCCAAAATTCCGTTCAGGGCTTTCCCGCGGTAGATACGGGCCATGTGCTGGGTAGTCAGGATGTGTGGAATCAGGTACAGCTGGGGTAGCAGTACGGCATAGATTTTCCCGATTTCCAGGAAGTAGAAGCAGCACCAGCAGGCCGCCAGTCCTAACAGAAAGTAAAGAATCAGTCCGGCTTTGGTACCCAGGCGTACCACGATGGTTTTCTTGCCGCTGATAGCATCCTGTTCACGGTCGCGGAAGTTATTAATCATCAGCAGGGTATCGATGATGAGGCCGCAGGCCAGTGAAGCCATGGTGACAGACATGTTCCAGTCGTGCGCCATGACATAGTAGGTACATCCCACGGGTACGAAGCCGAAGAAAACAAGTACCAGCAAGTCGCCCCATCCGTGATAAGCCAGCGGATACGGTCCGGCGGTATAGAGGAAGGCAAAAATCATGCAGGCAATACCAACCGGAATCATTTCCAGTCCTCCGTAGTAAAGCAGGCAAAGTCCGGTGATTCCTGCTAACAGGGTGGTACAGGCAATTCCGGCTTTCATGGCCTTGGCGCTGATCCATCCTTGTGCACAGGCGCGTTCCGGGCCCAGCCGGTCTTCGCGGTCGCTGCCTTTCAGAAAATCAAACAAGTCGTTGATGAAATTGGCGTCAATTTGCATCAGAAACGCAAACAGAAAGCAAAGCAAGGCAGGCGTTAATTGAAAGTGACCGTAAATAAAGGCCAGCGCACAGCCCAGCATGACGGGTATGGCAGCACCGGTCAATGTCTTGGGGCGGGCAGCCAACAACCAGGCTTTTATGGAATTGGTTTTGACGTTTGTCATTGTGGATTGATTTTTAGTTTTTCGTCCGGCAAAGTTAGGTATTTTTTTACGACCTTTGTCACGACCGGATAGTTATATGTATTTTAAAATGATGAAACGATTGAACTTGCTGGCAGGTTGCCTGGTGGTGCTATGTGTCCTGCTTTCTTCTTGTGCTACGGCTTCTTTTTCCAAATATAAAGGCGTGGGGCGTGTAAAGCGCTATGATTTCTACAGTGCCCAGTTGCCCGATTCTTTCGATGGTTTCCGTGTGGCTTTTGCTTCCGATTTTCATTACGAGAGTCGGTTTACCGCCCGTCGTTTGCCAGGCATGTGCCAGGCACTTCGTTCGCTGGATGCGGATGTGTTGCTACTGGGAGGTGACTATCGGGGGCGTAACGGAGGAGATGTGACGCAACTCTTTCAGGCGCTGAAGACGGTGGAGACACCCTGCGGAACGTATGCCGTGATGGGAAACCACGAGCGTGGGCAGGCTGACTCGCTGGCACGGAAGGCCATGCAGGAAACTGGGGTACACTTACTGGAGCACAAGGTGGATACCTTGTGGAGGGGAAAGGAGTACATTTTGCTGTGTGGCATTCGTAACCCGTTTGACCTGAAACAGAACGGGGTGTCACCTACCTTGGCATTGCAGGAAGAAGATTTCGTGCTGATGTTGGTGCATACACCCGATTATGTGGAGGATGTGAATGTGGCGCACACCGATTTGGCACTGGCCGGACATACGCACGGGGGACAAGTCAGTTTGTTCCGCCGATGGACGCCGGCACATTTTTCCAAATACGGCAACCGTTTCCTGACGGGGTTGAAGTATAACAGTGCGGGTATTCCGGTTATTGTTACCAATGGACTGGGCACTTCCCGCAAGGATGTGCGCTTGTTTACACCGAGCGAGGTGGTGCTGGTGGTACTGCACAAAAAGAAATGATTACCGGTACAATCCTTTTTCCTGAATAATTCTGAATACTTCCGGATGCAGGAAATAGCGCAGGTCTTTTCCTTCCCGGATACCTTTGCGGATAAAGGTCGAACTGATCTCGATAAGGGGAGTTTGTACGACTCTGACATGAGGAGGCAGACTGGCTGTATCCTCCAAGGGATAACCCTGGCG
The DNA here is from genome assembly GCF_003437535.1 of Phocaeicola plebeius. Lineage (GTDB taxonomy): Bacteria > Bacteroidota > Bacteroidia > Bacteroidales > Bacteroidaceae > Phocaeicola > Phocaeicola plebeius_A. Next base: position 79,178 of record NZ_QSQT01000002.1, read on the forward strand.
AGGATAGACCAGAATGTGGTGGCGGCGGATGATTTCTTCGGGCGACCGCCAGCGGTCGAAAGCCTGCCAGTTGTCGGCACCGATAATCAGGTGAAACTCCCGGTCAGGATAACACTCGGCCAGTTTATCAAGGGTATGGATAGTGTATGAGGGACGTGGAAGTTGGAACTCAAAGTCGGATGCGCGGAAACGGGGGTATCCTGCCACGGCAGCTTCTACCATTTTCAGCCGCAGATGGTCGTCGAGCAAAGTCTCGTTCTGTTTAAACGGGTTCTGAGGGGTGACTAAAAACCATACCTCCTCCAGTCCCCCATATTCACACAGGTAGTTGGCAAGTGCCAGATGGCCTGTATGGATAGGGTTGAAGGAACCTCCGAAAAGTCCGGTTTTTATTTGAGGCTTTTCTTCCATTGTCTGTAGTTGATTATCTGCCAGGCAGCTACCAGCAGCATGGCTACGGCAATGATGTATTCTTCTTTTGCTACGGCCACCACCCCTACGGCAATGGCTGCCAGCCCGATGACGATACAAAGTATGGTCATCATGAACATGATTTTCTTTGGGTCTTTAGGCATATCAGCAAATTTATTGTTGAATAAAATCGCGAATGGTCTTCAAGGCTTCTGCTTGAGCCTTTTCCAAATTGTCGTTGACAATCACTACATCGAATTTTTCGGCATAGCTCAGCTCGAAGGTCGCTTTTGCCAGACGGCTTTCGATAACTTCGGGCGCGTCGGTACCACGGCCGGTCAGTCGCTTGCGGAGCTCTTCGAGTGAAGGCGGCTGGATAAATACAGACAGTGCGCGGTCGCCGTAGAATTTCTTGATATTGCATCCGCCTACTACGTCGACATCGAAAATTACATTCTGTCCGGCTGCTAGCTGTTTTTCTACCTGTGCTTTCAGTGTGCCATAGAAACGGTCCTTGTACACTTCTTCGTATTCCAGAAACTCATTGTTGGCGATACGCTGCTTGAATTCTTCTGGTGTCAGGAAGAAGTATTCCACTCCGTTCTGCTCTGTGCCACGGGGCGCGCGGCTGGTGGCAGAGATGGAGAAGGACAGATTCAGGTTCTGTGTCAGCAAGTAATTGATAATGGTGGATTTACCAGAGCCGGAGGGGGCTGAAAAAATAATAAGTTTGCCTGCCATATTCTTTTTTACATTACGTTCAACACTTGTTCCTTAATCTGTTCCAGTTCGTCTTTCATCTGCACCACGATGTTCTGCATTTCGGCATGGTTCGACTTGCTGCCGGTGGTATTGATTTCACGTCCCATTTCCTGAGCGATGAATCCCAGTTTCTTGCCTTGTCCGTGTCCGCCAGCCATGGTTTCGCGGAAATATTTCAGGTGGTTGGCCAGACGCTGCTTCTCTTCGTTGATGTCCAGTTTTTCGATGTAATAAATCAACTCCTGCTCCAGACGGTTCTTGTCATAGTCGATGCTCAGCGTTTTTTCCAGTGCATCGGTAATGCGCTCCCGTATCTTGGCCACACGTTCTTTCTCGTAAGGCTCGATGGATTTCATCAACTGTTCGATGTTGTCGATTTTTTCTGTAAATTTCTTTTCGAGAGCTGCTCCTTCCTGCTTGCGGAAGTCAACCAGATGTTGCAGAGCGGTTTCGATGGTTTGTTTGGCTGCAGTCCATTCTTCGTCCGACAGTTCCTGCACGTCTACGCGGGTCAGCACGTCGGGCATGCGCAACAAAGTGGCAAACCAGTCTTCCGGCAACGGAATATGGCAAGTTTCAGAAATGGTTTTTATCTGGTTGTAATAGTTTTCTACCAAGGCTGTATTGATGGGAGTAGCCGATTCGGCGGCGTCTTTTTCCACCCATATAGAGAAGTCCACTTTCCCGCGTTCCAGTGTCTGGGCAATCAGGTTGCGGATTTCCATTTCTTTTTCACGATACAATGGAGCGATGCGTGTGGATAAGTCCATTGCTTTGCTGTTCAACGATTTGATTTCCACGTTGATTTTTTTGTCTCCGAACACTGTGACTGCTTTTCCGTATCCGGTCATTGACTGTATCATAACTCCTTCTGTTTTTTTGATAATTTGGATACAAAGGTAGGAAAAATCTAAATAAAGAATAAGCAGCTGTTAAAAAAACGTGTGAAAACTCAGATGCAGTTTATGAAAATAAGGATTGCTTCTTTGGATAAATATTTATGGTCTTGTTTATTCTTTGCAATCTCCTTGTATATTCTCTGTTTCACAGTGCAGGATTTGTATCCCGCACTGTGAAATATGTATCCCACACTGTGGTTTTTATATTTCACACTGTGAAACAGAGAATTTGTCAGGAACTTAAAAAGAATTTTTTAGTGTCTTTTTTGTTTTCGTGGTTAGGTATATGAAAAATGCTTTGAAGTGAGAATCTTTCAGAACAGCTTCTTCACTTTCTGTCTCTTTTTTCATGAGATAGTGAGAAGAAAAGTGTATATTTGCAGACTATAATAATTGTATCGAGTTTAATTATGTCATGCATTTTACATATTGAAACATCTACGGAAGTTTGTTCTGTGGCTGTAAGCCAGGATGGAGCTTCCATTTTCTCAAAAGAAGATTTTAACGGCCCTTCGCATGCCACTGTATTGGGGGTATTTGTGGATGAAGCCTTGTCGTTCATTGATAACCATGCCATTCCGTTGGATGCGGTGGCAGTAAGCTGTGGTCCTGGTTCGTACACGGGGCTGCGTATTGGTGTGTCGATGGCGAAAGGTATCTGTTACGGGCGGAACATTCCGCTGATAGGATTGCCCACACTGGAGGTGATGTGTGTGCCGGTACTGCTTGCGCATGACCTGCCGGAAGATGCTTTGCTTTGTCCGATGATTGATGCCCGCCGTATGGAAGTATATGCGGCCGTGTATGACCGTGCTTTGAAGGTGCAGCGTGCCATTGGAGCAGATATTATTGACGAAAATTCGTATGCCGAATATTTGGAGAAACATCCGGTGTATTTCTTTGGTAACGGAGCAGCCAAGTGCAAGGAAAAACTTTCGCACCCCAACGCACACTTCATTGAGAATATTCATCCGGTAGCCAAATGGATGTTCCCGCTGGCCGAGAAAGCTATGGCAGTGGAAGATTTCAAGGATGTGGCCTATTTCGAGCCGTTCTATCTGAAGGAATTCGTGGCTTCCACTCCGAAGAAACTGCTGTAAGGGCGTATGGCCGGAGAGGGTGAGGCGTAAAAAGATTTGATTTGTAGAATAACAGAATTTTATATGGAATATAATACCCAGCAACGAAAATTGCCACTTCCGGAGTATGGACGAAGTGTGCAGAACATGGTAGACCATGCATTGACCATCGAAGACCGTGAAGAGCGTCAGCGGTGTGCCAATACGATTGTAAACATAATGGGAGGCATGTTCCCGCAATTGCGCGACATGGAGGATTTCCGTCATAAGCTGTGGGATCATCTGGCCATTATGTCCGACTTCAAACTGGATATTGACTATCCGGTGGAAATTGTGAAGAAGGAAAGTTTGGAAGTGAAACCGGACAGAATTCCCTATTCTCCGAACGTCATTCGTTTCCGTCATTACGGACGGTTCATTCAGGACTTGATTAAGATAGCAGTAGACTATCCGGAAGGTGATGAGAAAAAACAGCTGATAAAATATATCGCCAACCACATGAAGAAGGATTACATCAACTTCAACAAAGACGGGGTGGAAGACCAGAAAATCCTGGAGGATTTGTGCGAGCTGTCAGAAGGACGTATCAAGCTGACGACGGATGACTTGAAGCTGGTGGAACAGCGTTCGTTCGGTCCACGTCGCCGTCAGATGAACAATAACAATCAGCAGAAAAAGAAATATTAATCAAAATCGGATACTATGGCTTCATTTGTAATCGAAGGAGGACACAAACTGCATGGCGAGATTGTGCCTCAGGGTGCTAAAAACGAAGTATTACAGGTACTTTGTGCCACATTGCTGACAGATGAGGAAGTGACTATTGAAAACATTCCGAACATTCTGGATGTGAACAACCTGATACAGTTGCTCCGTGACATGGGGATGAAGGTCTCTAAGTCGGGAAGTGATACCTACACTTTTCAGGCAGATAATCTGAATCTGGCTTACCTGGAGAGTGATGACTTCTTGAACCGTTGCTCTAAATTGCGTGGTTCGGTGATGCTGGTAGGCCCTTTGGTAGCTCGCTTCGGAAAGGCAATGATTCCGAAACCGGGTGGTGATAAAATCGGACGCCGCCGTCTGGATACGCACTTCCTGGGTATTCAGAAATTGGGTGCCTCGTTTGAATATGATGCCGTGAATGGTCGTTTTTGTATCAATGCCGAGAAGCTGAAAGGCGCTTATATGTTGCTGGATGAGGCTTCTGTGACCGGTACGGCCAATATTGTGATGGCTGCTGTATTGGCCGAAGGGGTGACAACGATTTACAATGCAGCCTGTGAACCTTATTTGCAGCAGTTGTGCCGGATGCTGAATCGCATGGGAGCTAAGATTTCGGGTATCGCATCGAACTTGCTTACCATCGAAGGCGTATCCAGCTTGAAAGGTTGTTCGCATCGGGTGCTTCCAGATATGATTGAGGTCGGCAGTTTCATCGGAATGGCTGCCATGACGGGAAGTGAAATTACCATCAAGGATGTATCCTACCAGAATCTGGGAATCATTCCCGACAGTTTCCGTCGTTTGGGTATCCGCCTGGAACAGCGGGGTGACGATATATTTGTGCCTGCGCAGGAACATTATCAGATAGAGTCGTTTATTGACGGCTCCATTATGACCATTGCCGATGCACCGTGGCCGGGATTGACTCCTGACCTGCTGAGTGTGATGCTCGTTGTGGCTACTCAGGCCAAGGGCAGTGTGCTGATTCATCAGAAGATGTTTGAAAGCCGTCTGTTCTTTGTGGACAAATTGATTGACATGGGAGCACAGATTATCTTATGCGACCCGCACCGTGCGGTGGTAATCGGTCATGACCGCAATTTCTGTCTGCGGGGCGGCAACATGACTTCGCCGGATATTCGTGCCGGTATTGCCTTGCTGATTGCAGCACTGGGAGCAGAAGGAAACAGCCGCATCCATAACATTGAGCAGATTGACCGAGGATACCAGCATATCGAACAGCGATTGACTGCACTCGGTGCACGTATCACACGTATTGAATAAATATGATTAGAAAAGAAGAAGTATTTAAAATAGGAATCATCAACAAGCCCCACGGAGTGAAGGGTGAGGTGTCGTTTACGTTTACCGATGATATTTTCGACCGGGTGGACTGCGACTACCTGATTCTGTTGCTCGACGGGATTCTGGTTCCGTTCTTTATAGAGGAATATCGCTTCCGCTCCGACAATGCGGCGCTGGTGAAATTCGAAGGGATAGACACGGCCGAAAAGGCACGTGGTTTTACCAATGTGGAAGTGTATTTCCCGAAGAAGTATATGGAAGAACAGGATGAAATCACTTCCTGGAATTTCTTTGTCGGGTTCAAGGTGCACGATGTGCATCATGGCGACTTGGGTGAAGTGGTAGATGTGGATGATGCGACGATGAATGTGCTGTTTGTCATTGAGAAGGAGGGGGAAGAACTGCTGCTTCCTGCTCACGAAGAATTTATACTGGATATTGACAAGGTACAGAAAGTGTTGACGGTGGATATTCCCGAGGGATTGTTGGATTAAAAACCAGATTAGGTATGAAAAAGAAAGGTCGTAAAGCATTCTGGCGGAACATTAAGTTTAAGTATAAGCTGACCGTCATTAATGAGAATACACTGGAAGAGGTAATTGGCATTCATGTGTCGAAACTGAATGGTTTTTCGGTGTTGCTGGCTGCTTGTACGGTAATCTTTCTTTTGGCTGCCATCATTATTGTGTTTACTCCTTTACGGAACTACTTGCCGGGATATATGAACAGTGAGGTGCGTTCGCAGGTGGTGACCAATGCATTGAAAGCCGATTCGTTGGTTGAGGCATTGGAACGCCAGAACCGCTATATCATGAATATTCAGGATATTTTCAGCGGGAAGGTGAATGTGGATACGGTGCAGTCGATTGACTCGCTGACTACCATCCGTACGGAGGAATTGATGAACCGTTCCAAGGAGGAAGATGATTTTCGCCGGAAGTACGAAGAACGGGAACGGGCGGCAGCAATGGCGGGAACGGATGAGCATACATTGCCGGACTTGTTGTTTTTCCGTCCTACTCGTGGAATGGTGGTGAAGGACTTTGCGCCTTCGCGTCATCATTATGGAGTGGATATGGCAGCCTCTGTCGATGAGAGTGTACTGGCGGCTCTGGATGGTACGGTAATGCTGGTGGTGCAGACTGCCGACAGCGGGGTACTCATTCAGATTCAGCATGAACAGAATTTTATATCCGTATATAAACATTGTGGCCCTTCCCGGAAAAAAGAAGGTGACCAGGTGAAAGGGGGAGAAGTAATCGCATTGGCCGGAACATCGGACGAGGGCAAGCATGTGTCGCATGTGCATTTCGAACTGTGGCATGATGGCACCCCGATTGACCCGGCGAAATATGTTGTATTTTAAGCTTATGAAGAAACAGATTGCCATATTAGGTTCTACCGGATCAATCGGTACTCAGGCTCTTCAGGTAATAGAGGAGCATCCTGATTTGTATGAGGTATATGCCCTTACAGCGAACAATAAAGTGGATTTGCTGGCCGAACAGGCTCGTAAGTTCCAACCGGAAGTGGTGGTTATAGCCAACGAGGATAAGTATGGAATTTTGAAGGAAGCACTGGCTGATTTGCCGATTAAGGTGTATGCCGGAGCTGAAGCGTTGTGTCAGGTGGTAGAGGCACAGCCTATTGACATTGTACTGACCGCGATGGTGGGCTATGCCGGTCTGAAGCCGACCATCAATGCCATAAAAGCTCGAAAAACCATTGCACTGGCCAATAAGGAAACGTTAGTGGTGGCTGGTGAACTGATTACTGCGCTGGCCAGCCAGTATCAGACACCGATTTTACCGGTAGATTCTGAGCATTCGGCTATTTTCCAGTGTCTGGAAATGAACAACCCTGTGCATAAGGTGATTCTGACAGCATCGGGAGGTCCTTTCCGTACCTTTACCATGGAACAGCTTCAAACGGTGACTAAGGAGCAGGCATTGAAACATCCCAACTGGTCGATGGGAGCGAAGATTACCATCGATTCTGCTTCCATGATGAACAAGGGGTTTGAGGTGATGGAAGCTAAATGGCTGTTTGGAGTTACTCCGGAACAGATTGAAGTGGTGGTGCATCCGCAGTCGGTCATTCACTCTATGGTGGAGTTCGAAGACGGAGCAGTAAAGGCTCAGTTGGGCGTACCCGATATGCGTCTGCCTATTCAGTATGCTTTTTCTTATCCGAAACGGGAATCGCTTTCGGGCGAGCGGCTGGATTTTGCTAAGTACCACACCTTGACGTTCGAAAAGCCGGATACGACACGCTTCCGTAACTTGGCTCTGGCCTATGAAGCCCTGCATCAGGGAGGAAACATGCCTTGTATTGTCAATGCGGCGAATGAAGTCGTGGTGGCTGCGTTCTTGAAAGACCAGATTTCTTTCTTGGGAATGAGTGAGGTGATTGAAAAATCTATGGCGAAGGTTCCTTTTATAAAGACACCTACTTACGGAGATTATGTATCGACCGATGCGGAAACCCGTCGTATTGCGGCAGAACTGGTGATTAATGGAATGAAATAAACAATGTCTAATTATAAAAAAGTAAGAAGTTAAGTAGAAATGGAAACATTTTTGATTCGTGCCCTTCAGTTGATTCTCAGCTTGTCGCTGTTGGTCATCATTCACGAAGGAGGACATTTTTTCTTCGCTCGTCTGTTTAAGATTCGCGTAGAAAAGTTTTATATATTTTTCGACCCTTGGTTTTCGCTGTTCAAGTATAAACCCAAGAACAGTGATACGGAATATGGAGTAGGCTGGTTGCCCTTGGGAGGATACTGCAAAATCTCGGGAATGATTGATGAATCAATGGATACCGAGCAGATGAAACAGCCGGCTCAGCCGTGGGAGTTCCGTTCCAAACCGGCGTGGCAGCGTCTGCTGGTGATGGTAGGAGGCGTCTTGATGAATTTCCTGTTAGCGTTGTTCATCTATTCCATGATTCTCTTTACATGGGGCGACCGTTATACGGCCTTAAGCGACATGACGATGGGTATGAAGTTCAATGAACATGCGCAGGAAATCGGTTTCCGTGACGGCGATATTCTAAAGAGTGCCGATGGCAAGGAACTGACTCGCTTCAATATGGATATGATTCGTAGCATCGTAGAAGCTCGTGAGGTGACTGTCTTGCGTCAGGGAGAAGAGAAAAAGATTTTGCTGCCTGAGTTAAGCTTGTTGGATGTGGCAAAAGAAGACCCAATGTTTGTGGATGTGTTCTATCCGAATGTGGTCGATTCTGTACTTCCGGACGGTGGATTCGCGAAAGTGGGTATTCAGAAAGGAGACTCTTTGGTTGCATTTAATGGCAAAGAGATGACTTCATGGAATGAATTTCTGGACAACATGGCTGAGTTGAAGGCAAAGGCTGAGTTGGATAAGAAGACTTCGGCTGCCTTTACGCTGGTTTACTCACGTGCAGGAGTGCGTGATACCGTAGATGTGCAGACGGATGATAAATTCAAGGTTGCCGTAATAGGTGGACTGGTGGACTATAAGCAACGTACGTTGAGCTATGGCTTCTTTGAATCTTTCCCGGCAGGAGTAGCTTTGGGCGTCAATACGTTGAAAGGCTATGTGAATGACATGAAATATGTGTTTACCAAGGAAGGAGCCAAGAGTGTGGGCGGATTTGCGACTATTGGAAGTATCTTCCCGAAAGTCTGGGACTGGCAGCGTTTCTGGGAGATGACTGCATTCTTGTCTATCATTCTGGCCTTCATGAATATCTTGCCGATACCGGCACTCGACGGAGGACATGTGTTGTTCTTGCTTTATGAGATTATTGCTCGTCGCAAGCCAAGTGACAAGTTCCTGGAATATGCGCAGATGGTAGGTATGTTCCTGCTGTTCGGTTTGCTTATCTGGGCAAACTTTAATGATGTACTGAGGTTCTTGTTCTGATGAATTTATAGAAAGTATAGTATAAACAGACACAAGGAGATACGAAGCGGGATTGTCGGCTTTGTCTCCTTGTGTCTGTTTTGTTTAATCGATAAATAAAAAGAAAATATGATGAAAAAAATCCTATTGGCTGTAGTGCTGTGTGGTGGTCTCGGATTGACGTCTGTTTCTGCCCAGCAGGCGGAAGAACGTCTGCCAGGCTACTTGCAGGCCGAGAAATTTACCAAAAGTAAGCTGGACAAAATGTTGTTTTCTACCACCGTGGACCCACATTGGTTTCAACAGGGAAACAATTTCTGGTTTGAGTATAAAACCAGTGAAGGAAAGTTCTGGTATGTGGTGAATCCGTCAGCTAAGCGTAAAGAATTATTGTTCGACCGTGAACAGATAGCCTCACAGCTCACCGAAATTGTACAGGACCCTTTTGAAGCACGTCAGTTACCTATTGCAGAATTGAAGGCGGGAGAAGACGGACGTACCTTTACATTTAAAGTCGTTTCAAAGGCTGATTCCACGTTTTATTTCTCGTACGACTATCCGTCTCGTAAGCTGACACACCTGAAAGACAAAAAGATGGAACTGGATAAGCCGGATTGGGCTTCTGTATCGCCCGATGGCCAGCGTGTTATTTATGCCAAGGATTGCGATTTGTACTATATGAGCATCGCTGATTACCAGAAGGCTCGTAAGGATGAGAAAGATAGTACGATTGTGGAGGTCCGTCTGACAACGGATGGTACACCGGATTTTGGGTATGGTATTCCATACAGTACCTTGAACACAGATACGCTGTGCAATGGAAAACGTCGGGAAGTGTGGGGATACTGGTCGCCGGACTCCAAATATTTTGCTACGATTATTGCGGACCAGCGGAATGTGAAACCGTTGTGGGTGATAAACTCCATTGCAGAGCCACGTCCTACTCTGGAAACTTATAAATATGAGATGCCGGGAGAGACAGGTATGCCGGAATATCATCTGTATTTGTTCGATGTGCAGGCAGGTACACGGAAAGAAATCAAGACAGCGGCGTGGAAGAATCAGTCGATTGACTTGGAAGGTAAACCCTTTGAACAGAAACAGCGCGATATGGAACTGATTCCAAGAATCTGGCAAGGGGATAACAACCGTTTCTTCCTGACACGCAGCAGTCGTGACCTACATCGTATTGATGTATGTACTTATACATTGGGTGCTGATTCTATTGTACCTATAGTAAAGGAAAGAATGAACACCTACCAGGAAACACGTCCTATTCATGTGCTGAAGGGAGGAAAAGAGTTTATTCAGTGGAGCGAACGTGACGGATGGGCACACCTTTACTTATATGATGATAAAGGAAACTTGAAAAATCGTATCACAGAAGGTCCCTGGCATGTGGAACGTGTGGTAAAAGTAGATGAGGCTACACGGACAGTCTATTTTGTGGCCAATGGCCGGGAAGCAGGTGAAAATCCCTATTACGAGCATTTTTATAAAGTAAATGTGGATGGGAGCGGTCTGAAACAGCTTACGCATGGTGAATTCTTCCATGATGTAGAGCTGGATGACGATGCCCGTTTCTTTGTCGATAATTATTCACGTGCCAATACCGTTCCTTGTGCTGACCTGTTGGACAATAACGGGAAAAAGGTGATGACCATACAGGAAAGTGATTTTTCTTCTCTGAAAGCTGCCGGTTACAAATTCCCAGAACCTTTCAAGGTGAAAGCCGCCGATGGGGTGACTGATTTGTATGGAGTGATGTACAAACCTTTTGACTTTGATTCTACCAAGGTATATCCCATTATTGATTATGTGTATCCGGGACCTCAGGTAGAGGCAGTGGATTATCCGTTCCGACGCATGAGTGTCCGGACAGACCGTCTGGCACAAGCCGGATTTATCGTGATTACGGTGGGGCAGCGAGGTGGCCACCCCAGCCGTTCCAAATGGTACCATAATTACGGATATGGAAATATGCGGGACTATCCGTTGGCCGACCATAAGGCAGCAGTAGAGCAGCTTGCCGACCGTTATGCTTTTATTGATATTACGCGTGTGGGAATCCACGGACACTCGGGAGGTGGCTTTATGTCGACAGCAGCAATCTGCCAGTATCCTGATTTCTACAAGGCTGCAGTTTCTTGTGCCGGTAATCATGATAACCGTATCTACAACCGCTGGTGGAGTGAAACACACCATGGGGTAAAAGAAGAAGTTTCAGAAAAGGGAGACACTACTTTTGCCTATAAGATTGCCACCAATCCAGAGATTGTAAAGCAGTTGAAAGGACATTTGATGTTGGTACATGGAGATATAGACAACAACGTGCATCCGGGAAATACCATTCGCGTGGTTAATGCACTGATTCGCGCCAACAAGCGTTTTGATATGCTGACATTGCCAGGACAGCGTCATGGTTTCGGCGATATGGATGAATATTTCTATTGGAGAATGGTTGATTTCTTCTCAGAACATTTGAAAGGGAAGAAAGAATCATCAGTAGATATTCCTCAGCGATAAGATAACCTTACATATTGATAGCGGCGGGATGGTGTAGGCTGTTCCGCCGTAATTGTATCTGGTCAGTTACAAATGATTAGAGGTTACGTACGGATACAAAAAAAGCGAGAGTTTGCTGAACCTCCGCTGCCTTCCTAAAGAACCCCCATTTAAGGGTTCTTTTCATCTACATACTTTTTGTGTTTCCTGTTATCCTTACTTTTTCTTTCTTTTTACCTGAAGATATTCCCAATACCTTCTCAAACCTAATTCCTGAAAACTTTTACCTTTAAAATCTAATACCTAAACTTAAATCTAATCTAAATACCTTAATCCTAATACCTTAAATAGTCTAGCTAATACCTTAAATAAATATTACTTTTTTACCTTATGTATTCTAATACCTAAATGTTTTTCTCTTTTTACCTATTGGTTTCACAACCACATTGCAAAGGTAATTCTTTTTTGATTGATAGCAAGAACTTGCAAGATGTTTTTTTAATAAATAGTTGTTTTCATGATATAAATCAAGAAAAGGGCTATTTTTAGTCTTTGTGCACGGAAACGGTGACCGTGTACGACAACGTTTTTCTCCGTGTGCGATAACAATATAACGAAACGGGAAACGGGTATAAAATATATCCCTCGATTTTAGTTACGAATTTATTAACTAAAATCGGGGGATATGCTAACGAACCAATGTTTTGCTATTTCAGTTTAAGGATTCGCTGGTTACTGCTCCCGCAAAAGTCCAGAAAAGGAGAGTAGAGCGATTCGATAAAAGGGCCGTCCACGAGTATGTCGATGTAGGGGAGTAGTTTCTGGCGGATAGGGTCCTCTTTCAGTTGTTCGTACGTATATCCAGTGTAACACCAGATATTCATGCCTGTTCGCTGGCTGACTTCTTTCAGGACAGGCAGAAACTCTTCCGGATTGTAAAAAGGGTCACCGCCTGAAAAGGTCACTCCGTCCAGCAGAGGATTGGCATTGATTTCCTGAATGATTTGCTCCAGCACCTCCTGCGTGAGAGGTTTGCCAGCTTTCGGGTTCCATGATTCCGGATTGTGACATCCCTTGCAACGATGGGAACATCCAGCCAGATAGATGGAATACCGGATGCCCTCACCGTCGACAATCGTTTCAGGATATGTATATAAATAATGTAACATGTACGTTTCCTTTCGGCTTATGCATGCTTTACACGGTCGTGCTCTTCCGCTCTCTTGGCAGAGTTCCAGCTGCTAAGGTCGCCTGTCAGGTAACCGGTGATACGGCGCATGCGCAGGATATTCTCACTGTTGCACACCGGACAACGGCTATAGATGACTCCCTTGTAGCCACAATCGTGACAAGTATCTACCGGGTGGTTGATAGAACCGTATCCAATCTGTTCGTCGTGCATCACCTTTACAATCTTCGCAATGGCCTTTACGTTTTTCTGCGCCTCGCCATCCAGCTCTACGTAGGTGATGTGTCCGCCACGTGTCAGCGCATGGAAAGGAGCCTCCCGCTTGATTTTCTCAACAATAGTAATCGGTTCTTTTACGTCCACATGGAAGGAGTTGACATAATAATCACGGTCGTTTACCCCTTCAATGATTCCATATTTCCGTTTGTCCATACGGGTAAATCTACCTGACAATCCTTCGGCGGGAGTTGCCAGTACCGAATAATTCAAGCCGTATTTCCTTTTATAGTCTTCGGCCACCTTGTTCATCTCTTCAATAGCTTCGTAAAGTGTGTTCCACGCCTGCTGGTTGTGTCCATGTCCTTGGCCGTATAATGCCATCATGGCATTGTGTCCTCCGATAAAACCGATACCTAAAGTACCTTGTTTCAACACATCTCCTACTTCTTCGTTGGGATGAAGGGTACCTCCACCTTTCCATACATTATTGCCCATCATGAACGGGAACTGACGTGCAAGAGCGGTACGCTGGTACTGGTAACGGATATACAACTGTTCTGCGATGAATTCAGCCATGGAGTGTACTGACTGGAGGAAAAATTCCTTTGCTTTCTGAAGCTTGCCTTCCGGAGTCTCGTTAGTCAGACTTTCTGCTTTCCGGTGCGCTTCGATGGCCAGACGAGGCAGGTTCATGGTCGTGAATGAAAGGTTACCTCTTCCCAATGAAGTCTTTTCTCCATTCAGGTTCTCGAATACGCGTGTGCGGCATCCCATGGTCGCCAGTTCGTAACGGTAACGTTTCGGGTCATCGGCACTCCATTTCTCGTGTTTGTTGAACGGAGTATCCAGGAACATAAAGTTGGGGAACAACGCTTTGGCCGTCGTACGACATGCTTGCAGGAAGAGGTCGAAATTCGGGCATTCAAACTTCACTTCTCCTGAGAGAGCTGCTTCAAAATCTTTCATAGCCAGTTGATAATCGGCTTCAGAATAGCTCACTCCGTCTTTTACCTTAAAAATCTGGATAGGGAAGACCGGAACTTCTCCATGATTTCCCAAGCCTTCGATGGTAGCCTTCAATAATTCCTGAATCACCATTCTTCCTTCTGCCGAGGTATCCGTACCGTAATTGATGGAGCTGAATACCACCTGATTACCCCCTCTGGAATGCATGGTGTTCAAGTTGTGGATGAAGCCCTCCATGGCCTGATGTGTATCTTTGCGGGTTTGTGCCAGCGTTTTGCGGAGCACATACTTCAATTCGTCTGCTGTCAGGTTGATACCTGCCGCTTGCAAAGAATCCAGGTAAGCCTTTTCTGTTTCTTCGTTAGGAGCGATGCTGTGGAAATGGGCACGTATCCCTTTCAGGATTTCTTTCTCGTCCGTTGTGTGTCCCTTGATGTCGAGCAGCAAACCTAAATGAGTAGCCATGATTTTCTGGAAACTTTTCAGCACTCCCTTGGCCATGAAAAAGTCGAAGGCCGGAATTGCCTGTCCTCCGTGCTGTTCATTCTGGTTCGTCTGGAAAATGATGGTAGCCAGTGTTGCGTAACTCTGGATGGACTGCGGCGTACGGATGCTTCCGTTCTTGGTGTGAAATCCGCGTTCGAACAAATCATCTAAGTCATACTGTATGCAGGTAGTCGTCTTTGTGGGATAATAATCCAGGTCGTGGATGTGTATGTCACCCATCTGATGTGCTTCTGCATATTTTTTCGGAAGAAGATATTTGTAAGTATAGTCCTTGGTGATTTCTGAAGCAAAAGTCATCATCTGTCCGGCCGGTGTATGGCTTGACATGTTGGCATTGCTCAGGTTTACATCATTCTTGTCGATGGCCACAATGCCATCCATGATATGCTTGATGTGCGTCTTCCGGTCTCTTTCCGTATTTCTCCACTGACGGTAGATAATGTATTTCTTGGCCACTTCCGGCTGCACCTTCATTAATTCGTTTTCCACGAGGTCCTGAATTTCTTCCACACCGATGGTTGGCTGTGAGAAGTGTGACACCACCTGCCGGGTAATCAGGTCCAGTTCCTCTCTCTGCTGAGGAATACCGGTTGCTTCGAAAGCCTTTCCGATGGCGTTGGTGATTTTAGCGGCTGAAAAGTTTTCCTGCTTTCCGTCGCGTTTGATGATGCGGATTTCTGTCAAATTCATTTCTTTCAGTTAAATGAGGTAAAACATAAATTATACTTGTGCTTTTCCGGGCAGGTCTTCTGACTGATCTTTCCCCACAGACGCCTTCCCATGAGTTCGATTCACAGTGGCTTGCAATGCATGTCCAGGTTTACGCAAGAATCACAGCAGCAGGTACTGTTGCCGATTTCCACGGCATTCCCTTTTGAAACGGTTAGGTTACCTTTTGAAAAGCAGGACAAAGATAGAGATTTGGGAGAAAAATAAAAAATGAGATTTTCCGGATGTTTCTAAATTCAGGAAACTTTTAATGATAAAATATGCGCTGTAGTATGCTGTAGGGCAGTAAAGTGGAAAACTCTAATTTATAATTCCTGCCTGATATTGAAAATCTTGAAATATTTTTATAGCTTATCTGCTCGCCAAAAGTATGAAGAAAAAATTCTCCGGAATTTCCATCAGAATAGGCTGACAGAAGTTCCGGAAGATGAGGTTAGGTTATTTCTTTTCAGGCAGATTTACAGGCTTCAAGCCCATCTGTTCCGCCTTTTTCAGCATATATTCAAAGGCGGCATCGTGCTCGTTCGGGATGGCACCATCCAGAATGGCATCCTTGATAGAGCTTTTCAGACTTCCGATTTCACGGCAAGGCTGCAAATTGAATACCTGCATGATTTCGGCTCCGTCTACGGGCGGTTGGAAGTTCCGGATACGGTCTTTTTCTTCCAAATCTTTCAACTTCTGTCGCACCAGCTTGAAATTATCCAGGAAGCGTTGCTTGCGGGCTTCGTTTTTGGAAGTAATGTCTGCTTCGCAAAGCATCATCAGGTCGTCGATATCATCACCGGCTTCGAAGAGCAGGCGGCGTACGGCCGAGTCGGTCACTTCTTCATCGGCAATTACAATCGGACGCATGTGCAGACCGACGAGTTTCTGTACGTACTTCATTTTCTCGTTCATCGGAAGTTTCATCTTGCGGAAGATTTCCGGAATCATTTTCTCACCGATGAAATTGTGGTTATGGAAAGTCCATCCCGCCTTAGGTTCCCAGCGTTTGGTTCTCGGTTTGCCAATATCGTGCAGCAGGGTAGCCCAGCGCAGCCACAAGTCATTACTTACGCGTGAAATATTATCCACCACTTCAAGCGTGTGGTAGAAATTGTCTTTGTGACCGCGTCCGTTGCGCACTTCCACTCCCTGCAGTGCCACCAGTTCCGGGAAAATCAGTTCCAGCAGTCCGCAGCGGTCCAGATCAATAAAGCCCTTTGAAGGCACAGGTGACAGCAAAATCTTGTTCAGTTCGTCGGCGATACGTTCGCGCGAAATAATCTTGATGCGTTCCTTGTTGCGCTCCAGTGCTTCGAACGTTTCATCGTCTATATAGAAATTCAATTGCGTGGCAAACCGTATGCAGCGCATCATGCGCAGCGGGTCGTCGCTGAACGTGATGTCCGGATCAAGCGGAGTACGGATGGTACGTTCCTTCAGGTCATCCAGACCGTCGAAAGGGTCTACCAGTTCTCCGAAGCGTGCCTTGTTCAGGCAGACTGCCATGGCATTGATGGTGAAGTCTCTGCGGTTCTGGTCGTCTTCCAGCGTGCCGTCTTCCACTATCGGCTTGCGGCTGTCGTGGCTATACGACTCCTTGCGTGCACCCACAAACTCCACTTCCGTATCCTTGAACTTGACTTGTGCCGTACCGAAGTTCTTGAAAACAGATACATGCGCACCTCGTCCCAGCTTTTTGCCGAAAGCCTGAGCCATTTCAATTCCGCTTCCTACCACCACTACATCTATGTCCTTGGAAGGTCTGTTCAGGAAAATATCTCTTACATATCCACCTACAACATAGCATTCCAGTCCCAGCTCATCGGCCGTTTCTGATATCAGACTAAAAATTCTGCCAGCGAAGTGTTCTTTCAGTTCCATTGTATGCATTTTTTCAATTTGCCGCAAAGTTACAAAAAAAATCCCTTTGTCCATTTTTTGCCGCTTGCTTGAAATCTTGCATTCGTTTTTCTGGTTGTGGAAAGACATTGAGGAAACATCAGGCTGTTAAGAAACAAACCTTTCTGCATGTTTTACGTTTCGCTTGTGCGAACCCTATGTTTCTCAAGGCCGAAACGTAGGTTTCCCTTCCGCAAAACGTAGGTTTCCGGTGAGGGAAACATAGAAAATGCGTGGAAAAAAGCAGGAATGTGCGGAGGAGTTCCGAAAATAGTTGTATTTTTGCCTGCATAGAATGATAGATAAACGTATGAAAAAGATAGGATTATTGCTCGTTCCGATGGCACTGGCACTTTCTGCTTGCCAGAACGGTGAGAAGCAGGCTGGCCAGTTGTTTCAGCGTGCGGAAGCTGCGTATGCGGCAGGTGAGTACAGCCTGGCTAAATTGCAGATAGATAGTATTCGTACCCTGTATCCCAAGGCATTTGAAGTGCGCAAGGCGGGTATCAAACTGATGCAGCAGATTGACCTGGCAGAACAGACCAAGACTTTGGCTTATCTGGACAGCATGATGACGGTGAAGCAGGCTGCGCTTGACTCCATCAAGGGAAAGTTTGTCCTGGAGAAGGACACGGCCTATCAGGAAGTAGGAAATTATTTCTATCCCACTCAGGTGGTCGAAAAAAACATCGGCCGTTCGTTCTTGCGTGCACAGGTGAGCGAATTAGGCGAGATGTCGCTGACCTCTATTTATTGTGCGGGAGGGAGTATTCATCATACGGCTGTAAAGGTTTCTGTGGATGATACTTTTGCGGAAACTCCTACGTCAATAGATAGTTATGAAACTACAGATTTAGGACGTCCGGTAGAAAAAGCCGACTATAAACTGGGTAATGATGGAGGGGTGATTGCATTTCTGGTAGCCAATCGTGATAAGAAAAACATCCGTCTGGAATTTATCGGCGACCGGAATTATAAGACAGTGATGCATCCGAATGACGTGAAGGCAGTCGCAGAACTGAGTGAGCTGGCACGTGTGTTGTCTGCCATCGAAGAAATCAAGAAAGAGCAGAAAGAGGCCAACTTGAAAATCAAGTTTGTGAAACGGAAGATGGAAGAGAATACGGAAGAATAATAGAATGCAGAATTAATTGTAAATATTGTCTGATAAGACGGAAAAAGTGAAAGCCGGAAGGATACTTCGTGTATCTGTCCGGCTTTTTGCTTTTTTGCGGATATGGTTGATAATTAAGTATTCAATAATTAGGGTAATACTAAGCTTGTCAATCAAGCCTCATTCAGCAAATTCTTTAAACGGCATTCAGGAATAGTACTCCAGAACCTTAGAGAGATGTCTTCCAATGATTGAAAGGAAAAATTAGAATGCGAGAATACAGAATATGCGAGCCAGAAGAACAAGATATGTTTTTTTAGGAATTTTGTTGCCAGATACAGGTTTCTGGCAACTCCTTTTTCGGAGATATGCATTTCTTCTGCAATCTCTTTTACCTTTAATCCTCTTTTTTTACTTAAAATGAATGCGGTTCGTTGCCGTTCAGGAAGCATGTGAACAAGTTTGTCTATGTACTTTTTTAAATCTTCAGCTTCTATTCCTTGTTCAATTTCATTTGAGGCTTCTGTTGCCAGCTGTAATGTCTCAGCTAGTTTTTCTTCATTGATAGATTTGCGGATATGGTTGAATATCAAATTTCTTGTGATAATGAAAAGTAACCCGTCTAAATCTTTTTCTTCGTCCAGCAGTTCGCGCTTTTCCCAAAGTTTAATAAATACTTGCTGTGTAATTTCTTCCTTCTCGTAGTTATCCATGAGATACAGGCCTGTAAAACGATATACGATGTTCCAATATCGGTCAAAAATTGCTTTAAAGGCCTTGGAATTCCCTTGTTTAATTTGACGGATAGTATTAATCATACTGCGAGGTCGAAAAAAATTATTAGCGTTCTTTAAATATTCTATGTGTGCAAATGTAGATAAATAATCTTATTATTGAAAATCTTTTGAATAAAATGAATACGAATGTAAAAAATAACAATAAAGTGATATAGCTTTGTAGTCAATTCTTTTTATGGCGTGTATTTATAGTAAATAAAATAAGTTTAGGTGCATGAACCAGAAAAAACATAAAACAGAAGATTTGGGAAATTGGAAACCTTTTGTGGAACAGTTACACAAGGAATGGGAAAAAGTAAAAAGTGAACAGGTGGATGAGAATCTGGAACTTAAAGAAAAGACTTGGAAAAGGGTAGATAGAAAAATATTCTCTCCTCGTCGTTATATTTTGCGGGCAGGATGGGCGGTTGCTGCAGCATTAGTAGGGGTTATGCTTTATTGGGGATATAAGATACCTGAAAAACATGAAATAAAGAGTGTGGCTTATATAGAGCATTCTTATGTAGAAGGCCGTATGTATATATTGCCAGATAGTTCAACTGTTTGGTTGGAACCAGAGAGTAAGATACGAATTTCTTCAGACTTCCTGAGTAAACGTGAAGTTTGGCTGACAGGAAGTTCTGTCTTCGAAGTAAAAAAGAAAGCCAATACAGATTTCAAGGTCTATATCAATACAGCTTGTATAGAGGTTAAAGGTACAGTCTTTTCTGTAAATCAACCTACGTTAGATACTTCAATTATAGCCTTATATGAGGGAGCCATTGATTTTGTTGGTAAAAACCAGTCATTAATTAGTATGGCACCTTCTCAACGTTTAGTATATGATGTACATACCGGTTCTACTTTGGTCGAGAATTTTCCAGAAAACATACAATGGGTAGATGGAAATTATCGTTTTACGGATATCCGACTTGATAATTTGATGGATTTTATCAGAAAAAAATATCGGGTAGAGGTAGAATTGGATAAAGCTGTAAATCATGGCTTATTGCTGACTGGTACTATACGAAATGATGAAAGCATGGAAGCTGTGATAGAAAAAATATGTTTTTCTTCACAACTGACTTATAAGAAAAATGGTTCCCATTATTTGTTGATGAAATAGAATTTATTGCTGATATATAATAGATGTATATTCCCCGTGAAACTTTGTGTTTGTAAGTCTCACGGGGATTTTTTATTTCTACAGATAAAAATATTTTTAGAAAAAATCTTATTACCCATGTAGTCTTTTTTTCATGATAAGTGTATTTATTACAAAACCTAATTCTTGAATGATGGTTAACTATAAATTAAACACATGAAAAATGAAAAAGAGAAGTTTGTTTTGTAGGAGTTTGATTCTTTCGCTCTTGTTGTATCCTTCGTCGGATGCTTGGTCTGCACCTTTTACCGGGCAGATTCCTTTACGGGGAAATTCAATGTCTTTGTTGGAAGTGGTAAGAGAAATAGAAGAAACCACTGATTATTCTTTCTTTTATAAATCCAGTGATTTGGAAGGAAGTGCTAAGAAAAACTATAATCTCAACGGGGATATTGAGGAAGTGCTTTCAGAAGTATTTGAAGGTAGTGGAATTGTATATAAAGTAAATGGAAAAGAAATTATTTTAAGTAAGGCCTCTGCTAAATCGGTGAAACAGCAGCGTACTATTTCTGGTGTAGTAACTGATGCTACCGATGGTTCGACAGTGATAGGTGCCAATGTAGTTGTAAAAGGCACTACTAATGGTGTTATTACTGACTTGGATGGTAACTTCTCACTTACTTTTTCTGGGAAAAGTTGCACCCTGGAGGTTAGTTATGTAGGTTATAAAAAACAGGAAGTTTATATTACTGATCAGGGACTTGTAAATGTGAAGCTTGTACCGGATAATGAAATGCTGGCTGAGGTAGTGGTTGTAGGACAGGGAACACAGAAGAAAGTTTCTGTAACTGGATCTATTGCTACTGTAAAAGGTTCTACTCTAAAGGTTCCTTCTTCTTCGCTGACTAGTTCTTTGGCTGGTAAGTTAGCTGGTATTATGTCTATGACAAGCAGTGGAGAACCTGGATCTTCTTCTGAATTTTATATCCGTGGTATCAATACATTCGGAGGACGTTCTACCCCATTGATTCTGTTGGATGGAGTGGAAATTTCATCCTCTGACTTGAACCGTATTCCGGCAGAATCTATCGAAAGTTTTTCTTTGTTGAAAGATGCTTCGGCAACGGCTATTTACGGTAACCGAGGTGCGAATGGTGTGATGCTGGTTACTACAAAAAGTGGTACGGAAAACTCAAAAGCGAAGATAAATGTTTCTTTGGAGGCATCTTACTTCCGTCCGATGAATGTAGTGGAATTTGCAGACGGACCGACCTTTATGCGTACTTACAATGAAGCGGCTCAGGCTAGAAGTCTGACTCCTATCACGAATCCGAAATATACGGAAGAACAGATTCTGAATACTGAAAAAGGATTGAATCCGTATGTATACCCGAATGTGGATTGGTATGATTTGATTTTTAAGGAAGGAAACTACAATCAGCGTGCCAATATTAATCTTCAAGGTGGTGGTTCTCGTGTGACATATTATATGAGTTTGCAAGCCAATCATGATACTGGTTTGCTGGATGCACCGAAGAATTATTATTATGATACCAACATCAATAACTGGGAGTATAACTTCCAGAATAATATATCTTATAAGGTAACCAATACGACTACGATTGACCTTCGTATGATGGCACAGATTGGAAATCGTCAGGGGCCTAACTACAGTGTGTCGGATATGTACCAGACTGTAATGAGAGCGAATCCAGTGGCTTTTCCTGCTTATTTCCCCAGTCAGGAAGGGGATGATGGTTTTATTCGCTTCGGTAATGCAGAAATAAAACCAAATGTACTCGGAAAGAACCCTTATGCAGAAATGTTAGGTTCATTTAAAGAAACGAACTACAATACACTGAATACTTCTATCAGTTTAAATCAGAAACTGGACTTTATCACGGAAGGATTGAGTTTAAAAGCTTTGGTGAACTTCAAGAACTGGTCAGAGTCTTCTTATAATCGTTCTATCAAACCTTATTATTATAAGGTAAAAGACGGTAGTTATTTACCGGATACCGATGAGTACGAACTTCAATTGTTACAAACAGGTGATCAATATCTTAGTCAGTCGGGAATTAGCCGTAATTCTGATCAGACCTTCTATTTTGACGCACGTTTGGACTGGAAGCGTAGTTTTGGCGACCATAACTTGTCAGCCATGTTGATGTACATGATGCGTGAATACAGAAATGATGTGTTACCTAATAGAAACCAGGGGTATTCAGGACGCTTGACGTACGATTTTGCTAATAAGTACTTGCTGGAATTTAACTTTGGTTACAATGGCTCTGAACGTTTGGCAAAAGGAGAGCGTTTCGAATTCTTCCCGGCTGCTTCTTTGGGGTGGGTAGTCAGTTCAGAAAAGTTCTGGGAACCAATTAGTAACTATGTTAGCCATTTGAAGGTGAGAACTTCTTATGGTTTGGTAGGTAGTGATGAGTTTAACGGAGGGGCTCCTCATTTCTTGTATCAAAATAATATCAGTATAGGAAGTGCTCATGATTTCTGGACTGGTTTGCCTACTAGTGAGATAAACAGAAAAGGTCCTGCCTTTTATGTATTGGCTGTGCAGAATGCTGGATGGGAACATGTCAAGAAGTTTGATATTGGTTTTGATATGTCACTGTTTAACCAGTTGAATATCACCTTTGATTATTTCCACGATAAGCGAGACAGAATCTTGATGGCGCGTGCTTCCTGGCCTTATATGTTGGGTTACTGGGGATCATTGCCTTGGAGTAATATTGGAGAAGTAGTGAATCAGGGATATGAATTGAGTGTGAACTGGTCTAAACAGTTTGGAAAGGACTGGTCTATTGATTTGCGTGGAAACTTTACCTATAACCAGAACGAATATAAATATGTAGACGAACCTAACTATCCATATACTTGGCAGACTAAAACAGGCAAGCCGCTGAATACACTTACCGGGTATGTCGCAGAAGGATTATTCACTAGCCAGGAGGAAATTGATCAATGGGCAGACCAGTCTCAGCTGGGCTCTAACATTATGCCGGGAGATATCAAGTATCGGGATATAAACGGAGATGGACAGATTACGACAGAAGACCAGGTGATGCTTTCTCCTTACAATGGAGTGCCTCGCATCCAATACGGTTTCGGTTTGAATATATCATATAAGAAATTTGATTTTGGAGTATTCTTTAACGGTTCTGCCAAACGTAAAATTATGATTAATAGTGGATACACTCCATTCCTTGCCGGTGGTGGTGATGGTATCACAGTGGAAACGCTGGAAAGAAACTTGATGCAGTGGATTGCAGACGATCACTGGTCAGTAGATAATCCGAATCCTAATGCAGAATATCCTCGTTTAGGTATTACTGAAGCAGATGTTTCTAATAATACTCAGCCTAGTTCGTATTGGTTAAGAAATGGAAATTTCTTGCGCTTTAAGACACTGGAAATTGGTTATCGTTTCCCTTATTGCCGTGTATACCTGAGTGGAGACAACCTGGCTGTGTTCAGTCCGTTTAAATTGTGGGATCCAGAATTAAGTTGGAATGCTTATCCTTTGCAACGTACTTTTAACTTGGGAGTTCAACTTACATTTTAATGAATAATACATGAAACTATGAATTTGATAAAAAATATATATAAGACAGCACGGATGATAGTAATACCTTGCTGTATGTTGACTGCCTGTAATTATCTAGATGTGATTCCTCCCGCACAGGCCGATTTTGAGGACACCATGAAAGATCAAAATGCAGTAGAAAACTTTTTGTTTACCTGTTATGGCTATGTACCTCGTTGTCAGCCTTATGACTTCAATGCTTTTGAACAGTCTGCAGATGAAATTGTAGCACCGAAGGCTTGGAATGATTTTCAACAGCAAATTGCTTGGGGAACAGTTTCTGCTTCTACTTATATGACTTGGGGAAACGGTAAGAATTTTGATGATTTCGGATTCTGGGTACCGGGGTATAACTGGATAGGATATGTACATCATTTTTTAAGTTTAATAGATGAACTTCAGCCTGTGGGAGTTACTGAAGAGGATAAGGATGAATACAAGGCTGAATGCTGGTTCTTGGAGGCGTATTATCATTTCCGGATTCTTCAGGCTATGGGCCCCTGTCCGATTATCACAGAAAAAGTGGACCCGAATATAACGAACAGCCAGATTCCGGGTCGTTCTCACTTTGATTATTGTGTAGATTATATTGTACAGAAGTTGGATACGGCTGCAACGATTTTGCCTGCTGTCAGAGAAACGGATGATTTGGGACGTGCTACTTCTACCATTTGTAAGGCTTTGAAAGCAAGAGTATTGCTGTGTGCGGCATCTCCTTTGTGGAACGGTTCATTCCCTTATCCAAACTGGAAGAATGTAAATTTTGAAACTCCTGGATATGGAATGGATCTGGTAAGCACTACTTATGACCGTAGTAAGTGGGAGCGGGCGTTGACAGCTGCGCAGGAGGCATTGGCTGCTGCAAAAGCGGCTGGTTATGAGCTGTTCAGTATAGAGGCTGCAGATCAGATAGCAGAAAATGATGGATTAGGCTTACCTTATATACCTGGAAAAGAAACGGAGACAGAGGAAAATGACCTTTTCAAGAGAAGAGTACGTATGTTCCAGTATCTGGTGACTGCTAATGAAGGTCAGGGCAACAAAGAATTGATTTGGGCAAACCGTATTGATTCTGATGTGAATAATGGAGGAGAAGCTACAGATTCTCGTCTGCCGAGTAGAGTGGTGAAGAAAAGCGATGGACAATATGCCGGTGGATGGTCGGGAATGGCTCCTACCTTGTATGCAGTGCAGCATTTCTATACAGAAAATGGCAAATTGCCTAGTCAGGATGCGAATTTCTATCCGGAATCTGGTTGGTATGAACGTTTTAATGATGCCGTTCAAAGTCCGGAATTGGTTACAGACCGTTTGGATGGAGAGGATGTGAAGAATGATATCATAAAATTGAATGCAAAGCGTGAAGCTCGTTTTTATGCTTGGATTGCATTTGATGGATGTGAATATGCGAAGAAAATTAATGACGGAAACTCTCTTTGGTTGAATTTAAAGAATACCAATACGAATGGATGGAGTCAGAGTAATACTCGTAACTGTGCAGGAACTGGATATCTGTCTAAGAAATTCATTGATCCTAACATCCGTTTTGGGGCAAATGGAACAAGAACTCATCGTGCGGCTCGACGTCCTTATATCCGTATGGCTGAATTATATTTGAATTTAGCTGAATGCTATGCGGCATTGGATAATACAACGGAATCGCTTGCCAACCTGAATGAGATAAGAGAAAGAGCGGGCTTGAAAGAATTGACGGATGCAGATTTGACTGGTGATATGACATTGATGGACTGGGTTCGTAATGAGCGCTTTGTGGAATTGTACGAAGAAGGCTTCCGCTATTATGATGTGCGCCGCTGGATGATTGCTCCGACTATGTTGAAAGCTGGAGTCAGATACGGTTTGAATGGATTAGTTGAAAATCCTAGTTTTGAAGAGTTCAATCAGCCAACCTTGATTGATCAGCCCTTTAAATGGGATAACCGTCTTTACTTGATGCCGATTTGGTCTAGACAAGGAATGGATGAACTGTATAGCAATCCTCAGTTAGTACAGGCTCCAGGTTATTAATGTTTTAAGAAATGAATCTGATGAGAAAGAATATAATTTATTTGGCAGGATGTCTTATGTTGTTGAGTGCCTGCAATAACTCCAAGTATGACTTGGAAAATCTTGTGCCACAAGAATATCATAAAATTTTGTATGTAAATAATAGTGGAAAACAAGAAATGACGTTATATGATACAGGTGAGGATTACACTTATACCTTGTCGGTGATTAAGACAGGAAGTGATCCTACTCTGACTGCGAATGCACAGATAAACGTGTTAAGTCAGGAAGAAGTGGATCAGTTGTATAGTAATCCTGAAGCCGTAAACTATAAGGTACTTTCTGAAGAAAGTTTTTCTTTGGAGACTGCTGACTTGGTATTTACATCTGAAGATCATTCAAAATCGGTAAATGTGTCTGTTAACTCAACCAAGGTGAAAGCGCTGATTGAAAGTAATCCAGAAGCAAAGTGGGTATTGCCGCTGAGAGTGACTAGTCAGACTGACTCTGTGAATGCAGCAAAGAATGAATTGTTTCTTCAGATTACAGGTGTGGTGACTCCGAATGTGGGATTCTTTGTTCAGAGCGAAGAAGTGAAAGAGTTTCTGTTTGGGGAAGTTCCTTCGATTACGGAAGAAATAGAAATCGGACTGGATACGGAAAACAAATGGGATTTGTCATGTGAATTAGAAATTGAAAGTGCAGACTTTATAGCGGATTATAATGACGAAAATGGAACTGTTTTCCAGATGATGCCGGAAGGTAGCTATTCTTTTGATGAATTAGTTTCTCTTCCAGCAGGAACAACGACTTCTAAGTTGAATGTGACAATTGATGGCTCTAAATTTACCATTCCTGGTGATTATATGTTGCCCGTGAAAATAAAGAGTGTCTCTCAGTTCGCGGTTTCTGCTACAATGAATGTGTACCCAATTAAGATTCGTGTTATGGCGAAAGAACTGGACCGCACGGGGTGGACAGGTACGGCAAACTCGGAGGAAACTACTGGTGAAGGTTCTAATGGAGCAGCAAATAAAGTCTTGGATGGAGATTTAGGTACATATTGGCATTCAATTTGGCAGAACGGTAGTGGACAAAGAGGACTTCCGTATGAGATTGTATTGGATGCAAAACAGAATTATACGTTTACTCAGTTTGCCATGGTACAGCGTGGAGGTGGATTTACAGATACTGGATCGGGTGAGTTCTATGTTAGTACAGATGGAAATGACTGGGGAGAACCGGTAGGACGCTTCACGATGAAGCAAAATACTGACAAGCAAGTGTTTGGTATAATTCCGACGACAGGACGGTATGTGAAAATCAGGATCCTTAGCAGTTATCGTGATCAGAACTGTTCATTGTCTGAGGTCTATGCTTACGGAAAATAAATAAAATTAGGGGGCTGATTTTGTCGGCTCCCTAATTTGGAATATTAGTTTGAGATAGGTTATTGTTTTATGATATAAACTGTTTATGAAGCAGCTTACTTTATTTTCTTTATTATTTGCAGGGGTGGTACAGACATTTGCCCAGCAGGCGGCAGTCACCGGCCCTGATTCTCGTTTGAAACTCGATTTTCAGTTGCAGGACGGCAAGCCTGTCTATTCGGTGACATACGACGGAAAAACCGTCTTGGAGAATTCTCCTCTCGGCTTTGTATCCAATATTGGCGACTTCAGCCGTCAGATGAGCTTTGTCGGTCAGCAGGCAGACAAGGTGGAAAAGACGTACACGCAGGACCGTATCAAGTGTTCTACGGTAAACTATTCTGCCAATAAGCTGACTGTAACCCTTGAAAATGCGGAGAAGAAGAAACTGGACATCGTGTTCCAGTTGAGTAATAACGACATTGCCTTCCGCTACGAGATGCCTCAGTATGGCGAAACGGCCTGTATGGTAATTGAAAAGGAAGCGACCGGCTTTGATTTTCCTTCGTCTACCACCACGTTCCTTTCTCCACAGAGTGACCCGATGATAGGCTGGATGCGTACCAAGCCGAGCTACGAGGAGGAATATGTACCCGATGAACCGGTGGCTACTCCTTCCAAGTACGGTGAAGGCTATACTTTCCCGGCACTGTTTCATGTGGGTGACAATTGGGCGCTGGTATCGGAGACAGGTGTGCGCAGCCTGTATTGTGCTTCTCATCTGAGTGATGCTACTAAAGATGGTCTTTACACTATTGCTTTCCCAAATCCGGGCGAGATGAACGGTCTGGGTTCTTCTACTCCGGGACTGGCCCTTCCGGGTGCAACTCCGTGGCGTACGATTACGGTGGGCAGCGGACTGAAGCCGATAGTGGAGACTACCGTTCCGTTTGATGTGGTGGAACCGCTGTATGAGCCTTCGCAGGAATACAAGTTCGGCCGTTCTACGTGGAGCTGGATTATGTGGCAGGACCCTAGCATCAACTACGATGACCAGATTCGTTTCATTGACCTTGCCAGTGAAATGGGGTATGAATATACGCTGATTGACGGAGGCTGGGAAAAGAACATCGGCCGCGACCGCATGGAAGAGCTGTTCAAGTATGCTCACCAGAAGAACGTGGATGTATTCGTGTGGTACAACTCCAACGGTTACTGGAACGACGCTCCGCAGGATGCCAAGCAGTGCATGAGCAACTCGGTAGCCCGCAAGAAAGAGATGAAATGGTTGCAGAAGTGCGGCGTGAAGGGACTGAAGGTAGATTTCTTCGGCAGTGACAAGCAGCAGATGATGGGCTTATACGAAGACATTCTGACCGATGCCAATGAATATGGCCTGATGATAATCTTCCATGGCTGTACCATTCCCCGCGGTTGGGAACGCATGTATCCGAACTATGTGGGCAGTGAGGCGGTACTTGCTTCTGAGAACCTGATATTCAACCAGCACTTCGATGACATGGAGGCTTACAATGCCTGCCTACATCCGTTTATCCGCAATACCATCGGCTGTATGGAGTTTGGCGGTACACTGCTGAACAAGCGTCACAACCGTACGAACGACGGAGGTACCATCCGCAAGACGACGGACGTGTTCCAGCTGGCTACGGCAGTGCTGTATCAGAACCCGATTCAGAACTTTGCGCTGGCTCCGAACAACCTGACAGATGCACCGGCACTGGCTATCGATTTTATGAAGCAGGTACCTACTACGTGGGATGAAACGGTGTTCCTTGACGGTTATCCCGGCAAATACTGTGTACTGGCCCGCCGTCATGGCGACCGCTGGTATGTAGTGGGTGTAAATGCGCAGAAAGAACCATTGAAACTAAGCCTGAACCTGCCGATGTGGGAGAAAGGCGAAACGGTTTCCTATTATCTGGACGACAAGAAACGTCAGCCGCAGCTGGAGGAACTGAAAATCAAGAATCCGGTAGAGGTGAAAGTGGTACTCCAACCGGATGGAGGAATAATATTGGTTAAGTAAATAAAAAAATCCTGCCCTAAGGGCAGGATTTTTTTATTGAATAGGCTGGGATAGTTCGCTTAATGTTTTTCCTTCATAATCACAGATAGCTTGTTTATATGCCATCGGAATTTCCATGGGTTCTTTGGTCAGTATATCATATCCCACCAATACGGTACGGCACTGGCACTTCAATACACCGCTGGCCTTATTGAAGGCTCGTTGTAGCATGGTTAAACTCTTATGCCCGAGGTGGATCACAGTCGTTTCAATCATGAGTTCGTCAGAAAAGAATACAGGTGCTAAAAAGTCTGCATTGATATTGACTACTACCACATTGAATTTGTCGCGTTCTTCTTCCCCAAACACATCGCGGAAATAGGATGTTTTAGCCAGGTCGTACAACGAAAAATACACGGAATTATTCATGTGACCGTACTGGTCTACATCGCTGAAACGGATTTGTACTGGGATTTCGTGCTTGAATTGGAATTCTGCGTTCATAGTAATGCTTTTAAGTTTTCGCCAAATGTACATCTTTTTTTCATAAATCTGCTATCAATGGTGGAATATTTCTTACTTTTGTCCGTCAGAATGATTTGTAGATAAATAATATTATATAAGATGGAACAGAAATTCAACAAAGAGACACTTTGTGTACAGGCTGGATGGACTCCGAAAAAAGGAGAACCTCGTGTATTGCCTATTTATCAAAGTACAACGTTTAAGTATGATACCAGTGAACAGATGGCTCGTCTTTTTGATTTGGAAGACAGCGGCTATTTTTATACTCGCTTGCAGAACCCGACGAATGATGCCGTAGCTGCCAAGATTGCGGCATTGGAAGGAGGGGTAGGAGCTATGCTGACTTCATCGGGTCAGGCAGCTAACTTCTATGCCGTATTTAATATTTGCGAGGCAGGCGACCATTTTGTCTGCTCGTCTACCATTTATGGAGGTACATTCAATCTGTTCGCTGTAACGATGAAGAAACTGGGTATTGAGTGTACCTTTATTGATGCAGATGCTCCGGAAGAAGAAATAGAAAAGGCTTTCCGTCCGAATACCAAATGTTTGTTCGGAGAAACAATCTCTAATCCGGGTATCAATGTGATCGATATTGAGAAATTTGCCCGTATTGCCCATAAACACGGAGTGCCTTTGATTGTGGATAATACTTTTGCTACTCCGATTAACTGCCGTCCTTTTGAATGGGGAGCAGATATCGTGACACATTCTACTACGAAATACATGGATGGACATGCTACTTGTGTGGGAGGTGCCATTGTAGATAGCGGTAATTTTGACTGGGATGCACATGCCGACAAATTCCCGGGATTGACGCAGCCCGATGAGTCTTATCATGGACTTACTTACACAAAAGCTTTTGGAAAGATGGCTTATATGACGAAGGCTACTGCTCAGCTGATGCGCGATTTGGGTTCTATACAGTCACCGGAGAATGCGTTCCTGTTGAACCTGGGACTGGAAACATTGCATTTGCGTGTACCGCGTCACTGTGAAAATGCGCAGAAAATAGCGGAATGGCTGGAAGCAAATCCGAAAGTGAAATGGGTAAACTATTGCGGATTGAAGAGCAACAAGTATTATGAACTGGCTCAGAAATATATGCCTAACGGTTCTTGTGGCGTGATTGCTTTCGGCTTGGAAGGAACTCGTGAAGAGGCTATCAAATTTATGGATAGTCTGAAGCTGGCTTGTATTGTGACTCACGTGGCAGATGCACGTACTTGTGTGTTGCATCCGGCCAGCCATACACATCGTCAGTTGACAGATGAACAGCTGATTGAAGCGGGTGTGGCCCCTGATTTGATTCGCTTGTCTGTCGGTATTGAAAATGTCAACGATATTATTGCCGACCTGGAACAGGCTATGGCACAGGTTTAAAAGTTTTAAAACTGAGATACAAAAAAAGGAGGAACAAACATTCCTCCTTTTTTTGTATCTGACTCCGGTATTTATCGGAAAGATTTCTGATAAATCTGTAACACTTCTTCGTCGGTCAACGGACGCGGGTCGAGGGTAAACAATGAACCCATGGTGTCGCGTGCATTTTGTACCATGAGAGGGAGTTCTTCTTCTTTCACTCCCCAGTCGCTCAGCTTCAATTGGTATACGTTGCATTCTTTCTGCATGCGTACCAGTGCATCAATAAAATCGCTGGGACGGTTACTCTTCTGCTGAGTCATGATTTCGGCCATTTTCATGTAACGTTTCATGCAGTCGTTACGGAATGTTTCGAAATATGCTTCGCTGATGGCAATCAGTCCGGATCCGTGCGGCAGTTCTGGATGGAAGGCACTCATGGCATGTTCCATTGAGTGCTCGGAAATGCAGCAGGAAGTGGCTTCTACTAGTCCGGCCAATGTGCTGGCCCATGCTACTTTGGCGCGTGCCTTGAGGTTACGTCCGTCTTTTACAGCTACCGGAAGGTATTTGTACAATAAACGAATGGCTTCAAGGGCATACAAGTCGCTGATAGGAGTGGCGCAGTTTGCTAAGAAACCTTCGGCTGCATGGAAGAAGGCATCAAATCCCTGATAAGCTGTAAGATGCGGAGGGATGGAAACCATCAATTCCGGATCGATAATAGAAAGTACAGGGAAAGTCAGTGTGCTTCCGAAGCCGATTTTTTCTTTTGCTTCTTCATTGGTAATCACGCTCCACGGGTCAGCTTCCGTACCTGTTCCTGCAGTGGTAGGAATGGCAATTACGGGCAGTGCCTTGGTTACAGGACGTCCTTTTCCGCTGCCTGCCGGGATGTAATCCCAGTAATCTCCGTCGTTGCAGGCCATGACGGCAATGGCTTTCGCAGAGTCAATGCTGCTTCCTCCGCCAAGTCCAACGATGAAATCGCATTTCTGTTCACGACAGACAGATGCAGCTTCCATTACGTGAGATTTAATCGGGTTGGGCAGAATCTTGTCATAGACAATAGATTCTGTATTGTTTTCTTGCAACAGTTCAACGACTTTGTCTAGGTAGCCGTATTTCTTCATGGAGGTTCCTGACGAGATGACAATCAGGGCTTTCTTGCCGGGTAACTTTTCTGTCGCCAACTTTCTTAACTCTCCGCATCCGAACAAAATTTTGGTCGGGATGTGCAAACTGAATACAGGATTTGCGTTCATAATATAGCTATTTAAAGTTCATTTACCCAAAAGTACGAAAATAAAAACAGAATGGTTCAGGAGGGATGTTAAAAATGTCTTTTTGTGTGTGGTGGTATCAAATAAAAAAGGCTGCCGGTGAGGGCAGCCTTTGGGGTTAAAGGATATATAAGTAGATTATTCTTTATCCTTGTGGTTGTTCTGCGGACGACGTTCGCGCTTCGGATGATTTTCAGTCATTCCTTCCGGTTTCGGAAGCAATACCTTGTGTGACAACTTGAACTTACCAGTTTTCGGGTCGATGTCCAGCAACTTCACTTCAATTTCATCACCTTCTTTCAATCCGGTTTCTTCGATTGTTTCAAAGCGTTTCCAGTCGATTTCAGAGATGTGCAACAATCCGTCTTTTCCCGGCAGGAATTCTACGAATGCACCGTAAGGCATGATAGAACGAACCTTACCAGTGTATACTTCACCTACTTCAGGAACAGCTACGATAGCCTTGATCATACGCATTGCATCGTCGATGCATTTCTTGTTTGTTCCTGCAATTTCGATGCGGCCTGCACCGTCTACTTCTTCAATAGTGATAGTAGCACCGGTTTCTTCCTGCATACCCTGGATAATCTTTCCGCCCGGGCCGATTACAGCTCCGATGAATTCTTTCGGAATAGTCAGAGTTTCAATGCGTGGAGCATGAGGCTTGAGTTCTGCACGAGGTTCTGCAATGCATTCAGTCAGTTTGCCGAGGATGTATTCACGTCCTTGTTTAGCCTGCATCAATGCTTTTTCCAGAATATCGTAAGTCAGACCGTCACACTTGATATCCATCTGAGTGGCTGTGATACCGTCGCATGTACCTGTAACCTTGAAGTCCATGTCACCCAGGTGGTCTTCGTCTCCCAAAATATCTGACAATACAGCGTATTTATCTTCGCCGGCATTCTTGATCAATCCCATCGCAATACCTGAAACCGGCTTCTTGATAGGTACACCTGCATCCATCAAAGCCAATGTTCCGGCACAAACTGTAGCCATAGAAGAAGAACCGTTAGATTCAAGAATATCAGAAACTACGCGTACGCAGTAAGGATAATCTGCAGGAATTTGTCCTTTCAATGCACGCCATGCCAGGTGACCGTGACCAATTTCACGACGGCCTACGCCACGCTGTGCTTTTGCTTCTCCTGTAGAGAAAGGAGGGAAGTTGTAGTGAAGCAGGAAGCGTTCTTTGTGCTGGTCGAGTACATCGTCTACAATCTTTTCGTCCATCTTTGTACCCAGTGTAACAGTACTCAGAGACTGAGTTTCACCACGAGTAAAGATAGAAGAACCGTGAGGACCTGGCAGCGGACTGGTTTCGCACCAGATAGGACGGATTTCTGTAGTAGCACGACCGTCCAGACGTTTGCCTTCATCAAGGATACAACGACGCATTGCTTCTTTTTCTACGTCGTGATAGTAGCGGTCAATCATCGGACCCTTTTCTTCCAGTTCTTCTTCAGAGAACTGAGCCTTGAATTCTTCGCAAACAGCATCGAAAGCATCTCCTCTTTCGTGTTTGTTCTTGTTGCCTGATTTTGCAATGGCGTATGCTTTTTCGTAGCAAGCATCGTGTACAGCCTTGCGCAGGTCTTCGTCATTTTCTTCGTGACAGTATTCACGTTTTACAGTCTTGCCGACTTCTTCCATCAGTTCCATCTGAGCCTTGCAGTGAACCTTGATTGCTTCGTGAGCAAACTTCATGGCCTCCAGCAAGTCTTGTTCTGAAACTTCCTTCATTTCGCCTTCCACCATCATGATGTTTTCATAAGTAGCGGCAACCATGATGTCCATGTCAGCACGTTCCAATGCTTCGAATGTCGGGTTGATGACAAACTGACCGTCGATACGTGCTACACGTACTTCAGAAATCGGACCTCCGAACGGAATGTCAGAAACAGCCAGTGCGGCAGAAGCAGCCAGACCAGCCAGTGCATCCGGCATATCTACGCCATCAGCAGAATAAAGTATGATATTTACGTAAACTTCAGCATGATAATTGTCCGGGAACAGAGGGCGCAATGCGCGGTCTACCAGACGGCAAGTGAGGATTTCGTAATCTGAAGCCTTTCCTTCACGTTTGGTAAAGCCACCGGGGAAACGTCCGAATGCGGAGTATTTTTCTCTGTACTCTACCTGGAGAGGCATAAAATCTGTACCGGGAACTGCATCTTTTGCTGCACAAACAGTAGCCAGCAACATGGTGTTACCCATGCGTAGCATAACAGCACCATCTGCCTGTTTTGCCAGCTTTCCCGTTTCGAGTGTGATGGTTCTTCCATCATTCAGCTCGATCGTCTTAACAATAGGATTGATCATAAAAATTGATTTAATATTATTTCATCTAAAAAAGCGTACAAAGATAATGTTTTATTATGGATAAAAGCGGGTATTTATGTAAAAGTTTCAGTATGAAGTGCTTTTTATATAATAATTTGTCGTAAAAACAACGGTTTTCGTCGGTTGGATGATGGATTTATCTTTTAAAAACTTTGTGACGTCATGAAAAGCCGTATCTTTGCACCTTGAATTTACATAAGAATGTGAGATTAAAGAAAATCAGGTATGAGAAGAAATACTTATCTGTTAACGGCATTGCTGTCGGCCGGACTGATGGCATGTCACAATGAGCCTGCTTTCAAGGTAGAGGGAACGGTATCGGGTGCAGCCGACAAGATGCTGTATCTGGAGCATACCAGCCTGGAAGGTATAGTAAAAGTCGATTCTGTCAAATTGGACGAGAGTGGAACGTTTCACTTTTCGGGTGCTCGTCCGGATTCTCCTGATTTTTATCGGCTTCGACTGGATAATCAGGTGATTAATTTCTCTGTTGACTCTACTGAAACAGTGACGGTGAAAGCCGATAATTCCGGTTTTGCTACCGCTTATCAGGTGGAGGGTTCAGAAAATAACCAGAAGATAAAGGAACTGGTACTGCTTCAGGCAAATTTGCAGGAGCAGGTGAATAAATTAGGACAGTCCGGACTTCCTGCCGGAGTAGCTCAAGACAGTCTGTTTTCATTGGTGAATGCATATAAAGATCAGGTAAAACGCAATTATATTTTTGCAGCTCCTAACAAGGCATACGCTTATTTTGCTTTGTTCCAGCAGTTGAACGGCTATATGATTTTTGATCCGTTGACCAGTAAGGAAGATGTGAAATGCTTTGCGGCAGTAGCTACCAGTTTGAACAACTTGTATCCTCATGCCGACCGTTCACGCAACCTTTATAATATGGTAATAAAAGGTATGAAGAATACCCGTACGCCCCAGGTAAAAGATGTGACACTTCCGGCTGACAAGATTCAGGAAGCTTCTATCATTGATATTGAGCTGAAGGACTTGAACGGTAAGACACATCGCCTGACAGACTTGAAAGGTAAAGTTGTCTTGATTGATTTTACAGCCTATTCTTCTGCCGCTTCGGGTGTGCGTAACTTAGCTTTGCGTGAATTGTATAACAAATATGCTTCTCAGGGACTGGTGATTTATCAGATTTCTTTGGATGCAGACGAACATTTCTGGAAGACAGCTGCAGATAATCTTCCTTGGATATGTGTCCGCGACCCGCAAGGACCTTATTCTACCTATCTTAGCTTGTACGGTGTAACCCAGTTGCCTACTGCATTCCTGGTTAACCGTAATAATGAGTTGAGCTTGCGTGTGGAGGAAAAGACAAATATGGAAGAAGCCATCAAGAATTTGTTGTAACATGTTGAAAAGCATGTACGGATAAACTTGACTGGTATTGTAAAAAGATTTATCTTTGTCGCAAGATATAAGACTCTGAGAAAGAGAGGCTGTATCAAAATAAAAATTGATTTGTCAGATTGTCATTCTGAACAAAGTGAAGAACCCGTTTGTTTCCCATCCTGTGGAGGGTTCACTCTTCGTTCAGAATGACTTTACTTTTGTGATAAACGGTTCTTATTTTGAACAGCCCTTTACTTTTGTTGAAAATAAATAATTTAATAACGAATATTTAAGGAGAAAAATTATGGCTTACATGTCAGAAGAAGGCTATCAGAAACTGGTAGCTGAATTGAAACATTTGGAATCGGTGGAACGTCCGAAGATTGTGGCTGCTATTGCAGAAGCACGTGATAAAGGCGATTTGTCAGAGAATGCAGAATACGATGCCGCAAAAGAGGCACAAGGCTTGCTGGAAATGAAAATCAACCAGTTGAAGGCAACCATCGGTGATGCCAAGATTATTGATACATCTAAACTGAAGACCGACACTGTTCAGATTCTGAGCCGTGTGGAACTGAAAAATGTGAAAACAGGTATGAAGATGGCTTACACTATCGTATCAGAAAGTGAAGCTAACTTGAAGCAGGGTAAGATTTCAGTGAATACACCGATTGCGCAGGGCCTGTTAGGAAAGAAGGTAGGCGATGTAGCAGAAATCACTATTCCACAGGGAAAGATCTCTTTGGAAATTATGGGTATATCATTTTAATGTATAAGGCAGGTCCGCTTTGGCGGGCTTGCCTTATTTAATATCTAAACAATATGGCAACAATATTCAGTAAAATCATTGCGGGCGAAATTCCGAGCTACAAGGTAGCCGAAGATGCCAATTTTTATGCGTTTCTTGACATCAATCCTTTGGTGAAAGGACATACGCTGGTAGTTCCCAAGCGGGAAGTAGACTATATCTACGATTTAAGCGATGAGGAGCTGGCTCAGATGCATGTGTTTGCCAAGCATGTGGCGCTGGCTATCCAGAAAGCTTTCCCTTGCAAGAAAGTAGGTGAAGCTGTGATTGGTCTGGAAGTTCCTCATGCACACATTCACCTGATTCCTATCCAGAAAGAATCAGACATGTTGTTCTCTAATCCGAAACTTAAACTTTCTCAGGAAGAATTTACTGAAGTCGCCAATGCAATAAATTCTGCTTGGAAAGCTGAAAGCAAATAATTTTCTTCTCAAAAATACCTTTGATATAAAGGATTCTTCGTATTTTCAGGCGTGGTTTTCAGTTGGGCAGATTCCATGAAAACCATGCCTGTTTTCTTTTAGAATTGTAGCCTATGCGTATTAGACGAATTTCTTTCTTCATTCTTCTTTGCTGTCTGTGCTGGAATGTTTTTGCAGCTGAATATCAGATAAAAGGAGTAGTGATTGACAAGTCTACCCGTCAGCCGTTGGAGTTTGTGAATGTGCTCGTAGTGGGACTGGGTATCGGGGCTTCTACCGATGCCAACGGAAATTTTCTCATCACTCAGGTGCCACCGGGTATTTACCGTCTGCAAGCTTCTTTCCTTGGGTATAAAACAGAATTGACTCCGGAATATCGGGTGAACCACGTGACACCTTATGTACAGATTGAACTGGAGGAAGAAAATGCGTCGTTGAATGAGGTGATTGTGACAGCTTCTCCTTTTCAGAAGGTACCAGAGAGCCCTGTCAGCCTTCGGGTGATTGGCTTGCAGGAGATTGAAAAAGCTCCGGGTGCCAACCGGGATATTTCAAAAGTTGTACAAAACTATCCGGGGGTAGCCTTTTCTCCTATAGGCTATCGCAATGACCTGATTGTGCGGGGAGGTGGTCCTTCCGAAAACCGTTTCTACCTGGATGGGGTAGAGATTCCGAATATCAATCACTTCAGTACACAAGGAGCTTCCGGAGGTCCTGTCGGACTGATTGATGCCGATTTGATTCGTAGTGTGAAGTTTTATAGTGGGGCATTCCCAGCCGACAAAGGTAATGCGTTGAGTAGTGTGCTCGACTTTAGTCTGCGTGATGGAGACATGGAGCGCAATTCCCTGAAAGCAACTTTAGGTGCCTCAGAGGTCTCACTCAGTTCCAACGGACATATTGGCAACAAGACTTCTTATTTGGTGTCGGTACGCCGGTCTTATTTGCAGGCATTGTTTAAAATCTTGGGTCTGCCTTTCCTTCCGGCCTATACCGATGCTTCCTTTAAAATTAAAACCCGTTTTGACAGCCACAACGAACTGACTTTGCTTGGTCTTGGAGGAATTGACCGCATGAAACTCAATTTGGGAATTGAAGGAGAAGATGCTGAATATATGCTCAGTTACCTTCCCGAAATCAATCAGGAAACCTATACCGTAGGAGGTGTGTACCGTCATTATTCCCAGCGGCATGTGCAGTCAATCGTATTAAGTCAAAGCTATCTGAACAACCGTAATGTAAAATATCGTGACAATGACGAAAGTAGCGAAGAAAATCTGACGCTGCGGCTGGGCTCTATCGAGCAGGAAACCAAATTGCGTATGGAAAACACCTCTTCATGGAGCGTGTGGAAAGTAAAAGCCGGGTTCGACCTGAATTACTCCCGTTACAAAAGCAATGAATACCGTAAGGTCTTTACCAATGCCCTGCGGGAATATGATTACCATACCGATTTGTCTCTCTGGCGTTGGGGAATGTTTGCCTCAGTCGATTATGCCGCTCCTGATAAAAGTTTCACGGCTTCCATGGGCGTACGTACCGACGGAAATAACTATAGCGATAAAATGAAGGAATTGTGGCGTCAGCTTTCCCCCCGTTTGTCAGTATCCTACCGGTTGATTGAGGGGCTTACTTTGAGTGGTCATGTGGGACTGTATTATCAGCTTCCTTCTTATACCGCCTTAGGCTTCAAAGGGGAAGAAGGAGAGTATGTCAACCGTCACTTGGATTACATCTCCGTGTCACAGGAAAGTCTGGGATTGTCATGGACACCCAACGAAAATATGGAGCTGTCAGTGGAAGGCTTCTATAAATTATACGGGCACATGCTTTTCTCCTTGTCCGACCAGATACCACTCTCCTGCAAAGGAAATGATTATGGAACCATCGGAAATGAAGCACTCTCTTCCGAAGCAAAAGGTCGCTCGTACGGGGTGGAACTGATGTTCAAGTGGCTGCTGGCACAAAAGCTGAATCTCTCTTCCTCGCTGACCATTTTCAAGAGTGAATTCAAGGATGGCGAGCAAGGAAGCTATGTACCTTCCGCCTGGGATAATCGTTTTATTCTGAATATGAGTGGAACCTATAACTTCCCCAAACATTGGAGTTTAGGAGCTAAAGTCAGTTGCATAGGTGGTTCTCCTTATACGCCTTACGATGTGGAAAAATCTTCGCTGGTGGAAGCTTGGAATGTGCAGAGACGTGCTTACTATGATTATAGCCGCTATAATCAGGAGCGTTTGCCGGTCTTCGGACAACTGGATGTGCGGGTAGATAAAACCTTCTATCTGAAAAAATGTATGTTAGGCTTTTATCTCGACATCCAGAACATTACGGCCAGTAAGCTGCGTCAGCCCGATGCCCTGATGAGTACGGGACAGATTGAAAATCCTTCCGCACCGCTGAGTGAGCAGCGATATGTCATGAAATCCATCCGGCAGGAGAGTGGCACGTTACTCCCTACGTTGGGAATTACCTTTGAGTATTAAGTCTGGTCGCTATAAAAAGAATGGCCTGTCTCTCTGTTTGTGGAAAGACAAGCCATTCTTTTTATGTGTGAGAAGGTTTACCGTAACTCATGAATACAACTCACCAAATTTCATTTCTGCATCGTTGACAAATTTCCGGATGGCATTCTGATCATCCTTTTTGCAGATGAGCAGGGCATTCCCCTGTTCTGCCACCAGATACCCTTCCAAGTCTTGTACAACCACTAATTTATCTTTGGGAGTCATGATGATATTGTCCTTACAGTTATATAGCAACGCATTACTGTGCGTCGTCACATTCTGATTTTCGTCTTTGGGAGAAGCATCATACAATGCGTTCCATGTACCTATGTCTGCCCACCCGAAGTCACAAAGCAGTACATATACATTGTCTGCCTTTTCCATGATGCTATAATCAATGGAGCTGTTGGGGCAGGTACTGAATTTCGGCATGTCACATTCCACTTGCGGACATACTTCCGCCATCATTTCATGGAATGCCTTCATTATCGTTTTGACGTGCCATACAAAGATGCCGGAATTCCAGTAGAACTCATTGCTTTGTACAAATACCTCGGCAAATTCCCGTAACGGCTTCTCGATGAATGTCTTGACTTTG
This sequence comes from Phocaeicola plebeius, assembly GCF_003437535.1. GTDB lineage: Bacteria > Bacteroidota > Bacteroidia > Bacteroidales > Bacteroidaceae > Phocaeicola > Phocaeicola plebeius_A. The sequence goes on from NZ_QSQT01000002.1 coordinate 119,452, forward strand.
TAGAAATCTTCTTCTTTTTCTTCGGAAACCTGAATATAGCCATAACCCGTTTCCGGATAGCTGGGTTTAATACCCAATGTCAGGAGCTTGTCCGAGTGGGATGCAAATTCCAGCGATTTCAGAATATCCTGTTTGAACTCGTCCATTTTTAGGATCAGGTGATCAGAAGGAGCTACCACGATGCTGGCATCCGGATTGATTTTTTGAATGACATACGATGCGTATGCAATGGCAGGTGCCGTATTCCGGTGTTCTTCTTCCACAATCAGGTTAGATTCGCTGAAACCGGGAAGCGAGTTTAGTACCAGTTCCTTATAATGCTGGTTAGTCGTAATGAAAATATTCTCAGCAGGAAGAATCTGCCTATATCTTTCGTAAGTTTGCTGCAAGAGTGTCTGGCCAGTTCCAAAAAAGTCTAGAAATTGTTTGGGTAAGGCTTTCCGGCTGTATGGCCAGAACCGACGCCCGGTTCCTCCGGCCATGATGATGCAATAAAAATTTTTACTGTCCATGGTTAATGCTGGCATTAAAGTTTGATGCTAAGATAGGGTTTATTTTGTAAGAAACCCCCGAAAAGGATTCTAAATAGTGTTAGAAAACTTTTTTTCAACTTTTTTGTCCGTATTCCTTGCACTATTGAAAAATATGTGTACTTTTGCACTCGCAATCAGAAATGATGCCCAGATGGCGGAATCGGTAGACGCGCTGGTCTCAAACACCAGTGGAGTAACATCCATCCCGGTTCGACCCCGGGTCTGGGTACTGAATGAAAGGCTAAGTGATTAATTGTCAATCGCTTATCCTTTTTTTGCCTGATTTTTCCCCACATTTTCCCCACAGGCGCAAAAATATAGTAGTAAGTCATTATTTTCTTTGGCTACGCAATACAAAAACACTACCTTTGAAAAGAGATAAATCCAATTAAATAAAAGTCAATGGAACAAGGTGTTTGGCAAGAGATTGAACGGTTATACCAAAAGTTTCAGCAACTTGGTATTAGTGAAGTGGTGGACTATGAAAAGTACTACCTCTATTCTCTTATTACCCATTCTACAGCAATTGAGGGTTCTACACTCACCGAAGCGGAGGCACAAATGCTTTTCGATGAGGGATTGACAGCTAAAGGGAAACCTTTGGTGTATCATTTGATGAATGAGGACTTAAAGAAGGCATATGAGCTTGCCAAAGAGGAAGCCAAAAGTAAGAAACCAATTAATTCAGCATTCTTGCAAAAGTTGAATTCGACATTGATGCGTACGACAGGCAGTATTTATAACGTTATGGGTGGCTCTTTTGATTCTTCCAAAGGTGAATTTCGCTTGTGTGGCGTGACGGCTGGTATTGATGGACGTTCTTATATGAGTTATCAGAAAGTCCCTGCCAAAGTAGAGGAACTTTGCGCTTTATTACAGGAAAAACAGAAGGCAGTGGGAACATTTCGGGAACAATACGAACTAAGTTTCAATGCCCATCTTAACTTAGTGACCATTCATCCGTGGGTCGATGGCAACGGAAGAACCGCCCGCCTACTGATGAATTATATTCAGTTCTGCTACAACCTTTTTCCGACTAAGATATTTAAGGAAGATAGGGAAGAGTATATTTCTGCCTTACGTCAATCACAGGAAGAAGAAACAAATCTGCCTTTTCTGGGCTTTATGGCTGTTCAATTAAAGAAATCGCTCTCTTTGGAAATTGAACGATTTAAGACTTCTCAAAAGAAAATTTTTAGTTTTATGTTTTAGTTGTGATCGTGTTGTTAGTTAATATAGAAAGAGGCTGTCTCATATAACTTGCGGTGAAGTCGTACGAAATCATCCATTTCGCACTTAGTAGTTGCTTTTTTATACAGATCTTAGCCATAATGAAGGCGAATTAAAAAGCGATGTTCTTGCGATATTGTCCAGGAGACATGCCCATTTGCTTTTTGAAGAAAGTTCCAAAAAAAGAGGCATTAGGAAAATTGAACATATCTGCAATTTCTTGTATGTTTTTCTGTGTATTTTTTAAAAGAGAAATACTCTTCCGTATAATGGACTTAGACACCAAATCCTTTACTGTATATCCGCATATTGATTTGCATATGACAGAAAGGTATTTAGGTGAGAGACATAATTTATCGGCATAAAACTCCACTCCACGTTCCTGCATATAATACTGTTCAATCAGCGAAATAAGCTTTAAGAACACCTCATTACGATGTCCCATCGCATTCTGATTGTTCATCAACTTACGATTATAGAGCGAACAGAGCCGATGGGTCAGTGCCAGCAGCAACAGTTTCTGCTCATACTGACGGAAAGTATCATTTTGAAGAAGGGTAGCATCAAGCTGCATCATATAACGGAGTAACTCATCCTCTTCGCCAGTCTGCCAAACATAACAAGGTTTGGGCACTAACTGAGAATAAAGGTACATAGATACGACCTGATTCCCTAAAATATCACGGATAGGTTCAACCTGATACAGCAGGAAATGCACATCCAAATCAGAAGACTCTTCCATAACCCGAAACTCCGCTCCATCAGGAATAAACAAGGTTTCTCCGGCAGATGCTCGCATCACACAACGATTCAGGGCAAAAGTAAAAAAACCTTGCATACAAATCACTATTCCCACCCCACTGACCAAAAATGGGGTGTGAAAGAGAATTGGGAAGGAGGAAATACTTCCTTCCGAACTGCATATGTCATCTCGCCTAAACAAAGCCTTTCCTAATAATGTAATACGTTCTTGAACTGTCTTCATACATGCTTGTCCGTGTGCATTAGGCACTTTCAAGCGACTAAGATACTAATTTTCTCTTAGAATAAGGCACAACCAGCACAAATATTGCACATGCCAGACAGGCATAGAGTGTCCAGCCTGCCATTTCCTTGACTGCAACCAAAGTGGCCTGTATCTGAACACGTCCCTTGACGGACATGGCTGCCATGTTCACTGCTTCAGCCTTACTTTTTCCCTGATAACTCATGCCACGTACGGTACTCATAAAAGAAGCGGAAGCGTCAGGATGTAGCAAATCAATATCTTGTGCATAACGGGTAACATAGTTCTGCTGACGCTCCTGCAGGGCATTGGTATATACTGCCGCGCCCAAACTGGGAGCAATGACCATACGGATGGTAATCATGGTACAAATCCATGATGACAGAAATTTATAAGGCATCCGCTGAGTGGCATAAGTGGGAATGAGCGAATAGAGCATCATCATGCCTGTGGAACGGATAATAACCGGATATTTCATCCGTTCATACAGACCATCCGTCTGCACCTCAAAATACATAAAAAGAGCAGCCAAGCCCAACATGACAAATCCGCCTGCAAAGATATATTTGAAATGCACCTTCTTCATGCTGAGAAAGATGGTAATCATCCCCCCGATGAAATAGCCCAACATGGTCCAGTTGCCCAGCGAAGCATTCTGCCAGTTATCCAATTTCATGCCAATGCCGGCAAACACATTGACAAACATGGCGCTGGAATTGAGAAACATTAGCAAAAAATAGAACAATACTCCCATACGAATGGTGCGCAACTTCAGCACGCCCACCTGATAATACGGACTGCGGTGTGTGGATTCCATATAAAAGAATAAAGCACCCGTAAGAACTGCAGTAATCGCAGCCATGCGGATAGTAGGATCATCCCACCAGTCCAGCACCTTTCCATACACCATGACATATGTAAAACACACCAGCGGAATGCAGAACAAGGTAGCATTGCCAAACTGACGGAAATTAATGGGGAAACGCTTGTTTTGAAAGCGATGGTATGGCATGGTTACGAAAATAACCAGGATACATACCAACAGCATCCCCATCATATAGTAATACACATACTGCCATTCATATTCATAAGCCAGCCAGGCAGTCAGCGATGTTCCCAGCTGTCCTAATATCATAAAGAACAGATAAATGCCAGGCTGCGCTATGCTTCGTTCAATATCAAGCTTATCCCAGCCCTCACCGTCTGCCGGCTCCAGCCCCGGCTTAATTTTCAAATAGGCCTCAATGCGCCCTGCATAAAGGATTAAGGTGAACAGGTTGACCATCATCAGTACCATGCGAAGGAAACCCATCAACACACTACAGAGAGCCAACAAAAAGATACTGTCGGTTTCGGCACAAATATAGCTGAGCACATACATCATGGAAAAACCGGCCAGACACATCATTTTTTCTCTTCGAATCACCACCAGCCGGTATAAAAACGGACAAAAAGCAGCCATCCCGATGGAGGTGGCAAAATTGGTAAAAGTGATATGTTCTGAGATGATACCCAGCCCGCTCATCATCTCAGTACTGTTCACAGAATACACACCACCCACAGTAAGAATGGGGATGAACATCAACACCAATATCAGAATGCCCAACCACTTGGGCACCCAATTGTAGAACGGATAATTTCTTGGATAAGAGGACATAACATCAGAGTTTAGTTTTCACAACCACCATCATACCTGCAGCCAGGCGATCATTGTCTTCTTCAGAAAGATTGATAAAATCAATGCGAACCGGAATACGCTGTTGAATTTTTACAAAATTACCGGCAGAATTATCAGTAGGAACTAAAGAATACTTGGCTCCAGTTGCACCGGAAATAGCAGTAATCTTACCCGTAAACTCTTTATTACTTACTGCATCCACCTTTATCCTTACTTCCTGACCGATAGCCAGATTTTCCACTTGAGTCTCTTTGTAATTGGCAATCACCCACTTCTGAGTATCCGGCAAGATATATGTAATGGTCTGCCCGGCAGTAATGTATTGACCTTCCTCTAAAGCTCGACGTCCCAGCTTACCGTCACACGGAGCCACGACTACAGTATAAGACAGATTCAATTTGGCCATCTCCAACGCCGCTGTGGCACGCTGAATACCGGCTTCCACATTTTCACGACGATGCGAAACTTCATTCACACCGGACAAGGCTGCACTGCGCTGACGTTTCGTAGCTTCCAGTTTGCGTTGTAGAGCAGAATATTCAGTTTCAATCTGCTCCAGCTGTATGGGCGTAGCAGCATTACGTTTCACCAGATTTTCATAACGCTGACGGTCTTTTTCCAATTTTGCCAGACGAATTTCAATTTCAGAAATAGAAGCATCATACACCGAAGCTGTGGTTTGTGTCGTCTGAAGTGTGGCACCAATTACAGTAGCTCCGGCCAATGCATCCTTCAAGGCAGCCTCAGTTTCCATCACACGGATCTTGTATTCACGGTCATCCAGCACCAACAGCGTATCACCTTTGTGCACTTCCTGATGTTCGGTGAAATAGATTTTCTTGATATAACCTGAAGCACGCAGATTAACCGGCGAGATATATTGCTCTATTTGAGCATCATTACTGGATTCTGTATTTTTATAATCCAGAAACAAGAAAGTAACCTGAATAATCCCCCAAACTAAAATAGCTATACCAATCAGGCTTACCACACGCTGGCGGGTGCGCAATTTTCTCAATTTCTTAGCCTGTTCGTGATGTGTGCTCATTGCAGCACTGTTTTTATCTGTTGTTTCCATATGTTTAAAATTGATAGCTGATCATTGACTATGAATAAAATAATTGAGAACTTACTTCAGCAGACTTTCTACACGTCCAGTCAACTTCAGCAAAGAAAGGTGAGTTACACGATAGTTATAATGCGCACTGATATAGTTGTTCTGCGCTTCACTCATACGCATTTCATCCTGTAAAACCTCTGTCATGGAGGCAATACCCTCCCGATAGCGGTCAGATGTTACCTCATAGACATCCTCTGCCAAAAGATAATTATCCTTTTGTTTCTTGAAATTGCGTTGGTTATTCATCAAATCGTTCGTAGCGTTGACATATTGTGTCTCCAGATTCTTCCGCGTATTCTCTTGCGCCAAACGAATATTCTCCAGATCAATTTTCGCCTTGCGAATTTTATACCTCTTATCCAATCCATCAAAAATAGGGACACGCAGTGCCAAGCCTAAACCATAAGAACGATACCAATGATTGGAGGGTCCGGAATGAAACCAATGATGAAGCTTATCCGTATAAGCCGTATACATCCAGTTGCCCGTCAATGTAAGTGAAGGAATGTATCCATGGGAAATCATCTTTTTCTGCCGTTCTGCCAAGTCGCTCTTCGACTGAAGCAACTGAAGCTCATACAGATTTTCTGACAAGCCGGTCAATTCAATCGGAGCAATAGTTTCAGCATTCACCGGTTCCAGCGTTATATCTTTCTCTGCCGGATAATCCATCACATATTTCAGCATATTCAGCTGTTGAGCCAGCATGGCCTGTGCATTGTCATACTGTACCTGCAAGTTTTCCAGGTTTATATTGACACGCTTCACATCCACCTCCATAGCCATGCCATTGTCATAGAAAGCCACCGTAATGTCACGCAATTCCTCCAGACGCGCAATATTGGCTTTAACCAGCGTTATCTGCTCGGCCGTGGCCTGTCCCAGATAGTACATCTTAGCAATCTGCATCATCAAGTCCTCGCGCGCTTTTTCATAAGACAGACGGCTGATTTCATCCAATACCTTCGAAATGGAAAGAGCGGTATAAACCGTCTGATTATAGAGTGGCATTTGAAGCTGCAATCCGGCTGCGGCATTATACTGCAGCGTCTGGGTTACATTATAAGGTTTGTCATAAGCAGAACCATCTGTTACGGACACTGGAGGATCGAAGTTGTCGTTAAAATTAGCCACTCCATTAATTTGCGGTAATAACTTGGCACGGTTTTCAGAAATAGCATATTTGCTTTTTTGAATCTCATTGCGCTGTCCCCGGAGAGAAAGGTTATTTTCAATACCCCAACGAAGACAATCATCCAAAGTAAGCACCTCTTGCGCACGGCTGCCTACTACAGCACCCCATGCAACGGTAAAAATGAATATTAGTTGTTTCATATCAATACTTTCATAATCAACTGCAAAGATAGAGGGATATCCAAATAGGGCAATATTCACTTTTAAGAAGATAATATTCATTTTTGCCTTTTTTCTAGAGATGAGTCTTAGGCTCAAAATCATTTTCCATGCCGCTGTCATCGCTACAAGATGAGAGTGAAAATGCGATTGTGGCAAATAAATAGATGCATTGCTTAATGTTCATATGAACTATGTTTATTGGTTAATTGTCATTCCTAACGCACGAAGCGTGAACCACAAATCGTTCACCTGTGTCGGAGGTCCTAGGAAAACCCATACAAACAGATATAACAATAGCAGCCCACGCTATAGCGTGAGAACCACTATGCCATCATCGTTTGTATGTCTTAAGAAATTTCCCAGGTTTCCGATACCACGACCAGCATAACGCTTCTTCTAATTCTAACATGTCTTGGAAAGAGTTTCCTCAATCCATTGGCAAAGATACACAATTTAATTGATAATCGGGAATCTAGAGTCGCAAACTATCAAGTTACATCTTAATTCCTCTACTTTTCTTTTCTTCCTGTTGCGACAGTCTTGTTCCGTATCTAAGCCTGTGCCATTGCTCCCTGAACCAGTCGGCAATCGGCTTCCTGTTTATTGTCAGGCTCAGCCTGCTTTCATCGTCAGGGTCATTTTCCACCCTTAAAATATCATCCTTTATATCAAAGTTCCGTCTGTGCTGTTCTGAATAGATTTTACCGCTGCATTTCAAGGCTTCTTTCTTGACCAAAAGACTTTCTGTCATTTCTTTAGAGAATCCCAGCATGGCACAGAACTTTTCCATGCGCAGCATTTCCTTGAACATCGGAAACCACCTGAAAGCCTTGTCTATGATTCTGGCGAGCCGTGACAGTTCTTTTTCCTTCATGTCAAGTTCCTGTCTGTGCATTTCTCTGAGATTGTGTATCTGCGTATCATGCTGTTTCTGCATCTGCTGTATCTGGCTCTGCAATTTTTCAATACTGGTGTCCCGTTTTGAAACCTCGTCTTGCAGTTTTTCGTTGGCACGTTCCAGTTCTTTCAGTTTTCCGCTTCCGAAAAGAGAAGCAACTCCGCTTGTTATGGCTGTCGCTGCTGTGGTGGCTGTCTTCTTTAATTTGTCAGTGCGTATTTCTGATTTTACCTGTTTCAGTTCCTGCTCGGCAAGATTTATCTGTTCTTCTTTGTGCCGTTTGGCAGCATCCATGCGTTGCAGCTCGGCTTTCTGTTTCTCTATGATAAAATCGTTCCGTTCCAGATGCTCCTTACCCGTGACAGCCTTTGACTGTCCACGTTCCATCAGCAGAATGTCGGATGCCAAGGTCTGCATCTGCATCATGTCATCGTCATTGAGCTTTCGGCTCTTTCCGGTTTCGTGGTTCATCCAGTCGAAAACGATATGAGCATGATAGTTCGGCTTGAACCATCTGTCCCCGACCTTGAAACTTTCCTTGTCTTCCGCTTCCGGCTGACCGTTCAGCCAATGCCCTTCGTCCTTGTGCAGGAAGATTTGCAGCGGTGTGATTCCCCACCGTCTTTGACACTCCTCACCGAATTTACGCACGTCTGCCAGTGTGGTGTTCGACCTGACAAGCAGCACTCCTTCACGTATGGGGGAGCATCCCGCAATCTTGACTGTCTTGCCGTTCTTGCCTTTGCGTTCCCGTTCCTTTTCCTGCATGGCACGTCCGGTCTTTTCCTTTACCATCTGTCGATATTGTCATAATGCGTCCGCAAATCCGGACTGCCGAAGTCGGGATTTATCCACTGTTCGTTATCGGTGGAGAGTTCAGGAACGACATAGATTCTGGACTCTCCGATATTACGCATATACTCGGCAGTCCTCCTGTTGTGAGCCTCGCTCGATGCGATGTTGCAGGGCTTGATATGTATGCTTGATTTTGTTGCCATAAATACTTGTTTTTTGGTTTGTACTTTATTGTTTGCTTTTCCGCAGTTCGTAAACGTATGGGGGGCTTAGGGGTGCACCCATAAGCGGAGATTTCAAAGAGAGGGTCACTCTTTGCTCTGGGTTCTCAGGGGAGAAACGCCTTAAGTGGGTCATTAGGGTAAAGCCCTAATCCCCTCGGGAGAGCCCACAACTACGTAAGCGAAGCGTGTAGTTATAGTGGGCTATAACCGAAAGCCTCCCGGTTTATTGGGCGGTGTCTTCACTTTGATGGATTGAGCCTGTTTCTTTGCCGCTGCCTGTTTTTGCAGGTATTCGTTCAAATCCTTGCATCCGCCGTATATGTGTGAAACGTTACGTATATGTCTGGTATTGTTATATTCCTTTTTGATTTGCTGCAGGGCTTCCATTCCTGCACGGTCATTGTCAAGGAAGCAGTGGATGCGCTCATAGCATAGAGTGCCTTGGAAACATTGCCAACAGAGTTCACAACCATGTAGTCCTGTCTGTTGAAATCGGGGGATTGCGGACAGTTTTCAAGCCTTAGTGTCAGAAAGGAAAGGCAATCTATGAATCCCTCAAAACGTAACATGCTTTTCTCTGCTCTCCCGATTGTCTGATATGTGATATTTCTTTCGGTGCGATGCAGCCCTTGAAATATCGGTTGCGGATTTCATATCTGCCCGATATGTTCGGAAAAGCAATGGCGAAGTACCGTTTGTCGTTGTTGGTGAAGTGTGCCTCACGGCATTCTCTTTTCGCCAGTGCCGTATTTATCCCCCTTTCCTGCAGGTAAGAGAGCAGGGCAGGAGAAGACAGCTGTACGATGTCAAGCTGCTGGAAACTCGGCTTGGTGGCAGATTGCCTGTGAAAAGAGAAAGACATAGGATGGACATGTGGTGTTTGGGTACGAAGAAAAGAATAACCCTTGTAAGTGATAACTTGCAAGAGTTTCTTGTTTTTACTAAAGATATTATAGCTTGTAAAAGATTCTCAACATATAAGTATAAGCCTTGAAGTGTGTGTATTCGCATTTTCAGGGCTTTTCTTGTTTTTACCTATATGTAGTAAAATTAATGAGTATCAAATCTCGTTGCAGATAAACAAAAATCCTTCTACCTTTGAGTCTGGTAATTTTAGCAATTAAAGCCTATGAAAACAGAATACGAAAAAATGCGCAGTCAGGAACTCTATTATTTTTCCGACCCTGAAATACATGCCAGTCTGGTACACGCCAAGAAAGTCTGTGCCTGTTTGCGTTCCATGACCATCTACGATGAAGACTACCGTCAGGTGATAGAAGAACTGATTCCCGGTATTCCGCAAAGCACTACCATCTGTCCGCCTTTCCATTGTGACCATGGTACAGGTATCATTTTAGGGGAAAATGTGTTTATGAACTATGACTGTATCATGCTCGACGGAGGCTATATCCGTATCGGGAAACATACTCTGATAGGTCCCCATTGTCAGTTTTATACACCTCAGCATCCCATGGATTATGTGGAGCGCCGTGAAGAAAAAGAAACCGCCTATCCCATTACGATAGGTGAGGACTGCTGGTTGGGTGGAAATGTGGTAGTATGTCCGGGAGTGACCATTGGCAATCGCTGTATCATTGCAGCAGGTAGTGTCGTAACCAAAGATATTCCCGATGATTCTCTGGCAGCCGGCATACCTGCAGTAGTAAAAAGAAGTCTGAAGAAATAATCTGAATCTCACCAGATATAGTTTTCAGATGCTTCTGTGAATACTCCATTTTGTCTTGTTATATTCTCTGTTTCACAGTGCGGGATTTGTATCCCACACTGTGAAATATATATCCCACACTGTGGTTTTTGTATCCCACAGTGTGAAACAGAGAATTTGTTACTGGCGAATAACTTTTTTCGTAGGGAGATTTCTGTTTTTGTTTAGATTCTTTTGCATTTTTGTGTTTGGTATAAATGAAAAAAATTAACTTTGCGCAAACCCAATCTTTGAACTATGGATGCAAAACTCTTTTTAATGGCTGGTTGTCTGGCTGGAATCGTTTCTGCGTGTATGCATGAAAAATCGGATAGCGCATCTGATATTCAGCAGGCTGTGCATACACTCGTACTCGAAGCTGACAGCTTGATGCAAAGTGATTCTTTATTTTGGAATCAGCCAATTGACAAGTCGCATCCGCAAGTATGCATCCATGATTCACTCATCCGTCAGAAACTGGACAGTGCATTGGCTTTACGTCCTGACAAGCAGACTTATTTGTTGAAATACCGTTATTTGTTGCAGAGCTGGCGTCTGTTGGAAGTATTGGACTTATTGCGTGAAATGGATGGATGTATGAGCGATTCCATGTCGTCCGAATTGTTGCACCTGAAAGCCGTACTCGAAGATTACAAGGGAGATACGCTTACCGCCCGAAGAGATTTCCTGCGAGCTGATTCTGCCTATACGATAAAAATTCAGCAGGTAGCACAGGATTCTCTGATGTATGGTTTTGCCCGAATCGAAAAAGCGCTGAACCTGTCACTGATGCAAAATGATTTCCGTCCGCTTCGGGAGGAAATTGCGTTTTATGAACGCGTGCATTCTTCCTCTATCAATGGGATTGAACAATGGAAACAAATATCAGATAAAGCCACTTATTATCGGAAAATGTTTGAATGATTTGAAATTACGCAGCAGTAACAGATGGAAATTACGGAACGGATTATCATAGAACAACTGAAGCGAGGAAATGAAGAGGCTTATAAATACCTCTACCGTCATCATTATGCCTTGTTGTGTCATATAGCGCGTGAATATGTGGGAGATGATTTTCTGGCCGAAACACTGGTCGGTGATGTGATTTTTCATCTGTGGGAGATACATGAGGCACTCGACATTCAAGTTTCCTTGCGCAGTTACTTAGTACGTGCCGTGCGGAATCACTGCATGGATTATCTGTCCTCCAAGAAAGAGCGTACGGAAGTGGCTTTTTCTTCTATTCCGGAAGAAGGAGAGATGCGTTATTTGCTCTCGGACGATTACCCTTTGGGAAGTCTGCTGGAACATGAACTGGAGGAAGAAATTCATCATGCCATCCGGAATTTGCCGGAAGTCTGCCGGAAAGTTTTTATCAAAAGTCGTTTCGAAGGGAAAAAATACGAAGAAATTGCTACAGAGCTGAATATTTCTGTGAATACAGTCAAGTATCACATAAAGAGCGCATTATCATCTCTTCATTCAGAACTCGGGAAGTATCTGATTATCCTGATTTTATTTTTTTCGACTTTCAAATAAAAAAATTACGTTTTTCGCCTACCCGCTCAGGCGAAAATTTCGTCTCACCTATAGAAACCCTGAAAATGGAAGAAAGAAATTCACATATCGACGAACTGATTGCCGCTTTTCTGAGTAAAGGTCTGAGCAAGGAAGCACGTGAGGAGCTGGATGCATGGATTGCCAGTTCTGAAGCAAACCGACGTTATTTCATGCAGCAGCAGGAAATCTGGTTTTCTGCCGTGCAGGAGGAAGAACGTACGCGCTACGATGCCGACCGCGCTTTTGAAACCTTCCGGAAACGGGTGGCTGCAAGTACAGCTCAGAAGCAATCTAAGAAAGTTATAGATTGGAAAACAATCTATAAATATGCAGCTGCTGTGTTGGTGGTAGGACTTATTTCCTTCTTCTCTTACCGTCAGGGAGAAAGCAACCTGCAAAATGCGTTGACCCAGGTAGAGGTAGAAGCTCCTCTCGGTGCGCAGACACGTCTTCGTTTACCCGATGGTACACTGGTAGTCCTGAATGCTGGTTCTCGTCTGGTCTATCCGCAGGATTTTGGAGTGGACAACCGTGAGGTGGAATTAAGTGGAGAAGGATATTTTGAGGTAGAGCGTAATGAGAAACTTCCTTTTCATGTACAGACTCCTTCTTTATCGGTCAGAGTATTGGGTACCAAGTTTAATTTCCGCGACTATCCGAACGATGAAGAAGCAGTAGTGTCTTTGCTGGAAGGAAAAGTGGTGTTGGATAATCGCTTGCGGGCAGAAGCAGAGATGATTCTGCTTCCGAATGAGCAAGTTACGCTGGATAAGGCGGAAGGTCACATGAAAAAGGAAACAAAAGAAGTAAAGAATGTGTTGGAGTGGACTTCCGGCAAGTTGTTCTTTGATGAATTGCCGTTGCCGGAAGTTGTAAAGATACTGGAACGCAGTTATGATGTACATATAACCTTTGCTACAGATTCTCTTCGAGAATTCCGTTTTTATGGAAGTTTTGGTCGGGGTGAACAAGGTATTAAAGATATTTTGGAAGCATTAGAAAAAACCGGAAAAGTACGCTATAAGCAGAAAGACCGGGAAATAACCTTATATTAACCGTTTGTTAAATACACTAAGACCTTAAAATTATGCAGAATGTGGATACTTAATTTAGCATTTGGTGAAAGAACATAAAAAAGCCGGAAGAAGGGGAAGTTCCTCCGGCGAAGACCTTAGTTCTTTCTAACTTGTTAGTTTTTAAGATGTTTTCTAAGGGATGCGGCAAAAGTAATAAAACATTCCTTGTAAAACGCCTTTTATCAGAAATTTTTAATCTTAAAATTTAAGCTTATGAATTACAGAAAAAAAGCCATGTTAATGGCCGGGGCTTTGCTATGCCTTAATCTAAGCATATACTCACAGAGTATATCGTTGAAAATGAGCAATGTATCGGTGAAGAAGGCGATGACAGAACTTCAAACTAAGAGTGGTTATTCTTTCGTATATATAGCTGGTGATGTAGATACAGACCGTACGGTTTCAATTAATGCCAGTCAGCTGAAGGATGCGGTTGCTCAGATTTTGAAGGGGCAGAATGTATCGTATGAAATTCAAGGTAAAAATATTGTAATCAAAAAAGGAAGCCAGCAGCAGGTTACTTCTTCTGAAAAGAAGAAAAAGGTAACAGGAACGGTTAAGGATTCTAATGGGGAACCGATAATTGGAGCAACAGTTATTGAGAAAGGAACTGCTAATGGTACTGTAACTGATTTTGACGGAAATTATACACTGGAGCTTTCTGACAATGGAATACTAGCTATTAGTTATATTGGTTATAAAAGTCAAGAATTTGTTGCCTCTCAGATTAAGCAGGGAGCATTAGCCGTTACATTGAAGGAAGATACAGAAGTGATGGATGAAGTCGTTGTTGTGGGGTATGGTTCTCAAAAAAAATCTAATATTACATCTGCTGTAAAAAGTATTAAATCCGAGCAGATATTAGGGGTTTCAACACCGAATGTCGAAAATATGCTTCAAGGGAAAATTGCAGGTGTTCAGGTATATCAGTCAGGAGGAAAACCTGGTGAAAAGGCTACAATTCGTGTGCGAGGAAAAAGCTCTTTAGGTAGTAGTGTAGATCCTTTATGGGTAGTGGATGGAGTTATTCAGGTTGAAAATCCAGACATTAATCCACAAGATATAGAGTCTTTAACAGTATTAAAGGATGCAGCAGCAACTTCTTTGTACGGTTCGAGAGCTACCAGTGGTGTTATTGTGGTTACAACCAAAAGAGCTAAAGAAAATAGTAGGAATATAAATATTTCAGCTAATTGGGGCATTGGCAATATCAATGAAGGAAACTTTAAGATGATGAATTCAGAACAATTGGCTGCAGAGTGGGAAAAGATGGGACTTGAGGTCCCGGAACAAGCGAGAAAGGTTGATTTTGACTGGTGGGATGCCGCTACGCAGACAAGCTTCACTCAAGATTATAATATTTCATTTTCTGGTGGTAATGATAAAATTCAAGCATATATTTCTGGTGGATATTATTCTGAAGATGCAACGATAAAAGGATTAAAAATTCAGCGTTTTAAGGCATTGACAAATATTACCTATAAGGCTGCAAAATGGTTGACAATTAAGCCTAGAATACGAGCATCTTATGACGATGATGTAGATCATAATACTCCTGATTTACATGAGTTGTATGCGCAGATGCCATGGGATTACCCGTATTATGAGGATGGAACATTGATAAACCCACGTGAGTTAAGATCTGGTTATACTTGGTATGGCCGTGATTTAACTAATAGTTTTTATGATTCTCAATGGAATTATAGCAAGACTAAGACTCTGACAACAGAAGGTGGATTTGATTTTGAAATTAGATTTAATGATAATTTCACATTCTCTTCAACAAATAGTGTTCGTTTTAGCAATAAGAAGTATTTTAATTATGAAGATCCTCGTTCTGTTGCAGGTTCAGCTGTAAAAGGTGAGATGGAAGAAACTTGGACTAAGTCTTTATCGAGATTTTCTAATCAGATGCTGAGATACAATAAAACTTTTGGTAAATTAAATGTTATAGCATTAGCAGCCTACGAGTTTAATGATTATTCGTTGGAAACCACTGATGTTATAAAACAAGGTTTCTTCCCTGGCTCCTCTGTCCTTGATAATGCTGCAAATTTAAATGCTATAAATGGAGAAAAGATGGAGTGGGCTTTATCGTCTTTCTTGTGTAATGTAAATTTTGCCTATGATTCAAAATATTTTTTGCAAGCTTCTATTCGAAATGATGCCTCTTCTCGTTTTGGTAAGGATAAGAGGAATGGTACCTTCTTCTCTGTAAGCGGTGGATGGAATATTGCGCAGGAAGATTTTTATAAACGTTCGGTTCTTGCATCAATTTTAAATGAGGCAAAATTGAGAATTAGTTATGGTGGTGTAGGAAATTTACCAAAGGATTATTATCCTCATCTCAATTTATACGATATAAAAGGTACATATAATGGGGTTAATGGCGCTTTCCCTTCTCAATTAGGGAATTCTAGTTTATCATGGGAAAAATCTTATGAAACTAATATTGGTTTAGATTTGACATTTATAAATCGGGTTAATGTATCTTTAGATTATTATATTAAAAATACTTCTGGGCTTGTATATTTTGTGACTCTGCCAGCTACGACAGGTTTTACTGGTTATTGGGATAATATTGGTGCTGTTCGTAATAAAGGGTTTGAACTTAGTTTGGATGCACAGGTTTTAAAAGATACTCCATTTAAATGGAACTTAGGATTTAATTATAGTTTGAATCGTAATAAAATTGTAGAGTTGTATCAAGGTAAGGATGTTATATCTTCATGGCAGATTCGTAGAGAGGGTGAGGATATTAATACTTTTTATTTAAGAAAGTGGGCTGGAGTTGATCCTGATAATGGTGACCCTTTGTGGGAAAAAGTAAATGAAGATGGTACAGTAACAACGACAAATAATTATAATGAAGCGACCTTACAAGTTGTAGGAAAAGCAACTCCTGATTTTACGGGCTCTATTAATTCAACAATGCAATATAAGGATTTTACGCTTTCTATGAATTGGAATTTTGTTGTTGGAAATGATGTCTATCATTATCGGGAAAATTTTGATTCAAATGGAGCTTACCCTACTTATAATCAAATGGTACCTATGGATGATTGGGTTAGATGGGAAAAACCTGGAGATATTGCAACCCATCCTCGTTTAGTTGATGGTGGAAATTTGAATTCTCAAAGAAACTCTTCTAGGTATCTGGAAGATGGGTCTTATATTCGATTGAGAAATATACAATTATCATACAGGTTGCCAGATAAATTTTTATCTAAGATTGGTTTAAAATCTACTTCAATTTATGTTAGTGGAGATAATTTATTGACATTTACAAAATATCCAGGTCGCGATCCTGAAGTAGGCGAGAGTGGAGAGGATACATATAGTTATCCTAATATTAGAAAAATTGTATTTGGGTTGAATATTAATTTTTAAATGATATGAAAAGAATATTATATGCTATAGCAATATTGTGTTCAATTGCTTCTTGTGATGTGGAACGCTTACCTTATGATGCAGTTGATAGTAGTCAGGCAATTAATGATCCTGATTATGCGAATAATGCATTAATAGGTATTTATGGGAATTTAAAAAGTAAATTGTCAGATTCTTGGATAAATGAGGCCCATCGCTTGATGGAATACAATGGTGATAATGTGTCTTTAAGTGGAACAACGGGAGATGATTTGTTTTATATTTATAACTATCATCATATAGATAATGGGGCTCGTATTAATAACTTTTGGATAAAATCTTATCAAGTTATTTATGGAACTAATTCGGCTATTGAGAATATAAAGGAAGGGCAAAGTGCTGAGACTGATAATTTCCTTGGTGAAGCTTATTATTTGAGAGCATTAATGTATTTGTATCTTACAAATGTTTTTGGAAAGCCTTATAACCAAGCTCTTGAAACAAATCTGAGCGTTCCTTTAAAATTGGATACAGATATAAATAATCAACCTCCTCGTGCAACTGTAAAGCAAGTTTTTGAACAAATTGAAAAAGACTTAATTAAGGCTGCTAAGTTGATGACTATACAAAAGCCGGTATTTTATGCTAATCGTGAGGCTGCCTATGCTTTATTGTCTCGTATATATTTATATATGGAGCAAAATGAGAAATGTATAGAATATGCAGATAAAGTAATAGATAGTGAGCGTTTTCATTTGTTGAGTGCCAATGAATATCGAAAAATGAATACATTATTACCGGAAGCAAATCCAGAGGCTATTTTCTCCATTAAATATTTATCAGGAATAGAAGAAGGTTCTCTTAATGACGTAGTAGGAGGATTTTATTGTACAATTGATGGCTTAGGATGGGGAGAAATGTATGCATCAAGGACCTATATAGATGCTGTTTCTTATTTTCCCAATGATGCAAGAAAGGCGTTTATCGTTCCTCAGTATGAAGATGGTGATCAAATGGAAGGTGTGTGGGTCTCAATGATTATGGCTGAAGATGGTACTTTAATCCCTTCTTATCAATATGGAGCTTGTAGGTTAGATGGCTCGACTTATGTAATGACAAAAGATAATAGTGAGGTCGTATTGGATAAAACTATAACTCCTACAGGTGTAGTACAATATTCATTCCAAGATGCTGGTCAAACTTATGTTGTATATGTTGATAAAAAAATGAAAAAAAGAGGTAATTATCCATTATATTTTATTACAAAATGCTCATTACAAGAAGAAAAGAATCATGCATGGTCTCCGTGTATTATTCGTTATTCAGAAGTCTTATTAAATAAGGCTGAGGCTCTTTGTAAATTGGATAGAAACTCTGAGGCTATTACTATTTTAAATTCTATAAGGGCTAATAGAGATTGTCCTGATTATAATAATGATGTTATTAGTGGTAGAGGATATACTGATTTGTTAGATATATTGTTGGAGGAAAGACGTATAGAATTAGCATATGAAGGGCATCGAGCTTTGGATTTGTTTAGAAATAAGAGAAATCTTAATCGGAATTATCCAGGAAGTCATTTAGTGAATAAAGATTCTTACAAGGAAATAAAGTGGTCAGATAAGAATATTATTGAACTTATTCCATTGAATCAGATTAACGCTCAAGGTAATCTTGTACAGAATGAGATTTAAGTGGGGTTTTAATGAGATGGTGGTTTCTTACTGCCATCTCTGATTTATATTTATATATTATGAATAATATGAGATTTATATTTTTGTGCTGTGTCGTTTTAAATTCATTTTTATTGTTTGGACAGGATGATTATAACGAATTATCAGATAGTAAATATGTTGATTTAGAAGTTTGGAGGAAACAAAAGGACGATTTGTGTATTTCATGGGGGGATGCAAATAAACACTATTCTTCTCAAAACGTTCCAGATGTGCCTATTTGTTTGAAGCATAAACTAAAGGGATGGAAAGGAGAGAAATTGAATGCATTATTTTTAATATGGAGTAAATTACGGGATTGTAATGTATCAGTTGAGATAACAGATTTGCATCAAAAAAATGGAGGTATTATTTCTAAAGAGAATCTTTCTGTTGGCTTTGTAAGATATGTGATGACTGATGAGTTTGTGAGGGAAGGAAAAACGAGCTGTGGCTTTCGATATGATAAAACAGAATGGGATTCTTCTTTAGTGGCAGATGTAATAGATATAAAAAAAGATTTTTTGTTGCGCAAGATGCATGTTACTCCAGTATGGGTTAGTATAAATGTACCTCGTGATATTACGGCTGGTAAATATTATGGTGAAATTATAGTCAACCTTGATGGAAAAGAATATAAAAGACTGAAACTTCAAACTCAGATTGTAGACCGTGAACTTCCTGTTGTTTCTCAATGGAAATTTCATTTGGATTTGTGGCAAAATCCGTATGCCGTAGCTCGATATTATAATGTTAGTGTTTGGACTGAGAAACACTTTGAAGTTATGCGCCCTATTATGAAAGCTTTGGCAGAAGCTGGGCAGAAAGTTATAACAGCAAGTATTATGCATAAACCATGGAATGGACAGACCTATGATTATTTTGAGTCTATGGTTACATGGAAAAGAACTTTGGATGGAGAGTGGACATTTGGCTTTGATATCTTTGATAAGTGGGTGAATTTTATGATGTCTTTAGGAATTGATAAACAGATAAATTGCTATTCTATGGTTCCTTGGAATTATTCTTTTAAATATTTTGATGAACGAACTAATTCTATGGAATATATTAAAACTAAACCTGGTGATAAAGAGTATAATGATATGTGGATTGCCTTTCTGACTCAGTTCTCTAGTCACTTAAAAGAAAAAGGTTGGTTCTCAAAGACTTGTATTGCTATGGATGAGAGGCCTTTGCCTATAATGAAAACAGTTCTTGATTTGATACGTAAAGCAGATAAAGAGTTTAAAGTTGCTCTTGCTGGATTATATTATGAAGAAATAGAACCGGAATTGTATGATTATTGTATTTCAAC
Source organism: Phocaeicola plebeius (assembly GCF_003437535.1). Taxonomy (GTDB): domain Bacteria; phylum Bacteroidota; class Bacteroidia; order Bacteroidales; family Bacteroidaceae; genus Phocaeicola; species Phocaeicola plebeius_A. The sequence goes on from NZ_QSQT01000002.1 coordinate 139,029, forward strand.
TGATCAAGTGCTACCTAAAAATGTAATAGAAAAAAGGAAGAAACAACATCTTGTTACCACATATTATACATATTGTGCTGATTGTAAGCCTAACACATTTACATTTTCGGATCCTGCAGAAGCCGCATGGATTCCATTATATTCGATAAAGCTGGGACTTTGTGGGTACTTAAGATGGGCATATAATAGTTGGGGAGAAGATCCTTTACGAGATTCACGATTTCGGCAATGGCCTGCTGGAGATACATATTTAGTTTATCCAGGTTTTCGTTCTTCTGTTAGATTTGAGAAAATGATTGAAGGAATCCAACAATATGAAAAACTTCAAAAATTAAGAGAAGACTTTAAAAGGAATAAACATCTTATACGTAAAGTTGAACAATGTATAAATGCTTTTAATATACAAGATTTGGCAAAAGAAGGAACAGCATCTTCGGATATTAAAAGAGTTATCAGTTTGTTGAATGAACAGTAGATGATAAAAGAAAAGTCCATTTTGATTTGAAGTGATGACCTCTAAAAGTGAACTGCACTCAAAAAGTTTTGTGCTTAACTTTTTGGGTGCGGTTCAGATAAACAGATTTTCCTGAATACGCTGGAGAAGGTTTCTTCCTCATGGAATTTTAATCATGTATGGGGATGGGATTTTCCAATGTTGGCTATGGCAGCAGCTCGATGCGGAAAACCTCAGTTAGCGTTAGAGTATTTGTTGCACCCATCTCCTAATTTTCAGTTTGATGAGCATGGACTGGCTACTGGAGGTCCTTTCCCGTATCTGCCTTCCAATGGGGCTTTGCTGACAGCTATAGCCATGATGGTCGAGGGATGGGATGGTTCTGCTGGAAAGTTTCCCGGTTTTCCACAAGATGGCTCATGGGTTATAAACGCGGAGGATTTTAATCGTATGCCTTGATTATGAGATTGTCGGGTTTATGGAGTGGTTATGTTTGTTTCTAAGAATTTCGATTCTGAATATACCTTACTTATATTAAATCATCGATTTCTTCCTATAATCCTACATTTTTATCCTATTTTTCGCTTAATTTCCCATCTATATTTGTAAAAGGAATTATGTGATTTTATAAAAATAGGAATAGATATGAACCAATTTATAATGTTAGGTTGTTTGTGGTTGGGGGCTTGTGCGACGGCTTTTTCCCAGCAGCAGACTAATGGAGTGAATTATCAGTTAGGACCGATACCGTCAGTGCATAAACCGCTGGCGGAAAATTCTGTTCCGATGGGGAATATTCAGACTTTTGAAGAGGTAAAATTAGATTTGCCGATAACTTCCGGACCGTATGAACCTACGTGGAGGTCGATTGAGACAAATTATCCGGGTTACACCGGAATGGTTGCGGGATTCCAAATTCGGAATCTGGATACATTTTGGACCGCAGTCGGAGGAGAAAGTGGCGACTGGTATGCCCGAAAAATGTACGTGGAGGGGATACCGGCGTATGAAAATCATCTGAAAAATTATGAGAATCCCTCGGAAGTGGGATACAAGGAGGCATTGCGCGACTGGAATCCGAAGAAGTTTAACCCGCAGTGTGCATCATGACCAGTTTGATATGTGGAATTCTAAATATCAGCCTTGGAACTCCACGCGTCTGGGATCGAAGTGTGATTTGATTGGCGAATGGGAGAAGGCTGCAAGAAAGGCTGGAATCCGTTTTGGTCTTACCTTCCATCATGAGTATTCCTGGTGGTGGCAGACAGCTTTTCAAAGTGATACAAAAGGTGATAAGAAAGGAGTGCCATACGACGGAAACCTGACACTGGCCGACGGCAAAGGTAAATGGTGGGAAGGATTAGACCCTAAATATCTCTATGGGATTAATTTGAGGGAGTATGAAACGGTGGCTGAGGCGGCTAACTCAAGATGGTCTCCTCCTCAGGCTGGTATCTTTAGCGGCCATCTGGAGTATGCCGAATGGTATGCCAAATGGTGGGCGTTGAGAATGATGGATGCCGTAGATAAATACAATCCGGATTTCATTTATACAGACGGTACGGACCAGCAACCTTTCAGTGGCTCAGGAACAGGTACTGGATACAAATGTGATGCCATGCAACGGGTAATAGCGGATTTTTATAATAAGACGCTGGATCGATGGGGAAAGCTTCTATACCACCGACTTTCGTTTTACAGTAGGCAAAGATGGAGCAATCTATGCTTGGTGTATGACTGTGCCAAAGGCTGGTGATAAACTGAAAATCCTTTCTTTAGGAAGTGATGCGGGTACAGGACAAAAGCAGGTGACTTCTGTGGAATTGTTGGGAGAGAAGAATAAGATAGAATGGAAGCAAGAGGCTGATGGATTGAGTATTGTTTATCCTGATTCTGCTCATCTGAAAACAGCTGTAGGATTCCGAATCGTATGTAAGTAAACAGATTGAGAATGTGTAACAAAAAATGCGGAACGTATGTCCCGCATTTTTTGTTCTATTGAGTTTAGTCTTACAATTTATACCCCCACTGTTCCAAAGCGAATGACCAGTTCTTTTCCACCAGTTCTACCGTCTCAGGTTTGTATTGGTATTTGTTTTTCTTGTAACCTTTCTTTTTGTTGACGTAAGCTTCAATGTCGGCACGAGCATCCTCAAAGCCTGGAATCTGGAGTTTTTGGTAGATTTCCTGCGTCATGTCAAAAGCATTGGTTTCGTAGTCTTCGAAGCGGACTTCTACCAGATTGCCTTCCGGAATGAACTTCTTATCGGCTTCGTACTTGTGGTACAATTTGGCATAAACCGAAAGGATGTTCTCTTGCAGTTCTTCGTTGCTGATGTCCTGCAATTTCAGTGGCTGGATGGTGTTGGTGAAGAAGCTGCGTGTAGATTCAAATACGGTGTACGGGTTACGCATCAGGTAGATGAATTTAGCGTTAGGAAACATTTTTACCAGCTCTTTTACGCGTCCGGTATGCGGCGGATTTTTGCTGAGGAACTGTGTACCGTGGGTGTTCCACAAAGAAATCTTGATGAGTTTGGTAAAGGTTTCTTCAAACACTTTCAATTCGGCCTCGCTGATGTCATCGAACAACAGGTACTTGTCGGCATATTCCTGCATGTGTTTAGGCAGGAACCAGAAGTTATAGTACGTGTAGGGCATCATGTTAGCCAAGGCAAATTCTTCTTCTTGCGGAAGATCTACGGCCAGTTCCATGTTATCGGTCGGGCGTTTGTCCGGCATCAGCCAGCTCATGTTCTTCTTGAAAAAAGGCTGTCCCCACATCATCAGGTGTGGGAATACTGTTTGATAGGTAGTATTATAGCCGAAGTGCTTGTCGCAAGAGAATACGTTGTGCATGAACGTGGTTCCACTGCGCCAGTGCCCGAGGATAAATACAGGATCGTGTTCCAGTGGCTTGTTGACCAACAGCTTTTCGTAACGTTTGTCCTGCAGAGGAGCCAGTGTAGATAACAAGCGGCATACAGCCTTGGTCAGGCGGTATTTTCCTTTATACGCAGAATCAATGGTACGACCAGCGGTTATCTGGTTGAAGGTCTTCCAGTCGGCTCCCACTAAAGTATTGATGGGGAGTTTGTTGAATTCAAGTAATCCCATTTCTTTTAATTGATAATTAATAATTGGCAATTGACGGTTGAATAACTCAACTTGTCAATTAAACTTTTAATTCAATTGCGATACCTTGACGTTCCAGTTCTTTTACGGCACGTTTAATGGCATCGTAGTGCTCTGGAGCGATTCCCAGTTTCGGCAGATTGAGGACAGGCAGTTCCATCTGGTTGTGCATGTCTTTGTCGGCCACCTGATTGATAATCATACCTACTGCACTGGTGTTGTTGGTAATCGGATCAATCAGGATGAAGGCACCGGTAGCTTTGTTCTTGGTATAAGGATCAAAGAACAGCTCCTTGGAAGAAGTCAGTACCACATGGGCTATCTGGTTGAGCTGCATAGGAACATCTTCCTTGGTCAGACGTCCGTTTTCTACTGACAGGTGTTCCATGGTGTTGATATCTACCTTGTACTTGATGCTGTCGATACGGGTACGGCTGGTATTGGTGGTTTGTTTCAGGAAGAAAGATTTTTCCATGTCCATCTTTTCTTCGTCCATCCATACGAGCATGGCTTCGAAGTTACGTCCAATCAGCGGCATGTTGTCCGGGTGTACCAGCATTTCGCCACGGGATACGTCGATTTCGTCTTCCAGTGTCAGGGTTACAGACATAGGCGGGAAGGCATAGTCGAGTTCGCCGTCGTAGGTCACGATGCTTTTTACATGAGAACGCTTGCCGGAAGGAAGAGCTACCACTTCATCGCCTTTGCGGATGACGCCGGAAGCTACCTTCCCACAGAAACCACGGAAGTCGAGGTTTGGGCGGAGTACATACTGTACCGGATAGCGGAAGTCGTTCAGGTTATGGTCGTTACCGATGTGTACGGTTTCAAGGAATTCCAGCAAGGCTGGGCCTTCGTACCATGGAGTACGGTCTGATTTTTCTACTACATTGTCACCTTCAAGGGCTGAAAGCGGAATGCACTGTACGTCGGGAACTCCTAACGGGGAGATGAAAGCGGTATATTCGGCTACAATCTTGTCGAATATTTCTTTTGAGTAGTCAACCAAGTCCATTTTGTTGACAGCCAATACCACGTGCTTGATACCTAACAGAGATACCAGGTAAGTGTGGCGGCGGGTCTGTGTGATGACACCGGTGCGGGCATCGACCAGGATGACTGCCAAGTTGGCGGTAGAACCACCGGTAATCATGTTACGGGTGTATTGTTCGTGTCCCGGAGTGTCGGCAATGATGAACTTACGGTTGTTGGTAGAGAAATAACGGTAAGCCACATCGATAGTGATACCTTGTTCACGTTCAGCTTTCAGCCCGTCGAGCAGCAGGGCATAGTCGATGTGTTCACCGGCATTTCCCATACGTTTGCTGTCGCGTTCCAAAGCGTCGAGCTGGTCTTCATACAATTTCTTACTATCGAACAGCAGGCGACCGATTAGTGTAGATTTACCGTCGTCTACTGAACCTGCGGTCAGGAAACGGAGCAGGTCTTTTTGTTCATCTTTTGCCAGGAATTCTTCGATGGACATCTTGCCTCTGGCTTCTCCTTCCATCGGGTTGCCTGATTTACTTTTATCTAATTCTTCCATGTTGTTGCGTAATTAAAAATATCCTTCACGTTTCTTTTGTTCCATACTGGCTTCCTGGTCGAAGTCGATGACACGGGTAGTACGTTCACTCTTGGTGGTGGTCATCATTTCCTCTACAATCTTTTCGATGGTATCGGCTTCGCTTTCAATAGCTCCTGTCAGCGGCCAGCATCCCAAGGTACGGAAACGGATTTTCTTCATTTCAATCTTGTCGCGGTATTTTTCCGGCAGACGGTCGTCGTCGGGCATAATCAGCTGTCCGTCCATGTTGACTACCGGGCGTTCTTTAGCGAAATACAGCGGTACGATTGGAATATTTTCAAGACGGATATACTGCCAGATGTCCAGTTCTGTCCAGTTGCTTAGCGGGAACACACGGATGCTTTCTCCTTTGCGAATGCGGGCATTGTAGATGTCCCAGAGTTCAGGACGCTGGTTTTTGGGGTCCCACTGGTGGAATTCGTTACGGAAAGAGAAGATACGTTCTTTGGCACGTGATTTCTCTTCGTCGCGGCGTGCGCCACCGAAGGCAGCGTCAAATTTATATTTGTCGAGGGCATGGAGCAGGGCCTGTGTCTTCATCAGGTCGGTATGTACCTTACTTCCGTGAGTGAAGGGGCCTACGCCTGCCTTGAAAGCTTCCATGTTGCTTTCTACAATCAGGTTCCAGCCGTATTTCTTGGCATATTCATCGCGGAACTGAATCATTTCCTTGAATTTCCATTTGGAGTCGATGTGCATCAGTGGGAAAGGTACTTTTCCCGGAGCGAAGGCTTTTTCAGCCAGACGGACCATGACGGATGAGTCTTTTCCGATACTGTAGAGCATCACCGGATTTTCAAATTCGGCAGCCACCTCACGAATAATGTGAATAGACTCGGCTTCGAGTTCTTTCAGGTGGCTTAAATTGTATTCTTCTTGCATGGTTATATATGTTTATTTTTTGATTACTTTCGGAAGAATCAGGTCGAGCAGCTGGTCGACAGATTCTTTAAGGGATAATTTTGATGTGTCAAGCGAAAGAGCCGGATGAGCCGGAGCTTCGAACGGAGCAGAGATACCGGTGAAGTTTTTGATTTCTCCACGGCGTGCCTTGGCATAAAGGCCTTTTACGTCGCGGCGCTCGCACTCTTCTAACGGCGTGCTGACGTAGATTTCTAAGAAATCTTCTTTTCCGATAATTCCGGCAGCCATTTCACGTATTTCATTGTTGGGACTGATGAAAGCAGCCAGAGTGATGATACCGGTATCGACGAACAGCTTGCCGACTTCTGCAATGCGGCGAATGTTTTCCACTCGGTCTTCTGCTGAGAATCCTAAGTTATTGTTGATGCCGCTGCGGATGTTGTCGCCATCCAGAATACGGCACAGCAGGCCGCGCTGCTGTAGCTCACGTTCCAGGGCAATGGCGATGGTACTTTTACCAGAACCGCTCAGTCCGGTAAACCAGATCATGAGTCCGTGTTGTTTCAGCAATTCTTCTTTGTCGGCACGCCCTAACATGCGGTCGAATATCGGATAGATATGATTTGTTTCTTGGTTGTTCATATTTTAAAGCGTATTTAAATCTGTTTTAAAACGGCCATATCAGCGGGATGAGGAAAACGGAAATCAGGAACGTGATGATGTTCAGCGGCAATCCGATACGGACGAAGTCGGTGAACTTGTAGTTTCCGATACCTTGTACAATCAGGTTGGTCTGATAGCCGATAGGGGTGGAGAAACTGGCTGAGGCTGCCATGCAAATGACCACGAAGAAAGGCATCGGGTTGACACCTAACTGGGTGGACAGGGACAAGGCTATAGGGAAAGCCAGTGCCGCCGCTGCATTGTTGGTTATCAGCTCCGTAAAGATATTCGTAATGATAAACAATACGGCCAGCAATACATAGGGGCCATAGTCGTGACTCAGGCTGATGATGTATCCGGCCAGTAAATCCGCGACTCCCGAGTTTTCCATGGCCTTGCTGATGGCAAAAGCACAGGCAATCGTAATCAGAATATCCCATGAAATATATTTGGTATACTTCTGCGGAGGGAATATCTTGCTCCAGGCCATGATGACCGTCGTGATGGATACGAAGAAGAACATATCCAGCTTGATGCCTTCAGGAAGGTATTTCTCGATGCCCGGCAGTTCACCTACCGTGGCTCCCACAATCATGAACAAGAGCAGGAAAAGGGTAAACCAGCGCTTCTTTTTTCCGGCGGGTTCGTATTCCTTTCCGTTGGCCAGCATCAGGAAGACGGATGATTCTCCCCATGTCTGGATAAAGCTGTCGTCGGTCAGTACCACCAGTGTATCTCCTTCTCGGAAGCTGACTTCGCTTAGGTTGGTATAGGTACGTCCGCTACGGCGAAGTTCCTTGATTTCGGCTCCATAATGGCGCTTGAAATCGAACTCACCGACTGTCTTGTTGATACCTGGAAATCGGGGACCGATAACGGCTTCTACAAGGTGTAGGGAGGAATCGCCATCTTCTTCATTTGTCGTTTCCGGACGAGTGGCGGGCAATAGTTTCTTGGAAAACAGAAATAGGTAGATAATACCTGCCAATGCAATGAAGATACCGACCTTTCCTAATTCGAACATGCTGAATCCTTTCATTCCCGCATCAAGAATCATGCTGTGTACCACCAGGTTGGTAGAGGTTCCTATCAGGGTACAGATACCTCCTAAAATTGTTACATACGAAAGAGGTATCAGAAAGTAGGTAGCCGGAAGCTTGACATAGTTGGCCCACCGTTTGATGATAGGGGCAAAAATGACTACAACCGGTGTGTTGTTCAGAAAGGCCGAGATGAAGGCGATACTGGGCAACATGCGTACTTGTGCCTTGAATACGGAAGTCTTTTCCTGAGGAAGCAGTTTCTTGATAAGCTGGGTCAAGGCACCGCTTTGGCGGACACCTTCACTTACCAGGAACAGCATGGCAACGGTAATCATTCCTTTGTTGCTGAAGCCCTCCAGCATTTCTTTTGGGGTAAGAATACCCGTGCAAAGGAAAATGACGACCACCGAGAACAGAATCATTCCCGGACGCATCTTATCCATAATCAATGCGGTCAGCATGGCCACAAGTGAAAGAAGTACGATGATAATCTCGATAGACATAAATTAGTGGGTTATTCTGCGATGAACCAGGGGTTCAGCAGGTCTGTTTTATTGTATTGTAGCGGTTCTGTCTTTCCTGCTTGGTATACTTCCTTCCCGGAAGCACGGATAATGGCATGTCCGGCTGCTGTATCCCACTCCATAGTAGGAGCAAAACGAGGATATACGTCGGCATTTCCTTCGGCAATGAGACACAGCTTTAACGAACTTCCCTTTGAAATTGTTTCCACGTGTGCATGTTTTTGCTGCATTTCATGGATGTAAGCTTCCGTTTCGGGAGTCAGGTGTGAACGTGAAGCCACGATAACGAACGTATCGTCTGTCCGGTTGGCATACGGCAGACGTTCGGCTTGCTCCATCAGTGCATCCAGTGACGGATAAGCTTTTGTATCGGTAATGTCTTTGATTTTGTAGGCTCCCAGCTCAATGTCGGCAAAATAGAGTTCCTGCTTTACCGGAATGTAAATGACTCCCGCTTCAGGACAACCATTTTTCACATAGGCAATGTTTACGGTAAATTCTCCATTACGCTTGATGAATTCCTTGGTGCCGTCTAGTGGGTCGACTACCCACAGCTCTTTCCATTGTTGTCTTTCTTCTGGAGCGATTTTAGCCCCTTCTTCGCTCAAAACGGGGTAAGGAGTCGCAGCCAGTGCTTGGGCTATAATTGCATGCGACTTGCGGTCGGCAATGGTCAGCGGAGAATTGTCCGCTTTCTTTTCTATTTCAAAATCTGCTTTCGGGTCTGTGTAGACAGACATAATTTCTGCTCCCGCAGCAAGGGCGGCCTGGATGGCCGTGTACAATATATTCTTATCCATAATAGTATAAATCGCTGTAAAATAACTGCTTTTTTATATGTTGGTTGTGGTTTATTATTCGTTTTTTCTGTTCCTGACGATTTTTTATAACTTCTTTTAAGAAACCTTGGTCCGATTGTGCGGATGTTTCCAGATTCGCCACATGTAAAAAGCGCAGTGTGTGAAGGCAAACACAAAAGAGATGGTCAGCAGGGTCTTGTCTGCGTCCCATCCTACGGTCTGCTGATGCCATAGTCCGGTAATCACACTCAGAATAGACAAAATAAGTCCGGTCAGGTTTAATACAATATCTCCCTTCCGGTGTTTTTGACCATACTCCAGTTTGCTGTGATGAATTCCGTATGAAGCATAGACATCCAGTCCGATAAGCATCCACAGCACCAGACGTATCCAGGTATCGGCCGGAAGGAAGCTCATCATGCACAAGCAGGTGAGGATACCCATAATCGGAACGAAGGGTACGAAGGGAGTCTTGAAGGCACGGGGCACATCGGGCATGGTCTTGCGTACAATCAGGATGGCTGCACAGACTAAGGTGAATGCCAGAAGTGTACCGATACTAGTCATTTCACCTGCTACTTGTGCCGGGATAAATCCGGCCAACAGGCTGACAAGTACCATAAACAAGCAGTTGCTGTGTACCGGTGTACGGAAACGCTGGTTGATTTTGGAAAAGAACGGTGGCAAAAGACCGTCGCGGCTCATACTCAGGAATACACGGCTTTGTCCGAGCAGGGTGACCATGATTACCGAGCAGTATCCGAACAGAATGGCCAGGATAATGGCCTTGTTCAACCACGGATAAGCGGGTTGTATGACACCCGCAGCATCGGGATGCCCCATCTTTTCAATGGCTACAGCTACCGGAGCAATACCCACCTGTCCACTGAAGTCAGTGTAATGGGCTACTCCTGTCATGACATGGGCAAAGAGAATATATAAGATGGTGCAGACCAGCAAGGATACTAAAATACCGATGGGCATATCCCGTTTCGGATTTTTGGTTTCCTGAGCTGCCGTGCTTACCGCATCGAATCCCAAAAAGGCAAAAAAGACAATCGCTGCTCCACGGAAAATGCCGGAAATTCCGAACTCTCCCAATGTACCGGTATTAGCTGGAATGTAAGGAGTATAGTTGTCATTTTGAATAAACTGCCAGCCGAGTACCACAAAAATCAGGATGACAGCTATTTTCAGAAATACAATCAGTCCGTTAAAGAAAGAACTTCCGGCGGTGCCTCGCATCAGAATCAAGCTCATGAGGACCACAATTATCATGGCTGGAATGTTGACAATACCTCCATCCCATGGACATGCTGTAAATGCATGGGGTAGCTCAATGCCTACTCCTTGCAGGAATACGGTCATGTAACGGCTCCAGCTGATACTGACAGTAGTGGCTGCTACGGTATATTCCAATACTAAGTCCCATCCGATAATCCAGGCAATAAGTTCTCCCATGGTGGCGTAGGAGTAGGTATAGGCACTCCCGGATACCGGAATCATGGAAGCAAATTCTGCATAACAGAGTCCGGCAAAACAACAGCCGATGGCTGCAATGATAAAGGAAAGTGTGATAGCTGGTCCGGTATACGATGCAGCTACGGTTCCGGTAATGGAAAATAATCCGGCTCCGATAATTACACCTACCCCGAGAGCTACCAGGCTGACAGGGCCCAGCACTCGTTTAAGGGTACCACTTCCAGTTTCTTTGGCTTCTGCTTGTAAAGCCTCTATACTTTTTCGAATAAAAAGCCCCATTTCTTTGTCTGTTTTTTTATTGTCCGACAAAGGTAGGAAAAATTACTGAATATCTTATTTCAGATATTGTGTAACCTTTCCGCTGAGCTGCAGTAAAGAGATTTCGCACATCTTGGTATCGTATTCGGCAGAAAGAATGCGTTCTTCGGCGTCAAGCAGACTTTTTTGTGCTTCACGCATTTCAATACCTGATAAATCGCCCAGCAGGTAGCGTTCCTTGGCGATTTCATGGTTTTCCTTGGCAGAAACCAGGTTTTGGCGTTCCAGTTCCAGCAGGCGAAGGTTGTTTCGGTAAGCCTGCCACAGGTTGCTCAGGTCGGCCCGTAAGCTTTGTTCCAGTTCATCGCGGGCAAATTGTGCATTGCGGATGGCCAGGCTGGCATTTCGTTTTTCCCGTTTCCGGTTACCGTCGAAGATATTGAATCCGATAGTGACGCCTCCGCTGAACCCCCAGTTGCTTCGTTGGCGTGTGGCATTTACGTCGTATTTGTTGAGGGTGTATCCGTAACCTGCATTCAGTCGTACGTACGGATAATTGCGCGACAAAACCTTTTTATAATCCAACTGAGCCAATACGGTGTTTTGGTCCGCTTGCAATAAAGAAGCATTGGTCTGAAGAGCCCCTTCCCACAAGTCATTGAATTCCAAGTTCTCGTTTACGTCAATCACAGAATCTTTTACACTGAGTGGGCGGTCCATGTCTTTGGCGGCCATCAGTTCATTGAGGTTGATGCGTGAAGTGTGCACCAGTTCCCTTTGTTTGATATATTGTGCCCGGTCAGCATTAAAGTCGACGGTGGCCTGCTGATAATCCAGTCGGGAGAAATTCCCGATATGATAACGTTCTTCTACGATACGCAGGCGTTCTCTGGACAGCGACACGGCATAGCGGAAGTTTTTCAAACGGATTTCCTGCTGGATGTAATTATAATACTCCGCAGTAAGACTGGCAATGAAATCTTCAATGGCAATTCGGGTATTGGTGGCACCTTGACGTTCCAGTTCTTTCAATTGCTTGTAAGTGGTGCTGATATTGAAACCGTCAAAGATGGTCCAGTTCAAATCTACTCCAGCATCCAAGGTCTGGTCATACACGCCACGAAGCTTGGTGGTTTCACCCGTTGCCCGTGCCTTCGTATTGCTGTTGTCTGCATTTCCGGTATATCCGGCAGTCAAATCCACCGTGGGCAAGTAGCCGGCATTCCCTAACGTCGCATTGTTTTTACTTATCTGCTCCTCGTTGCGGGTGATGCGGAGTGAATAGTTGTTTGCCAGTCCCTCTTCCAGGCACTGTTTTAGCGTATAGGTGTACTGGGCTTGTGCGGTTATTCCACCTCCCAGCAGACATATCATGAAATAAATAAGCCGTTTCTTCATTTTCTTTCTTTTTTAGCACGGTTTGTCGAAATATACGAATAGATAGCAGGTACAATGTACATGGTCAGGAAGGTAGATACCAACATACCACCCACTACAGCTACTCCCATGGCAATGCGCTGATTGGCTCCTTCTCCCGAGGCAAAAGCCAGCGGCAGCAAGCCCAGGATGGTAGAAGCACTTGTCATCAGGATGGGGCGTAAACGCTGAAGGGCGGCATCGCGGATGGCCTGCATCTTGTCTTCGCCTGCTTCTTGTTTTTGGTTGGCAAACTCTACAATCAAAATACCGTTCTTGGCTACCAGACCAATCAGCATGATGATACCAATCTGACTGAAAATGTTCATGGTAATGTCTCCAAAATACATGAAGACCAATGCTCCGGCAATGGCCAGAGGGACAGTCAGCATGATGATGAACGGGTCCTTGAAACTTTCAAACTGTGCAGAAAGTATCAGGTAAATCAGCACGAGTGCCAGAATAAAGGCGAACATCAGACTAGAGGAACTTTCACGGTATTCCTTTGAGTCGCCCGACAAAGCCGTACGGAAGGTATCATCCAGTACGTTGGCTGCAATCTTGTCCATCTCGTCCAGACCGTCACCAATGGTTTTTCCTTCAGCCAGTCCGGCAGAAATCGTAGCTGAGATAAAACGGTTGTAGTGATACAGTTTGGGAGGCGCTACGGCTTCTATGAATTCCACCAGGTTATCCAGCTGAATCATTTCACCCTTGTCGCTGCGGATATAGATGGATTTGATATTGGCAGGCTGGTTGCGTTGCTGTCGGTTAATCTGACCGAGAATTTCATATTGTTTCCCGTTCATATAGAAATATCCCATACGCTGTCCGCTCAATCCGTATTGTAAGGTTTCTCCAATGTCGCGTACGCTTACTCCCATGGTACCCGCCTTGTCGCGGTTGATGGTGACACGCATTTCGGGACTGCTGAACTTCAAGTCTACGTCGGCCATTTGGAAGGTCGGGTTGTCGTACACTTGTGCCAGAAACTCCGGCAGTACCTCCTGTAGCTTTTCGATGCTGACAGCCTGCAGTACGTATTGCACCGGCATACTGGCTCTTCGTCCACCGAAAGAAGACTGCTGCTGCACGAAAGAACGTGCTTTGGTATGGGTACGGATAGCTTTCGAAATCTGTTCGGCCACCTGCATCTGTGTATAGTCGCGTTCTTTGATATCTTTCAAGGTAATCTGAATGTTTCCGCTACCACTGGATACGCGGGCAGAGACGAAAGCGGCATCCGGTACGATAGAATCTACTAATGTGTTGATTTCTTCCGTATAATCGCGTATGTATTCATAGCTGGAACCTTCCGCCGCACGGGTTCGGATATTGATTTGCGAACGGTCCTCCAATGGGGCCATTTCGGCAGGTATTTCTCCCCATAAATAACCGATGAGCACGAGCGTGATGATGGTAAACGGAATAGCAATGACACGTTTTCGTAGGAAGGCGTTGAGTGAACGGGAGTAGACACGGTTCATTCCTTCAAAGAAAGGCTCTGTCTTCCGGTAGAACCAGTTCTGTTTTTCCCTGTGCTTCAAAAGCTTGGTAGCAAGCATCGGGGTGAATGTCAGGGCTGCAAAAGAAGAGATGATAACCGAACCGGCTACCACGAAACTGAATTCCCTGAACAGACGTCCGCTAGTTCCTTCCATGAACACAATCGGGATAAATACAGCCGCCAGCGTAATGGTAGTAGAGATGACGGCAAAGAAGATTTCCTTGGCTCCTTCAATACCGGCTTCAAAAGGCTTCATTCCCCGTTCGATGCGAATATAAATATTTTCCGTCATAACAATGGCATCATCCACTACGAGTCCCACGGACAGTACGACAGCCAGCATCGTAAGCACATTGATGGAGAAGCCTGCCACGTACATCACAAAGAACGCTCCAATCAGAGAGACTGGGATTACGATACAAGGAATCAGTGTCACGCGCCAGTCGCGCAGGAAAAGGAAAATGATGATGATAACCAGTACAAAAGCTTCGTATACCGTGCTCTCTACTTCCGCAATGGAGGCGCGGATGAAACGGGTATTATCGAAGCCGTAGGTATATTCCACGTCATCAGGCAAGTCCTTCTGCATCTGCTCCATACGTTCGTATACGGCATCTGCAATATCAATGTGGTTGGCACCCGGCTGAGGGATAACTACCACACCGACCATGGGCACACCGTTCATCTTCATGTAGCTTTTGATGTCGGCCGGTCCCAACTCGGCATAACCGATGTCGCTGAAGCGTACTACCTGTCCATTCTGTTCCTTTAAGATGATGTTGTTGAATTCTTTAGCCGTGTGCATCTGTCCCATGGTACGCAGGGTAAGTTCCATGGTATTTCCTTCGATACTTCCTGAAGGAAGTTCCAGGTTCTGGTCGTTGATGGCATTCTTGACGTCTACAGGCGTGATTCCGTAACCAGCCATTTTTACCGGGTCCAGCCACAGACGCATGGAGTAACGTTTTTCTCCCCAGATGGATACACTGCTGACATCCGGAATGGTCTGCAACTGCTCCTTGACCGTTAAATCGGCTATTTCACTTAGCTCCAGCAGTGAGCGGGTATTGCTTTGGATGGCTACCATCAGGATGGGGCTGGCATCCGCATCGGCTTTGGAAACGGTAGGAGGGTCACAGTCGCGTGGCAGGTAACGCTGCGCACGTGATACCTTGTCACGCACGTCGTTGGCGGCTGTTTCCAGATCTACAGACAACTCAAATTCTACCGTAATACGGCATTGTCCCTGCTGGCTGGTACTCGACAGGGAACGGATACCAGGAATACCGTTGATGTTCTGCTCCAGAGGTTCAGTAATCTGGTTTTCAATAACTTCTGCATTCGCTCCCGGATAACTGCATGTCACAGAGATAATCGGGTTATCTACCGACGGATATTCACGTACTCCCAAAGTTGTATAACCAATCAGTCCGAATAGCAGGATGATGATGGTGAGTACGGTGGCCAGTACCGGCCTTCGTATACTAAGTTCGGATATGTTCATACGGCAGAAGGTTAGTTGATTTGGTCAAGAATTACCGGCATGCCGGTACGTAACTGCAGGGTACCGGAGGTCAGTATGGTATCTCCGGCAGACAGGCCTTTCAAGACTTGTACTTCTGCTTCCGTGCGGATACCTATTTCTACATCCACCGGTTCAGCCAGTCCCGAACGATACAAGAATACCTTGTTTTTTCCCATTTCCGGCACGATGGCTTCCGAGGGGATAGCAATGGCATCTTGAATTTCCTGTTGTTTCAGTGCGATGTCCGCATAACGTCCGGGGAGCAATTCTCCGTTCCGGTTCGGATAGAGGGCACGTACGGTCAGGGTATGTGTTTCCTCGTTGATACGTGACTCAGTGGCATATACTTGCGAATTGAAGGTTTCCAGCCGGCCTTCAATTTTAAAGGTCAGGTTGGTACCTTTCTGAATCTGTCGGGCATAACGTTCCGGCACGGCAAACTCTACTTTCAACGGGGTGATTTTAGTCAGTTTGGCAATGACTGTAGTCGGAGAGGCGTAGGCTCCCAAGCTGACCTGTCGCAATCCGATGATGCCGTCGAATGGGGCACGGAGTTCCGTCATGGCAATATTGGCCTTCACATTTTCGATGTCGGCATTGAGGGTGGCCAGTTCCGTTTTTACCTGTTCGTAGGCTTCCTTACTGACCGCATCGCGTTGCAGCAAGGCATTTTGACGGAACACGCGGTCTTCGGCCAGTGGCATCTGAGCTTCCAGGCGTTTCAATTGAGCTTGTAACTGACTGTCGTTCACCTTGGCCAGCAACTGTCCCTTTGATACGAAACTACCTTCTGTAAATTCGATGCTGGTAATTTTTCCGGAGGTTTCAAATGAAAGGTCCACCTCTTCGTCCGGCATCAGCTTTCCGCTTACGAACAACTGGTCCGTAAGCAGATGAGGCTTGATAATCTTCGCATTTACATTTAGCGCCTTATTTTTGTCGACTGGCGATTTCTTCTCGGCAGCAGCCAGTTCCTTGTTCTCTCCGGGAGTAAATGTATGAATGCCCAAGGCGGTCAGCCCTGCACCTGCCAAAACGATAATTCCCCATTTAATTCGTTTGTCCATGTGTTTATTAGAGTCTGGTTAATTAATTATTTGGCAAACATATTGATTTATTGAAAGAATACCATGTTTTTTATATTTTTTATAGTTAAAAGAACCCTTTTAGAGAAGCGAAATCATAATTATCGGAAAGGGATTTGTAAAAAACAGAGGCTTAGGTTGTTAATTTTATGGAAAACTGAGAAAGGCTTTTTTATATTAGTTATTGTACTACTATCTTTGCATACCGATTGTGTATTTATACTATGTTATCTCATATTGTCAGAAAAAATAAGCTTTTCCGTGCCTTATGTATGATGATGTTGTTACTCATACATTTGGATGCGTATGCGTATGAGGTAATCAGTGCATGCCAGGTTGATACACAGGACGAAATGGCGATACCTTCTGCTGCTGATACTTTTCAGGAAGAAGATGTGAATGTCCTTGAGTGGGAAGATTTATCTTATTCAAAAACCTCTGTGCGTTCTTTTTTCTGGTGGTTTATATTAGGTTCGCTTCCTTTATTTTTCATTTGCTTTCGAAACTTTATTGCTGATATTTCTGTAATAGTCCGTACTGTATCCTTACGCGTATTTCCTGTACGCCCGTATGTGACTTTTTGTACCTTATTGATTTAGTCTTTTCGCACACTGCGTAAAAAAAAAGTCTGTTCCGGTTTGGTGTGATACCTGATCGGAAGGTTATTCTTGTTTTTAAAAATCAAATTACATAGTAATCTTTATTTTGTCATCTTATGAAAAATTTTCTTCACAAGGTTGCAATCTGGTCATGTGTGGCCGGACTGTTGCCTGCCTGTCAGTCATCAGGCGAAAAACAAGTAAAGAGTAAGGAAACCATACCGGTGACGGTACTTCAGCCTACTACCATTGACTTGCCACGGTCGTATGTGGCCGATATTCAGGCGATTCAGTTTGTAGAAATAAAAGCTCGTGTAGAGGGCTTTATTCAGCAGGTACTGGTTGACGAAGGTCAGTTGGTAAAAAAAGGACAACCCATGTTCCGTTTGAATTCAGAGAATTATATGGAAGTATTAAAAGCAGCCGAGGCTAACTACAAACAGACCCAGGCGCAGCTGGAGATGGCCAATTATGAAACGGAACGCGTGCAACGTCTGGTCGACAAGCAGATTATTTCTTCTATCCGTTTGGACCAGGTGAGGCGTGAACGGGAAGTGGCTCGGATGAAAGTGGAGCAGGCACGTGCAGAGATGCAACGGGCACAGATGGAATATAGTTACACCACGATTACCGCTCCTTTTACCGGTTATGTAGACCGTATACCTTATAAAGTGGGAAGTCTGGTGAACCCGGAAAGTCTGTTGACTACCGTGAGTGATATTTCGGAAATCTTTGCCTATTACAAAGTGAACGAAAGCGAATACTTGCGCTTGAAGCGTGCGCAGTTAAGCGGAGAAAATCTGCAGCAGCTGGATAACGTGGAACTGATTTTGCCTGATGGTTCGGTGTATTCACATAAAGGAAAGCAGGAAACCGTGGAAGGGGACTTTGAACGGGGAACCGGTTCTATCGCATTCCGTGTACGCTTTCCGAATCCAGACGGACTGTTGAAACATGGAGTAACCGGAAAGGTACGTATGATGACTCACATGGAGGATGTGTACATGATTCCTCAGAAATCTACCTTTGAAATTCAGGACTTTACGTATGTGTATTTGTTTAATGAAGAAGGAAAGGTGGAGGTGCGCAGCTTTAATCCGATTGAGCGTTTCCAGAACTATTATGTGACGCAGGATTTCCCGGCGGGTACGACAATCGTGTACGAGGGCGTACAGTTGGTGAAGGACGGTATGCAGATTAAGGCAGACACCATTCCGTTTGAAGATGTGAGAAAGGAATTGAAGTTGAACATGTTGCAAAGATAAGGGCCTATGTTTAAGTTGTTTATTCGTCGCCCGATTCTTTCGGCAGTTATCTCTGTCATCATCGTTTGTTTGGGAGGACTGGCATTGGTATCGTTGCCTATTACGCAGTTCCCGGATATTGTACCTCCTTCGGTAACAGTGACAACCCGTTATACAGGAGCCAGTGCCGATGTGATGGCGAAGACGGTAGCTACTCCGCTGGAACGTGCCATCAATGGCGTACCGGGCATGACCTATATGACCACGGTATGTACGAATGACGGTATGTCGCTCACAACCGTTTATTTCAAGGTTGGAACCGACCCTGATGTAGCTGCGGTAAATGTGCAGAACCGTGTGACCACCGTACTGGATGAATTGCCCGAAGAGGTAATTCGTGCCGGCGTGGTGACAGAGAAAGAAGTGAACAGTATGTTGATGTACTTGAATGTGTTCAGTACAGATACCACGCATACGGAGAAGTTTGTGTATAACTTTGCCGACATCAATGTGCTTCGTGAGTTGAAACGTATTGACGGAGTGGGGCTGGTAGAAATCATGGGAAGCCGTGACTATGCCATGCGTGTATGGTTGAATCCGGCTCGTATGGCGGCCTATAATCTGGTGCCCCAGGATGTGACAGATGCTATCCGTCGGCAGAACATTGAGGCGGCTCCCGGAAAGACAGGTATCAGTTCCGATAAATTACCCCAGCAGTTGCAGTACGTATTGCAGTACACTGGGAAGTTCAGCACCCCCGAAGAGTACGGGGAAATTGTGCTCAAGGCCTTACCCGACGGTTCGTTGCTGCGTCTGAGGGATGTGGCTACCATCGAGTTTGACTCAGAAGACTATAACATGGTGTCCATGACCGACGGACGTCCTTCTGCCTCTATTATGATTAAGCAGCGTCCGGGTTCCAATGCACGTGAAGTCATTGAAAACATTAAGCAGCGCATGGAGGAAATCAAGGAAAGCAGTTTTGCTCCCGGTATGGACTATAATATTGCATACGACGTATCCCGCTTTCTGGATGCTTCCATTACTTCCGTGTTGAAGACCTTGCTGGAAGCTTTCTTGTTAGTATTTGTCGTGGTGTATCTTTTCTTGCAGGATTTACGTTCTACACTGATTCCGGCCATTGCCGTACCGGTGTCTTTGATTGGAACCTTCTTCTTCATGCAGATGTTAGGTTTCTCCATTAACATGCTGACCTTGTTTGCACTGGTACTGGCCATTGGTATTGTGGTCGATAATGCGATTGTGGTGGTCGAGGCTGTCCATGTCAAGATGCACGAAGAAAAGCTGAGTCCTTATAAGGCATCTGTGGCCGCTATTAAAGAAATTGGTGGAGCTATCATTGCCATTACACTGGTCATGTCGGCGGTATTTGTGCCGGTGGGCTTTATGGAAGGTACGGTAGGTATTTTCTACCGTCAGTTCTCTTTGACCCTGGCTGTGGCTATTGTGATTTCGGGTATCAATGCGCTTACGCTTTCGCCTGCACTTTGTGCCTTGCTGCTCCGACCGGCAGGTCACGGACGCAAGAAAGCTACCTGGCTCCGTAAGTTCTTTGTGGTGTTCAACCGCCGTTACGACCGCTTTGAACGCAGCTATCAGTTAGGATTACACAAGTATTTAGGACGGAAATCTTTTACTTACGCTACGTTAGTGTTGTTCTTCCTGGCTACGTATGGCATCAATTTAGTGCTTCCTACCGGATTTATTCCGAATGAAGACCAGGGTATGATTTATGTAAACGTGGATGCTCCTCCGGGAGCGACAGTGGAACGAAGCGAAAAGGTGCTGAATCAGATTCAGGCTGCTTTGCTGCCTTTTGATGAGATTGAAAGCATCTCTACACTGGCCGGCTACAGTTTGATGACGGAGACAGAAGGAGCCAGTTACGGTATGGGTATGATCAACCTGAAAGCTTGGGATGAGCGTGATAAGGGAGTAGAGGAGTTGATGCAACTGTATAAGGAGCGTACTTCTCATATCAAAGACGCCGACATACAGTTCTTCTTGCCACCTTCCGTGCCCGGTTTCGGTAACGCCAGTGGTTTTGAGCTTCGTTTGCAGGACAAGACGGCAGGCGATTTCCATGATTTTGCGGAAGTGGCCAATACATTGGTGGAGAAGTTGAATGCCGACCCGCGTCTTCAGGGAGTGACGTCTGGTTTTAATCCGAACTTCCCACAGTATTTGTTGAAAGTGGATTTGGCAAAAGCTGCCAAGTTAGGTGTAGACTTGGATAAGGCCATGGAAACACTTCAGGCGTATATCGGAAGTTTCTATTCGTCCAACTTTATCCGTTTCGGACAGATGTATAAGGTGATGATTCAGGCTTCACCGGAGTATCGTATGAATCCGGAGGATTTGTATCGCCTGTATGCGAAGAACAACGACGGTAATGTGGTACCTTATTCAAACTTCATGACCATGGACCGTGTGTTCGGCCCCAGCCAGATTACCCGTTACAACATGTTTACTTCTGCTTTGATTACAGGTGAAGGAGAAGGAGGAATCAGTTCGGGTGAGGTGATACAGGCCGTAGAAGAAATCAGCAAGGAAGTGCTTCCCCGTGGTTACGACGTGGAATGGTCGGGTATTACCCGTGAGGAAAAGGATTCGGGCGGACAGACCATATTGATTTTCGGAATCTGTCTGTTGTTCGTGTATTTGCTGTTGGCGGCACAATACGAAAGTCTGCTGTTGCCTTTCCCTGTCATCCTTTCGTTGCCTGCGGGAATCTTCGGTTCTTATTTCTTCCTGCAACTGGCCGGACTTGAGAACAATATTTATGCACAGGTGGCTCTGGTCATGTTGATTGGTTTGTTGGGTAAGAATGCGATTTTGATTATCGAGATGGCCAACCAATATCGTCAGAGCGGACTTTCGATTATGGAGGCCGCAGTAAAGGGAGCGGTAAGCCGTCTGCGTCCTATCTTGATGACTTCGTTTGCTTTTATCTGCGGATTGATTCCGTTGCTAGTAGCCACTGGAGCAGGTGCGTTAGGAAACCGTTCTATCGGTACAGCCGCTGCCGGAGGTATGTTTATTGGAACCTTTGTAGGAATCTTCCTAGTCCCCGGTTTGTATATCTTGTTTGAAACCTGGTCGTCTCGTTTAAAGACCGATAAAAAATATGATGAAGATGAAGACTAATCATTTACGAAATTATATCGCAATTGCCGTTGTTATACTGTTGTCTAGTGGCTGTAAGTCGCCTTCTCTCCTTTCGGAAGAGAAGGCGACTCTGCCTGAGACTTTTGTCGGGGGAACCTCGGACACGCTGAGTATGGCCAATTTGTCATGGAAAGAATTCTTTCCGGATACCTATTTAAAGGCGTATATCGATACGGCACTGGTAAGAAATCATAGTTTCTTGCAAACGTTGGAGAGGGTGTCGCTTGCCCGTGAACAATTACGGGTGGGCCGGGGAGCTTTGCTGCCTGAAGTATCTTTAGGCTTGAGTGCCGGTGTACAGCGTTTTGGTGAATACACCATGGATGGGGTAGGAAACAGTACGACCAATACCCCCGATTTGGCTAAAGACAAGCATATCCCTGATCCTTATAAAAATCTGAATTTAGGCGTAAGCTTTCAATGGGAAGCCGACGTATGGGGAAAACTGACAGATAAAAAACGTGCAGCAGCGCTTCGCTGGATGAACTCGGTGGAGGCTGCACGCTTGGCACAAGCCATGTTGGTTTCCGAAGTGGCCGTACAGTATTATCACTTGGTAGGACTGGATAAGAAATGTGTCATTCTGAAAGAAGAAATCCATAAGGCACAGGAAGCTTATGAACTGACCAATGAGCTGATGAAGGAAGGCGAAGTTTTCCGTTTGTCAGTCGACCAGTTCCAGTCGCGTGGACTGAAGCTGGAAGAGATGCTTCTCGACACGCGTCAGCAGATTGCAGAAGCAGAACGCGCACTGGCATTGTTGCTGGGAAAGCTGCCTTTTGAAATCAAACGTTCCACTTTTGAGGAAATTTCTGCATCGCAGCTCCCTGCTGCTTCCGGTATACCGGCCCAGTTGCTGTGTAACCGTCCGGATGTGAAAGCGGCCGAACTGGAACTGTTGGCTTGTAAGGCCGATGCTTCTGCAGCCCGTAAGACTTTCTTCCCTTCCTTGCTTATCGGGGGAGGAGGCGGATTCAATGCCTTTGATTTGAGCAAATGGTTTGTCTCACCGGCCTCTTTGGTCTACGACTTAGCAGCTGGTATCAGTGCTCCTTTATTCAAGCGGCATGAAATCAGGGCTTTGTGGAATGAATCGAAAGCACGTCAGCGTATGGCATTGCTGGAATATCACCGGGTGGCGTTGAAGTCTTATCAGGAAGTAGCCGATTTGCTGGAGGCATCTGAACGGATGGACGAACGTAAATTGTTGAAAGCCAAGGAAAGTCGCGTGCATCGCCGTTCCATTGAGAATGCGAACGAATTGTTCCGTACCGGTTTTGTGGGCTATCTGGATGTGTTGTCTGCCGATGAACGTTATCTGGATTGCGAGCTGGAACGTATCGACTTGAATGTAGCTTATTGTCAGCTTCATACTCTTCTTTACCGTTCTTTGGGAGGAGGACGTTTCTGATACCATTCTTTATTATAAAAAAATAGCCCCGCTTTGACAGTCGTTGGCGTCAGAGCGGGGCTGTGTATTTTAGTGGCATATTAGTATGCGGAACGGTATTTTCCTTCTTCTTTATCTTCTAAGATATTCAGGTAAGAAGCATACCTTGATTCACTGATGTAGTGATTTTCTACGGCTTCCCGTACGGCACATCCCGGTTCATGGCGGTGGGTACAGTTGCCATATTTGCATTGGGCAGAGAATTCAAAGATTTCCTTGAAATAGTGTCCCACTTCTTCGTCTTTCATGTCGAACGTACCAAACCCCTTGATACCCGGTGTATCAATGATGTAACCGTCGCTTGCCACCGGAAACATTTCTGAGAATGTGGTGGTGTGCATACCTTTGTTATGTGCGGTAGAGATTTCTCCCGTCTTGATGTTCTGTTCGGGCAGGATGGCATTGATGAGGGTGGATTTTCCCACACCAGAATGGCCGGAAAATAAGGTTACTTTTCCTTCTAATGCCTGTTTGATTTCGTCTACTCCCGTACCGTCCAAGGCAGAAATCTGGTAACACGGGTAGCCGATGTGCGTGTATAAGTTTGTCAAGCCATCCAAGTAATGCAGTTCTTCTTCCGTATAGCGGTCTACCTTGTTGAAAACCAGGCATACTGGTACACGATAGGCTTCTGCAGAGGCCAGAAAGCGGTCGATGAAGACTGTCGAAGTCTCCGGATAGTTCACCGTAACCACCAGCATGCACTGGTCCAGATTGGCTGCAATGATGTGTGACTGTTTGGAAAGATTGGAAGAACGGCGGATGATGTAATTTTTCCGGTCTTCAATTTCAGTAATGAATGCGGTTCCCTCCGCATTGACATTGATTTGTACACGGTCGCCCACCGCAATGGGGTTCGTGCTGCGTATTCCTTTCAGGCGGAAATTTCCTTTTATCTTACATTCAATCAGCTTTCCCTCGTCCGTCTTGACCAGGTACCAGCTTCCCGTATTTTTAATGACCAGACCTTTTTCCAAAATGAATATGTGCAAAATTAAAAAGAGGAGGGAAGAGACCATAAGGCCTCCTCTCTCCTCGTGTATGGTGAATAAGATTATACTGTCATGATTTCTTTGTCCTTGGCAGCCAGCATGTCGTCAATCTGCTTGATGTACTTGTCGTGTACTTTCTGCAGTTTGGCTTCCGAGTTCTTCTGTTCATCTTCCGGCATACCATCTTTCACAGCCTTTTTCAGAGCGTCGATGGCGTCGCGGCGTGCGTTGCGCACACTTACTTTTGCAGTTTCACCTTCACCCTTGCACTGCTTGCTCAACTGTTTACGGCGTTCCTCTGTCAACGGCGGGATACCGATACGGATGATTTCACCGTTGTTTTCCGGCATGATACCCAGTTCAGAGTCGATGATAGCCTTTTCAATTACGCGAAACATGCTCTTGTCCCACGGCTTGATGGCGATGCTGCGCGCATCAGGAGTAGTTACTGCCGCTACATTGTTGATGGGCACCATGCTTCCGTAAGAATCTACGCGGATACCGTCCAACAAACGTACGTCAGCCTTTCCGGCACGGATGTGAGCCAGTGACTCATCCAGGTACATGACTGCCATATCCATTTTCTCTTCAGCTTCGCTGATAATTGTTTTAGAATCTGCCATATATTTCTTGCATTTATAGGTTTTATATTCGTTGATAAGTATTTATGTGAACAAAAATAAGCTATTTTTTATTTCCTTGCAATACTTCTGAAAATAAGTTTGTGTCTTCCGGTTTCGGAAATATCCTGAAAAACTTCTTATCTTTGTTTTATCACTATAAAACAGCACGGTTGTATGATTACACTTTATTTGGCGCGCCACGGGCAGACGGTGGAAAACCTGAGCCGTATTTTTCAAGGGCACTTGCCCGGCACATTGACAGAAGAAGGAAAAAAGCAGGCGATGGATTTAGGAGAGTCCCTGCGGAATATTGCACTGGATGCAGTGGTCAGCAGTGATCTGCAACGGGTGGTGGATACCGTGCAACTGGCTGTAGGCGACCGGCAGCTGCCTTGGCAGCAGACTACGTTGTTGAGGGAAATAGACTGGGGACCTTGGACCGGGCTGCCCGTGGGGAGTGTCGATTTAAGCAATCCTCCTGCTGGAGTGGAAACTCGCCAGATGATGTACGACCGGGCCGGTGCTTTCTTGGACTATCTGTGGCAGCATTATGACGGGAAGCGGGTATTAGTGGTGGCACACGGACAAATCAACCGTTGCCTGGAAGCCCGTATTACAGGCGTTCCGCTGGAGGAACTGCGTACGGTTCCACTGATGAAAAATGCAGAACTTCACCGTTATGAACTGACACGTGAATAAACAAAAACGGCAAGACCAGGATGCGTTTCCAGTCTTGCCGTATATTTTTTGATTCAAATGAATAATCAGTTGTGTACCAGCGTACCGATGTTTTCGCCAGACATTACCTTTTTCAGGTTGCCCACTGTATCCATGTCGAATACAATAATCGGCAGGTTGTTTTCCTTGCACATACAAGTAGCGGTCAGGTCCATTACTTTCAGTCCTCTTGCCAGTACTTCATCGTAAGTGATGTCATCGAACTTGGTGGCAGTCGGATCTTTTTCCGGGTCGGCAGTATAGATACCGTCCACGCGCGTACCCTTCAGCATCACGTCGGCTTCAATTTCAATACCTCTCAAAGAAGAACCAGTGTCTGTAGTAAAGAACGGATTACCTGTTCCGGCTGACATAATCACTACTTCTCCGTTTTCCATGGCTTCAATGGCTTTCCATTTGGTGTAGAACTCACCGATGGGTTCCATGCGGATGGCTGTCAGCACGCGGGCCTTTACACCGGCTGCTACCAAGGCAGAACTTAATCCCAGGCTGTTGATAACCGTAGCCAGCATACCCATCTGGTCACCTTTCACACGGTCGAAACCTTTTCCGGCTCCAGACAATCCGCGGAAGATGTTACCGCCACCAATCACGATACCAATCTGTACCCCCATGTCGTGGATTTCCTTGATTTGCTGTGCATATTCGCCCAGACGTTTTTCGTCAATACCGTATTTCTTTTCTCCCATCAAGCTTTCGCCGCTGAGTTTTAACAGGATGCGTTTGAATTTTGCCATAATCGTATTTGTTTTTAGATTGCTACAAAGTTAGTAATAATTTGCATATATCCCGAGGCTTGTCGTTAAAACTATACCTGTCGGTGGAGGTTGGTGTGTGGCATCCGGTAGAGTATTCCTCCCTGCACAATGCCTCGTAATGCCAGGTACACAATAAAAGCCATCCACAATGCATGATTTCCTAACGTGGTATGGAATCCATAATAGAGTAGGAAGAAGCTGGCCGAAGCCACTAACATGGAGCGGAGCATTACGCGAGTAGCTGTGGCACCGATACAGATTCCATCGAGCAGAAAGGCTGAGAATCCTGCCAGCGGAATGGCCAGTACCCAATAGATATATTCTTCAGAAGCCGAAATGACAGAAGTGTCGTTGGTGAGCAAGCCGAGAAAGCTTTTTCCTCCTGCTCCGTAGAGTAACGTGAACAGCAGTGACAAGGCGATTCCGCACTTGAAAAGATGCCGTATGGTCAGTCTTAGCGACTGGTTGTCTTTGGCCCCGATGTATTTCCCGGTCAGTGCCTCTCCTGCGTAGGCAAATCCATCCATGAAATAAGAATAGAGTGTAAATAGCTGCATCAGCAGGGCATTCACGGCCAATACCACATCCCCGTAAGCCGCACCTGTGGAAGTGAAGAAGACGGTAACTGCAATCAGGCAGAGCGTGCGGAAAAAAATATCCCGGTTTACCTGGAAGAAACGCTTCATTTCCATACGGTCGAACAAGGCTTTCTGGCGAAGGTATTTCCGGAGTGGACGGTAATAAGCCAGCCAGAGCAGACAGGCCATGCCCAGTCCGGCATATTGTGCCACGAGCGTGCCTAAGGCCACGCCTTCTACCTTCATCTTCAGTACGAATACAAAGAACAGGCTGGCCGCAATATTAACAATGTTCTGGGTGATGGCGATGAACATCGGAAAGCGGGAATTCTGCATGCCGATGTACCACCCCGTGAAGCCATAGAGGCCTAAAGTGGCCGGTGCCCCCCAGATACAGATGTGGAAATACAATGTAGCTAATTGCCGGACTTCCTTACTGGTGTCCATGCACATAAATGCGATATTTCGTATCGGATATTGCAGTAACAGCAAGGCAAGCGCCAGCAGCAGGCTGATGCTCAGTGAACGAAGCAGGATACGCGTCACTTCCTGCAGGTCATGTCTGCCGTAGGCCTGTGCGGTCAATCCCCCGGTTCCCATGCGGAGGAAACCGAACAACCAGTAAATCATATTGAACAGCATGCCTCCCACTGCAATGGCACCGATGTAAGATGCGGCTCCCAAGTGCCCTACAATGCTGACATCAATCAGGCCTAACAAGGGAACCGTAATATTAGAAACAATGGAAGGAAGGGCGATGTGAAGAATCTGTCGGTCAGTACGTGTCATAAGATGTATTCCACTTCCTTAAATAAATACCCCCTTGTCTGTCCGTCCTCGTCTTCCAGTATCAGTCGTCCGTTCGGTTCAATGTCGGCAATGCGTGCCCGGAAGTCACCGTCTTTATCGCGGAACAGATGCAGTCCTTCTTTTCGGTAAAGCGCCTCCTTGTAGCGTGTTTCCTGTACCTCTGTCCGGTTCTCTTTCAGAAGTTGATAGTACTCCGTCACTTTTTCCATAATCTGTTCCAGTATCTCCCTCGGGTTATATTGGTTGCCCGTAATCTGGCATAATGAGACCGGATTGGGAGCATCGCTGAGGAAACGTTCCTGGTTCAGGTTTACGCCCGTACCCGAAATGGAACGGCTGATATGGATGCCTGTCAGGTCATTCTCAATCAGTGTGCCACAAATCTTTTTGTCTTTCCAGTAAATATCGTTAGGCCATTTGATGGAAATGCCCTCCGTGTAAGAGGACAATACATCATGTAGTGCCAAGGCAGTCACCTGTGAAAGATAGAACTGGCGGTGTGCCTCCAGAAACTCCGGATAAACTACAAAACTGAAGAGCAGGTTCTTTCCGGCTTCCGACTCCCAGCTGTTGCCGCGCTGGCCGCGCCCAGCCGACTGAAAAGATGAATACACGGTGGTCAGTTCCGCACACGCTTCTTTCTGGCAGAGTGCCGCCAGATACGTGTTGGTAGAAGTCGTTTCTGCCAATACAATAGGTTCAGGATATGTCATTGTTCTTTTCTGTTTCAAAGTTAGTTCCACACGGGCGGGAAAAAGGCGTCCTCAATGTGTGCTATGTGGAAGGGAGGGCGGTTTCCTACTACCGTGATAATATCAAAGCGAACCGGAAGGTCAATGGCAAACTTTCGGACGTACGCATCCGTAGAGGCTACGATGCTTCTTATCTTACGCCTGTCCACCGCATCCTCCGGCTGTCCGAAACAGGCATCGCTTCGCGTCTTTACCTCCACAATGACCAGCTCACCGTCTTTCTGTGCCACGATGTCCAGGTCGCGGTGTCCGGAGTGCCAGTTTCGGTGCCTGATTTCATATCCTTTTTCCAGCAGGTACTTCACGGCCGCATTTTCTCCTTCTTTTCCCAGTTCATTATGTGATGCCATTTTTCCGCTTTTTCGCAAAAATACGCATTTTTATGCTTCCATTTTAACAGAATACGCTAATTTTGCACCGAAGATGGTAAATAGCGGAAAAAAAAGAAAAAAAGTACCAGTCAGTGATCCTCCCCGCCGCCAGCGGATGGTTTGTCTGATGAGCGAAGAAGAGGTGCGAATTGTAGACCGTTATCTGGAGAAATACCAGATAACCAACAAGGCACGTTGGCTTCGCGAGACCGTATTGGCTTTTATCCATCAGAATATGGAGGAAGATTATCCTACACTTTTCAAGGAACACGATATGCGCAGATAAGTTATGGCAGACGATTCTTTTTACATGAAACAGGCTCTGGCTGAGGCCGCACGGGCAGCCGAAAGAGGAGAGGTTCCGGTGGGAGCCGTGGTGGTCTGTCGTGACCGTATTCTGGCACGTGCGCATAACCTGACCGAAACACTGCACGATGTGACAGCTCATGCCGAGATGCAGGCACTTACTGCCGCTGCCAATTCGTTAGGAGCAAAATATTTGACTGATTGCACGCTCTACGTTACGGTGGAGCCTTGTGTGATGTGTGCCGGTGCCATTGCCTGGTCACAGGTCGGTCGCCTCGTTTTCGGTGCAGAAGACGAGAAAAGAGGTTACCAGCGCTATGCACCTCAAGCCCTGCATCCGAAGACCGTGGTCGTGAAAGGAGTGCTGGCCGATGAATGTGCCGGGCTGATGAAAGATTTCTTCCGAAAGAGAAGATGAAGATTTATTTGATTTCTTCGAATTCCACGTATTCCCCTTCGTCTTTATCGAAAATCTTTTTGCGTTGACGCACAGGTACATCTCCTTGTGTGGAGTAAGAATCTGTTGTCTCTTCCTGACGAGGGTTCGACTGATAATTTTGAGAAGAGTAAGTTGTTCTCTGACCCGAATTCTTACCTTGCATACGACGCTTGAATCCGAATACCAGACTGACGACTTTGGAAAGAATGAGCAATCCAATCACCAGAACAACCAGTATGATAAAAAATAGAAAGCCTAAAATATGGAACATTGTCTTTTGTTTTTAATGTGATATATGCAAAAAATGTGCCATACGATTTCTCAGCTATTTCTTATATGTCAGTAATGACAGAATGATATACCAGACAATGACAGCTGCAAATCCGCTCAGTTGGAAGATGATTAACAGAGGAATGCTGACTATCAGGAATATATAGCTTATCTTGTTATGTCCCCACGACAGGTCCTTGAACTTCAGAGAGAACATCGGGAGTTCTGCCACCAGCAGCAGTGACATGACTACTACCAAGATGAACAAGTATAAAGCGTTGAAATGGTCGGACACCAAAAAACTGTGTGCACCTACGGTCAGTGAGCCCCAGAATAATGCGTTAGCCGGAGTTGGCATTCCGATAAAGGAAGAGGTCTGCCGTTCATCCAGGTTAAACTTGGCCAGTCGTAGGGCAGAGAAGACTGCTATCAGGAAAGCCGTATAAGGCATGATTCCTGACAACGGCTGTAGAAAATCCGGGTAATGTACCTCTTTAAACAAGGAAAAAGCAATGGCAGCCGGTGCCAGTCCGAACGTGATGTCGTCTGCCAGAGAGTCAAGTTCTTTTCCGATGGGAGAAGAAACACGCAGCAGACGGGCAGTCATCCCGTCGAAAAAGTCGAATGTAGCTCCTAACACGATGAAAAGCAGGGCTAATTCATATTTGCTATGGAAAGCCATGTAGCTGGCTATGCATCCGCAAAACAAGTTGCAGCTCGTAATCGTATTGGGAATATTCCGGGTTATCACATTAGCCATATCCTATATATAAAAGGTATAAATATAATAAGGTGTAAATATTGTATTGCAGGATTAAGGCAAGCGGGCAATTACCGTTTCGTTACCGGTTGTCTTTTGCCCCATGCTGACGCAAACTTTCGTACCTAACGGCAGGTACACATCCACTCGCGAACCAAATTTAATGAATCCCATGTGTTCGTCAATGTAACAGTCTTCACCCGGTACGGCGTATGTTACGATGCGTCTTGCCACCGCACCGGCAATCTGCCGTGCCATAACCGTATGACCCTCAGGCGTTTCAATTACCACCATAGAACGCTCGTTTTCCGTACTGGCTTTGGGAAGCCACGCCTTCATGAACCGTCCGTTATGATGGTCTACATGTTTTACCACCCCGTCTACAGGATACCAGTTGGCATGTACATTGGTGATGTCCATAAAGATGGAAATCATTAGTCGGCGGTCATGGAAATATTCATGCTCATCCACCTCCTCAATTACCACGATACGTCCATCGGCAGGAGCGACTACGGTTTTTTCCGTATCTCCTTTGAACAATCGGATGGGACAGCGGAAAAAATTGACCATCAGCAAGTACACTACGATACTTACTGCTGCCACAATATAAAATGGAATCCGGCACTCTATCCCCCAGTATAAAGCAGCGTTTACAAGAAGCAGCAAGATTGCACTGGTAATCAGAATGGGAGTTCCTTCATGATGGAGACGGATTTTTTTTAGTTTCTTTATTTTGTTCATTCGGGTCATAACAAAGTTGAATGTTTTATCGTGCGAAGATAGGGCTAATTTGAGAACTCTGCAAATAATAGAAACAGAAAAACTATTCCGAATACGTATTTCCTCTTTTAAAAGAGGAAAAAAAGATGATTTTTGGTATCTTTTGAAAACGCAAGTGCGTTTGGATTAAAACGTCCTTGTGTTTGAAGTCAAACGCACTTGCGTTTTAACTAAAACGTACTTGCGTTTTGGACTAAACGTCGAAGCGTTTTTTGAAAGGTGAAATTAGTGGCGTTTAATAGATGTTCTTTATCATATTATATTTTGTATGTCATTGTAAATTAATATCTTATGATTTTTTCTTTTTTATAGAAATTAAGGTGATGAATATTTTTGCACCCTTAAATGAACTATTTTGTCACCTCTTTCTATAATTAAACTGTACATTTGTGACGAAAACTTTAAAATCTAAATTTAATCTAAATTCTTGTATGCAAACCGAATTCCGAACTATTCTATGGAGAAGGGGATTGAGCATGATGTTGTTCGTCTTGTTCTCTGTAACTGTGGCTATGGCCCAGGTACTCGTGAGGGGTACTGTGGTTGACCAGACGGGTGAAAGCGTTATTGGTGCCAGTATCCAAGTGAAAGGGACTACTCAGGGAACTATTACTGATATTGATGGTAAGTTCTCATTGGGAGTACCCGACAAAAAATCCGTTATTGTGGTCTCTTTTATTGGCTATGCCACAAAAGAACTGCAGGTGGATACCTCTAAGCCGATGTCTATCGTATTGGAAGAAGATACGAAGGTATTGGATGAAGTAGTAGTAGTAGGTTACCAGGAAGTAAGAAAGAAAGACTTGACCGGTTCCGTGGCTAAGGCAGATATGAATGAATTGCTGAATACGCCGGTCGGCTCGTTCGACCAGAACCTGGGAGGACGTATTGCCGGTGTGAACGTGTCTTCCAGCGAAGGTACGCCGGGCGGAACCATGAACATCGTGATTCGTGGTAACAACTCGTTGACACAGGATAACTCTCCGCTTTATGTGATTGATGGTTTCCCCGTAGAAGATGCAGCTATTGCCAGCACTATCAACCCTTCGGATATTGAATCGTTGGATATTTTGAAGGATGCATCAGCTACGGCTATTTACGGTGCCCGTGGTGCGAATGGTGTTGTTATCATTACTACAAAGAAAGGAAAGGTTGGTAAGGCGCAATTGAGTTATGATGGTAGCGTAACCATGCAACATGTAACGCGTACTATTCCGATGATGGATGCATACGAATTTGTAAAATTGCAAGCCGAAATGTATCCGGAACAGATGACTTCATCCAATGGTGGTTATTTGATGGAATGGGAGGGTAAACAATGGACACTGGAAGATTACCGTAATATTGACCAGTATAACTGGCAGGATGAAATTTTCCGTACCGCTTTGCAGCACAACCACAACCTGCGTTTGAGTGGTGGTACGGAAGGAGTTCGTTATAATGCTTCTCTTTCTTATTATAATCAGGAGGGTATATTGCTGAATTCTGGTTATGAGCGTTTGCAGGGCCGTATGAACACGGTAGTTCGTCGTGACAAACTGAATATGAGTTTGACAGCCAACTATTCTCGTTCTATTCAGACTGGTTCCACTCCTTCAGAGAACTCTTACAGTGGTATGAACAACTTGTTCTATAGCGTGTGGGGGTATCGTCCGGTTACTTTCCCGAACAAACCGCTTAGCTCTTTGATGGATAACGTAATGGATGATGCAGTGGATAACAGCAACGACTACCGTTTCAACCCGATTATGTCGTTAAAGAACGAATACCGCAAAAATTATATCAATAACTTGCAGTTGAACGGTTTTGTGGAATATGAATTTATTAAAGGCTTGAAGTTGAAAGTTTCGGGTGGTTATACATATGATGCACGTAAGAATGACCAGTTTAATAACTCCAAGACACGTTATGGTGGTCCTACTTCAACAGATAAGGTAAATGCCCAAGTTGTTCGTAATGAACGTCTGACCTGGTTGAACGAAAATACATTGACTTATCAGACTAATATCAAGAAAAAACACTTCTTTAATACATTAGTCGGTATTACATTCCAGAATTCGGATTATGAATATTATTCATTTAAGACCATTCATATACCTAACGAGTCATTAGGTATGGCGGGTATGAATGAAGGACAGGCAAGTACGACCAATTCATACAAGACTTCATGGTCAATGATGTCTTATCTTGCCCGTTTTAATTATAATTACAAATCGAAATACTATGCAACGGCCTCATTCCGTGCCGATGGCTCTTCTAAATTTAGTAAAAAGAACCGTTACGGTTATTTCCCTTCTGGTTCTTTGGCCTGGAATTTTATGGAAGAAGAGTTTATGAAACCGTTGAAAAAGGTACTTGATGCTGGTAAGCTTCGTGCGAGCTGGGGATTGACCGGTAACAACCGAATTGGTGAATATGAATATTATGCCTTGTTGCAGGCGCTGAAGTCGAAAGTGGGAGATTATATTTCTAACGGAAGTATTCCAAGTGGTGTTTATCCTATTAATGGTAGTACTACCAATGTAGGAACGGTTCCTACTTCTATTGGTAATAGCAACTTGAAATGGGAAACCACGGAACAGTGGAATGTGGGATTGGATTTAAGTTTCTTCAAGGAACGTTTGAATTTTACAGCAGATATTTATCGTAAAACTACGCGAGATTTGCTCTTAGAGGCTTCTCTTCCGTTGACTTCCGGTTTCTACAGTGCAACGAAGAATATTGGTAAGGTACGTAATGACGGATTGGAATTGAGCTTGAATACAGTGAATATTCAGACAAAGGACTTTACCTGGTCAACCGATTTTAACATCGCGTTCAATAAGAATGAAGTATTAGCATTGTCTGAAGGGCAGAACAGCTTACTGACGGCAGCCTCATTTGACCAGAATTATAACTCACAGCCCAGTTACATTGCTCAGGTAGGATTGCCTATGGGTATGATGTATGGCTATATTTATGAGGGAACTTATAAGTATGATGATTTTAATAAATCTGGTGATACCTATACATTAAAGAAAGGGGTTCCATATTATTCTACAGAAACCAATACACAACCGGGTATGCCTAAATATAAGGACGTGAACGGTGACGGAATCATTGATTCCAACGACCGTACGATTATAGGCCGTGGCTTACCGATTCACACAGGTGGTTTCACTAATAACTTTACTTACAAAGGATTTGACTTAAGTGTATTTTTCCAGTGGTCATACGGTAATGACATTATGAATGCCAACCGTCTGTTCTTTGAAAGCTCGAACAACAAGTCGCGCGAGCTGAACCAGTATGCCAGCTATGCCGGTCGCTGGACACCGGAAAACCCGGACAGTGACATTCCGGCAGCAACTACTTCTGCTTCAAATCGTGTGATTTCTTCCCGAATTGTAGAAGACGGTTCCTTCTTACGTTTGAAAACAGTGACATTGGGTTACACTTTCCCAAAAACGTTGATTGCAAAGGCTAAGTTAAGCAATGCAAGAGTTTACATTGCTGCGCAGAATTTGTGGACATGGACCAGCTACTCTGGTTATGATCCGGAAGTGTCGGTTCGTAACAGTGCGTTGACTCCGGGACTTGACTTCTCTTCTTATCCGAGAGCTTATTCTATCAGTTTTGGTGTTAACCTAGGTTTCTAATAAGAGTTTACAAAGTTTTAAGGGATTAATTATGAAAGCATTAAAATATACGATTTTTACTTTATTGTTTGGCGGTGCACTGACATCCTGTAATTTTCTGGATAAAGAGCCTTACCAGCTTACACTGTCAGACTATTTTAATACGGCAGATGAGGCCAACTCTTTTTTGACCGGAATTTATGCAGAGTTAGGTCAGTCTACGTTCTATGGAGCAGACTATATGTATCTTGTGGGAGGTGATGATTTGTCTCACTATGGAGGTTCAGGACGTGCACCTGCCACTAAAGGACTGATTTGTAATAATGCTACTACCAGTGATGCGGCAGTAACAGGATTCTGGTATACTTTGTATTCCGGCATTAACCGTGCGAACATTTTTTTGGAAAATATTGATAAGGTTTCTGATATTGATTCTGGTTTGAAAGCTCAGTATACAGCGGAAGCAAGATTTTTGCGTGCGTTCTATTATTTTAACTTAGTGCAGTGCTGGGGGGACGTGCCTTTTAAAACAGAATCTACGAAAGATGTGGTAGGATTGGATATTCCTCGTACAGACAAGCAGGAAATTTATGATTTCATTATTAAGGAGATGCAGGAAGTTTCAGATGAAAAGACTGGAGGCTTGTTGACAGCTGCAAAACTGAATTATAAGCCTGGTCGTGTGTCAAAATCAGCCGCATGGGGTATTTTGGCGCGTGTATATCTGTTCCGTGCAGGAGAATATCATCGCGATAACCGTGCAGCTACAGATGCTGAAAAAAAGGATTATTATCAGGCTGCAAAAGATTATGCGTTGAAAGTCTGTACAAATCAAGGACATGACTTAGCAAAGGATTATTGGGATTACTTCATTGATTTATGTTCTGATCGTTATAATTCCACAGCTAATGAGAGCATTTGGGAAGCTGAATTTTCCGGTAATAACACTACGGATGTAAAGGCAGAAGGACGTATTGGTAATATTATTGGTTTGGCAGCTCCTGATATGTCATCTAATTCAGATATAGTAGGTGCAGCAGATCCGGGATATTCGTATGAGTTTATGTTTGCAACTCCTAAATTGTATCGCTTGTATTGTATTGAAGAACCAAGTAGTGAGAGACTGATGTCTCTTCATGTAAATTGGAATACAGGTGATAAAACAGAAAAAGCAGAAGGTGAGGCTTGCAAGACTATTAAATTGAAGGATAGTCGTTTCTTGTGGAATATTGCTCCTTTTGTTTATATGGAAAAAGATGGCAAAAATACCGGTGTGACGGGACGTAAATTTTATGAACTGGGTTTCCGGGATGCTGTCCTTGCTCATGATAATAACAGATCTTATTCTTATGGGAAAAAAGATTGGGCTTCTGGAACAACAGAACCCAAGGAAGGAGATTATGACTATAATAGTAAATTTACGACGAATATAGCTCGTGCATGTTCTAAATACCGTCGTGAATATGAGGCCGATAAGAAAGATAAGAATAATACTGCTATTAATTTCCCAATTTTACGTTATTCTGATGTGCTGCTGATGGTAGCGGAAGCTGAAAATGAATTGAACGGACCGGATGCCGCTTATGATTATCTGAATAAGGTGAGAGAGCGTGCTGGAGCAAGTACAATTGTAAAGGGAGCTTTAAACAAAGATGAGTTCCGCCAGATGGTGAAAGATGAGCGCGGTCGTGAACTTTGCTTTGAATATACTCGTCATTTTGACTTGATTCGTTGGGGAGACTTTGTAGAGGATATGAATGAGCTTATTGATTACGCTCGTGCAGGAGGGGAATGGAATCAGGGCCCTTCAAATGTGTATACTTATTTCCAGGTATCTTCTACTTATAATTATTTCCCTATACCTGATGCGGAAATGGCTGTGAATAAGGCAATCACAAGCAACAATCCGGGTTGGTAATGATAAATGTATTAATGAAAATTTAATTATTGGTAAATGAAAACTTCAAAATTATATATATTGTTGCTTTCTACGTTGGCTTTTGCGTCTTGTACAAAGGAGATGACCGAAGGACTGGACGAAGTAAACGTAAGCGTGGTGACATCAGAGACTGTTACTGCCGAAGGGAGTATAATTACTGTAAAAAAAGGAACTCCGGTAGAGTTCTCTTTTGCGGGAGAACCTGATTTCATAACTTTTTATAGTGGAGAACTTGGACATCAGTATATTTACCGTCAACGTGTGGAAAATGAAGAATCAGATATTGTTTCTTCAAAGTTAAAATTTAATATCTATCAGGAAGGTACTTCATACGCAGAGTCAACAGGGCGTTATACTAATTGTATTGATGTCTTTTATGCTTTTTCCGATCCGGAAAATGGGGTAGAAGGTTTCCCCGGTTTATCAAAAGATAATTTTGATGCTGATTCTACGCTGGTTGTTGATTTCTGGAAAGCGGGAAAGTGGAAGGAAATTTGTCCTAAAGCTGAGTACGATAATCTTGGAACGAATATAACTGTGGCAAAGTCTTGTGAGTTGGATGTAAAGGATTTTGTAGGTAAGAATTTGGTTATAGCGATAGCTTATAACAAAGAGGAAAGACCTAATCCTAGCGTTAATGGAAAGAATGCTACTACTCAGTTGAAATATTATTTTGACTCTATGAATATAGAGAATCTGCTTCGCAATAACAATGTGACGCATCAATATGCAGGTGAATTCATGTTTACTGCGTTGAACTTCAATCATGAAAATCTCTATAACCAGTCAATTAAAGACGATGATAAGGGATATAAAGGTAACGATTGGACTAGCGTTTCAAGCTATTTACCTGATGATTTAGCGTATGGCACAGTAACAGCAAATGTTTCAGGGATGTGGAACATGAACAATGTGGCAAATGGAGGATTCTATATTCACAGTACGGGAAGTGCTTATTCGTGGAAAACTGCCTGGCTGGTGTCTGACCCTATTAAGATTACCTCATGTGAACCTGATCAGGGGGTAAGCATCAAGAACTTGTCGCAAGACATTCGTTCATATAGCTATACCTATAAAAATGTGGGTACTTACAGAGCAACTTTCTTGATTACAAATGCGAACTATAAGCATGACGATTCACAGGTATATACTGTGGTTGTCAATGTGACAGATTAACTTTAAATTATGAATTGCGTTATGAAATACATAAAATCATATATCCTTTTGGCTCTCATGGTATTGGCTGTGACGGGTTGTAAGCAGGAGGATTTGAAGGACGATGTGAATGCTCTCAAAGATAGAGTGACTCTGCTTGAAGAACAAGTAAAATTACTGAATGAGAATATTGCATTCTTCTCTAAAGTATTGGTCTGTCAGACGATAGATAATGGCGACGGTACTTTTACCGAAGTTCCGGCTTATTCTATTTCTGAGGTATTGGTAAATGATGGAACTACTTTTACTGCCAAGTTTAATGACGGGAATGTATTGACACTTGCAATTGGTTCAAAAGGTACGGTTACGACTCCTCAGCTGGGGGTTAATCCGGAAACGGGCAAGTGGATGCTGAATGGCAGTGATACTCCTTATAATGCAGTGGGTGCTGATAGTAGTGTTGATGGAGATAAGCCTGAATTTAACATAGCATTGGATAATTCTACACGACAGTATTATTGGCAAGTAAGATTTGGCGACTCTGAGCCTTGGCAGCCTGTAACTGATGCAGAAGATAATAAAGTGTATGTAACCGAAGTTGATGGTGAATTAGCCAAGGATAACCTTTTTAAGGATGCAGAGGTAGAGGAAAATGAGTTTGTGCTGACCTATTATACAAATGGTGACGGGCAAGATCCTACAGATGAAGTTCGCATCCCTATCATCTCAGACCTGTCATGCGTGATCAATGTACCGGAAGAAGATATGGCGGATGGTTATTGGGAAATTGGTGTAGATGAATCTTCTGCTGAAGTAGAGATAAAAGGTGACCATTGGTTTGTGATTGCTCCTCACGGATGGGAGGCCAGCATTTCTGAAACTTTGACTGACGGTAAAGCTACTTTGACAGTGAAAAAGTCAACTGCTTCTGCCGGCTTGAAAAGTCGTGCTACTGCCAATAATACGGATGAAGTGGTGGTACAGGTGAATAAAGGAATGTACTGGGCTGTAGCAAAGGTGAAGGTTCGGGAAGCTGTGACCAGCTATTTCAAGCAGGTGTATGATCAGGGAGGTGACATTACTGTGGGTAATGTGACTATAAATAAGGCGACTTACCCGGATGGAAAACTGCTTTCAACTGCTGAAGCAACAATCTCTGCGGATGGCGTTTATTTTATTCCTCAGGGTATGGAAGCTGTTATCTCTTCAACTGACTTTAATAAATTGGTATTAATTTCAGATAATCCGAAGGGTGAACCGGTTGTTGTTGATAATACAAATTTGTTTAATGCTACAGGAACAGCGGGTGAATTTATTGCTCAAAATGTGATATTTAAGAATGAGAAAAATCCGTTTATGCAAATAGATGCAACAGGTATCACATTGAAAAATTTGGTATTGGATGGATGTAAGGTTACAATAGCCTCAGGAAAGAATTTTTTGAATGCATTTAAAGGTGATGATAATTCAATTGGTAATATATATTTGGAAGGAAATCGTTTTGCATTTAACCAAACAGCAGATTATCAGGCTTCTCGGTTGTTTAATTTTTCTGGTACATTTGAGAATGTTCTGTATAGTAGAAATTTGAGTGCGGATGTTTCCATAATAAATAATGTATTTTACTCAACAACGAATAATTATACAATAAATGCTACCATTCTATTTTTGGGAAATAATGATACCGCTGGAATTTACAATGCTGCAAATACTGTAACAATAGAAAATAATACATTTATTAATTTCCTTTGTGCCTCACAATCCATGGTACGCGGTCGCATAGAAGGTGCAGTTACATTCCGAAATCTTCTGTTGTGGAGTAATTCTGCAACAGCAAGGAATACAACTTTACTGAATGTACATTCGAAGACCCCTTCAGTAGTTACTTTTGAGAATCTTCTAAAATTCGATAAAGATAAAGAAATTACAATCAGTTATTGGTCTGGGGTTCCTTCTGGTTATACTCAGACAAAAGTAGAAGCAGCCTCTTCCGATCCATTTGATGTAAGTGCTGGAGCTACATTTGATTTGGAGAATGGAGTATTTATTCCGACTGCAGAATATGCAAATTATGGTGCACAACAACGCTAAATTTTTAATATCATGAAAAAATTACTATATCTATTTATTACATGTCTGTCTTTTATCGCGTTCTCATCGTGCGATGACCGTGATGAAATTCGCAATGACATTAACGACCTGAATTCGCGTCTGGATGCATTGGATGCACAGATAGATGCATATAACAAGCAGATTGTTGCTTATCAGGACATGGTTTTGGGGCAGGTTTACATCAAAGACTATAGTCGTGATGAAAAGACCGGAAATTATGTGCTCACTTTGAGCGATGGAACGGCTGTGACGGTTTACAGCGGAAATCCGGATAACGAAATGCCGCAAATGTATATTGCAGATGATGGCACGTGGCATTATACGCAGGACGGTGCGGACTATGTCCTGACAGATGATGCCGGAAATTCAATTACTGCGTGGCCGGTAGATGGGAAAAATGGGGTAACTCCTCAGATTAGTGTCGATGCAGAAGGTTACTGGCAGGTTTCTATGGATGGAGGTGCCACTTGGGAACGTCTTGGAGGAACTACTCCTATAGCAAGTCCGGACATGATGTTACCTAGTATTTTTCAGTCTGTAACGGTTAGTGAGGATGGCAAGTCAATGACATTTGTAGTGGCTTCTACGGGAGAATCAGTAACGGTTCCTGTGGGAGTTGAAGATTCTTTTGGTTTGACCTTGACGGATGGGTATGATTTGTCTGTCCAGGCTGGGCAATCTGTTTCAGTCGCTATTCAGCAGACCAATGTAAAGGAGATTGTAATTGAATCAACTCCGTTGCAGGTGGAAGTGACTGAAACGAATTTGAAAGTGACAGCTCCAGCTGGCCTTTCAGGTTCTTATACGTTGTATCTGAAAGTCTTCTCGGCAGAAGGCTACTGTAAGCTGGTTACGGTAAACGTGACAGTTAGTTAAGAGTATGAACAATAGGTTAACAAAACAAGATGTACATTATGAAAATCTATAAATATATAGGTGTGGCCCTGATGGTACTATCATTAGGAGCATGTAAGACCGATGATCTGGAAAGAGACATTGATGCCTTGAAAGATCGTGTAACTGCCATGGAAGCAAAGGTCGATCGGTTGAATGAAAGCATGAACATGATACGTGTGGCTTTGGATGGGA
Organism: Phocaeicola plebeius; assembly: GCF_003437535.1. Classification (GTDB taxonomy): domain Bacteria; phylum Bacteroidota; class Bacteroidia; order Bacteroidales; family Bacteroidaceae; genus Phocaeicola; species Phocaeicola plebeius_A. Next base: position 179,944 of record NZ_QSQT01000002.1, read on the forward strand.
ACAAGACCATCCAAAGTTATACAGAAAATGAGGATGGAAGCTATACTTTGACGCTAAGTGATGGAAATACAATCACGCTGACTCAGGGGAAAATAGGAGCTACGGATGTGTATCAGGAAGTGAGTATTTCTACTGACGGTAATTGGGTGATTGGCGGTGTGGAAACGGAACACCGTGCACTGGCTGTAGATGGTGAACCGGGGGTTACTCCCCAGTTCCGTCTGACCATGGAGTCGGAAGGCAAATACTACTGGGAAGTAAGCTATGACGATGAGCTGACTTGGGAAGAAGTAAAGAGCCAGCAAGGAACTCGTGTATATGCTTCTGCAAGTGGAAGTTCTTCTGTAGCTGGTCCGATAGCATCGGCTGCCCCTAATGCGACAGGAGATAAATTCGAAATTACTTTAACGGGTAGTGGTACGAAATATGAAATTCCTATCGTTTCAGGTCTGGCATGTGCCATTACGGAACCTGCTCTGGAAGAAGGATTTTGGATTGTGCCGACTACAGGAGAGACTACTTCTATCGATTTGAAAGGAGAAGCGGTGTTGATAAGTGCACCGGAAGGTTGGACTGTAACTGCATCAATAGATAATTCGAATCCGACTACTTTGTCTGTTACCCCTCCGAATCAAGATGGAGCGGAAGGTGTCATTATTTTGCAGGTGAATAAAGGAGTGTATTGGGCGATTGACCAGATTAAGGTACGTTCTAAGAAAGTGATAACGAGCTGGAAGGCGGAATATGAGCAAGGAGGTTTTTATATTGGCGATGAGCTGGTAAATAGTGAAACTTATCCAACATTGGCAAATAGTGGGAATTTGATTGAAAATGGAGGTACCATCACAAAATCTGGTGTGCATTTTATAAAGGGTGGAGCAACAATTACCATATCCTCTATTTTAGAAATTAGTGGAAATGAAGCATTGGTTATAGTTGGAGATGATCCGAACAATCCGCCTACGGTTACTTTTACTGGTAATAATAGTTATTTGCGTGCTGGTACTCAAAATTTGTTATGCAAGAATGTGAAATTTGTACGTGATGGTATGTATCTTTTCCATGCAAATAAAGGTTCAAACGTAAATAAAGTTATCTTTGAACAATGTAAAATAGAACTTAAAAATAACTTTGCTAGTTCTAACGCAACAGCAAGTGAGCCTTCGGTAATTCATGATTTTCAGTTTCTCAAAAATAAAGTCAAATTTTTAGGAGCATTATCAAGTGGAGATATACCTGCGTGTAATTTCTTTTATTCCACTGGAGGACAGACAGTAGGAAATGCAAATATTTCGAATAATATTTTTTATAGTCAATCTGAGGATACTAGAGTCAGAGGTCAATTCTTTGTTGTCATTGGAACAGCAGAAACAACAATAAAACTTGAGAATAATACATTCTGTAACTATATACAGAATTCTCAAGGGATAAAAGCAAAACTGACAGGAGATTGGAGTGTGCGGTATAATATATTTTATAGTAATATTAGTGCTACGACTTATAATACATCATACTTAATTTGTGCACTTGAAGGGAGTACATTCCCTGCTTCAAATGATGCTTTTGAGTCAAATGTAGCTTATAACGCTGTGGAAGAGAATGCTACTGCATGGAATGTTTTCCATGGTGATTCAATGAAGCCTTCAGGAGATTACAATGCAAAAATTCCTCAGGAAGAAGAGTCACCATTACAGATAGTTGATTGGGAAAAGGGTGAATTTGTCTCCTTAAAAGCAGGCTACGGTGCAACCATAGAATAATAAAAACAGAAAAGCAGTTTTCCGCCATCCGATGCTGCATCGGATGGCGGATACATTTAAACAGATAATACTATGAACTTACAATATTGGAAGAATGCATTGTTCTGTTGCTGTTTATTTGCAATCACAGCATGTTCGGACGAGGAAACCGTGAACCCTCCTGCTCCGACAGAGATACCGGAACAGCCGGCTGAACTGGCAGAACAATTAGCGCAGTATAATTCAGATATTGCTGCCCTTCAGCTGATGGTGGATGGCGAAGTGGAAGTGGTGGATTATACCTCGGATGAACAACATAACTATACGTTGGAGTTAAGTGACGGGAAAATTGTAAATGCGGCTTTACAGGCAGAAACCGATACTGATATTCCAGCCTTTGCGATTAATGAGGATGGATATTGGGAATATCAGCTGGGAGGTGAAAAACAGACATTGACAGACCTCTCCGGTAATCCCGTTCCGGCACGTAAGAGCTTAGGAAAGGGTACATTTACCCCTCAACTGGCCTTAGGGGAAGATGGCTGTTGGCAGATGTCTCTGAACGGAGCGCATTGGAAAAAACTGTCGGACACTCCGGCTCCTTCACTGGAAGGAAAAACGGCGGCCAGCTATTCTTTGTTTAAATCCGTCACGGAAAATGAAGATGGAACATTGTCACTGGCTTTATCTGGAGGTGAAATGGTTCTTTCAATAGATGCTACGGTTTCTTCATCGGCTCAGGCATGGAAGAAGTTCTTCATGAAGAGTGAAGATAATGTATTGCTGGATTATTCGTATGCTGGATACAATCACGGAGAAAGTGCCCCTGCAGATGGTTTTGCTTGGGGATACAAGGTGATAAACGTGAAGGAACGTATGGAAAATGATAACCTGTCTGCCCGTGAAGCGTTGAATCTGATTCTGTATGAAAATAAATTGGTACGTAAATGTCCTGGAAAGACGGATAATTCGAATACAAACGCTACTGCAAAAATCGTGATTTATTTCCCGGCTGGTGATTATGATTTGCAGCCGGAAGGAGATACGGATAAGTTTCCTGAAATCTATGGAGGTAATTTTGTGATAAAAGGTGATGGGGAAGGCAAGACTCGTCTGTTGATGAACAATCCGATTGGAACGAGTGAATCGACGACTGCTCCATTGCTGACAATTAAACATACTAATAGCCCGACAAATATTGATAATTCCAAGATTTTGGCAACTGTAGTGGAGAATGCAGCTAAGGGTAGTTTTAGCGTAAAAGTGGGAGTGGCTAACGATCTGTCGGTCGGCAAATGGGTACAACTTCGTTTACGAAGCGGAAATGAAGAACTTTTGGCAAAAGAGGTTGGCCCTATGTATGGTCAGATGAAAACAGATTGGTCAGTTGCACAACAGCCGGGATTGTCAGGCAAAAATGAAAATGGGAAAGGCGTGAATGTCATGGAATTCCATCAGATTAAATCTATTGATGGGAATGTGGTGACTTTCTATGAGCCGATTATGCATGAAGTAAATACGGCCTACAATGATTATGATGGAGGATGGATTATCCGTGATTATAAATATTTTGAAAATGTCGGTGTAGAAGATTTGAGCTTTGTCGGTAAGGCCATTACTCCTTATTACCATCATGGAGAAGGCCAGGATGAATCGAAAGCTTGGCTGTATGACAGTGGATACGTACCTTTGCAGTTGAACCGCGTGGTGAATTCATGGGTACGCAATGTAAGTTTTGAGAGTGTGAGTGAGGCAATTACCTTTGGAGAATCGGCCAACTGTTCTGCCTATAATATTACGATAACCGGTAATAGAGGCCATTCTGCCGTACGTGCGCAAGGTTCCAGCCGGGTATTTATCGGAAAGGTACAAGACGAAAGTGCGGATTCACGCGGACATGGGCAGTGGCACGGTTGTGGCGTGTCAAAACCCAGTATAGGAACTGTAGTCTGGAACTGTAACTGGGGACAGGATGCCTGCTTTGAGTCACATGCCACTCAGCCTCGTGCTACGTTGTTTGATAATTGCCGAGGGGGACTGGTACGCTATCATGCCGGTGGAGCAGAAAATGAAGCACCGAATCATTTGTCAGACCTTACTTTGTGGAATTTGTATGTGACGGGTACAATTGATGAGAAGGGTATTAACTTTGCTTCTGACTTTAAATGGTGGGATGCCGGAAGTATCTGGTGGAAAATTTATCCTCCTATAGTGGTAGGTACACATGGGCAAGCCGTTACTTTCTCACAAGAAGAAGGTCAGCTGACATACGAAGAAAGTACAGGGGTAAAGGTTACTCCAGAGTCATTGTATGAGGCGCAGCTTCAGAATCGCTTGGGATATGTGCCGGCTTGGTTGAAATCCTTGAAATAATCATAATATGGGAAATACTGCCCCGTAGTAGATGCATTGCTATTACGGGGTAGTTTTGCCATATAGTTGTAAGAAAATAATAAGAACTGGATTTGAATGAAAAAAACTTGTTTAAGATTCTTGACTGGCAGATTGTTGCTTTTCTGGGCGATAATGGCGATAGGGATGGTATGTGCATGTACGGATGAAAATCCGGCAGGTGAGGAAGGTAATGAAGGTAACGGAAGCACGGAAGGAGATAATACACCGACAGTGAGTGATGTAATTGTTCAGATGAACCGTGATGTGGCTGATATGCAGCAGATTGCTGAGGGAAAAGTGAAGGTACTTACTTGTATGAAAGAAAGCAACGGACGTTATCTGGTAGAATTGGATAACGGACATGTGCTCACCGTGTATGCAGAGGAGGAACAGGTAAAGAAGAACTCCGTCCCATTAGTGGGTATTGATGCAGATGGTTATTGGGTGTGTGAACTGGATGGAAAAACCGAAAACCTGACCACTGCAGACGGACAGTTGGCGGCGGCTTTAAGTTCGGCAGGGAAAGGTGTTTTTACTCCTCAGTTCCGGGTGGGAGGAAAAAACCTCTGGGAGGTTTCTTATAACGGTTCTCAGTGGATACAAATAGGCACCCGTCAGGTATGGGATGTAGAAAAGGAACCGGCTGCAGCTTTTTCTCCTTTTGCCGGATGTTCGGCAGATGAGGATGCGGGAACATTGACTATATCTTTGCGTTGTGGAGAGAAGAAAATTAATACACAAGTGCAGGGAAAAGGTACCACGGATGCCTGGAACAAATTTGTGGCAGGTTCGGCCGATAATGTGTTGCTGGATTTTTCTTATGCTGGTTACAAGCATGGAGAGGTGGAAGCTCCCGATGGATTTGCATTAGGGTATAAAACGATTAATGTGAAGGAATATATGGATGCCCATCCTGATTTGACTGCACGGGAGGCATTTTTGAAATTGCTGAAAGAAAAAAAGTTGGTACGCATTGACGACGAAAGCAAATCGTATTCAAATGACAATGCAGGAGTGGTGTTCTACTTTCCGGCAGGAGAATATGTGCTGCATAATGAGGAGGATAATACGCTGAGACAAGATGTTGAAAACCCCGCGTACGATGGAAAAGGGAATAATACGAGCTCGTCTATCATTATCTATGGTGGGAACTTTGTAATAAAAGGAGACGGGCCCGACAAAACGTTCATTAAAATGGATACTCCGAATTTGCCAACCGATACGGAGGTGATGTATTCTTCTCCGGTGATGATTAACATCAAGCATAATGCATGGCTGGGAGCTGAATATGAAGTGACGGGAAATGCCGGGAAAGGTACCTTTAAGGTAAAAGTGGCCGGGGCATCGAATTTTAAAGTAGGTGAATGGGTGTGCTTGTATTTGCACGATAATAGTCCGGAACTGGTGAAACAGGAGCTGTTGCCGTATGCCTGGGAATCGACGATGACCAATATCTCGACAGAAGGAGTACAGGTGGAGGATTATCATCAGATTGTGAACATCAGCGGGGATGAAATTACCTTTAAAGAACCGATTATGCATGAGGTGGATGCACAATGGAACTGGAAACTGCGTAAATATTCGTATTATGAGAATGTGGGAGTAGAGGATTTGACATTTGTAGGGCATGCGGTAGATGATTTTCAACATCATCGTAGCTGGATTGACGATGGGGCTTACAAACCGATTGCTTTTATGCGCGTTGTCAATTCATGGATGCGGCGTGTGAATTTTGAGAATGTGAGCGAGGCAGCTTCAATTATTTCGAGTGCGAATTTTTCTGCTTATAAGATTAATATTACTGGAAATCGCGGTCATGCAGCTATCCGTTCCCAAGGTTCCAGCCGGGTATTTATCGGTGCGGTGCGTGATTGTACGGACGGTCCGCTGGCGGATGAATATCCTACGTTCCAGAGTAATACCGGGCAGTATCATGCCTGCGGTGTATCAAAACCCAGTATGGGGGCTGTTATCTGGAAGGTTACGTGGGGAGATGATGCTTGCTTTGAATCGCATGCCACTCAGCCTCGTGCTACACTGATAGATAATTGTACAGGTGGTTTTGTGCAGTCCAGACAGGGCGGAGACGCCAATCAAGTGCCGAATCATTTGAATGACCTGACCATCTGGAATATGTTCTCTACGAATACAAAACTGAATGGCAATGGCACACTGCCGGCGAATGGGGAGTTTGACTGGTGGCGTACGGGTTGGAAATATTGGAAAATTTTACCGCCGGTTATTGTAGGATTCCATGGTGATCCTGTCAAGTTTGTACAAGAGCAGGTGAAGCTGGATGAAAGTAATGGCATGCCGGTAGAACCTCAGTCGCTTTATGAGGCACAATTGGAACGCCGTTTGGGTAGTGTTCCAGCTTGGTTGAAGGCTTTGAAATAATTATAAACTTTAAATATCATGAACTTAACGCGAAACCTTTATTTACTTTTTTTGTGTGGAATGTGTACTCCGGCTGTGCATGCAGCCGGTAACATGACGACAGATGCGGCAGTACAGCAGACAGTGAATCAGGATGCGGACGCAACGAAGCTGAAAGAACTTGCAGAGTTCCGTAAGAAATATAAGTTTCCGGAACCGAAGGCTTCTGAGAGTGAGCTGAAGGCTGCCCAGATGGGGCTAAAGATGCTGATGCTGCAGCGTACGGGAGATTATACCGTGACAGGAGCAGATTTATGGGGCGAGAAAGTGATGAACCAGCATCTGAGAGATGTGGCAAAAACGGTACGTGCGCTGTCATACGGTGTGCAGAAATACGGTAAATCAGCCAAAGGTGATTTGGATTTATATCTGGATTATCTGTTTACACACAATTTTTTCCTTCGTATGCCTAAGTTGGTATATAGCAATTATAGTGATGTACGAAAGATTCCTACTGATTTGATGAGTGCCATTCCGGTGTGTGATGAGGTACGTAAGGCTAAAATGATTGCAGCCGTACAGAAGCTTCTGGAAGTGGATGTGATTCGTCAAGGGGATAAGGCCATCTTGAACTGGATTAGTTCGGACTATATTTTCAACATTGTGCCATACGTGTTTAATCTGGCACTGGCTAACCCGAATGACCAGCAGGCTGTGCAGGACTTGCAGTTGCTCTCCGGCTTCCTGCGGGTATGTACGCGCTATAATGTGGGCAATAAGGATATCCTGAAGCCGGACGGTACAGGTTTCCACCACAATGCGCACTATAACGGATACATGTATTCTTACAAAACGTGGGTGGAATACTTCTATCGTTTCAAGGGGACTTCCTTCAAGATTGACCCTAAATCGTACGAAAGACTGAAAAAGGCTGTCGTAACGATTTACATGACTGCTGTGCGTACAGAAGGTGACAAGAACCGGATTTATGCCAACAGTATGGCAGGACGCCATCCTTTCTATAGTATTGAAGTACCCTTTACGCAGAAACTGTTCGAACAGTTGATTGAGATTGGAGCGGATGCCACAGGCACGGATTTAGATAAGGAACTGGCTGCTTATTATAATTACTTCTTTAAGACGGATAAGTATCCGGTACCGGCTGCTGATGCTAACGGATTTTATCAGTATAACTACAGCTCGGCAGGAGTGTATCGCCAGCCGGGATGGGTGGCTGTGATGAAGTCGCCTACGGCTATGTTGTGGGGAAGTGAAATTTATAACAAGACCAATCGTTTCGGACGTTACCAGAGTCACGGTACGCTGGAGATTCTGTACGACGGAGGGTTGGTGCCTACAGGTTATCCTTCTAACAATGAGAACAAGGGTGCCGGATGGGACTGGAACATGATGCCGGGAAGTACGACAGTGCATTATACCGACTGGGCGGAAATGATGCCTTATAAGAACGATAAGGATCGTTTTGACCAGAAGGCTAGAACGAGCAATTTTGCCGGGGCTGTATCTATGAAGGATTACGGACTCTTTGCTACCGCTTTTGATCAGGATGACCGTTGGGGAAGCCAGCGATTTACTCCTACCAATCTTACTTTCTGTAAGTCGGTGTTGGCTATCGACGGTATGTTGTTCAGTATTGGAAATGGTATTTCTGCAAAGGGTGATTATGCAGACAATATGATTACGGCTACGAACTTATTCCAGTCGGTAGTAAGTAAGCAGTACAATAAGTTGACAGTGAACGGACAGGAGGTAACGAAGGGAAATCGCCAGAATTATGCCTCTTCAGAATCTGTGACGATGATTAATCCTGTTTCAACCGGCTTCTTTATTCCGGCAGGTCATGATGAACTCACAGTGATTTATGACGAACAGGAGACGCCTTCTTCTGTAGGTATGGCTGGCAAACCGGCTAAAGAAGTGGTGGCAAAAGCGTATATGAACCACGGTGTGAAACCGGAGAAGAAGTCTTATTCTTTTGTAGTAGTTCCGGCAGCGGATGAAGCTAAGATGAAGAATGTGGCCGACCGTCAGACAAAAGGAGAACTATTCTCGGTAGTGGAAATGCAGGATTCCTTGCACATTATTAAATATGCACCGAAGAATGTGCTGGCCTATTCATTCTTTGCTCCTGCGAAAGGATTGACAGCCGGTGAGGTAGTTTCTTCAGCTACGGAACTGTTACTGATAGAACAAAAGAATACGGATGGTAGTCTGTCGTTGGGTATGGCCAATCCGAACTTGCGTCCTAAAATGCTGGACAAGAAGAACTGGAAGGAGATTCCTACCCCTGCATTTATTGAACTGAAAGGTATCTGGCAGATGGATGGAAATGTGCCTGGTGTGTTCTTAAAGACAATGGAGAATGGAAATACGGAAGTGTCTTGTTTGTTGCGAAACGGACTTCCTGTGTATATGAAGCTGGTGAAACAGAAATAAGGCTAAATACTGAAAATATTAAAGGTCGTTCTTCTAATGAGTGAGGAACGACCTTTTTATTTTTATAAATTCAATGTCTTAGTCTTTGTCAATCTTTAAAATACCACCGGTAGTGGAATTGAAAATCACGCGGGTGTTTACTTTCTTGTCGAACAAGCCGTCTACCAGTACTTCGGTGTAGCCAAACTGGGTGAATGCCATTTCGTCGTTGAAAAGTTTTTTACCCTGATAAGTTACTGTGACATTTCCTTTACCCGGTACATTGTAGATGGCACCATCTGCTTTTTTCTTTTTCTTATCTTCTTCCGGCATGGGAAGGGTAGAAGTGTTGCGGATGGAAACATAAATCGGGTCACCAGCCAGATTGTCGGTCGGAAGTACTCCTAACTGGGTGGAGAAACGAGCGGCAACTTGCTCTTGTGCATCGTTATTGGGCTCTACCAATATCGTAAAGACTTTATCTGTGCGGTCGGTAGTACCGGTAAAAGCTTGCATCAGGGCCTTTTCTTGTTTGTTCAGCTGGTCAATAACCAGTTGAAGAGAAGCTCCGTCCTTTGGCATGGTTTCTGCCTGACCGCGCAGGATGGTGTTCTTGCTGTCGCGTATGTTATAGATTTCGCGGGCGGTCAGTTCTGCCATTTTTGCGCTGGAACCAGCCATGAGGATGTCTTCTGTCATGTATTTGCGGGCATTCTCATGGGACTGTGGCTTCTCTAACTTGTAGTCAGGGAGAGATTCTTTTTCGGTAGAGGTCGTATTGATGGCTTTTACAATCCCTTTGTCGGTCAGTTCTACATTGGATGCCATACTCTTATCTTTCAACTTCATGATGTAGGCTTTCGTAGAGTCGGGCACTCCTACAAGGCGGACTTGAATATCCTTGATTTCCCAATGGCTTTCAGGCTGTGAACTGATATTGTTCAGACGCAGGTAGCGGCTGGCGTACAGGCTGAAATCGCCCGGCTGGTAGTCTACCTTGGTGGCAATGATGTCAATGGCTACTTTGGTCTTAGGCAGGAAGTACACGATGCCCTCGCCTGCCTGTGGCACATAGCTTTCTTGGGAGTAGGCACTCAGAGAGGCCAGCAGTCCCAATGCAATGATTCCTTTTTTCATATTGTCTGTCATTTAGTTTCCATTAGTTGTTTCCATGCGGCCGGCAATGCGTCTGCAATGTCACCGGAGGTCATACCGATTACTCCCTTTTGCTGGCAGGCGATGTCACCGGCCAGACCGTGTACATAGACGCCTAAGCGGCAGGCTTCTTCGTGTGTGTAGCCTTGTGAGAGCAGTGACAGGATGACACCGGTAAGAACGTCGCCACTTCCGGCAGTGGCCATACCCGGATTGCCTGTAGGGTTGAAGTAAGTTACTCCGTCAGGGGTAATGACAGCCGTCCATGCTCCTTTCAGTACGATGTAGCATTGCAGGTGGGCCGCCAGTTCTTTCGCCTTTGACAAACGCTCGTAGCTGTTGCTGCAGCGTCCGATGATGCGTTCCAGTTCCTTGATATGTGGAGTAAGAATGCTGTGGCGAGGAATACGGGTCAGGTAGTTACGGTAGCTGCTGAAGATGTTGAGTGCATCTGCATCCAGAACCAAAGGAATATAGCAGTTGCTTACCTGGTCGAACAGCGCCTGCACCGTGATTTCTTCCTGTCCTAATCCCGGGCCGATGGCTACGGCCTGGAAGTTGTCGAGGTCGGCAGCTTCGGCAAAGCAGCGGTCGTGTACGTCATCCTGCACCATGGCTTCAGGCACATTGCTCTGTAGCAGGTCATGGTTGCATACTGGGGTGTGTACGGTGAGTAGTCCGATGCCCGAACGCAGGCAGGCACGTGAAGCTAACAGGGCGGCACCTCCCATACCGTATGAACCGGCTATCAGCAGGCCGTGGCCGAACATGCCTTTATGGGCAAATTTCTTTCTTGGCTTGATGAGCGCACGCATTTCGCTGGCTTCGGTGATGTAATAGTTCGTCTTGGCTGATTCGATGAATTCACGGCTTATACCGATGTCGAGCAACTGCCATTCGCCTACCACATCTGCGTTTTCGGCAAAGAGGAAGGAGAGTTTGGGCATCTGGATGCTCAGGGTCAGGTCGGCCTTGATGATGTTTTGTCGGATGTTATGGGTATTGTCTTCTCCCATCAGTCCGGAAGGAATGTCGATGGATACCACCTGGGCAGGAGAAGCATTGATGTATTGTACTACGGCTGCAAATCCTCCGCTCAGCGGTTTTTGAAGTCCAGAACCGAACAGACCGTCGATTACTACGTCGTGACTGCCCAGATGAGGCGGGTCGAACTGGTTGCTGACTTCGGTGTAGTTGGCAAATCCGCTTTCTTTCAGGCGCTGGATGTTGGTGAGGCATTCTTCAGAAAGGGTACCTTTTACGTTGAACAAATAGACTTCTACCGGATAGTTTTTCAGGAAGAGGATGCGGGCTACAGCCAGTGCGTCGCCCCCATTGTTGCCCGGACCGGCAAATACGACAAGACGGTGTGACTTGTCATATCGCTCGCTGATAGCTTGTGCCAACAGACCGGCAGCTTTTTCCATGAGGTTGATTGACAATATAGATTCGTGGGCGATGGTATATGCATCTGCCTCTTTTTGTTGTGTACAACTTAAAATTTTCATTGTATATATAAAATAGCTATTTTGTCGGTAAAAGTACGAAAAAAGCCTCGAATGGGATATATATTCTATTGAAAATATCTTTAAATACTCAGGGGGAAGTGTGGAGGTTTTAGGGAAAATCCGTAAATTTGCACAATTTCTAAAACTAGATTATAACATGGATACGATTCAGATTAAAGACAAGCGTTTCAAAACGTTTATCCCAGAGGCGGATATCCTGAAGGAGGTGGCACGTGTGGCCAATGAAATCAATCATGACTTGGAGGGTGAAAATCCGTTGTTTTTGAGTGTGTTGAACGGCTCGTTCATGTTTACGGCCGATTTGATGAAACATCTGACGATTCCATGTGAGATTTCTTTTGTGAAGCTGGCTTCGTATGCGGGAACGGCTTCTACAGGAAAGGTGAAAGAACTGGTAGGACTGAATGAAGACATTTCAGGACGTACGGTGGTAATTGTGGAGGATATTGTGGACACGGGGCTGACCATGCAGCGTTTGCTGGAAACCCTGAAAGCACGCAATCCGAAAGAAATCCGTATTGCTACGCTGCTGGTGAAACCGGATAAGTTGCAGGTAGATTTGGATATAAACTATGTGGCGATGAATATTCCGAATGATTTTATCGTGGGCTACGGACTAGATTACGATGGCTTCGGACGGAACTATCGTGACATCTATACAGTGGTGGAATAATTTTTTTATTTATTATAAGACAACATGTTGAATATTGTAATTTTTGGTGCTCCGGGTTCAGGTAAAGGAACTCAGAGTGCTCGTATTGTGGAAAAATATGGCTTGAACCATATTTCTACGGGAGATGTATTGCGTGCAGAAATCAAGAACGGCACGGAACTGGGTAAAACAGCAAAAGGTTATATCGACAATGGTCAGTTGATTCCGGATGCGTTGATGATTGATATTCTGGCTAGCGTATTCGACAGCTTCAAGGATAGCAAAGGTGTGATTTTCGATGGATTCCCTCGTACAATCGCTCAGGCTGAGGCTTTGAAAGAAATGTTGAAGGTACGCGGACAAGAAGTTTCTATCATGCTTGACCTGGAAGTTCCTGAAGATGAACTGATGACTCGTCTGATCAAACGTGGACAGGAATCTGGTCGTGCTGACGACAATGAAGAAACTATCAAGAAGCGTCTGGTGGTATACCACTCTCAGACTGCTCCGTTGATTGACTGGTACAAGAACGACGGTAAATATTGCCACATTCAGGGATTGGGTACTATGGACGGTATCTTCGCTGATATTTGCGCGGCTATTGATAAACTTTAAATAATAAAAAAAACTGGCGGGCCGGTGACGGTCTGCCAGTTCTTAAACTTGAATTTATGGCTGAATCGAATTTTGTTGATTATGTAAAAATCTACTGCCGCTCCGGAAAGGGAGGCCGTGGCTCGGTGCACATGCGCCGTGAGAAGTATATGCCCAACGGAGGTCCGGACGGTGGCGACGGTGGTAGAGGAGGTCATGTGATTTTGCGGGGAAACCGCAATTACTGGACATTGCTGCACCTGAAGTACGACCGTCATGTGTTTGCGGAACACGGAGGTAACGGCTCGAAAAACAAGAGTTTCGGAAAGGACGGGGCAGATAAAGTCATTGAAGTGCCTTGTGGAACGGTAGTATATAATGCCGAAACAGGGGAATATGTGTGCGACGTAACGGAGCACGGACAGGAAGTCATCTTGCTGAAAGGCGGACGCGGAGGATTGGGAAACTGGCATTTCCGTACAGCGACCCGTCAGGCACCTCGTTTTGCCCAACCGGGTGAACCGATGCAGGAGATGACGGTGATTTTGGAATTGAAATTATTGGCGGATGTAGGTCTGGTAGGTTTTCCGAATGCCGGAAAATCCACTTTGCTGTCTTCGGTTTCTGCCGCACGTCCGAAAATTGCCAATTATCCTTTTACCACGCTGGAACCGAACCTGGGAATTGTGTCTTATCACGAAGGGAAGTCTTTCGTGATGGCGGATATTCCGGGTATCATTGAAGGAGCCAGTGAAGGAAAGGGACTGGGACTGCGGTTCTTGCGTCACATTGAGCGCAACTCATTGCTGCTGTTTATGGTACCGGGCGATACGGATGACATACGTAAGGAGTATGAGATTCTGTTGAATGAACTGGCTACCTTTAATCCGGAGATGCTGGACAAGCAGCGGGTGTTGGCCATTACGAAATGTGACATGCTGGACGAGGAACTGATGCAGATGCTGGAACCTACATTGCCTGAAGATATACCTCATGTCTTTATTTCTTCGGTGTCTGGAATGGGTATCCAGCAGTTGAAAGACTTACTCTGGGCCGAACTGAATAAAGACAGTAACCAGTTGGAAGCAGTACGTCGGGAAGCCATCGTACATCGTCCGAAAGATATGACCAAGCTTCGCAAGGAGCTGGAAGATATGGGCGAAGACGAAGACTTTGACTATGAATATGAGGATGTGGATGAGGATGATGACTTTGACTACGAGTACGAAGAGGAAGACTGGGAGGACGAACCACAAAAGTAATGAATAATCTGACTGATGATAAAAGAATGTTGGTGTACGGCCCGAAAAGTCCGCACACCGACATTTTTTGTTTCTCTACTACACGTTATGGTGGTTGTAGTAAGGGGAATTATGCTTCGTTTAACTGCAATCATTATTGTGGTGATGCGCCGGATAAGGTGGAACGGAACCGGGAACTGCTGTGTTCGTTGTTACCTGTGCATCCCCGGATGCTGGTTGTACCTCATCAAACACACGATACGGTGGTGAAGGTCGTGGATGAGGCTTTTTTACGGCTCTCTTCAGAGGAACAATTGAAGCAACTGGAAGGAGTGGATGCGATGGTCAGCGACATGAAGCAGGTCTGTCTTTGCATTTCTACTGCCGATTGTATCCCGGTGCTTTGCTATGATACTCGACAGAAAGTGATTGCGGCGATACATGCCGGATGGCGGGGAACAGTGAAGCGCATCGTGGAAAAGACGTTGGACAAGATGGCGGAACTTTATGGTACGAAGGGAGAAGATGTACAGGCTTATATAGGGCCGGGTATCTCTCTGGATGCTTTTGAAGTGGGAGATGAGGTGTATGAAGCCTTTGAAGCAGCCGGATTTGATATGCCTTGCATCGCCCGCAGAGATGAGAAGTGGCACCTCGACCTTTGGGAAGCCAACCGGATGCAGTTGCTGTCTAAAGGCGTAAAGAAGGAGAATGTGGAAGTCGCAGGGATTTGTACCTATCAGAATTATACGGATTTCTTCTCGGCACGTCGGCTGGGCATTCGTTCCGGGCGTATTTTGTCGGGGATTATGCGGATGTAGAACCATTTAAGAAAATAGCGAAATGGATTTGAAAATTGAAGTATCAGAGGAATTACGGCAGGCTTGGCCGCAGTTTCGTGGAGCCGCTGTATTTGCGACGGTAAAAAATTCTCCATATAGTGAAGAACTGTGGGAACGTATCGGTGAGTTTACGGAACTTTACCGTCAGAAATATACCATTGATTCTATTAAAGAGATGCCTGCCATTCAGGCTACTCGTCAGGCTTATAAGAAATGTGGGAAAGATCCCAGCCGTTACCGTCCTTCTTCAGAAGCTTTATGCCGCCGCTTGTTAAGAGGACTTTCACTTTATCAGATAGATACGCTGGTCGATTTGATTAACTTGGCGTCCATCAATAGTGGGCATTCCATCGGTGGCTTTGACCGGGATAAGATTCAAGGAGACAAGCTGGTATTAGGTATCGGAAAGGCAGGTGAGCCTTACGAAGGTATTGGGCGTGGAGAATTGAACATTGAGGGAATGCCCGTATATCGTGATGCCGTGGGAGGTGTAGGTACACCGACAAGCGATAATGAACGGACAAAGATTTCATCGGAAACTACTCATCTGTTGGCTATCATGAATGCATATAGTGGTAGTGAAGGGCTGGAGGAAGACGTACACTATATGGTGAACCTGCTGAAAGAATTTGCGGATGCCCAGGATGTAGAACTTTATTATTTTGAATAGAATGAATCGCTTGATTGTAATACTTGGACTGTTGTTGCTTTGTATGGGAAATATGCAGGCTGATGAACCTGTGAAAACAGGATTTACGCACATGGAGCGTAGTCATGTCAGGGTGCATACACCGGGATTGTTCTCAAAGGGAAATAGCGTGGAGATACATCTGGAGTGTCTGGCTGATTCGCAGTTCTGCTTCCCACTTCCCGGAGGAAAGGTAATTTCTGCTTATGGAAGCCGTGGTGGACATTCGGGAGCAGATATAAAGACCAAGGCCAATGATTCCATTCTTTGTGTGTTCGACGGTGTGGTACGCATGGCCAAAAGTTACGGTGGATATGGAAAGGTGATTGTGGTGCGGCATTTTAATGGATTGGAAACCGTGTACAGTCATAATTCCAAGAACTTTGTTGCACCAGGTGATTCGGTTAAGTCGGGTCAGGTAATTGCATTGACCGGGCGTACCGGACGTGCTACGACAGAGCATCTGCATTTTGAACTTAGGGCCAACGGACAACATTTTAATCCCGGATTATTATTTAATATGTCTACCCGTGTTCCATTGAAGCGTACGCTGGTATGTACGAAAGCAGGAAAACATGTGAAATTATCTCCTAAAAAATGAAAGAATATGGATATTGAAAAGATATTGACAGAAGGAATTGTGTTCAGAGGCGGGAAGTCTTCTGACGGAAAAAAGAAAGAAGAGAAAGTAAAGACCAAAGCTAAAAAGAAAACCTACATTACGGGTTTGCATGGTTCTGGCTCTGCCAAAATGAAAGCGGAATATCGCCGCCGGAGAGCCAACAGACACAAACAGGGATAAAAGTGAACAAAAAACTGTATTCAGTTGTTAATATATTTGTAAAACTAAAAAAAGAAGATTATGAGAAAATTATTTTTACTCGTAGTAATTGTAATGGCTGCCATCACAGCCAGCGCACAGGAAGGTATTTATTTAGGTGGTGGTATCAGCTTGTGGAGAAACAATGATGTAGATAAGACTTCATTCTCTATTACACCGGATGTAGGTTATAATCTGAGTGAGAAATGGGCCGTAGGTGTGGAATTGGCTTATGCGCATAAAGGTTATGATGGTGAAGATGCAATAAGCACGAATGCATTTGCTTTGGCTCCGTATGCACGTTACTCTTTCTATGAAAACAAGATTGTACGTTTGTTCTTGGATATGGGATTTGGATTTTCTACTTATAAAGAGAAACATGCAGAGTCTGTAAACGGTTTTGAAATCGGAGTGAAACCGGGATTGGCTGTAAAATTGAATGATAATTTCAGCTTTATTACTAAAGTAGGTTTTGCTGGTTATCGTGACGACTATTATCGTGGAGAAGAAAATGGATTCGGCGTTGGCTTGGATGGCGAAAATATCTCCATTGGTATTGAGTACGAATTCTAATAAGAACGATTGAATAATTAATAGATAGGGAGCAAAAAGAGGTGAAAACTTCTTTTTTGCTCCCTTTTTATTTGTTTCTCCGCTTTATCTTTTTAAATTTGTGTAATTCATCTATTATTTGAGCTTATGAAAAAGATTGCATGCATAGTGGCAGGTTTGTTCGTAGCTTTGACAATGGCCGCACAGACAAAAGTAACCTGGAGTATGGAACTTGGACTGGGTATGAGTACCTGGATGGGAAAGGATGCCGGAGACTCTTCTCCATTGTTTAACCAGAAGGTTGGAGTAGGAATTGATGTACCTTTGAGTGGACTGGTATCATTCCAGACCGGATTATACTGGGCTTCGAAAGGAGCAAGCATAGACGTGGATTATGTAGGGGCTAATACGAAGAATGTGGTGGATATGCACGTAAACCAGAACTATTTTGAGATGCCTTTGCTGGCTGCTTTTCATGTAGGCACGGCTGCTAATTTTGATATGGTGTTTACGGCAGGTCCTTATTTGGCTTATGGGGTAAACGGCAAGTGGAATATTGACATTGATGACTTGACTGTTTCTTATAACACTTTCGGTGAATCAAAGATTGAAGGAGAAATCGTCTCAGGGCTGCGCCGTTTTGATGCCGGTGTGATGGCGGGTGTAGCACTCGACTTTAAACGCTGGACAGTAGGACTTGACGGAGAATTTGGATGCTGCAAATTAGCCAGCAATTCAAAGACACGTAACTTGGCATTCTTCTTCACTGCTGGCTATAAATTTTAATTTTTAGAGATTCTATGTACGCTGGATGGCCTGTACCGTTTCTTTATGGGCAGGCTATGCAGCATTTTGAGAGCTGCCAAGTGGCGGTCGCGCCAGATTCGGTAGCTGAGCACGATTACAAGAAAAACAGTACCTAACAGACATACCCAGCCGAACAACTCTTTCAGGCTGGTCAGCATGGTCTGGGTGTTTACTTCATTATAGAGTTGTATGACTGATACATCCGGCATCCACTCGTGCAGGTTGTCCATGTTTCTGCTTAATAACCCCCAGTTGTCGCGTTGCAGGTGTTTCATCCAACGGTTCAATATGGCTGCTCCCAGAGGGGTTGCAATGCTGGTACGAATGAAGCTGAGTACGCACAAAGACTGGAAGAAATGCTTGAAGGGTATATGCTTCGCTACATAAATGGTCAGCGAAATATAAAGCACTCCATGACCGATGCCTTTTAAAAAGTTGGGCAGATACAAACTTTCAATATTCAAATCAGGGTATATCAGAAAATACATGTAATACTGGTACATGACTATCAGTGTAAATCCGACAGAGATCAATAGTTTATATCCTTTTTTTAATACTGCTTGCCGGAAGAATACGATACCTGCTCCAGCCAGGATTCCTGCAAATACACACCAGTTCAATGAAATGGCGTTTAGCGTATCGTACTGTAAGATGGAGGTCATGAATGCATTTTGCAGCACGGAGGAGGTGGTGAGAAACAGACAAAGCATCAAGAACAGGAACAACACTACGGGGAATTTCTTGTAGCGGAATACCTGCGGGTCTATATACGGATGCCGTATGGAAGTCATCCGGTTGATGTTTATCAACAAGGACACTACGGCTATTACAATGCAGGAGCGAATTTGTACGCTGTCCAGCCAGTCGTAAAAGTCTCCATAGATACAGATAAAAACAATTGCAAACAGCATGCCTGTCCATAAGAGGAGGCCTATCCAGTCTATGCCATATAAGGGAATCTTTTTACCCAGTCGGATAGTCCGTGTCAGGCACATGACGCAAATCCATACCACCATCAGCATGCCGATGACAAACCAGTGCATGTATTGCCAGTTGGCCCAGTCGTTGATGTGCATGGTGACCAGTCCGGACAACTGTATACTTTCAAGTACGATGATATAGATAACGGGATAGAACACCGAGAAATTTCCGGAAGGTGTGATGCTCAGACGGGTATTGGAGAAACACTCGAAGGTGCCCCACATGCGGAAGAATCCCGATACGAAGCATACACAAATCATAAGAAAGATGTTGTCTGTATGCATGGTAATCAGGTTGCAGAGAATGAGTACCGGGCATACCGTCATGAAAATAGACCGGGTGGTAAACCGGGATTTCAGACGGAACAGTATCGGAAATATAACGGTCATACCGATGAAAGAGGCATAGGCTGCCATGGTTACATCTTCCTGGATACATCCTAATGCACTCGACATCTGGGTAGCAGCTGGCAGGAAAACTCCTCCGTTAAACTGAAAGACCATGGCAAAGAAGAGCGACAGGCCGATGCAGACCGGAGTCGGTAAGAATTCTTTGAAGTAAGGAATCTGAGGACGTGGTTCAGCCATTTTCGTGTTTACTGTTTAACGTAACATTCTACATTCATTCCGGCTCTCAAGCGTTGCAAATCTTCCGGGCGGTTGTTTTCCGTAAACTCGATACGGACTGGGATGCGCTGTTCTACCTTTACGAAGTTGCCCGCCGAGTTATTTTGTGGAATAAGTGAATAGGAAGCTCCGGTAGCATCCGAAATAGAAGCAATACGTCCCTCAAACTTCACATCAGGAATAGCATCTACTCTTACTTCCACCAGCTGATTTCTCTTCATGTCGGTAGTCTGAGTTTCTTTGTAGTTGGCAATGACCCATTTCTCCGTACCATCTACCAGAGTTACTAAGGCTTGTCCGGGCTGAACTAACTCTCCTTCATGGATGTTTTTTCGTCCGGTCACCCCGTCTGTAGTAGCCAGAATCACTGTATAAGAGAGGTTTAGTTTGGCCAGGTTGAGCGCTGCCTCTGCCAGTTTGATGGCCGATTCATTCTGTTCCAGGCGCTGGGTCTGTTCCTGCTTCTGGAGCAAAGTCGATTGCTTCTGGCGTAACAGCTGTTCATAGCGTGCCTGTGTCGCTTCGTAATCCGTTTTTACCCGGTCGAATTGCTGAGGGGTAACGGCTTCTTCTTTCAGCAATTCCTGATAACGTTTGTAATCCGTCTGAGCATTTTGCAGACGAATACGCTGCTCATCAATGGCTGCATCCGTTACGAGGATGTTGTTCTGTGTGGTGTTGATAGTGGTATGCATGGCACTCTTTCCGGCCAGTGCATTGCGATAGTCGGCTTCGGCTTGTGCCACTTTCAGACGGTATTCCGTATCTTCTATGATGGCCAGGGTATCTCCTTTTTTCACAGTCTGATATTCCTCAAAACAGATTTTTTTGATGAAGCCCTGTACCCGTGTGCTGACAGGAGTCAGGTGTTGCTTCACCTGGGCATTGTCTGTATATTCCACATTACCTAAATGGATAAATTTGCCGCAAACCCAGCTGATACCGGCTACGAGGACCAGCAGTATAAAGAAATTAGAAATAGCTCTTTTTTTGTTTCGCATCATATATTTTTTCGTTTTTGTGTAAATATGCATTTCATTAAAGTGTTCCCGTAATTTTTTTCAGCAGGTAATATTGATACAATATACCTATCTGGTAGTTGGCCAGCTGCAATTCCATATCCAGCTGCATGTTGCTGGCATCCAGCATATCGGTAATCAGTGACAGGCCGTTCAAGTAACGTTGCCGCACGATGCGGAAGTTTTCATGCGTCAGCTGTACGCTTTTTTGCTGGGTATTCAGTCTAACGTAAGCTTCATTCAGGTTTACGTACGCTTCGTGTACCTTGTTCTCTATTTCTTCCTTGACCAGCTGGTAATTCTTTTCTGCTTTTGAGGTGGCTATCCGTGCCTGTTTCAGCTTCTTCTTGCTTTTGAACAAAGCATCCAGATTGTACGAGATACCTACTCCGGCAAACCAGTAGTTGAAGTTGTTGTTCAATGGCGGAACTTCTATCAGAATCGGCCCATTAAACTCATTAGTTGCCGTCAGACTGATGTGAGGTCTGCGTTCCGAACGAATCAGGTTCTGCTGGTTGTGGGTCAGCTTGATTTCCGTGTGTGCCTGCTGGAGTTCAGGAGATTCCTGAGAAGCTTCCATCCAGGTCGCTTCATGCTGTTTGTCCACATTGATACGGAACAGTGCCGTGGAGTCGGGTACAATATGTATCGAAGGGTCCAGTCCGATAGTAGTCGTCAGCTTGTGGTTCAAGACATTGAGCCTGTTGATAGTAGAAGTCAGGCCTAATTGCAGATTCTGCAACTGTAGTTCATAACGGGTAATGTCACTCTTCAGTGCCGTACCCTGTTGATAGGCTGCCCGCATATCCTTCACCAATAGATGTGTCTGCTCAATGTTCTTCTCGTAGACCGTCTGTTGATTTCTCAGCTGGAACAAATCAAGGTAATATCCCAACAGCATGAAGCGCAAATCCTGCTGGTTGTTTTGATAAGTCTGTTGTGCCAGTTGCTGTTGCAGTTTCGCTTTCTGGATGTTGGCGTTGATACTTCCTCCGGCGTAGATAGTCTGTGAGGCCTTGAGTACAAAAGAATTGCCGAAATGCGGCATGTCGGCATGTATGCCGTTACTGAAATCCCGGTCTGTCATGCAGCCGTCGCCAATGTAGTTGAGGTCCACTTGTGCCCGAATGGAGGGCAGTTTGGCATTTTTAGCCACTTTTACTGCCTGTGTTGTTTCGTCAATGGCCAGCGAATGAAGCTGGATGCTTTTGCTGTTTTGGTCAGCCAGTTGAAACAAGTCCTCAATGGTTATCACTTGTTCTTGTGCGGCGGCTGTGTAAATAAAAAAAGAAAGAACTCCAATAGTTGAAACTAATCTTTTACCCATTATTCTTTTTGTGTTGAAAATACCTTTAGCCATTTTATTTGGCTGTGCAAAATTAAACCATTATTTTTAGGCTGAATTTGCGGTTTATGCAAAAAGATTACCATTTTAAGCCATCCTCAGAGAATGAATCAGGAACAGGAAAGCTATATTTCGCTGATAAAGCAGACGAGTAAGGAGACCATCCGTATCAAGAAAACCGGATGGGAAGAAATTAAATTGCCGGGCCATGCACATGAAAAGTGCCAGATTATCTATACCCTTTCCGGCACGTTGCATGTACAGATAGGTTCCACAAGCTATTTTGTGCCAGAGAAGCACATCGCTTGGATACCCGGCTGTACGGAGCATGAATTGTCCAGCAAGAACCGGCAGGTGTCACTGGTTATTTTCTATCTGTCGCTGGATGCGGATGACAAGGATACCGCCTTGAAAGAATTCTCCATTTATCATACCAACTCCTTCATTGCAGAGAACTTGAAATTTATTGCTTCCAAGGGGACGGAGATAGAACAGGCTGATTCTCCCGATTTGTATGCCTTTGCACTCAGCTTTTTCAAACTGCTGCCTTCCATCAGCCAGGATATGGGCTTCTTGTTGAAGATGCTGGCCATTCCCAATGATGCACGTTTGCATCCTATTCTGGCCTATCTGCAGGAGCATTTGCATGAGAATTTGAAGATGCCGCAACTGGCTGCTCGTTTCGGATTCTCTGTGCGCAACCTGAGTCGTTTGTTCAATGAGTCGGGTATACGTTTCAGCTATTATGTGAACAATCTGAGAATCATGCGGGCTATCGAGCTTTTTGCCGATGGGGGAAGGACCATGCAGCAGATTGCATACGAAGTAGGTTTTGCCACTCCCAACCATTTCAATCGTGTGTTCCGCCAGATTACAGGCGTATCACCTAATGCTTTTGTAAAAAATGACTGAGTCCCTTTCTCTGCCTGAAACAGGACAAAAGAAAAGGACTCAGCAATAAGTATAAATCAAATCAGATTATACGTAAGTTTCCAGGAAAGATACTTCTCCTTCCGGTACAACTTCCAGGTTCTGGGTAGTAGCCGGGAACAATACTGATTCACCTGCTTTTACGCTGATGCGGTTGCCTTCGTTGTCAGTAACGGTGCAGGCTCCCTTCATGCAGATGTAAATGACAAACGAATCCAGTTCGCTATAGTCCATGTTCATGGTTTCTGTCAGGTTATAAACAGAAGTGGTGAAGTACGGACAGCTTACCAGTTCCACTGGTTCGTCTTTACGCGGTTCATAGTGCGTACGATAATCATCAGATACAGTATAGTCGATGGCATCTTTTGAAAGTTCCGTATGCAGTTCACGCAAGTTACCGTTCTTGTCTCTGCGGTTGAAGTCGTAAATACGGTACGTGATGTTGGAAGTCTGCTGTATTTCTGCCAGGAAACATCCGGCTCCGATACTGTGGATACGTCCTGCCGGCAAGAAGAATACATCGCCCGGCTGTACGTCATATTTGTCGAGGGCATCACAAATTGTATTGTTTTCAATCATGTCGGCATATTCCTGCGGAGTAATCTGTTTTTTCAAACCTGAATACAGGTGTGCCTGTCCGCCGGTATTGTCGATGATATACCACATTTCTGTTTTACCCATAGACTGGTGGCGCTTCATGGCCAGTTCATCGTCAGGGTGTACCTGAATAGACAAATCCTGCTTGGCGTCAATAAACTTGATAAGCAAAGGGAACTTGCCCTGGAATCGCTTGTAGTTTTCTTCTCCTACCAGCTTTCCTTTATATTCTTCCATCAGCTGAGTCAGGTTCTTGCCGGCATCTGCACCTTCTGCTACTACAGATTCGTCGCCCGGTACGTCTGAGATTTCCCAGCTTTCTCCCACTTGTTCCTGCTGACAGTCCAGTTGTTTAAAAGGAATAATACGCTCTCCTCCCCAAAGGGTCGATTTTAAAATAGGTTTGAATTTCAAAGGATACATAATCTTATTTATTTTGGTCTGTACAAAAATAGGAAAAACTATGATTATACCTTATATAATTGGGGAGAAAAAGAAGATATGAAGTATTCTTTTGATTTCTCAAATCAGAAATACAAACGTAATCTTTGCGTAAATGAAATGTACATCTCATGAAGTTCTGCTGTAACATAAACACTCCATCTTTGCAACGGAAAAAAGAAATGCATGAATAGATTATGAGATTAGGTTTTAAGGAGATTGTTTTTGTTTCAGGTTTCTTAGCTTGTTCTACTATGCCGATGGTAGCAGAGACTATAAAAGGTACCATTGTAGACAAGCAGACTAAAGAACCATTGACGGGAGCTACCGTACAAGTGCTTGGAAGTACAGTAGGGGCTGTAGCCGATCTTGACGGAAATTATATTTTGGATGTCCCCGGTGGAGTATATGACCTTGTGGTGAAATACGTGGGATACACCGACATTAAGGCTGGGGCTGTAAAAGCAAAAGGCAAAGATGTGGTGCTGAACTTTGAGATGGAAAGCGATGCACAAGCCTTGAGTGAAGTCTCCGTTGTTGCACGTAAAAACCTGGAAGGGGAACGTGCGTTGAGCATGGAACGCCAGAAAGCCACTGTAGCTATTGAAAACCTTGGGGCAAAAGAAATGAGCGTGAAAGGTATCAGTAATGTACAGGAAGGCGTGAAGAAAATAACCGGTATCTCGATTGCCAGTGCAGGACAGCTGATTGTGCGCGGATTGGGTGACCGATATAGTACGACTACCTTGAACGGACTGCCGATTGCTTCCCCGAATCCGGATAACAAACTGATTCCTTTGGATTTGTTTCCTTCAAGTACGGTACGGAACATAACGGTCAGTAAGGTATATGAAGCTGGAACTTTTGCAGATTATTCAGGAGCACACATTGACATCAGTACCAAAGAAAATACCGGAAAAGACTTTTTCTCCATCGGTTTCAATACAGGAGGTCGGTTCAATACAATTTTCCAGGATTTCTATAAAATGGATCAGCAGTATTCCTTGTTCCGTAATCCGGGCATTAATCAGAAATACATTGACATGCCTAAGGCGGATTTTTCAACTGCCATTGCGAAGGAAAATCCTTTTCATACAACCTTCGATGTGAATAAGAGTACAAGTCTTCCGGAATTTGGCGGTAATATAGCCGGCGGAAAGAACTGGGATGTAAATGGACAGAATCTGAGTCTGTTGGCCGCGTTGAGTGCAAGCAATACCAATGAAACCACAAAAGATGCTTTTTATCGCACACTTGAAGCCGGAGGTACGACTCTCGACCAGTTTAATTACGACAGTTACCGTCAGGAACTGAAACTGGCAGGACTTGGTAACCTGGCTTATACACTTAGAGAGGCCGACCGTATTGGGTACACCTTCTTCTATGCACGTAACGCGGAGAATACCTACATGTTGCGACAAGGAGAAGACTATGAAGACAATGAACTGATAGGTAACAACTCTGTAACTCATATTTATACCCTTCAAAATCATCAGCTGAATGGACACCATGAGTTTGGACAGCAGTGGGATTTGAACTGGAGCGGTTCTTATAGCAAGACTTCCAGTGAGGAGCCTGACCGCAGACAGGTGATGTTTGAAAAGGCTGGTAACTCTCTGGAACTGTTCGACCTGAACAAGCAGGAGAATATGCGTTATTTCGGCTCGCTGAATGAAGAAGAATGGGTGGGCGATTTGCGAAGCTCTTATCGCTATGGTGACAATAACCTGATACGCATGGGAGCTACTTACAAAGACAAGAGCCGTACGTTCCGTTCTACCCGTTTCTACTATGATGTAAGCCGTTTCAATCCTGAAATAGAGGATATTTACCGGACTTCCAGCTTTATGGGATATGATAATATTGCCAATGGAGACATTGCTATAATCCGTGACCAGCAGCCGAAAGACCAGTATGATGCCGGACACTCCATCTATGCCGGATTTATTGATGCGGAATATTATCCGACGGCCAATTTCCTGGTGAATATCGGAGTGCGTTATGAATACAGTCACCAGTGGGTAAATTATGCGACAGACGGAGGTGAAGCCAAACGGAATGAGGTGAACTGTCATGACTTCTTTCCGGCCATGAACTTGAAATATACAGTGAACGATGCCAACAGCCTGCGCTTCTCGTTCTCACGTACGGTAACGCGTCCGTCATTCATTGAAATGGCTCCTTTCCTCTATCAGGAATCGTATGGAGCAGCCATGATTCGAGGTAATGCAGAATTGAAGAATGGATATAACTACAATATCGACTTGCGCTATGAACGCTTTGACCAGCAGAACAGCAACAATATGTTCTCTATTACGGGTTATGCGAAAATCCTGGAAGACCCGATTGAACGTACACAGACCTTGTCGGGTGGTGCGGCTGTTCACTCTTTCCAGAATGCAGATACGGGTGTGGCTGCCGGAGTGGAAGTGGAATTCCGTAGAGAATTGTTCCGCGACTTCCGCGTAGGAGCCAATGCTTCTTACATGTACACCAACGTACAATTGCCGGAAGGTGGAGCCTATACCAACGCACAGCGTTCCCTGCAGGGTGCTTCTCCTTACCTGGTGAATGCGGATATCAGCTATGCTCCTAAGTTTAAGAACGATACACAGCTGACTGCTACGCTGCTCTATAACCTGCAAGGACCACGCATTCATGCGGTAGGTATTTCCGGATTGGGCGACGTGAAACAGGAAGACTTGCATACGCTGGATTTCGTAGCCACTTACAAACTGAATGACCACTGGAACTTTAAGTTGCAGATGACCGACTTGCTGAACCAGGACATCGTGTTCAAGCAGGAAGTGAAAGACGGCAGAAAGCTGGAAGTGGAACGCTACGGAAGAGGAACTACCTTTGAGTTAGGTTTTAGCTATACATTATAAAAATTCATAAAGGAAAAAATTGAACACTATCTAAACTTTTTATTAACGAGAAAAGTATGAAAACAATGAACTTGAAATTTATGTCGATGGCTGCAATCGCTGCTATGACTTTGTGTACTGCTTGTAGTGAAGATGACAACACTCCGAATCCGGAACCTCCTGTTGCAGATGCGTATTCTTCTGAGTTGTTCTTGACTGCAGCAAACAATAACGCAATCAATTATAATTTCAGCAATACATTTACAAACAAATTTGTCGGTACGATTGACGGTGGAGCCGACATGACGAAGGTAGATAATTTCTTTGACGCAGCTGCATATCGCGGTGCTGTTCCTGCTAATAATGACTGGACAGCCGGATGGATTCGTACAAGCGGTAACGGTGATGAAACAAGCGCAAACGCAGTAGAAACATTGACAGGTACTCTGACAACAAATAAAACACTGGAAGCAAATAAAGTATATGCACTTAGCGGTGACTATATTGTGAAGACTGGTGCTACACTGACTATCCAGGAAGGTGTGAAAATCGTAGCTAAGACTGGTGATGAGTCAGTAGATTATATCTTGGTACAGCAGGGTGCTAAAATCGAAGCTGTAGGAACAAAAGAGAATCCGATTATCATGACCTCAGATAAGAAAGAATCTGGTGCATGGGGCGGTCTGCACATATGCGGTAAAGCTCATACCAATGCAGAAGGTGGTGCCGGTAAATCTGAAATCGGTAATGCAGCTTATGGAGGTTCTGCTGACAATGATAACTCTGGTACACTGAAATATATTCGTCTGGAAAATACCGGATATGCATTGGACTCTGAACATGAAGCAAACGGTATTTCTTTCTATGGCGTAGGTAACGGTACTACAGTAGAATACGTACAGGCTTACAATGGTTCTGACGACGGTTTTGAATTCTTCGGTGGTAGCGTTGACGTGAAACACATGGTAGTGACCAACTGTAGCGATGACTCTTTCGACTGGACTGAAGGATGGAACGGACGTGGTCAGTTCCTGGTAGCTTATCAGGAAGCAAAAGAAACACTCGGATTTGATTGTGACTGCTTGATGGAATGCGATAACAATGGTAAGAACTTTGCAGCCACTCCGGTAGCTTGTCCTACTTTGGCTAACCTGACCTTGATTGGTAACGGCGGTGAGAAACAAGGTGTTCGCTTGCGTGCCGGTACACAAGTGAAGATGTACAATGCCCTGATTTCTGGTAAAGGAAAATGCTTGACAACTGAAACTACAGAAACAGAAAAGGCATTGGTAGACGGTACATCTGTATTGAACTACGTAACTTTGGCTACGGATATTGAATGTAACGGTGCTGAAGAATAAGAAATAGATTTCATTTGATTGATGGCGGTCTGTCGGGAGAAATGGCTCGGCAGACCGCTCTTTTTTATTGGAGAATGAAATGCATTTTTCCGTCTTCTTCTCCGTGATAGGAAAAGCCTTCCCATTCAAAGTCTTTCAGTTGTTCCGGATGTACTATCCGGTTTTTCAGGATGAAGCGGGTCATCTCGCCACGGCACATTTTGGCGTAGATAACTACCGTGGTAGGTTTCCCGTTTTTCAGGGTGTAGAACTCGGGCGTAACGACCTGTACTTCCCGGCAGACTTTTTCCCAGTCGAACAAGTCTTTCATTTCACCACTGGCCAGGTTGACAAGAATGCCTCCTTGTTGCCGGATGGCATCAATGAAATAGTCCGTCAACAAAGGGCGCCAGTATTCAAACATGGTTTTCCGCTCGTGTTCCGGCAATCGTACATTGCCTTCCAATCGGTAATTCTGAATACTGTCCAGCGGGCGGAGCAATCCGTATAAGAAAGAGGTAATCAACAAATGCTGCTGGGCATACCGGAAATCTTCTGCGGTAAAGTCTGCCGGATGGATACGCTTGAACACGATGCCTGTGTAGGCTAGAAGAGCCGGCAGGGCAGGAGTTTCCGGTGAAAGGAACTCGTGGTAGCGCAGGTAGTTTTCGGCTGCTAACTTCGGATTCACTTTCAGCATCTGGGCCAGTTCTTCGGCAGTAAACTGGGTCATGTACAAGGCGTTTTCGCGGGCCTCTTTCAGAAAATGAGGAGTAGTGGTTTCTGGATATGGAGTTTTGCTACGTGCGGTCATGGTCTTGGCACACGAGATAAATGTCATCATACGCGCTCTTGTTTTTCGTTAAAACTATTTACAAAGATAGATTCCTTGGCGGATTTTCCAGCGGTTTACGGTATATTTGTCAGGGTTTAACATTTTATAGAAAGGAAAGAACAATGAAAAATTTACGGATTTGGAGCCTTTTGTGTCTGATTTGGATGGGCGTACTGGCTGCTTCAGCACAAGACACCGGGAAAGAAAAAATCAGTTTGGGTGATGCCATGCCTGCCATTACCCTGAGTTCGGAGATATATGGTAAAGTAACACCTGCCGATTTGAAAGGAAAGGTAGTGCTGGTCAGTTTGTTTGCTACGTGGTGCGGTCCTTGTCAGATAGAACTGGCTGAGGTTCAGAAAACCTTGTGGCCGAAATACAAGGATAACAAGGATTTCAAGCTGTTAGTTATCGGCCGGGAGCATACGGATGCAGAACTGAAAAAATACAATGAACGGAAGAAGTTCAGTTTCCCGCTCTATCCGGATCCTAAACGGGAAGTCTTCTCTCTTTTTGCCGACCAGACAATTCCCAGAGCGTACCTGTTCGGAAAAGACGGTAAGCTGATTCATGCCTCAATAGGTTATACGAAGGCTGATTTTCAAGAACTTATGGCTGATATAGAAGCCGCTTTGAAATAAGAAAAAGGTATATGAAAAAAACGTCCTTGCGTTTAAGGGAAAACGCAAGGACGTTTTAGTTGAAACGCAAGTGCATTTTACTTCAAACGCACTTGCGTTTTAATTTAAACGTCAAAGCGTTTTGTTTCAAGCGCTTTGATGTTCTTATTTTCTACCTTTGGTATGCCTTATTTATATTCCTGCCAGCTCTTAATCTGGATTTCATTCTGGTTCATGTGGCAGAATGCTTCGATGAACGCTTTGGCCAGACGTGCGTTGGTAATCAACGGAATGTTGTGGTCGATGGCACCACGACGGATGCGGTAACCGTTGGTCAGTTCCCGTTTGGTGTGGTTTTTCGGGATGTTGACAATTAAGTCGAACTTATGTTCCGCAATCATCTTCATCACATTGTTTTCTGCATTCGGGCGTTCATCTGGCCAAAACACCGGAGTAGTGGTGATGCCGTGAGAGTTCAGGAAGGCAGCCGTACCAGCTGTAGCATAGATGTTGTATCCTTTCTGGTGAAGCATCTGGCTGGCATCCAGCAAATCGACTTTCGACTTGGTAGCACCGGAAGAGAACAGAACAGACTGTTTCGGAATCTTGTAGCCGGTTGCAATCAAGGCATTCAGCAATGCTTCATCGAAGTC
This sequence comes from Phocaeicola plebeius, assembly GCF_003437535.1. Classification (GTDB taxonomy): domain Bacteria; phylum Bacteroidota; class Bacteroidia; order Bacteroidales; family Bacteroidaceae; genus Phocaeicola; species Phocaeicola plebeius_A. The sequence goes on from NZ_QSQT01000002.1 coordinate 210,023, forward strand.
GTCTCCCAAGCAACCTACTTCACCGGTAGATGACATGTCTACTCCCAGTACTGGGTCGGCATTCTGCAGACGGGCGAATGAGAACTGAGAAGCTTTTACCCCAATCCAGTCAATGTCAAACGCCAGCTTGTCAGGACGTACGTAAGGAGCATCCAGCATGATGCGGGTAGCCGTCTCGATAAAGTTGCGTTTCAATACTTTTGATACAAACGGGAAGCTACGTGAAGCACGCAGGTTACATTCGATTACCTTCACATCGTTGTTCTTAGCCAGGAACTGGATGTTGAACGGACCGGAGATATTGAGTTCTTTGGCAATCTTGCGGCTGATTTTCTTAATCTGGCGGGCAGTAGCAAAATAGATGTGCTGTGCCGGGAAGACAAGTGTCGCATCACCAGAGTGTACACCGGCAAATTCGATGTGTTCTGAAATGGCATATTCCACGATTTCACCGTTCTGTGCCACAGCATCGAATTCTATTTCCTTGGTTTCCTGCATGAATTGTGATACAACTACCGGATATTCTTTTGATACCTCGCTGGCCATTTGCAGGAAGCGTTCCAGTTCTTCCTGGTCGTAGCATACGTTCATGGCTGCACCACTCAGTACGTATGACGGACGAACCAATACCGGATAACCTACTTTCTTGACAAAGTCTTTCACATCGTCCAGGCTGGTCAGTTCCTGCCAAGCCGGCTGGTCGATGCCCAACTGGTCAAGCATAGCCGAGAACTTGTTGCGGTTTTCAGCACGGTCAATAGAAATAGGAGAGGTACCCAATACCGGAACCGACTGGCGATAGAGTTTCATGGCCAGGTTGTTCGGAATCTGACCACCTACAGAAACGATGACGCCGCGCGGCTGTTCCAGGTCGATGACGTCAAGTACGCGTTCGAATGACAATTCGTCGAAGTATAGGCGGTCGCACACGTCGTAGTCGGTAGAAACTGTTTCCGGGTTGTAGTTAATCATGATAGACTTGTAGCCTAACTTGCGGGCTGTCTGGATGGCATTTACCGAGCACCAGTCAAATTCCACAGATGAACCGATGCGGTAAGCTCCTGAACCCAGCACGATGACTGACTTTTCATTCTTGTAATAGTTGACATCGTATCCTTCTACGGCATACGTCATGTACAAGTAGTTAGTCAGTTCCGGATGTTCGGAAGCTACGGTATTGATGCGTTTCACGGCCGGAAGGATACCTAATTTCTTACGGTAAGAACGAACGGCCAGATTTTCCTTTTCCATGTTACCCTGCTGAGGCTTCAGTACGAAGCGGGCAATCTGGAAGTCAGAGAATCCCATCACTTTTGCTTCACGAAGTACCTCTGCCGGAAGTTCTTCAAGCGAGTTGTAGGTTGACAGTTTATGCTTGTAGTCTACGATATTTTTCAGTTTGCCGATAAACCACGGGTCAATCTTGGTCAGTTCATAGATGCGTTCGATAGAGTAACCTTCTTCCAGTGCCTGTGCAATGGCAAAGATACGCAAGTCAGTCGGATTGGCCAGTTCATCATCCAGGTTGGTGAAGCGGGTATGGTCATTGCCTACAAATCCGTGCATACCCTGTCCAATCATACGAAGACCTTTCTGGATGATTTCTTCAAACGTACGTCCGATAGACATGATTTCACCCACAGACTTCATGCTTGAACCGATGCGGTGAGAAACTCCGGCAAACTTGTTGAGGTCCCAACGCGGAATCTTGCAAATCAGGTAATCTAGTTGCGGAGCTACGTAAGCAGAGTTCGGTGTACCCATTTCTCCGATTTCATCCAAGGTATAGCCCAAGGCAATCTTGGCTGCAACGAAAGCCAACGGATAACCGGTTGCTTTGGAAGCCAGTGCAGAAGAACGGCTCAGGCGGGCGTTTACCTCGATGATGCGGTAATCGTTGGTTTCGGCATTGAAAGCATACTGAATGTTACATTCACCCACAATGTTCAAATGGCGGATACATTGTTTGGACAAATCCTGCAACATGGTTACTTGTTCTTCGCTTAGTGAGCAGGTAGGAGCCACTACGATAGATTCACCGGTATGAATACCCAGCGGGTCGAAGTTTTCCATGCTGGCCACGGTGAAACAGTGGTCGTTGGCATCGCGAATCACTTCGAATTCAATTTCTTTCCAGCCTTTCAGTGATTCTTCCACCAGAATCTGTGGAGAGAAGGTAAAGGCGCTTTCAGCCAGTTCGATAAATTTTTCTTCATCGGGGCAGATACCACTTCCCAATCCTCCTAATGCGTAAGCCGAACGGATCATCACCGGATAGCCGATGGTACGTGCTGCTTCCAGTGCGTCTTTCATGTTTTCTACCGCACGGCTGACCGGAGTTTTCAGAGATTTCTCGTTCAACTTCTTGACAAAGAGGTCGCGGTCTTCTGTATACATAATGGCGTCTACGGAAGTTCCTAACACTTCCACACCGTATTCTTTCAATATACCTTTCTGGTAAAGTTCCGTACCGCAGTTCAGGGCCGTTTGTCCTCCAAAGGCCAGCAGAATGCCGTCCGGATGTTCTTTCTTAATAATTTCAGTTACGAAATAAGGTGTAACGGGCAGGAAATATACTTGGTCGGCAATTCCTTCCGAAGTCTGAATAGTAGCAATATTAGGGTTGATAAGTACCGAGCGGATGCCTTCTTCGCGTAAGGCTTTCAGTGCTTGTGAACCTGAGTAGTCGAATTCTCCGGCTTGCCCGATTTTCAGTGCGCCTGATCCGAGAACCAGGACTTTTTTGAGTTCTTTCTTCATGGTTATAGATAATTTGTTGTGGTATCGTTAAAGGTAGTCCCTGTCAGGCAGATGGTTGTCTGCAGAGACCTCTTGCAAAGAAACGATTTATTTTGAAGAAAACAAAGGATTTATATATCTTTAGAGAAGATAGGATGCGGTTCGAAAGCTCTTTCACTCAAAAGCAAGCTTTTGGCTTGGAGCTTCGCTCACCTTTCGCTATCTTTGCTGCAATTTAAAAATGAACAATAGCTTATATTATGAAAAAGGAAAAGATTATCTTGACCGGTGACCGTCCGACCGGAAAATTACATATCGGCCACTATGTAGGTTCATTGCGCCGACGTGTGGAATTGCAGAATTCGGGTTTGTATGATAAGATATTTGTGTTCGAAGCTGACGGACAGGCTTTGACGGATAATATTGAAAACCCGGAAAAAGTACGTCAGAACGTGATTGAAGTGGCTTTGGACTACTTGGCTGCTGGACTTGACCCTGCAAAGTCAACCATCTTTATTCAGTCGCAGATTCCGGAACTCTATGAATTGAGTTTCTATTTTATGGATTTGGTAACCGTATCGCGCTTGCAGCGTAATCCTACGGTGAAGACTGAAATCCAGATGCGTAACTTCGAAACAAGTATTCCGGTAGGTTTCTTTACTTATCCTATCAGCCAGGCTGCCGATATTGCGGCATTCAAGGCTACTACCGTTCCGGTGGGAGAAGACCAGGAACCGATGATTGAACAGACGCGTGAAATTGTACGCCGTTTCAACCATATCTATGGCGAAACACTGGTAGAACCGGAAATCCTTCTTCCGGACAATGCGGCTTGTCTGCGTTTGCCGGGTACAGATGGAAAGGCTAAGATGAGTAAGTCGCTGGGCAACTGTATCTATTTGTCTGATTCGGCAGATGAGGTATTGAAGAAAGTGAAGAGCATGTACACTGACCCGACACATATCAAGGTCAGCGATCCGGGTAAACTGGAAGGTAACTGTGTGTTCACTTACCTGGATGCTTTCTGTCAGACAGAACATTTCGGACGTTATTTACCGGAATATGCTAACCTGGACGAGCTGAAAGCACATTACACTCGCGGTGGATTGGGTGATATGAAGGTGAAGAAGTTCCTGGGAGCTGTCATGGAAGAGGTGTTGGAACCGATCCGTACACGTCGTAAGGAGTTTGAAAAAGACATTCCTGCCGTATATGATATGTTGAAGAAAGGTTGTGAAGTGGCTCGTGAAGCTGCCGCTCAGACCATGGATGAAGTGCGCCGTGCCATGAAAATCAACTATTTTGAAGATGCGGCATTGATTGAAGAGCAGGCAAAGCGCTTCTCAGAACAATAAGAATATGGATATTGAAGAACTATACAGCCGGTTTACGGAGTGTAACGGACTGACGACCGACAGCCGTCATTGTCCGGAGGGTTCTATGTTTCTGGCCCTGAAAGGAGAAACATTTAATGGCAATGCGTTTGCTGCACAGTCGCTGGCACAGGGATGCCGTTATGCTGTGGTCGATGAACCACAGTATGCATCCCCGGAGAATCCGCGTATCTTGCTGGTGGAAAATTGCCTTCAGACGTTGCAGCAGCTGGCCAATTACCATCGTCGTAAGTTAGGAACTCGTATGGTGGGGGTAACCGGTACCAATGGAAAAACCACTACGAAGGAACTGATTGCGGCCGTATTGAAAGAGAAATTCAATGTGCTCTATACACAGGGAAATTTCAATAACCATATTGGCGTGCCCTTGACCTTGTTGCGCCTGAAGCCGGAACATGAGGTGGCTGTCATTGAAATGGGAGCCAATCATCCGGGTGAAATCAAGACGCTGGTTCATATTGCTGAGCCCGATTGCGGTATTATTACCAATGTGGGAAAGGCGCATCTGGAAGGATTCGGTTCTTTTGAAGGAGTCATCCGTACCAAGGGAGAACTTTATGATTATCTTCGGGAAAAAGGAAATGCCACTATCTTCATTCAGAATGAGAATCCTCATCTGAATAAAATCGCAGAAGGACTGAATTGTGTTCGTTACGGACAGACTTCGGGGCTGGATGTAAGTGGAGCAGTGCTTTCTTGTTCTCCGTTCCTGCATTTTGAGTGGGCGGCTGGAGGTGCGTTACACGAGGTGAAGACACACCTGATAGGTGCCTATAATTTGGATAATGCACTGGCAGCGGTTGCTATTGGTCGTTATTTCGGCGTGGAAGATACAAAAATCTGTCATGCACTTTCTTCTTATGTGCCTCAGAACAATCGTTCACAGCTGGTTCAGACGGAATCCAATACGCTGATTGTGGATGCGTATAATGCAAATCCTACCAGTATGATGGCAGCGCTGCTTAACTTCCGTCAGATGGAAGCCGAGCACAAGGTAGCTATCCTGGGTGCTATGAAAGAGCTGGGTGAAGGAAGTCGGGAAGAGCATCAGAAAGTAGTGGACTTCCTGAACGAATGTCAGTTTGAACGCGTGATTTTAGTTGGGCCGGAGTTTGCCGGACTCTCTGCTTCGTTTGAACATTATGAGAACGTGAAGGAGGTAGAAGCTATGCTGGCTGCTCATCCTGTTCAGCATTGTTGCGTGCTGATAAAGGGCTCCAATAGTATGAAGTTGAGTGAACTTCCAGCTTGTCTGTAAGAAATATTATTTTTGCGAAACAGTCCGTATTGAAGTAGATGCTTTGAATACGGACTGTTTTTTGTATCCGTATCTCAAACATTTGAATAGAAATATGTGACGATTTGGTCAAAAAGGGCAGGATTTTATCCATTCGGCTTTCCTTGCCCGTTTTTTATCCCTCCTTGACGAAATTTTTATACCTTTTTTTGCCTGAAAATTCTACTTTTGCAAAGTATACTTAATTGATAAACTATGAAGCGCATTTTGCTATTTTTTATAGGCTTTTTCATTTGGACTGGAATCTCTGCACAACGCCTTGTTAAGGTGGGCGACGGATATAGCTCGACTTCCGTCAATACGACCGTATTCCGTAACAGTTCGCTGGTTACGGACGGGGAAGTACAATACATATCTTATTATGATGCCGACGGGTATTTGACCGTAGGTAAACGTGCTTTGGGAACTACTGACTGGACACTACAGCGCAGTCAGTATAAGGGAAATGTGGCCGATGCACACAATGTCATCAGTATGATGGTAGATGGGGACGGTTATCTGCATCTTTCTTTTGACCATCACGGTAACAAATTAAATTATTGCAAGAGTACGGCACCCGGTGCTTTGACGTTAGGAGAAAAAGAAGCGATGACCGGTAAGGATGAGGACGACGTGACGTATCCGGAGTTCTATCGGATGCCAGATGGTGATTTGCTGTTTGTATACCGTTCAGGAGCTTCCGGAAGAGGTAATTTGGTATTGAATCGTTATGATTTGAAGAGCAGGAAATGGACACGTGTACAAGATGTGTTGATTGACGGAGAAAATCAACGGAATGCCTACTGGCAACTATATATGGATAAGGCTGGAGTGATTCATTTGTCATGGGTATGGCGTGAGACCTGGATGGTGGAAACGAATCATGACCTTTGTTATGCATATTCTCCTGATGAGGGAAAGACGTGGTACAAATCAACAGGTGAGAAATATACCTTGCCTATTTGTAAGGATAATGCAGAATATGCTTGTCGCATACCTCAAAATAGTGAATTGATTAACCAGACGAGTATGAGTACCGATGCGGAAGGACATCCTTATATTGTGACCTACTGGAGAGATGCAGACAGTGAGGTCCCTCAATATAGGCTGGTGTGGAACGACGGGAAGGGATGGCAGAACCGTCAGATTATGAATCGATCGCTGGGATTCTCTTTAAAAGGTGGAGGTACAAAAATGATTCCGATTTCACGCCCACGTATTGCGGTAGATAAAGGGAAGGCTTATTTTGTGTTCCGTGATGCAGAACGTGGCAGTAAGGTTTCTATGGCTTATACAGATGATGTGAAGTCGGGTAAATGGCAGGTGAAAGACCTGACCGATTTCTCTGTAGATGCCTGGGAGCCCAGCTATGATACGGAGTTGTGGAAAACACATCGGAAACTGCATGTATTTGTGCAGGAAACACATCAGGGAGACGGGGAAAAAGTCAAGGCCTCAGAGGCAACCCCTGTGTATGTATTGGAAATAAATTAATCTCAAAATAAAACTATGAAACAGGTATTCAAATTGTTACTGGCTTGCGCTGTCGGAGTATTGCCGATGTCGGTTGGGGCCAAAGATTCCGAAGCGACAGAGGTTCGGAAAATGATTGATAAGGTAAATCAGCATTGGCAGGCAGAAAATTCACCGGAAGTACGTTCATTCTGGGATAATGCTGTATATCATACGGGTAATATGGAAGCCTATTTCCTGACGGGAAATGAGACTTATCGTGCTTATTCTGAAACTTGGGCAAACTATAACCAGTGGAAGGGAGCGAAGAGTGATAACCGTGCGGAGTGGAAATATTCTTACGGAGAGTCGGATCAGTATGTCCTTTTTGGTGACTACCAGATTTGTTTCCAGACTTATACCGATTTGTACAATTTAGCTCCGGATGATAAGAAAATCAAACGTGCGCGTGAGGTCATGGAATATCAGATGAGTACTTCGCAGAATGACTATTGGTGGTGGAGTGATGCGCTGTATATGGCGATGCCGGTAATGACAAAACTTTACAAGGTGACTCATAACACGCTGTATCTGGATAAATTGTATGCTTATTTGCAGTATTCTGACAGCATCATGTTCGATAAGGAAGAGAATCTTTATTACCGTGATGCAAAATACATTTATCCGAAGCACAAGACGGTAAACGGTAAGAAGGATTTCTGGGCCAGAGGTGATGCCTGGGTATTAGCCGGGCTGGCTAAAGTGTTGAAGGACTTGCCGGAAGAATATAAGCATCATCAGTTCTTTGTGGATAAATTTCAGAAGATGGCAAAAGCCGTCGCAGCTATCCAGCAGCCTGAAGGTTACTGGACACGCAGCATGATGGATCCGGAATTTGCACCGGGACCGGAAACCAGTGGAACAGCTCTGTTTACATACGGATTCTTATGGGGTATAAACAATGGGTATTTGGAAAAAGATATATACATGCCGGTGGTGCAGAAGGCATGGAACTATTTGTCAAAGAAAGCACTTCAGAAAGACGGAACGGTAGGTTATGTACAGCCTATCGGTGAAAAAGCAATCCCCGGACAGGTAATAAATGCGAAGTCTACCGCTAATTTTGGTGTAGGAGCTTTCTTGCTGGCAGCTTGCGAGTATGTGCGTTATTTGGAAGCTTCTCAGAGTGCCGATCGTGCTTACTGGTGCAAATTGGCTTATCAGATGGCTTATCCGGTATTGAGTAACATGTCAAAAGGCGAATTGCAGAAAAACATGCTGGTAGAAGTAAGTCCTAACTGGGATGGCCGTGACAAACGGGTGACTTATATGGAAACATTCGGACGTTTGATGGCGGGTATTGCTCCTTGGCTGACTTTACCGGATGACGACACTGAAGAAGGAAAGATGCGTAAGGAACTTCGTGAAATGGCTTTGAAGAGTTATGCCAATGCAGTTGATCCGCAAAGTCCGGACTATCTGTTGTGGCGTGGTCATGGACAGGCGTTGGTGGATGCTGCTTATATTGCGGAAAGCTTCCTTCGTGCATACGCACAACTCTGGTTGCCGTTGGATGAGACTACGAAGAAACGCTATGTGGAAGAATTCCAGCAGTTGCGTCGGGTTGATCCTCCTTATACTAACTGGCTGTTGTTCTCATCTACCATTGAAAGTTTCCTGGCAAAAGCTGGAGCTTCATTCGATGAATATCGTGTGAATTCAGCTATTCGTAAGGTAGAAGAATGGTATACAGGAGATGGCTGGTATGCTGACGGTCCTTCCTTTGCGTTCGATTATTATAGTAGTTACGTATTCCATCCGATGTATTTGGAAACCCTTCAGGCTATGAAGGATGCAAAGGCATATACACGGATTGCCTACGGAAAATATTATGACCGTGCCTTGAAACGTGCGCAGAAATTCAGCTTGATTTTGGAACGTTTCATCTCTCCGGAAGGAACCTTCCCCGTATTCGGTCGCTCCATTCCTTATCGTATGGCTACTATGCAGCCATTGGCTTTGATGGCATGGTATCAGGAACTGCCTGCAGGAGTGACTAATGCACAGGTTCGTTGTGCGCTGACAGCAGTGATGAAGCGTATGTTTGCCAGCGGACACAATTTCAATGAAGGTGGTTTCCTGACTATCGGATTTACCGGACGTCAGCCGAATGTAGCCGACTGGTATACCAACAACGGAAGTTTGTATATGACTTCTTTATCATTCTTGCCTTTAGGACTTCCGGCTTCTCATCCATTCTGGACCGATGCACCACAAGAATGGACCAGCGTACGTGCTTGGGGAGAAAAGCCTTTCCCGAAAGATCATCATTGGAGAGATGAAATCCGTACATGGGATTTGTTCTAAGAAACTATTGAGTTTTGTAAATAAGGGATAATAAACTACGACTGAGATTTTGGGGCTTATTTCGGATTGCTTCCTGAATCTCAGTCGTAATTGTTGTAATAAAGATATAATAAATTTGATGTATGAGACTGAGATCGATTAGTCTTTTGGGTGTGCTTTGTTTTCTTTTGCTAACGGCATGTACAGCCGAACCTCCCAAAGAAATTTGTAGTGGTGAAATCTGGCCTGACAATCAGGGGGTACATGTAAATGCCCACGGAGGTGGTATATTGTATCATGATGGTACTTACTACTGGTATGGCGAGAATAAATCCGATTCTACCAGCAGTGCTATGGTGGGAATTATGTGTTACTCTTCAAAGAACCTGACAGACTGGAACAACGAAGGAGCCGTTTTACCTGTAGTGTTGAACGATTCTACCAGTGACATCGTACAGGGATGTGTAATGGAACGTCCCAAAGTAATCTATAATGAAAAGACGGAGAAGTTTGTCATGTGGTTCCACTTGGAATTGAAAGGAAAAGGCTATGCAGCGGCCCGTTCAGCGGTGGCCGTCTCAGATTCTCCTACCGGGCCGTTCAAGTATATTCGTTCGGAACGTATTAATCCGGGAGTGCTTCCTTTTGATATGAATGAAACACAACGTGCCATGCTGGATACATTGGATGCAGAAAAATATAAGGAATGGTGGACACCGATGTGGTATGAAGCGATTCACAAAGGCTTGTTTGTGAAACGTGACCTGCAAGGTGGACAAATGGCACGTGATATGCAGCTTTTTGTGGATGAAGATGTAAAAGCCTATCATATTTACTCGTCAGAAGACAATCTGACACTACAGATTGCAGAATTGAGCGATGATTACCTGACTCATACTGGTAAGTATGTGCGTATGGCTCCAGCCGGGCACAATGAAGCACCTGCCATATTCAAGAAGAGTGACGGTACATACTGGATGATTACTTCCGGCTGTACCGGATGGGATCCTAATGAAGCACGCATGTTCTCTGCTCCCAGTATTTGGGGACCTTGGACACAACATCCAAATCCTTGCCGTGGGAAGAAATCAGAAATCACTTTTGGCGGGCAGAGTACCTATGTCCTTCCGGTATCGGGAAAGAAAGACGCCTTTATCTTTATGGCAGATATCTGGCGGCCTAAGCATCCGAGTGATGCCCGTTATATCTGGTTGCCCATACAGTTTGAAAATGGAGTGCCTTATATCGAATGGATGGATAGCTGGACACTCGATTTCTTTGATAAGAAATGATCAAAATCATCAATGCCTGTTGAGAATATTTCTCGGCAGGCATTGATGGTTTTATTGTGTATAGAGATAAAATTAGTTCTGTTTTCTCTTCAGATATTCAGTGGGAGCCATTCCATACTCATCTTTAAAGCATTGGCGGAAGTAAGCTACACTGCTGAAACCTGTTAAATCAGAAATTTCAGCCAACGAATACTTTCCTTCGTTGATGAGTTCCATGCCTTTTTTCATCTTGATTTTCCGGACATACTCATTGACGGTCATTTCGGTTAATCCTTTGATTTTTCGGTAGAGAGTAGAATGACTCATGCACATTTTATCGGCAATGAACGCTACATCCATTTTTTCCATACATAGATTTTCTTCAATGATGGCAGTCACCTTGTCTAAAAACTCCTGGTCCAGTTTGTTTAAGTTCTTTCGTTCATTTTCGATGTTTTCTTGTTCACTTTCTGTTTCAGGAATTGAGGTGATGACTCCTGCTGTTTTGCGTCGGTTTTCCAAAATGTTATTGATACGGCTGTTTAGCAAACGGGCACTAAACGGTTTCGTGATGAAGGAATCGGCTCCTGCAGCATATCCCTCTTCCTTATCCTGAAGTGTATCTTTGGCTGTAAGCAAAATGACTGGAATATGACTGGTACGCATATCTTCTTTGATATGGCGGCATAGCTCAATCCCGTCCATTACCGGCATCATGATGTCACTGATGATGATGTTTGGAATTTGGTTTTGTGCGATGTCCCATCCTTCTTTCCCATCTGCAGCTGTCAGTACTTCATACATTTCCTCAAATGAACTTCTTACATATTCGCGTATGTCCCGATTATCTTCTACAATCAAAATGATAGGTTTTCCGTCTTCGGTTTCTATTGAAATTGTTTGTTCATTATTTTCTTCTGATTTATGAACTTCTTTGACAACTTGATGCTCTGCATTTGGGTATGTATTTTCTGTAATTAGTTTCAAAGTGAATTTACTTCCTTTTTCCACTTCACTTTCCACTTCAATGGTTGCCTGGTGCAAATCTGCCAGGGATTTTACCAGTGCCAGACCAATTCCTGAACCTGAAGCCTGATATTTTCCTTTGCCTTGATAATATCGTTCGAAGATATGGTTTAAAGATTCCTTGGAGATTCCGTGGCCGGTATCTTCCACACTGATAGTGGTATATTTAACTCCGTTTTCTTCATTGCTGGCTAAAGTGAGTGTTATATCGCCTTTTGGGGTATATTTAACAGCATTCGACATGAGATTATCAATGATGATGGTGATAATCTCATGGTCATAGTAAAGCTTCGTATCTTGCGTATCAACTTGGATATGAATGTTTACTTCTGCATTTTGGTTTAGTTCCTTGTATTTTATACCTATTTCCTGTACTAATAGTGCCAGGTTATGATAGCCTACCTTTAGCTTTCTGTTTTCTGTTTCCGTTTTTCTGAACTCCAGAATCTGATTGATAAGGTTGAGCAATCGGTTGGCACTGTCGCGGATGATACTGATTTTATTGGCTTGTCGTGGAGACAATGTTTTATCGGCTAATAAGTCCTCTAATGGTCCGAGAATTAGGGTTAAAGGAGTGCGCAACTCATGTGTGATATTAGTATAGAAACGCAGTCGTTCATTATTGAGCTTTTGATCATTTTCGTGCTGGTGATGTTCTAGGTTCAGACGACTTTCCAATGCTAGTTTGCGTTTATAGAAGCGTAAGACGCCAAATAATATAAGGATAATGAGTATAGCATAAAGTAATTTTGCATACCAAGTGAGCCAGATAGGGGGAGCGATAATAATTTGGAGAGAAGTAAATTTGTTGCCCCATGGCTGGTTTCTCATTTTGGCTTTTACTTTAAATGTATATTCTCCAGGTTCTAGATTTCGGAATGTAATTCGATTCTCATCACCTGTTTCAAACCATGTTTTACCTAATCCTTCCATAGTATAAGCATATTCCACTTGGGGAGTTTGTGAGAAGTCCATTACACTGAAAGAGATGGTAAAAGTGCTATTTTGGTGAGATAATTCTACCTTGTTATTGGTAATTGGGACAATCGTTCCTTTGCTACTTGGATTGGAGTTATCGTAACTTTTAATATTTGTAATTTTTACAGGAGCAATCTGTACATTTTCTATAATGTGTTCAGGGTTAAAGTAGCAGGCCCCATTCTGTGAGCCGAAAAACAAATTACCGTTGTCGTCTTTGCATACTGCACCATCCATGAAGTCTCCTCTGGGTACTCCTTGGTGCCAGGTATAGTTCAGAAATCTTTTTTCATCACTTTTCCATTGGGCAATTCCTCCGTTTGTACTGAGCCAAATATTTCCTTTTTTATCTTCTATGATACTTCTGACATTTTCATCGATTAGTCCTTGCTTGTGATTGTATATTTCAAGTTTAGGGTTGCTCGTATCATTGATGTGGACGATGCCTGCACGTGTAGCTACCCATAGTCTTCCTTTTGAATCCATATACAATGAGTTGACTGCATTTGACTCCATTCCATTGGAGGTATCGAAGTGCATAATTCTTTTTCCTTCTGGAGAAAATACATTAAGTCCTTTACCGAATGTACCTAACCATAATTTCCCTTGACGGTCCCGTTGGATACCGTGTATCATAATGTCTGGGAGTTGTTTGTTTATTTCTTTTTCTTCGATTATTTTCCCATTCTCCCAGGAATACAATCCATTTTGGGTACCAATCCATATTTTATTGTTTTCTTCAAAAAAACAACAAATATCAGCAGTTTTATCCTCTAACTCAATTCGTGTGATCTTTTGAGTACGTGGGTCACAAGTTAGAATTCCATCCTTGTATAATCCCAACCAGATAATTCCTTTTTTATCTTTAAATATGACAGAGGCATGTGTGTGTGGATTGGCTTTACCAGCAAGAGACAAAATTTTTTGAAGCTTCATGTTGGCACTGAATATTGCGATTTCATTTTCTCCTCCCAGCCAGATGCGTGATTCATTGTCAATGGTAAGTCCCCATACTTGTTTTTCTGTTAAGGCGCCATCTTTTAGGGTATTATATGCTAATGTCTGAAATACAGGTTGGTTATAGCTGAGAAAATCCACTCCTCCTCGATAATTCCCTAGCCAAATATTGCCGAAAGAATCTTGTAGAAAACACCTGGCGTTCGGAGATGATATGCCATGTAAGTCATTGGTGACTTGTATGTTTTGAAAATGCATATTTTCGGGGCTTGTAAACACATTATCATTTAAGTCAAGTATACTTACTCCTCCCATGTGGGCACATACCCACAATCTGCCATCTTTGCTTTCACCTATGTCATTGATTTCATTGGATAAAAGAGAGTAGGGGTTGCCCTGCTGGTTTTGGAAGGTGATAAATTGCTCTTTATTTGGGTTGAATAATGTTAATCCTTTATCGGTTCCAATCCAAATAGCATTGGTGGGGCTGATGAATATGCAACGTACTGTATTGTCGGGCAGGCTATATGGATTTCCAGGATTGTGCTGGTAGATTTTTGCAGTTTTTTGTTGTATATCTACAACGGCTAATCCTCCCTTGTGGAGGCCGACATAGAGATGACCATTTCCGTCATCAGTTGCACATCGGAAATTTCCTGATAACCCTTTAATGTCTTTAGTTCTATAATGAATTATTTTTTTAGTTTTGTTGCTGTAATAGTCTATTCCTGAGTGATAATGAGTAATCCAAACTCCTCCGTCGGTGGCAGGACTTAAGTCAGTTATATCTTTTGTGATTATACCAGGTACTCCATTGGGGGTGAAAGTTTGTTTTTCACAATCGAAAATGCTAATGCCATCACGTTGAGTCCCTACCCATACCGTATTGCTGGCTTCGTTATAGTACAATATATTTTGTGCATTGCTTCCAATGGCAGAATTTCCTATGTCATATGTGGTGAAATCTTTTCCGTCAAATTTGCAGAGACCTGATTCAGAGGCCATCCATACGTATCCTTGTTTGTCTTGAATAATGTCGACAATATAGTTACTGACCATACCGTCAGCCATATGTAATCTTTTAAATGTATATGGAGATTGTGAAAAGGTAGACTGGCACCATCCTAGAAGAAGTAAAAAGAGAATAATACAGTTTTTCATAACTTATGATTTTTAGACAAAAATACAATAAACTCAATATTCGGGCTCGCCTAGCTATTAAAAATCTGTCAAAAACTTGGAAACAGACGAATTTTTTGTGCTGTGACGAATTTTTTATCATGCGTTTGTTGGGACTTATTGAACGTTTATCATGAATATCTTCATCATTTGTGATTTGATTTTTTTGAGGGTAAAGTAGATAAATTAAAAGCGCTTAAATTTTTTCCTATATTGCTTATTTTTTATCTATTATTTTATATATGATTACATAAATTTGCAATCAGAAAGTTGGAACTTAAGTTATAGAAGGTTTCTGTATTTAAAATTATAGAAATAAGAAACATCCTTAATAGTCTAATTTAAAATGTAGAAAAACATGAAAGTAGATTCGTTTAAAAACAATCGAAAGGCTTTGTTTGCCTTACTGCTTTGTTCGGGTTTTATAGCAACCCATCCGTTGGCTGTGATGGCGGAAAGTGAAAACTATTCTGTTCAGAATGTACAGCAGAAACAAACTGTATCTGGTATTGTGAAAGACTCAAGTGGGGAACCTATCATTGGTGCCAGTGTATTGGAAAAAGGTACAACCAATGGTACTATTACTGATTTGGATGGTAAATTTACATTATCGGTATCTTCTAATGCAGTGTTGCAGATTTCTTATATTGGCTATAAGACATTGGAAACGAAAGCTAGTCCTAATATGGGAGTAACTTTGCAGGAAGATACTGAAACTTTGGATGAAGTGGTTGTGGTAGGATACGGTGTCCAGAAAAAGTCGGATGTAACAGGCTCTGTAACTTCTGTACCTAAAGATCGTTTATCTAAATTGCCGGTTACAAATGTGTTGCAGGCTATTCAAGGAGCTACCGCAGGCGTAACTATTACACAGACATCTTCTATTCCTGGTGATGCTCCGGATGCATTGGTTCGTGGGCAAAACTCCATTAATGCCAATTCAGGTCCTTATATTGTGGTAGATGGTGTGCCTATTAGTAAGTCAGGTGGAACATTGAATGATATTAATCCGAATGATATTGAATCAATGGAAATCCTGAAAGATGCTTCAGCTACAGCTATTTATGGTACAAACGGAGCAAATGGTGTTATTTTGATAACAACTAAACGTGGTAAATCTGGTAAGCCTAATATTCGTTATAGTGGTTATGTCGGTTTTGAAGATTTTTCACATAAGTTGAAATTCGGTGATGGCGCTCAGATTTTACAGAGATATAAAGACTATGTTGCACAAAATCCAGGAGAAACTCTGTTCAATGGTTTTGTAAAAAATCAGAATGAAGTGGAGAACTATGAGAATGGATATGAGACAGATTGGATTGATGCCGTATCTCAGACAGGTATTATTCAGGATCATAACATTAGCGTAGGTGGTGGAGCTGAAAATGTGCAATATTATATCTCTGCTGACTATATGAGTCAGAAAGGTATTATCAAAGGGTTTAATTATAAGCGATATTCTATCCGTACAAATATAGATGTAAATGTTACTAATTATTTGAAGGTAGGAACTAATTCTTATATTGTATCTCATAATCGGGATGGAGGACGTGCCAGCTTGTTGATGGCAGAAGCTATGAGCCCTTATGGAAAAGTATATGAGGATGATGGCTCATATTGCATTTATCCGATGTATTCTGAAAGTTTATTTACAAACCCGTTGATGTGGACTACAACTTCTCCAGAACGTCGTCAGTGGAATATTAACTTGAATGGATATGCTGATTTAGATTTTGAGAAACTGTGGGCTCCTCTTAAAGGATTGAAGTATAAATTGAATGCTGGGTTTGCGTATATGCCTAAACGGTATAATAATTATGAGGGAAAGTCTGTAAATAATAATACTGGTTCTGCTGAAATTAAGAATGAAGAAACTCAAAGTTATACGATTGAAAATATCGTGACATATGCACGTGATTTTAATAAGCATCATTTTGATTTGACAGGATTGTATGCAGCTTCTCGTAAAAAGTATCAGTGGGCTCAGGCTAAAGCAACGAATTTCCCTAGTGATGATCAAACATGGC
Organism: Phocaeicola plebeius; assembly: GCF_003437535.1. Lineage (GTDB taxonomy): Bacteria > Bacteroidota > Bacteroidia > Bacteroidales > Bacteroidaceae > Phocaeicola > Phocaeicola plebeius_A. The sequence goes on from NZ_QSQT01000002.1 coordinate 226,668, forward strand.
ATAATATAGGCAGTGCTTCAACTCCTACGGTTGCTTCTTATACGGAGTTGTATACAACTGTTTCTCAGATGGGACGTTTGAATTATTCTTACGATAGTCGTTATTTGTTTACAGCCACAGTTCGTCGTGATGGATCTTCTGTTTTTGGAGATAATAATAAATATGGAGTATTTCCGTCAGTGGCTTTGGGATGGAATGTAACAAACGAAGAGTTTATGCAGCCTGCACAAAATTGGTTAAACAATTTGAAACTTCGTCTTTCGTATGGTAAATCAGGAAATGAAGCTATTGGCGTGTATTATTCACGTATGAAGATGGTAAATAATATGCTGGCTATGGGAGGTAGTGCTAATCTTGCATTATATCCTGATGAATTTATGGGAAACGCAGATTTGAGTTGGGAAACAACTAAGACATTTAATGTCGGATTGGATTTTGGACTCTGGAATAATCGCTTGACTGGTAATTTGGATGTTTATTTTTCTCGGACTACCGATTTGTTGATGCAGCGTAACCTCCCTACGGTTAGTGGATTTAATAAGGTATATGCCAATATGGGTGAAACAGCTAACAAAGGTATTGAGCTGACATTGAATTCTCGTAATATTGTTACAAAAGATTTTACTTGGAGTACTAATTTAGTATTTTCTTGGAATAAGAATGAAATCAAGGATTTGTATGGTGACGGAAAAGATGATATAGCTAACCGTTGGTTTATTGGACAACCTATTGGAGTAATTTATGATTTTACTAAAGTTGGTATCTGGCAAGAAGAGGAAATTGCTGCAGGAGAACACCTGAAGTGGGATCCGGTGGCTAAAGCTGGAGATTTGAAGCTGTTGGATTTAAATAAAGATGGTAAGATTACAGATGATGACCGCTCAGTCTTAGGACAGACTACTCCAAAATGGATTGGTGGATTGACTAATACATTTACATGGAAGGATTTAACTTTAAGTGTATTCATACAAACAGTTCAGGGAGTCATGAAAAATAATACGTTGATTGGTATGGCTGGCGATGAAATGGGACGTCGAAATACTGCAACTGAGATTGGTTATTGGACACCTGAAAATAAAAGTAATGAATGGCGTTCTTTAAGCAAGAACTCAAATCCTCATGGTTATGGTTTCCCTTGCAAAGCTAATTATACACGTATAAAGGATGTAACATTAAGTTATAACTTCCCCGCACAGCTCATTAAAAAAATGGGAATTGGAGGATTGACTGTGTATGCTAGCGGAAGAAATCTGTTTACTTTTACAAAATGGATTGGTTGGGATCCAGAGTCTCGTCAGATAGCTCGTGGTAGTAGCTCATGGGATGCAACTCGTGGTGAGACTGTTTATGATTCTAGTAACTATCCAATGACAAAGAGTTACGTATTTGGTATTAATGTAACCTTCTAATCTTAATAAATATGAAATTGAAAAATATATTATTCGGCACGCTGGCAGTGTCAGTTTTGTCGATGGGAACAATGTCTTGTAGTGACAGTTTTTTGGATGAAGAAATGTATTCAAAATATTCTCCTGAAGGAGCTAGTGTAGATAATCGTTTGGTAGGATTATATTATACGTATGCTAGCTTGTGGGGATATTCTGGACGTCAAGGCTTTTTGAGTTGTTTTCAAATTGGTACCGATGTTGCGTCTGCTGGTGATGTGGAAGGAGTAGAAACGCCATTTTATCAATATGCACAATTAACAGATGAAAATGCAGGAGTGTCATGGTTGTGGGAGAAATGTTATGAATTTATTAATGAAGCAAATCAAATAATTGAGATGCTGGGGGAAAACGGTGATAAGGCAAAGATTGCAGAAGCAAAGTTTTTCCGGGCATATGCTTATAATACATTAGTGACTCTTTGGGGAGACGTGCCTTTGGTTACAGAAACAACAAATATACCAAAGACTGATTATACGCGTGAAAAAGTTGCTAAAGTAGATGAGTTAATAGATAGTGATTTGCAGTATGCGATGACTAATTTACCTGATATGGGTAAAGCTGTGACAGAAAGTCGTGCTAATAAAGATTTCGCTCGTCAGTTAGCTGGAGAGGCCTATTTGCGTATGGGTATGAGAGATGCTTCTTTCTTTGAAAAAGCGGAAAAATCGTTGGACCCAATTATTGCTAATGCATCCTATCGCTTGATCGAAGCACGATATGGTAAGTATTTAAGTGAGGCAGGAGATTATTATCATGATATGTTCCGTTGGCATAATCAACGCCGTTCAGAGGGCAATACAGAAGCAATTTGGACTTTTGAAATGGAATATAATAGAAATGTAACTGGAGGTACAATTGATAACCCACAGCATCGTCGTGTTTGGACTCCTGCTTTCCATAAGTATGCAGGAATGCAGAATGCCGATTCTATTGGTGGTCGTGGAAATGGCCGTTTGCGTTTAAGTAACTTCATGAAGTATGGGTTATATGAAAAAGGAGATATTCGTAACTCTAACTTTAATATTCGTCGCGTGTTATGGTATAATAGGCCGGGTTATGAAGAAACCTTGTATTTAGATGCGAATGGTTATAGTATCCCGAAAGAAATAGAAGTTGATGGTCAGAAAATTAGTAATCCTGATATAGTATCAACTAAGGTTGTTCGTACAGGTGATCAAGTTATTCCTGGTCCAAGTGACTCTTTAAATGTTTACTTCCCGCATACAACCAAATGGGGTTGTTATGATGAAACGGATGATTTTGGTTATGCAGGAGTAAAAGATTGGCCTATAATGCGTTTAGGAGAGACTTATTTGTTACGAGCAGAAGCACGTTTCCGTCAAGGAAATTTAGCTGGTGCTGCGGATGATATTAATAAATTGCGTGATCGTGCATTCAAGGAATATCGTGCAAGTTCAGGCAATCCTAATGCTGGTAAAGTTTCTGAAAACCAAATTGATATTGACTTTATTCTGGATGAACGTGCTCGTGAATTGATTGGTGAAGAGAATAGACGTATGACTTTGGTTCGTACAAATACCTTGAAAGAACGTATAGCTAAAAATGGAGATGTGGTTCCTGCTGCTCCAGAGTCAAAAGTTATTACGGGATTTAAAGATTTTAATGTATTGCTTCCTATTCCATTGAGTGTAATTCAGTTGAATAAGGATGCGAAGATTGAGCAGAATACGGGATATTGATAATGACTATAATATTTCGATAAGACCGTGAAATAAAAAAGTTGAAGTTTCTCTTTTTTCTCAGGATGGAAGGGGAACTTCGACTTTTTCATTCTAAACAGATTCCATAAAAACAACAATCGGAAGGGCTATCCTAAATTTTAAATGACTCTCTGATTTTTCTGTTTTTAATGGAATATAGAGTCGGAGAAATTTTTTATATTACCTTTACTTTTCGGAAAGATTCTTGTGAGAAAGAAGAAAAATAAAATCAAGAAAGTAATCTGAAATTTAATCAAATGAGAATACATGTTTTTATAATAGGAATTGCTCTGATGAGCTTATCATGTTTTGGCCTTGGTGCAACCGAAACCTCAGAGACGGTTTTTGTGTTGAAAAATAAGAATATGAGCTTGAGTCCTTATACGGGTATGACACGGGAGCATTGGAAAGAGGCCGCTCTTTATTTGTTGGAAGGGGCATTCAGTTATGTGAAGTCACCGGAAGATCCTTTGGATTTTCCAAAACAGCCGGGAAAAAGTTATCCTCGGACGCCTTCTCAAGAACCTGTGGCCCGTCTGGAGGCTTTATGCCGGACGATGTTTCTTGCGGGGCCTTTATTGAAGGAAGATCCGGAATTGAGGGTGAACGGAATACTGTTGGGGGATTATTATCGCCGACAGTTGGAATTGATGCTTCAGCCCGGCACTCCTGTCTATGTACCGATGAATCCTCCTAAAAAGAATGGTGGACAGCGGCTTGTGGAATTGGGTGGACTAGCTTTGTCGTTTATGATGGCTCCGGAGATATTCTGGAATCCCTTGTCTCAGGAGGTGAAAGATAGTTTGGCTGTGCGTATGCTGAGTTATGGTGAAGGCGGCACGTATGAGTGTAACTGGCGTTTTTTTAATGTCAATATTATGAGCTTTTTTCTGAGCCAGGGGTATCATACGGACAAGGCTTATTTGGAAGAACTGTTGCAGATATTGTTGGCTGCTTATCGTGGTGACGGGTGGTATCACGATAATCCGTTGTTTGATTATTATAGTATGTGGGCTTTTCAAATGTATGGTTCTTTGTGGTCTGAAAAGTTCGGAAAAAAATATTATCCTGATTATGCCCGGCAGTTTATGGAGCATTTCCGTGAAATTCCTGAAAACTATCCTTACATGTTTGCAAGGGACGGGAAGATGATTATGTGGGGGAGAAGTATTACTTATCGGATGGGGGCGTCTGTTCCACTTGCTTTGACGGGTTTGTTGGAAGATCCTGATATCAATTACGGCTGGATGAGACGTATTGCATCCTCCACGATTCTGCAATTTTTGCAGCATCCTGATTTTTTGGAGGATCGTATACCTACACTGGGTTTCTATGGGGCTTTTGAGCCGGCTATACAAGGCTATAGTTGCCGTGGAAGTGTGTTCTGGATGGGAAAACTGTTTTTGGCACTTTACCTTCCTGCTAATAATCCTTTTTGGAATGCAGTGGAAAATGAAGGTGCTTGGACGGATTTTGAGAAAGATAGGGTATATTGCAAATATGCGGAGGATGCTCATATATTGGTCACTGATTATCCGAATATTGGTGCATCAGAACTTCGTAGCACGACTTCTCATAGTTCATCGAATTACCATTGTGTAGAAAACTATAACCGCTTATCTTATAACAGCGAATTCCCGTGGCAGGCAGATGGAAAGAACGGAGAAGTGGCGATGAGTTACGTGGTGAAGAATAAAGAGGGAAAGTGGGAGCCTCTCCGTAATTATAGTTTTAAGAAATATGAGGACGGTTTCTATTGTCGGGAGGCTTGGTTGGAGAGCGATGAGGCTGTTTATTTCCAGTTGGCAGAACTTCCTCTTCCCGATGGAATTTTAAGGATTGACAAAGTGTCGTCTCCTTCTCCAGTAGAAGTGAGGATGGGACATTATGCTTTACCGGAAAAACAGGGAAAAATCCGTGAAAGTGTTATTCGATTGGATGGAAAGGAGACTTATGTAATTGATAACGGTGTTTATCGTTTGGGTATGACGACTTGGGAAGGTTGGAAGCAGATGGAGTTTGTCCATGCGGAAGGGCTGCATCCGGATAGTCGGAACAGTGTGGTGATTGACGCCAGTGACAGATGTGAGGGAGAGAAAGTCTATATTACGCTACAGTTATGGAGTAAAAGTGGATCAAAATATGATGATGCTTGGAATCCGGTTAGCAAGATTTGCTTTGACAAAAGTAGAAAGCAGTTTGAAGTGGTATTGAAAGACGGTAACGTGAAGCGTTTGAAATGGTAGAATTGTGAGACGGCTTTAAGTCTGTATCTAATATTATTGGTCATCAGGATTTCTCAATGTTATAGGCAATGGAAAATACTGACGACCAAAATGTATTCTGAGGGGGCTGTTCTTCCTGTAAGGTGAGCATGGTAATAACTTTTTGCATAACCAGTTGGTATTAAGGGCTGAATTTTACTTCATTTTTTACGTTTCCCTTCTCTGAACCGTATGTTTCCCGTAGCGAAAACCTACGTTTCTCGGCAAGAAACCGTACGTTTCCCTGCAGGGAAACATAGAAAACCTTTTTGCTTCATACACTATTCACAAGGACGTTTTGTGATGAAGGAAGACGAATGATGAGAAAGCTGATTTAGAAGTTGAGGCAGGAAAAAAATAAAAAAGCATTGCTTGGAGCTTAATACTCACAGGCAATGCCTTTTTTATGTCAATACCAATAAACTTAATTATCCGATATTCTTCACTTTAATCAGGTATTCAGCAATCTGAACGGCATTCAGAGCGGCACCTTTCTTAATCTGGTCACCTACAATCCAGAAAGTCAGACCGTTTTCGTTAGCCAGGTCTTTACGGATACGGCCTACATATACTGGGTCTTTTCCAGCCAGGAACAACGGCATCGGATATTCTTTCTTTTCAGGGTTGTCCATCAGTACCAGACCTTCGCCGTTGGCAAATGCTTCGCGGGCTTCTTCTACAGATACCGGACGTTCTGTTTCAATCCAGATGCTTTCAGAGTGTGAACGAAGTGCAGGAACACGTACGCAAGTTGCACTAACCTGTACATCTGAGTGCATGATTTTACGTGTTTCATTGTACATCTTCATTTCTTCTTTTGTATAACCGTTGTCTGTGAACACGTCAATCTGAGGAATCAGGTTGAATGCCAGCTGATAAGCGAATTTCTCTACAGTGACAGGCTCTCCAGCCAATACCTGGCGGTACTGTTCGTAAAGCTCGTCCATAGCAGCTGCACCGGCACCACTGGCAGCCTGGTAAGTAGATACGTGTACACGTTTGATATGAGTCAGGTTTTCGATAGCTTTCAGGGCTACAACCATCTGGATAGTCGTACAGTTAGGGTTGGCAATGATGCCACGTGGGCGGTTCAGCGCGTCTTCTGCGTTGACTTCAGGCACTACCAGAGGAATATCGTTTTCCATACGGAAAGCGCTGGAGTTGTCAATCATCACAGCGCCGTATTTAGTGATGGTTTCTGCAAACTCCTTAGAAGTTCCTGCACCGGCTGACGTAAAGGCGATGTCTACTCCTTTGAAATCATCGTTGTGCTGCAGAAGTTTTACTTCGATTTCTTTTCCGCGAAAAGTGTATTTTCGTCCGGCACTTCTTGAAGATCCGAACAACAACAGTTCATCTACCGGGAAGTTTCTTTCATCGAGCACACGCAGGAACTCCTGTCCTACGGCTCCGCTTGCACCAACAATTGCTACTTTCATTTCTTATGTTTCTTGTTTAAGTTAATAAATTCCGTGATTGTATTGCTTTCTGTATTTTAGTTAGATAGTTTTTTCTTCTCCTTGTATCCTTTGAACCGCAAAATTAAAACATTTTGGAATACCAAAGGGGAAATACGGAACTTTTTTCGTATTTTTGTCCATAAATTTAAACCGAACAGCCCCTCATATATGAAAGATTTGTTAGATTTGGTTCATCTCAATATAGATTTTCCCATCACTGATCCTACATGGATCTTTTTTTTAGTGCTGGTAATTATCTTGTTTGCTCCGATTGTTCTGGAACGTCTGCGCATTCCGCACATCATCGGAATGATTCTGGCAGGTATCGTCATTGGGGAACATGGATTCAATATACTGGCACGTGACAGCAGTTTTGAGCTTTTCGGCAAGGTGGGACTGTATTATATCATGTTCCTGGCTGGATTGGAAATGAACATGGAGGATTTCAAGAGTATCCGTGTGAAGGCTACGGTATTAGGTTTGCTGGCCTTTATCTTCCCGCTGGGTATTGGTGTGTGGACCAACCTGAACTTGCTGGGATACGGACTGATTACTTCTGTGCTGCTGGCCAGCATGTATGCCTCGCACACTTTGATAGCTTATCCGATTGTGATTCGTTACGGTATCAACCGGCAGCGGGCTGTCAGCATTGCGGTAGGAGGTACGGCGGTGACGGATACGCTGACCTTGTTGGTTCTGGCCGTCATTGCAGGTATGTACAAGGGCGATACTTCGGATATGTTCTGGGTGTGGCTGGTGCTGAAAGTCGTGGTGCTGAGCGTGGTGATTATGCTGACGTTCCCTCGCATCGGGCGCTGGTTCTTCCGTCGTTACAGTGACCAGGTGGTGCAGTATATCTTTGTGATGGCCATGGTCTTCTTGGGGGCCGGATTGATGGAGCTGATTGGTATGGAGGGAATCTTAGGTGCCTTCCTGGCCGGATTGGTGCTGAACCGCCTGATTCCGCATGTTTCTCCGCTGATGAGTCACCTGGAGTTTGTAGGAAATGCGTTGTTTATTCCTTATTTCCTTATCGGAGTGGGAATGCTGATAAACGTGAATGTGTTGTTCGGGCATATCGATTCCATTAAGGTGGCGGGTGTTATGATTGTGGTGGCACTGTTAGGCAAATGGATTGCTTCGTGGCTGACACAGAAAATATATCGCATGAAGGCGGTAGAACGGGAACTGATGTTCGGATTGAGTAATGCACAGGCTGCGGCTACTCTGGCGGCGGTACTGGTGGGTTATAACATCATTCTGCCCAGTGGAGAGCGCTTGTTGAACGAAGATGTGCTGAATGGTACCATTCTGCTGATTCTGGTGACGTGTGTGGTCAGTTCGTTTATTACGGAACATGCGGCCAAACGAATTGCGATGGATGATGCAGAGCTGGATGAAGAAAAAGAACAGCAAAAGGAACGTATCCTGATTCCGGTAGCCAATCCGGACACACTGGATAAACTGATGCAGCTGGCGCTGGTGGTACGTGATGAAAAGCGGACGGACAATCTGGTGGCACTGAATGTGATTAATGATAACAATGATTCTGTCCGGCTGGAGATGCGGGGAAAGAGAAGCCTGGAAAGGGCGGCTCAGATTGCTGCGTCGGCCAATGTCTTTCTGAAGACGGTGTCGCGTTTCGACTTGAATATTGCTACGGGTATTTTACATACAGCTAAGGAAACTGAAGCGACTACGATTGTCATTGGTTTGCATAACAAGGCCAATATCGTGGATTCGTTCTTCGGTAATCTGACGGAAGATTTGCTGAAAAATACTTATCAACAGGTGATGATTGCCCGCTTCCTGATGCCGGTTAATACACTGCGACGCATCATTGTGGCGGTACCTCCTAAATCGGAATTTGAGCATGGCTTTGTGAAATGGATTACGCACTTGTGCCGCATGAGCAGTCAGCTGGGATGCCGCTTGCATTTCTTTGCCCATCCTCAGACCTTGGGGTATATCAAGGGATATATCCAGAAGAAGCACAAGGATGTGATGACGGAATACCAGGAACTGGATAACTGGGACGACTTGCTGATTATTACAGGACAGGTGAATTACGATCATCTGCTGGTTATTGTCAGTTCACGAAGAGGGTCTATTTCGTACGATTCTTCTTTTGAACGCTTGCCCATGCAGGTATCCAGATATTTTAATAACAACAGTATCATGCTGCTGTATCCTGACCAGAAGGGTGACCCGAATGAAGCATTAAGTTTTGCCGATCCGCGTGGATGGGCCGAAACACAGTATTATGACAAGGTGGGCAACTGGTTTTATAAATGGTTTAAGAAAGATTCATGAGCGAAGAAAATAAGAAAGAATGGCAGCAGCGCACGGAATTGCTGTTAGGTGAAGAGAAGATGGAGCGTCTGCGTAAGGCGCACGTGCTGGTGGTAGGCCTGGGAGGAGTAGGTGCGTATGCGGCTGAAATGATTTGCCGTGCCGGAGTGGGACGGATGACGATTGTAGATGCCGATACGGTACAGCCGAGTAACATCAACCGTCAGTTGCCGGCCACTCATTCCGTTATCGGACGTCCAAAGGCAGAGGTACTGGCTGAACGTTTCCGGGATATTAATCCGGAACTGGAGCTGACCGTGTTGCCGGTTTACCTGAAAGATGAGGCTATACCTGAACTGCTGGACAGTGCGGCGTTTGATTTTGTGGTAGATGCCATTGATACGGTAGCTCCTAAGTGCTATCTGATATATCATGCCTTGCAACGCGGATTGAAGATTGTCAGCAGTATGGGAGCCGGAGCCAAACGGGATATCACGCAGATTCGTTTTGCGGATTTGTGGGATACGTATCATTGTGGGTTGAGCAAGGCGGTGCGTAAGCGTCTGCAGAAAATGGGTATGAAGCGGAAGCTGCCGGTGGTATTCAGCACAGAGCAGGCCGATGCAAATGCCGTGATATTGGTAGATGATGAGCAGAACAAGAAGTCTACCGCAGGAACCGTCAGCTATATGCCGGCCGTATTCGGATGCTATCTGGCGGAGTATGTAATTCGTAAATTGTAAAGTCGTATGATTCAGTTGGAAGGGATAACCAAGAGCTTTGGTGCACTTCAGGTGTTGAAGGGGATTGACCTTGAAATCGGGAAAGGTGAAGTGGTCAGTATTGTAGGTCCCAGTGGGGCGGGAAAGACTACCTTGCTGCAAATTATGGGTACACTCGACAAGCCGGACGGAGGACGAATTATATTGAACGGCACGGAGGTGAACCGTCTGAAAGAAAAAGAGCTTTCTGCCTTCCGGAATCGGGAAATCGGTTTTGTCTTTCAGTTTCACCAGCTGTTGCCTGAGTTTACGGCGGTAGAGAATGTCATGATGCCGTCTTTGATTCAAGGCAAGTCGTCGGGAACTGCCCGAAAGGAAGCATTGGATTTATTGGATTTCCTGGGATTGTCGGAGCGGGCCACACATAAGCCGGCAGAACTTTCGGGTGGCGAAAAGCAGCGTGTGGCTGTAGCCCGTGCCTTGATGAATCATCCTTCGGTAATCTTGGCAGACGAGCCTTCCGGAAGTCTGGATACGCAGAACAAGGGAGAATTGCATCGGTTGTTCTTTGAACTGCGTGACAAGTTAGGGCAGACTTTTGTCATCGTAACGCACGATGAGGAGCTGGCCACTCAGACCGACCGTACCATTCATCTGGTGGACGGACGCATCGTATAAGATAAAAAAATCCCGTCCCGGTATGTGTACCGGCGGACGGGATAAATTTTTCCTCGATTTATTAGCCTTTTAGAAAGAAAGGTGTACGATTTCCGGATTATGGTCGGAAAGGAATTTCTTTGCCTCCCGGTTTTCTTCAGGAATGTAGCTGCGCTGTACCTCTATTTGAGGAGTGACAAATATGAAGTCAATTTTCTCACAAGAGTCGGCAGGAATGCGTCCGAAGTCATGGAAGGTATAGCTGGCACCTTCTTGCTGGAGAGCTGTCTTATGCGCATCCTTCAGCACGAAACTGTTGCCGGTGATGGTCTGGTAGGCTTCCGACTGGTCGGATACATTGAAGTCTCCGGTAACTACGGCAGGCTGGTCGCCTACGATTTCTTTTATTTTCTCAATAATCAGCAAAGCGCCTTTTTTACGGGCTTCTGTTCCCACATGGTCAAAGTGCGTATTGATGGCCATAAAGATTTTTCCGTTGGTCTTGTCTTTCAGCTTGGCCCAGGTGGCAATACGGGTGCAGGCACCGTCCCATCCGATGAATCCTACACTGTCGGGGTATTGTGACAGCCAGAAGGTGTTGTTGTCCAGTAATTCAAAACGGTCTTTTTTATAGAACAGAGGGGCATATTCGCCTTGTATCTTTCCGTCTTCCCGTCCCACGCCGACTTCGGCATATTCTGGCAGACGGGCTTTCAGGTCTTCAAGCTGGTGGTGCAGGACTTCCTGCATGCCTACAATGTCCAGATTTTGTGCCTTGATGAAATTGGCTACGGTGTCCTTTCTGTATGTCCAGCTGTTCAGGCTGTCGTAGGGATTGTCGTAGCGGATGTTGAAGGTGCTCCATGTGATTTCACTGGTAGGTTGGGGAGAGTGGCATGAAGCGATGGTCATGCACAAAGAGAGCCCCAGAAAACTTCCTAAAATAGTGTAGAGTTTCATAGATATAAAGTTTAATGATGTATGTTTTTCCTATAAAACAAGTCACGGCGGTTTACCACTTACTTTGCGGCGTAAAAATAAAAATATTTTTAGTTTTTCTTTATAGGGAAGGCAGTGCGAGTATATGAGTTTTTTATGCTATCTTTGGCGGAAATAAAGAGTTGTTATGAGTCATATAAAATTAGGAAAATATAATCAGCTGGAAGTAGTGAAGGAAGTGGATTTCGGGGTGTACCTCAATGGAGATGAGGACGGTGAAATCTTGCTTCCGAAACGTTATGTGCCCGAAGGTACCAAACCGGGAGACATCCTGAATGTATTTATCTACCTCGATATGGAGGAACGTCTGGTCGCTACTACGCTACAGCCTTATGTACAGGTGGGTGAATTTGCCTGTCTGCAGGTGGCATGGGTTAATCAGTTCGGTGCTTTTCTTGACTGGGGATTGATGAAAGACTTGTTCGTGCCTTTCCGTGAGCAGAAAATGAAGATGCAGAAAGGAAAACGCTATGTGGTGCATGTGCATCTGGATGAAGAAAGCTATCGCATTGTGGCTTCTGCCAAGGTGGAGCATTATCTTTCTACGGAGAAGCCGGAGTACCAGCCGGGACAGGAAGTAAATGTCATGGTATGGCAGCGTACGGATTTAGGCTACAAGGTGATTGTAGAAAATCAGTTTAGCGGTATGCTGTTCCATAACGAGGTGTTCCAGCCTTTGGAAGCAGGAATGCACCTGAGTGCTTTTGTGAAACAGGTACGTCCGGATGGAAAGATTGATTTGGAATTGCAGAAGGCCGGTGCCCGGAAGGTGGATGATTTTTCCGAAGTATTGCTTCAGTACATCAAGGATAATGACGGATTTACCCCGCTGAATGATAAGACTGATGCGGAGGTGATTTACCAGACCTTCGGTGTAAGTAAGAAGACTTTCAAGAAAGCGGTCGGTGATTTATATAAGAAAAGACTAGTGGTGCTGGAAGAAGGGGGTATCCGCTTAGTCTGAGACTTTTTTTGATATAAAAGGAAGTGCTGAACCTGGAAAAGATGATTCCTGATTCAGCACTTTTTTATTTATAATCGTTTGGAGAGAGATTTACGCTCTTTTTCTTTCATGTTGCTTTTTTCCCGGATTTGTTTCGGACGCATTTTGTCGGGACTTACTTCCGGGCGTCGGGTGGGTCTTTCCTGAGGCTTGAAGCCTGGGGCCTTGTGAGGATTCTGAGGGGGACGTGCCTGCGGTTTGTGGTCTGAATGCTGAGGCGGGCGATAATTGGGTCTGCCCACTGAGACAGGTCTCCGGTCCGGACGAGGTGCAGGCTTCCAGTTGGGCTTCTGCGGAGGACGATTGCCCGGACGTGGTCCGGCAAAGTCGTGCGGTCGCATCTGCGGACTGATTCGGCACGGACGGCTGTACACTGGATGGTGGTAGCGTGCAGGATAGTTACGCCGGTAGTAGCTAACTCCCCCGAAATGTGACCGGCAATGTCCGCCCCTGTAGGTCAGGTAATGACGGGGAGGTCCGAAGTAGAAATGGGTTCTGTTCGGATAAATTTTATACACACGCAGATAGCATACGTTATTGATGGCATAAATGGGACGGAAGAAATATTCAATATCGATGAAGCGTACGTATTCGGCTTGTGAAAGTACCCATCGCAGGTCGTCGTTTCGTTCGTCCAGGTAGCGGTAATATGCATCCATCGCACGAGTGTCGGCAACGGCAATGCCAGAAACGTATGGACCTATATTGCAGAGAAAGTCGTAATTGATTTCGTACAGGTCGTTGTACTGGTTACTGTTGAGGTGCAGTTCAAAGGCCATTCGGTCGGTCAGGAAACGGGCATTGACCCGGAAGTCGCCCAGACCGGATGCGTAGCCCCGGATTGTGCTCAGGCAAAGGGCCAGCAGGCAAAGAATAAATGTTCTTGTTCTCATAAGCATTGTCTTTTCCGGCTGAGAGTGTGATTCCTCCAGCTTTGTTGATAGCACAAAGTTAGCGGAAGAAAATTCTCCGGTCAAGATGAAAACGCCCATTCTTTTGTAGGGGATTTCCTATAATTGGATAGGGAAATACCGGCTAACGGATGATTTTGAGAAATTTCTCGATGTCTCTCCGTATCATCTGGTACAAAGGAGATTCTTTGTAGAAATTGTTTCTGTGAATAACGACTTCCACGCCTACCTGACTTCGTTGGTAGCTGGTCAGCTCGTTGTGAAGCTGCATGTCGTGGAGGGCCAGGTCATGGATTTGCTGTTCTCTTTCCCGGCGGAGTACGGTACATACGGGAATGAGCAGTCGCAACACTACATTGTCCATAATGTGATGGCCTTGAATAAACATATAGGTATTGTCTGGATGAACTCCCAAGCGGTCGAATTCTTTTTTCATGCTTTCAATTTCTTCCAGTGCTTCCGGATGATGGCGTTCCAAGTCATGCAGCTTGCGGTTGACCTTTTTGGCCATGGTTTCCAGACTTCGTTCCGGATGATGAGTGCTAACCTGATCAAGCTTTACATAGGAACAGAAGTCCAGCAGGGAGAATTCTGACAGAATATGTTTCCGGTAAAACCAGACAGACCATACAAACAGCGGATAAGCTATCTGGGAATAAAGTTTCATGAATTCCGGGAAATTAATCAGCTTATGGTCGTTCAGTGTAGCCATGACGCAGATTTCATGCAACCCTTCGGCATAGCAATGGTAGTTCTCAATGGCGTATGCATAGGTCTGCATTACGTAGGGATTTTCGATGATGTATCGGGAGGTGTTGGTACGTCCTTGCAACAGGTAGTCATAATCGCTGTCTACGCAGGCAATCATATTTTCGCCTAATTGCTTCCCGAGCTGGTTCATCAGTACGGTTTTCTTACCTTTAGCCAATGAAGTCTGAGAGGGGAGCATGACTTCGAAATAGCGGGTATTGTCTTCGTATTCCGCAAGTATGGATCTCCAGAAAGAAATATCATCATAGCTTTCTACGTAGGCCACGATTTTTCTTCTTGCACGCTTGGGCTTAAGGCTGTTAGCCGCTCCAATGTACAGGGAAGAAAGGTTTTCAGTCAGTCTTTTTCCCATACGGCTACATGTTTTTAAAGGGTTGTAATGTCACTCACTTCGGTAACGGCGTCCATCCATCCGTTCATGATAAGTGCCGGAGAATGGGTAGTCAGTATAATTTGTACATTCGGATTCAGGCTTCGGATGAGCGAGATAAGCCGTTGCTGCCATTCTACATGAAGTGAGATTTCGGGTTCGTCCATAAAGAGGGTACATGGTTGGTTGTCCTGCACCAGTACGGTGAGCAGGATGACCAGCATCTGCTTTTCACCAGAAGAAAGCTGATAAGGGGTTAATATGTCGCCGTCTTGTTCAAACTGTATTTCATTGCTCTGGCGGAGAATCTTTTTTCCCGTTTCACTGAACAGGTCGTCTACCAGGTTCTGGAAATGGGTTTTAGGCAGAGAGATTTCGGTTGCCTTGGCCTGGTTTTCGGGCTTGCCGCTGGTCAAAAGCTCGATAATCCGGTTGCCGATGTTCACTTGATAATCCAGATAGCGTCGCTGCAGGAGATAAAGCTGCCAGTCGAGTTCAGTTTTGACATTCTGGTTACCGATTTTTTCCAATAATCCGGAACTGAGTAGCGGACGGTCAAAACTTCTTATCACATCGAAGTGGATATAAGTGGCATCTTCCGGATAGAAAGTGAAAGACACTCCCAAATGAATGCCATTACTCAGGGCTCCTCCTTCCAAATCACTCAGCCGACGGACAGAGTTGTTCAGAATCGTACTTTTTCCGATACCGTTTACTCCACTCAGGATGTTTACATCCGGGCGTAAATCCCAGGCAATGTTTTTCCGGCCCCATAAGCCCTTTATCTCAATGCGCTTGATATATTCAGCTTGCTTTTTCATGGACTGTATTTTTTAACGCGTCAAACAAAAATAGAAAATTCCCGGGAATAAATCAACGCCCGACCGGCCCTTTTTTCAAAAACCTCGTAACTTTGCAGAAATTTAAAAAGACGAAATCATGAAAGGTTCTGTAAAAGCTCATATTTCATTGTTATTGGCTGCAAGCATGTGGGGATTGATGTCGCCGGTAGGCAAGGCAGCCATGGAAGCGGGTATTACCGGACTCACACTGGCGAATATGCGTATGATAGGAGCGGCCGTGTGTTTCTGGGCTACTTCTTTCTTCGTAAAGCAGGAGAAGGTCAATCCGCACGATTTGCTGATGCTGTTCTTTGCTTCCTTGTTGGGTATTGTCTGCAATCAGGGATGTTTTACATTCGGCTTGTCACTTACTTCTCCGGTCGATGCGTCTATTATGACTACTACCATGCCGATTGTGACCATGATTTTAGCGGCTCTCTTCCTGAAAGAACCCGTCACTCCGAAAAAGGTGGTTGGAATATTTCTCGGGTCCATCGGTGCATTGACCTTGATTCTGAGCAACCGGGGAGGAGATGCAGAAGGGGGCAGCGTATGGGGGGACGCCCTCTGCATGGCAGCTCAGATTAGTTTTGCCTGCTATCTGACCATTTTTAAGAAGCTGATTGCGCGTTATCACGTGATTACGTTGATGAAATGGATGTTTACTTATGCGGCGATATGTTTTATACCTTTCTCTTATCATGACTTTTCAGTGATGGACTGGGTATCTTTCCCGGTAGAAGTCTGGCTGGAAGTCGGTTATGTCATACTCTTTGGTACGTATGTGGCTTATATTTTGATGCTGGTCGGTCAGAAGTCCTTGCGTCCTACGGTAGTCAGTATGTATAACTACATGCAGCCGGTTGTGGGAAGTTGTGTAGCCGTACTTGCCGGTATGGCAACTTTCGGTTGGGTGAAGATTGTAGCGGCGTTGTTAATTTTTACAGGTGTCTATGTGGTGACGCAGAGTAAATCGCGTGCCCAAATGCTGGCAGAAAGCAAATCAAATGTAGAAGGAAATGAATAAGGAAGGTACTCAAATAAAATCGCCTGTTTTATACTTGCAGCATCACTATGAATTGCTGAAATTAGAGTATGAATACGAAAAGGATCAGTTCCAGCAGCAGACGGAACTGATGGGAATTGGGCGAAAAATCAAACGGGGCATGTGCTGGTATCCGTTATCGCTGGGACGGAGCTATTACAATGCCTTGAATCAGTTGGTCATTGAAGTAGAGCGAAAAGAAGACAAGGAGATAGAGCATCTGTTTGAATATGGGAAACCGGTTTGTTTCTTTACGCAGGACATGTCGGGGAAACTGACTTACCTGAATTTCGTAGCTACGGTGAATTACGTGGAGGAAGACCGCATGGTAGTCATCTTGCCGGATGCCAATGCACTGCTTACGCTGCAGAGCAAAGAAGTGGTCGGGGTACAACTCTATTTTGATGAAACCAGCTATCGCCTGATGTTCGAGGCACTGAAACAGGTCATTTCTGCCAAGAACAACCGACTGGCAGAGTTAAGGGATATTTTTCATGGTATGCAGCCCGTATCTACTTTCTCTTTTCAACCCGTACGTTTCCCCTGGTTGAACGCCACACAGGATGAAGCAGTGAATAAAGTCTTGCATGCCAAGGATGTGGCCATTGTGCACGGTCCTCCTGGAACAGGTAAGACCACTACGCTGGTAGAGGCTATTTATGAAACACTTCATCGTGAAAATCAGGTATTGGTATGTGCTCAGAGTAACATGGCTGTCGACTGGATTAGTGAAAAGTTGGTAGACCGTGGTGTCAGCGTGCTCCGTATCGGAAATCCCAGTCGGGTAAACGATAAGATGCTGTCGTTTACGTACGAACGTCGTTTTGAGTCACATCCCGACTATCCCCAGTTATGGAGTATCCGTAAGGCGATTCGTGAACTGTATACCCGTAGCCGGAAAGGAAATGACCGGGAAAGTATCCGGCAAAAAATCAATTCACTGAAAGACCGCGCCACGGAACTGGAAATCCGTATCAATGAATCCTTATTCAGTGAAGCGAGGGTGATTGCCTGCACGCTGGTGGGTAGTGCCAACCGCTTGCTCACCGGACAGAAGTTCGGAACGGTATTTATCGATGAGGCGGCTCAGGCATTGGAAGCAGCCTGCTGGATTCCGCTTCGTAAAGCCGACCGGGCGATTTTGGCTGGCGACCATTGTCAGTTGCCGCCTACGGTAAAGAATCCGGAAGCCTTGCGTGCGGGGTTAGGGCATACATTGATGCAGGCCATCGTGAAAAACAAGCCGGAGGTGGTATCCTTGCTGAAGGTACAGTATCGTATGAACGACGAAATTATGCGTTTCTCGTCTGACTGGTTTTATGGAGGAATGTTGCAGTCAGCTCCTGAGGTGAAATACCGTAGCATTCTGGATTTTGACACGCCGATAGAGTGGGTAAATACGGAAGGCATGGACTGCAACGAGGAGTTTGTAGGTGAAAACTACGGACGAATCAATAAACCGGAAGCTGAATTGTCCATCGGTCAGTTAAAGGAGTACATCACGAAAATCGGTCGGGAACGCTTTTTAGAAGAACGGATTGATGTGGGATTGATTTCTCCTTATAAGGCTCAGGTGCAGTATTTGCGTCAGCTGGTAAAGAAAGATGCGTTTTTCAAGCCTTATCGCTCCTTGATAACTATCAATACGGTGGACGGCTTTCAGGGGCAGGAGCGTGATGTGATTCTTATCAGTCTGGTACGTGCCAATGAAGACGGTCAGATTGGTTTCCTCAATGACTTGCGCCGCATGAACGTAGCCATCACCCGTGCCCGTATGAAACTGATTATTCTGGGCGATGCTTCCACATTGACCAAGCATGCGTTTTATAAGAAGCTTTACGAGTATATAAGTGAGCTATAGGGAAATAGTCATGAAATAAAAGATACCTGAATTACTTCGTTTTATGCACTATTTAGGGACGATGTAGATTGTATGTTATACACTTATTGTTATATTTGCAGCAGATAAGTTAGCTATAGAAGTGATTTAAACTTATGTATATCAATTAAAATGTTGTCAAACAGCGTACAA
>NZ_QSQT01000020.1 GCF_003437535.1 Phocaeicola plebeius
ATCTTCAGCGGCTCTCCCTCTCGAAAGCGGTTGCAAAGGTACAGACTTTTTCCGTTTCCGCAACTTTTACACCATACTTTTTTGCAGAAATTTTTCAGGTTCTTGCCTAACTCGCTGATTTACTTTATGCTATAAAGCATAATTTTTATTGCAATACGAAAACGGATGTGAAATGACCTACATTATATAATTCGTGCGTGCGCGTACGTGTGCGCGAAACGAGACGGAAAAAGTTTTACAAAAAATAGGGGAAAACAGCTGCAAAGCCTGAAGCTGCGAATGGAATACGGAAAAAGGAACGGAGTTTTTACACGGACAAGGAGGAACTTTTTACGTTTCCGCTACGAAAAACATACGGTTCCGCAACGCAAAACGTACGGTTCGCATGGCGGAAACATACGTTTCGCCAAAGGAAAACATAAAAATAATGGAAACATTACACGGTTTTCTACCCGAGGTTTTCTAAAAAAACCGGATTCCGGAAAAAAAGACAGCCCTTCGCGTAAGGGCATAAAAAAAGGAGTTCCGCTGAACTCCAACCTTTGTTAACCTTAAATCTAATACTATGAAAGACACAGTACAAAGAATTATTTTGAAATCCTCTAAAAGTAAATAAAGTATTTTCCGAAAAATAAAATCGATATTTCTCCCAAAATCCGCTAACTTAGCCCCTCTTAAAAATGATTTACCTATGGCACTTATCAAATCAGTAAGAGGGTTTACTCCTCAAATCGGTGAGAATTGTTATCTGGCCGACAATGCCACCATCATCGGCGATGTAGTAATGGGAAAGGATTGCAGCGTATGGTTCAATGCAGTACTTCGGGGAGATGTAAACTCCATCCGTATCGGCGACCGTGTGAACATTCAAGACGGTACCGTGCTTCATACGTTATATGAGAAATCAACCGTAGAAATAGGCAATGACGTATCTATCGGCCACAACGTGACACTTCACGGAGCTTGTGTGCACGACAATGCCCTGATTGGGATGGGGTCTACCCTGCTCGACCATGCCGTAGTAGGCGAAGGAGCCATCGTGGCTGCCGGTGCACTTGTACTTGCCAATACCGTCATTGAACCGCATACGCTTTGGGGCGGCGTACCCGCCAAGTTTATCAAGAAAGTTGACCCTGCACAGAGCAAGGAACTGAATCAGAAGATTGCCAACGGATATCTGATGTATGCTTCCTGGTTCAAAGAGGAAGAAACCGAGAAATAAAAAACAGCCTCGCAAGGTTTACGGCATTCGATTCCGTAAGTATTGCGAGGCTGTTACTTTTTATCTTTACCTAAGATTATTTATTCTTCAACTCTTCCAGCAACTCAGCCACATCTTCTTCACGTGTGGCCCAACTGGTCGCGATACGTACCACTGTCGTACCGTCAGCCCGTTTTTCCCACACCTCAAAGCCGATGCGCTGTGCCAGTTTCTCGTACAAGCTGTTTTCAAGCTGTACAAACAACTGGTTGCTCTGCGGACGAATGTAGAATGTATAACCGTTTACTTTCAGTCCTTCCACAATCCGGTCAGCCATATCAATGGCATGACGGGCAATTTTCAGGTACAAGCCATCTGTAAACAAGGTATCAAACTGCAAACCTAACAGACGTCCCTTTGCCAGCAACACACCCCGCTGTTTGACAATTGTATCAAACTGGCGAATCAGTCCGGGCTGCGGAATTACGACCGCCTCGCCAAACAAGGCTCCAACCTTCGTTCCGCCAATATAGAAAATATCACACAAGGAAGCGATGTCTTTCAAAGTCACATCCGTATCCCGTGCTGCCAATCCGTAACCCAGACGAGCCCCGTCGAGGAACAACGGAATCTTATGCTTACGGCACACGGCAGACAAAGCCTTCAGTTCATCCAGCGTATAAAGTGTACCGTATTCCGTAGGATGCGATATATACACCATTCCCGGAGCCACCATGTGATCCCAGCTCGGGTCCTGGTAGAAAGCCGTCACATAACGGTCTACTTCTTCCGCATCCAACTTTCCTTCATGGTGAGGCAAAGCCAGCACCTTATGTCCTCCTGCTTCCACCGCTCCGGCCTCATGCTGGTTGATGTGGCCCGTTTCTGCTGCAATCACTCCTTCATACGGACGAAGCAAGGCCGTAATGACCGTGGCATTGGTCTGCGTACCTCCCACCATGAAATGTACTTCCGCCTGCGGACACCCGCAAGCTTCTGCAATTTTCCGGCGAGCCGATGCACAATACTCATCCGTGCCATAGCCCGAAGTTTTCTCCATATTCGTCTGACACAAGCGCTCCAGAATCAACGGATGCGCTCCTTCCATGTAATCACTTTTAAAATATTGCATATTCGTTTTGTATTTTAAATTAGACTTTTTCTTCCAACATCAAACCCACTCCCTTCACGGTCTTCAGTTCCACCGTATCATCGGCCACTAACAGTTTGCGCAAGCGAGACACGAATACATCCAAACTGCGCGAAGCAAAGTAATCTTCCTCCGTATTCCATAGACGCGACAAGATGACTTCCCGCCGCACAATCTGTCCCTTATGCTCACACAACATACGCAGCAAATCAGCTTCCCGCGCCGTCAGCATCCGTTCTTCTCCCCTTTTCTGTTTCCATACGCCACGCACCGTATCAAAGGAAAACAGTTTCCCGATGGGTACCTCCCGGACTTCTTTCTGCGCCGACATCCCTCGCGTCAGTTTCAACAGTGCCGTGATATGTGCATGCAGTTCCTCGGCCAGAAATGGCTTTTTGACATAGTTATTCACACCCAGTTCATAACCTTTCACCACATCTTTCGGTGACACACGCCCGGAAGTAAACAAGATGGGCACATGCTCATCCTGCTCCCGGATACGCCGTACCATCTCATATCCGTCCATTACCGGCATCTCAATGTCGGCTACGATGACATCCGGCTGCTGTGCCTTCCAAACGGCCAGTCCTTCCTCGCCATTGGATGCCGTCAGCACCTTATACCCTCCAATCATATCCTCCAGACCACCCTGAATGATATAACACAGATTCGCGTCATCTTCCACCAACAACAATTTGATTATCTCTTCCATTTCATCGTTCCTCTTTTTTATTCTCCAGGGCACTCTCCGGAGGAAAAGCCAAGGTAAACCGGCTGTATTCCCCCTCCATGCTTTCCAGCGTGACCCGTCCGCCGTGTGCTTCCATAATCCGAAGCACATAATTCAGTCCCAGTCCGAAACCAGATGCTCCACCGGAACGACTGCGTTCACTGGCTGCCGCCCGTTCGTATTTCTCAAAAATCTTCCGCTGGTCTTTCAACGGAATACCGAAACCATTGTCGGCCACCGTCACACAGACTGTTCCATCCGCTTTCCGTTCCGAAAGAAATGTAATTTCCACGGCTTCACCCGAATATTTCAATGCATTGTCTATCAAATTACTGAGCGCTTCCCTCAGAAATTCTTCGTCTGCCCAAACCACTTCTTCCTGCAAGTTCCATACAAACGCAACCTGCTTAGCAGTTTTTGCCTTATACTTCTCCGCCAAATCCTCCAGAATCGGGCGTAGCAGACAATCCGTCTGTTGCAATTTCAATGCATGATTCTCCAGTTTGGAAAGCGTCAGTACCTTGTTGGTCAACGCCAGCAGATGCTCTCCTTCCTCTTTCACAATACGAAAATAACGTTCTTTCTTTTCCGGCTGTCCGTCCAGGCGTCCGCTTTCCAGAATCTCCGTCCCCATCAGGATGGAGCTCAGCGGAGTCTTCATGTCGTGAATCATGGCATACGAGAAATCCTCCCTCACCTTGGCTATCTTGTCCTGCCGGATAATGACACGAATCTGATACACAATACAGATAATGACCAGTACCATAATCAGCACCGTGGCAATCAGCAACAAAGTCATACGCTGGAAAATCACCCAGTAAGGATTCAGAATCACCCCTTGCAGATAGCGGGTATATGCCCTATTAATAGGCACCAGCCTTGTTCTCAAGTATTTTTGTCCTTCCAGTTTTGCCTGTGGAGAGGATGCCCGCAACACATTACCTAACGAATCCGTCATACAAGTCGATACCTTGGCCGAGATACCGACCGAATCCAGCATGTGGGCATAAATAGAATCCAGATTATGCAAGGACACATCCATCTTGAACGTATTCGATACCCCTTCCTGTATGGCGATGAACACAGCCGATTCAATAAACTGACGTGTTTCCGGAGTTGGAGTCTGTGTTTCGTCATCCTCCACGTCCTCATTCAGGTCAAACCGATACGTGTACGTGGAATCCTTCTTCCCATGCAACTCTTTCCAAAGGCCTATCCGATCAAAAGCCTCCTTAAGTGCCGCATCCTTAAAAAGCTCATGGCTCTGCCGCATGACGTTCTCACGGGTCAGTTTGTAAGTGTTGACCAGCCAGACATACTGTAGTTCGACAATCGCAATCAGTCCCACTACCGCAATCCAGCGAATGTGTTTCATCTTCATAAGCGTATATTCTTCACGTAAACGAAAGACGTTAACGTAGCGTTAACCTTGCCTTAACCCAAAAAGCGAAACGGGCTTTTTAGTTTTGCAGTGTCAAAGATAATGAAAGATAAAGACACGAACGATATGAAAAAGTATTTTTTAGTGAGCATCTTGTTACTGCTCGGTACGATGCTCGGAACAGCCACCGCACAAATCATCACAGGCAAAGTTACCGACCCTTCCCGTCAGCCTATTGACGGGGCTACGGTCGTGCTTCAAACACCCGATTCCATATTTGTAGAAGCTACCATTACAAATGCTGACGGTACTTTCCTGCTGAATCACCAGCCGGCACACTATCGTCTGCTGTTCCAACACCTGCTGTATGAACCGCAGGAGAAAGAAGGCACAGGGACTGATGCCGGTACGTTTACACTGCAACCGAAAGACTACGCACTTCAGGAAGTCGTAGTACAAGGCGAACGCCCGCTGGTCACCGTGGAAGGCAGCCGACTGACCTATGACATGCCGCAGCTGACCTCCCAACGGCTAGTCACCAACGCGTACGAAGCCCTCAAACAACTTCCGGGCGTTATCGAACAGAACGATGTACTGACACTGGCCGGAGCAGGCAGAGTCAGTTTGCTGCTGAACGGACGTCCCTCGTCCATGACCTACGAACAACTCATCACTCTCTTAAAGGGTATGCCGGCCTCGCGCGTGGAAAAAGCGGAAGTAATGTACAGTGCTCCTCCGCAATACCACGTGCGCGGTGCGGCTATCAACCTTGTACTGAAAGGATATAAACCCGGCGAAGGAGGCTTGCAAGGAGAAGTCAACGGTGAATATAAACAGCAGAAGGAAGCCGGAGGCAACGGAGGCGTCACACTGGCCTATACTTCTCCTAAAATTGACCTCGATTTCATGTACAACCTTCAGAGCAACTATACCCGTGGCTACATTGATTTCATCGCCCGTCATACGGTGAAGGAGCAGATATATGACGTGAATCAGGTGACGGACAATGAAGGACGTAGCCTGACGCACACCCTGCGCGTCGGAGGGACGTATAAATTTGATAAAGACAACTCGCTGAACTTGTCCTATACCACCCAGTTCAGTCCGGACAAAACCGGCGACAGCCATTCCAACGGGAATATTTCCGAATCATTCAATCATTCTCAGGCTCACCACCAGATGCACAATGCCGCATTGTATTATACCTCCGGATTCGGATTTCAAGCAGGAGCCGACTACACGTATTTTACCTCGACCGATACACAAGACTTTTTCGACCGTAGTCCGGAAGAGGTAGAAACCCGCTTCATAAGCTGTTCCGACCAGTACATTGACCGCTGGAAAATCTATGCCGACCAGCATCACACACTGTCACAAAACTGGACCCTGAACTACGGAACTTCTTTTACTTACGTCAACAACCGGAACACTCAAAACTATGATTTGCCGGAAATGCAAGGCAACAACCTGCACAGCCGTATCCGTGAATACACCTATAACGTCTACGCCGGATTCGACAAACCGTTCAACTCCCAATGGACCCTGAGTGCCTCTGCCACAATAGAATACTACCAGATGCAAGAGTACCGGAAATGGGCTGTCTACCCCACCCTCCAGTTGAACTACATGCCGTCTGCCTCGCACATTCTCCAGTTGTCTTTCAGTTCTGACAAGACTTATCCCGATTACTGGACACTGAGTGGCGCCACCAGCTACCTGAACGGTTACAACGAAAGTCTGGGCAATCCGTTCCTTCGTCCCTACACCGATTACAACGTCGACCTGACCTACATTCTGAAAAGCAAATACATTTTTCAGGCAAGTTACAGCTATACACCCGACTACTTCATGCAGACCGTTTACCTGGATTCCGACCGTCTGAAAGCCATCTACAACTGGCAGAACTGGGATTACGCTCAGGACCTTTCTTTCACGGCCATTCTCCCTTTCAAGGCAGGAAGCTGGTGGGACAGCCGTCTCACCCTACAGGCTACCTTGAAACACGACAAGGCCAGTGTATATTACGATGCACCTTTCAATCAGAAGCAATGGGTCGGCGTAGGACACTGGACACATACCTTCCAGCTATGCCGCCAGCCTAACCTGAAAATGGAGGTTACCGCTTTCGGACAAACAAAATCCATACAAGGCAGTTACGACATTCAGCCAGTGGCCTTCGTAGATGCAGCCTTGCGCTATACCTTTGCCAAAGACAAAGCCATGCTTCAACTGAAAGGACGTGACCTATTCAATACGATGAATCCCAAAACAAAAGTCCGGAACGGTGCGCAACATCTCGACATGAACACCAAAAGCTACATGCAGAGCATTACCCTTTCGTTCAGCTACCGCTTTGGCGGCTACAAGAAAAAAGAAGTGAAGGAAGTGGATACCTCACGGTTTGGGAACTGATATTAAACAAAAATATCCTGTTGCCAACCTACATATTGACAACAGGATATTTAAATTTCTCCTTCTAAAGGAAACAGGTATTATTTCAGGCTTCTGCTCCCATTCAGAATATCTTCAGGAATTTCAGCACAACGTGTATATACAGATACGTCTTCTGCATTATCCTTTACAGTCCACTTCATTGTTTCATCTGTCATTTCTGATACAATGTATTCTTTCAACGGGTCATGTGAATAATCATACTCACCTGTCAAAATATACCCTAAATCTTCATCTTCTTCAATTTCAAAAGAACCTGTAGATTTATGCGAATACATACTTCCCATATTTTCATACATTTCAAAAGTATGTTCCTTTCTATTAAAAGTGATGTATACATACTGACCTTCTTGTAAAGGTGCCCCATTGAACTCAGTCAACATCCACGTTCCATTCATAGTGGCATAATTTACCTCCTGATATACCACTGGAGCTTCTTCATCCTTGCTGCAAGCCGTCGTCATTGCTAACAACGAGATGCACATCATAATTCTAAATATGAATTTTACCATATCTTCCTATTTATAAATATTATTATTTTATATCCATATTGATTTTTATTGTCCTATCGGATGGTCGTCCGGAAACACCTTCAAGTAAAACATTGAATGACTTTTTCCCCTTCTGCCCGGAAAGTTTTCTTCCATCCAGTTCTACCATCAATAAGCCTTCTTGTCCAGGTTCTAAAACCTCCGGTTCCGTTCTTAACTTCAAAAATTCTGGAAGAAATCCCTTTACAGCACTTACCTTTAAAGGCTCATTTCCTGCATTAGCGCAAGCTATCCGCTCGACTCTGCGGTGCATAGTCGCAGTGACAGTTCCCATGTTTATTGTCTTAGCACGTATTTTTAAATGCCCCATGGTATACCTGTAATCTCTCCATAAAGCCGATGAAGGAGTAACCTTTCCTGAAATGGTCAATGCAGCAATTGGTTTCTTTTCCGAAATGCTTACATATACAAATGCCCGGGTATAAATAGTTCCTGGTTGTCCGAACGGATTATAAGTCAGTTGAATCACAGCCTTTTCTCCCGGATTTATCACTGGAGAATCTATATGAGCGTTTGTACATCCACATGTAGTAGAAATCTTTGTGACTACTATCTTCTGTTTTCCGACATTCGTGCAAGTAAAAGTAAAAACTTGCGGCTTGTCATCCTCAGACAGAGTTCCTGCATTTATCTCCATACGTTCAAAGCGAAGCATTTCTTCCGCATGCTCCATCAATACAGGATTCAATACGGCATCCAGTTCTTTTTGGGAGAAAACTTTCTGTGCCATCAAAAAAGGCACAGAAAGTAATATGAACATCCAGATAATTACAGTTCTCATAAAAATCAAACAAGATTACATCCATCCATTTCCAGTAGCCTTACGCACCGTAATCACAAATTCTTGTGTCTTGCCATCGCTATTGGTCACAGAAGCTTTAGTGGTTCCAACTTTGGTACCTTTTACCTTCAGCTGATTATTATCCAACGATACAGCCGCAATACTGCTATCCACGACATTAAATTCCGTAGCTGTCACATTATCCGCATAGATTCTGTTCAAATTCACCGTTTCTGTGGCGTCAAGTGCTACGTACACGTTAGGTACACGCATTGGCTGGGCACCAAAATTACTGCCATCAATATTGGCCAGCACAGCCTGTGCATCGATTAAGCCTCCTATATTACCTCTATAAGCCGGTAAGTTCATTCTCAAATGAGGAGCAGCCTCACCTACACTTCCCCAATTTTCCCAATAACTCTTCTCATCTGAGAGATTGCCACTCAAATCTCTCACCGACGCCAGCAGCAAATCTTTAAAATCCGACGCACGATAATGCTTACGCAATTTTGCTGCATACGACAAACCTAAAGCTGCTACCCCCGATACATGCGGACAAGCCATTGAAGTCCCATCCATATAACCATATCCACTTTGGCTTGCGGTAAGGTCAGAACCCTCAATAGCTGAATTCGGCATAGTAGAAAGGATAGAAGCCTTTTCATCCTTAAAGGCATTCGCATCACCACCAGGAGCTGCAATCAGGTTCTTGCTTCCACTCGGGCTGACATAATTCGTATAACAAGAAGGTTTTCCTGCCGGATCAAGTGCAGTAACACAAATAAAGTCACCATACGCTCCCGGGTAGCTGACCATAGGAGCATATTCATTACCTGCTGCAAATATGGCAATACCTCCATCAATCACCCCATTCGGATCACCCGCATTATGAATAAAATATTCTAACGCTTCTTTCTGAAGTACCACCGAGTTAGACCATTCCTCATCCGATGTAAAACCAGGAGTACCCATCAATGGATTGATACGTCCAGAAGCTGCCGACCAACTACACTGAAGAATAACAGCCCCATTATCTGCTGCATACTTAATGGCCTTAGCTTGATTCAGTACAGAAGAAGCCCCTTCTCCACTAAAAATCTGGCAAGACATTATTTTCACACCAGTTTTAGGAGTTCCATCCCCTCCAGCAATACCTCGAATACCGATCCCATTGTTATCTGCAGCAATTACTCCAGCCACGTGGGTCGCATGTCCCGTATCTCCCGTTTGAGTATATGAAATATGACCATTCCCTGCAACAAAATTATAACCATATTTGTCACCAGCATATCCATTGCCATCTGCATCTTCATCAGAACCAAATGTTTCTGCTGGATTAATCCACATATTATTGGCTAAGTCTTCATGGTTATACATCACCCCTTCGTCCACTACGGCCACAATAATAGAAGGGTCACCCTGGCATTTTTCCCAGGCCGGTACACAATTTACATCGTATCCGGTAACAGCACCTGTAACTACACTTCCATCATTTCCTATACCCCACTGAAGTTTCATATTTTCAGTCTGGGTCTGGCTGCCTAATGTTTGAATGGCTTCTCTTGTAGCCCTGTTTAAACCCTTCGCTTTCTTGGTGGTATCATAACCTCTCTTTATCACCTGGTTATATTCCACGGTTGCCACTTCCGAAAGCTTAGACATATCCAAAGCCACCTTATTCAAGTCCATATCTTTATCAAACTTCACCACATACCACAAATGCAAACCATTTTTACGGGTACGTTCTTCATGACGTTTGTCTACAGGGAAAACACGTTCAAAGGTATATGCTCCGGCAATATCTAGGATTTCATCTACCGAAGGAATACTCGAACGAGTCTGTACCCCGCTACGACTTAAAATCTGAGCTTTTTCAAGCACCTCTTCCACTTCCGGCTTAAACTTGATGAGAAGTTCACCTTCCACTGCCTCATCAGCCAAACCAGATATAGGGGCCACTATATTCTCTTGCACTCCAGATTCTAAAAACGTTTCAGAATCAGAGCAGGAGAACAACCCCATAGCACTCACAAGAGCGGCAAAAATATATTTTTTCTTCATTTTTAATCGTTTAATTTTCGAGCCATGCAAGCCCCGGCCTACAGGTTTGCAGGCCGAAAGCTTTACAAAGTTCTATTTTATATCATTCCACAAAAATTACTTTAACGAAATCAATTCCCCTCTTCCGATTCATCTGTTATCTGAGGTTTTCTCTTAGGATACATCTCATAATAACTCATCTTTCTCGTTATGCCATCATCTTCAAACCCATAGTTACTCAAGTTTGTAGGCTCATTACTGAACTTTGTAATAACCTCACCCTTTGTATTTTTAGCCTTTGAAGACGTTGTACTAAGTTCCTGCTGGAAAATCATGGTAAACGGATCCCAGAAGCTCAGGTACGGATGATATAATATCCAGTCAGGTAGTTTTCCGTTCATGAAGTTCAGGTTTAAAGAAAGCTTCTTCATTCTTGGCCAAACTTTTGGAGCACCAATCAAATACTTCTTAGCGTCTTCAATTGTATCTTTATTGGCTGCATTATCAATATCAATTTGTGTATAAGCTTTAATACCTAAATTCAACAAATCCTGATCCGAAGGCAATTCTCCATCCAGCATATTTAAAGACAATGACAGATATTCCAGATTTTCCCATTGCAACAACTTCTTAAAATAAGTATTATTATATCCATCTGACGGTCCAGGGAATCCATCTCCACCATAACCAGTAGTCCAACGGAAACCAAGTTTATCATCTTTTCCTTTATAGGCTGAAAGATCTTTTGTCGTATCATAACGATTTATCTTTGTCAAATCCAATTTGCGCAAATAAGGGAAATGGTCCTGCGTAATACTTTCGATACCGATAACCTTCACGCCGTCTATTGTGGTTCCAGCTTCGCCCATCACTTCAAAGTTATTGCTGCCCAAGTCCAAAGAGATAAGCGTATTACCCAACTCGGTAAAGTTTTCCGGCAATCCCACCAGACCATAAGCGCATATCGCTAAATTACGCAGATTTCCATATTTCACCAGTTCACAAATCTCATTTCCCAATACGATATCCTTGAGGAATGTATTCGAGTTTCCTGAGAATGTAATTGATTCAGCAGTTTTAAGATATTTCACCTGATAAGGAAGTGATTTCTTTGTTTCAAACGCAATAAATTCTACAGATTTCAAACGGCCAATCAATTCTTTAGGGACAGGAGCGGAATAATCAATCGTTCTATCTGGATTTAACTTAATATACTTATCAGTAGCTTCCCAAAGTTCTACACCTTTCCAGTATCTCATGTTTTCACTGGCATCCCAAGTAAAAATACCATTCATGCTACTATATATGGAAAGAAGAGCCAAAGAGTCTCCGGCACGGTCATCCGTAATTACCGGAGCAGGTTTCTGAGTAACAACCAGTTTTATTGAACCATCCCCCTCAGTATCAGACGTTTCATGCGGAGTAATAATTACCTCTGCAGTACGAGCCTTCTCAGCCATGTTGACATCCCAGTCAAAATGCAGTTTCAACAAGCGTGGACGGTCTCCATAATCATAATTAGGCGTTTCTTTCTTGTACTTCAGCCATTCCTTGTCTGAAACGGTTCCATCTTCATCTGGCAAATTATTGACCCTTACATCAAAATTCACATTGGCCATCATTGTAACCTCAAAGAAACGCTCCTCCAGTTTCGCAGAGTTTTCCAAAGAGATGGTTCTGTCTTCTTCACTTACAAAAATACCTTTTGCATACCCCATCTGCATTACTTTCACTGTAGTTGCAGTGGTCTGGCCTGCTGCCATAAAAGTGATAACTCCTTCACGTGGTTCAGCCACTACAGACGAGTCTACCAGAACTTCACAAGTAGCAGCTCCTTCTCCATTGGAAGGACTGAATTTCAACCAGGAAGATTCAGAAGTACCCTGCCATTTCACATTGCCTTTTATTTCCAGCAGTTCGCTGCCTCCATCAGCCCCGACAGCAATCTCCGTCTTGTCGATAGAGAATTCAGACACGACATTGTCTTCTTCCTTACAGGAAACAGCCAATACCATGCAGGCCGAAATAACCATTATAATATTTAAAAATCTTTTCATACGTTACTCGTTAAATTATTCCAAAGTCAGATAATCACATCCACGAATATCTTGTGTTGTATCATAAATCAGCAGATACATACCAGCCTTGATATAAGGACAAACAGACGATACATTCAGAACGATACTTGGGTTATCACTTACATCCAGCGTATTAATGAGGTACGAAAGTCTTTCCGTTTCGGGAACCTTTCCAATATCATTTCCACCTAAAAGCAATGCACGCAAGCCTTTATGGTTACCAATATTTGTAGGCCATTCCTTATATACTCGGTTACCGTCATCATCACGCTGGTTACGCATAATCAACGTGTTCAGATAAGAAATATTTGCCAATCCCCATGGGAATGCCGAGAACTGATTTCCACTTATATCAATACCATACAAATGCGGCATATATGTTCCATTCATATCATCCGGTAATTTCTTCAAACGATTGTTCGACAGGTCAAGACTTGTCATCATATACGTTTTTTCACCCTTAATGTCATCATTCGTAATCTCCTCGATTTGGTTCCCGCTAAGATTCAACACGGTCAAAGGAGATCCGGACGTGAACAAGTCTTTCGGGAAGGTTTTCAATGCATTACCAGCCAAAGACAAATTATTCGTATTGATACCCTTATCTGTCGTTACTTCTGTAATCTCATTATAAGAGAAGTCAATGGAAGCCATTATGTAAATTGACTTGGCATCAAATATATCCGGAAATTCTGTCAGTTCATTATGTGAGAAAGACAGTGATTCCACATCATCCATACCACAAAAGTATCCATCCGCATCTTTTTCGATACGTGCAATCTCATTATAATCAAAAGTACCCTGAACCAAGTTCACATCCTTTCCAAAAGCAGGAAGAGCTGTCAACTTATTGTATATCAAATCAATCTTACCCAACGTCTTCATCTTAGAGACTTCTGTAGGTAAAGATGCAATATTATTATAACCTAAATATAGAATCTGTAAAGATTCACCGGCTTTACCCTCTGCCAATGTTTTAATTCCTTCTGGGAACGCTGCCGCTAACTGAGGATTCATTGCCATATTCAGCTGAGTCAGGTTCTCCATTTCAGCCAACTGATCAGGGAAAGCTGTCAAGCGTGGGCAGTTGTAAATTTCAAGGTCTGTGCAACTTTTCAAATCACCTAATGACTCAGGCAAGCTAGTAATAGGTGAGTTGGCTATATACAATACTTCAAGTTTCTTCAGGTTTCCAATTGCCTTATCAATCCCCGTAATACCGTTGGTCAAGTCACCATGGATTATATCCTTGGGCTGTACAATCGATTTTTTAATGGCCGGCTGTCCAGCCTCTACCATACAACGCTGCATCTGCACGTCCCAGTCCTGTCTGGAGTCGCGCAATGCAAAGTTATCCATATAATCAGAACGTAGCTTTTCAAGCACAGCAGGAGTCAAACCACCCTTTAAATCAGCCAGTGGGTTTTCTCCCGGACGCAATTTATCATTGTGTGTACCTAAAGCCAGACTTTGAAGTTCTTCAAACTCACCAATCACTGCAGGCACAATTCCTGTCGGATTAAAATCGCCAATAGACAAACCAATAACACGGCCATTCTTGTCAAGGCTTACTCCCGGCTGGTCACCCCACATGTCTATATCTTTATTATCAAAATCCCAGTTGGTTCCTTTCGGATAGCTTTCGCCTACATAAGACCAGTTTGGGCCTCCCAGCTCCTCCCACAAAGTACGAAGATTATAATAATCTTTTATGTTTGCAGCTGTTTCCATAATAGTAACAGGCACCTTTGCATCTGTCTGCTTGTTATCTGTCACCGTAAAGGTAGCCTCACCCAATACTTCATCATTAAAATATTGCAGAAGTTCCGTACGATTATATGCAGCATACGAAAGAATCTTGTAATTTCCAGCCTCAGCTGTAACAAGCGTATCAATTCTTCCGACAGAAGTACGATAGCCTATACCCCGGTCATCAAAATCTTCTACATAAGTTACCTTCAAAGACTTAAACTCTTGCGTCTTTTTGGTATCCATGTTCTGAATCTTAATATCCACCTTATTAATATCGCTAAACGGATAGGGGTCGGAATCACTTGCACCACGAGATTGGATATTTTTAATCAGTTCAAACTTAACCAAGCCTCTTCCTATTGCATCCACCAGCAAATCCTGCACAACAAGCCCACCACTTACAATTGTAAAGGTTGTTTTTTCAGATGGAATACCGGCAAAAATAGGTTCTTTCTCTGCTCTATCATAAAGATAAAATCCTACTACTGTATATTCACCGGTCTGCAGTTCCAGTTTATCACTACGCAAACCATACTCTGCGCTTTGCTCATCATAAGCATGCAACATAAGTGTCTGAGAGAAGTCATAATCATTGCTTCTCAACACTACTTTCACTTTATTTGCTTCATAAAGTGAATCAAGCACGTTTCCACTTGCACGAGAGGTCTCATTTTTTACATAAGACTCACTCTTGTACACCTTAAACTGTACGTAACCCTTATCAGCCTGAAATACTTCTTTGTCATCAGTACAAGCATATAACAGAAAACAAAGAATATAAAAAATAAATCTACAATAAGATAATCTATTCATAATATCACTCCCTATAAATTAAAATTGCAGCAACTATTGGAGAAGATTGGGATTGCTCATCCCATTTGCGTACAACAATGCATAAAGGTTTTAATACATCTCCTTTTTCATCATATCCATTAGTTTCGCTTATTCCATTCCCAAAAATATACGAAGACATATAATCACAAAAATCATTAGTGCCCCAAGATGGGTATTTCACTGGATCTTCTTGAGATAAATTATGCCATGAATATACCTCAAAATCGGCATATACATTAGAAACAATTTTAAAAGTTGAATATGATGTATGAGACTGTAAACGCACCTTATAAATATTATTAGTTCCACAATATTCGATATCTTCATCGGAAGGAGAATCAACTTTTAAAACCATAATAGGTTCTTGACTATCTGAAATCACTTCAAAATCACTTGACGTAATGAAAGCACTTTTTTGTGAAATAGCAATCAATACATATTTGTCTGCACAATCTGTAAAAACTCCGGAAGAGGTTAATAAATTATCACGACCAATAAAACCCAATGTATCTTTTGGCATAATCATTACCACACCAGATCGTTCTCTATTTCCTTCATTGTTTTTTACTGATAATTGAGCTTCTTTTAACTCAGAATTCTGTTGTTGATTCACTTTTAGACTCATCCAAGCATCTTGATTATCAACTAAAACATATTGATTTGCAATTTGCTCTTCAAAATACAAAACTTCATAATCATTTCCATTTACCAATACATTTTGCATAACCAAAGGAGCATCAAACTCATCAGATTCACCCGTCATGCTATTGGAGGTAGAATATTTGCCTCCATCAGAATTGAAAGTCCATCCTCCCCAAGCATTCTTATCAGAACTAACTCTATCAATACCATAAAAATTCACTGGTATATTAACAAAATCGTCAGTTCCTGTCCTTTTCACTTTTATATCACCTTTTTTAGCAAAAGCACTAAACTCATCCTTTACAGTAACAGAAATATTTCCCGGACGAAAACCAAGACCTTTCAGAGGAGCTTCATTCACCACTAACCATTCGGGATATTCCTCAACAGTCCAATCATAATTAGTAGTAAAATTAATGTCAACTCCTTTTCCTATTTCCCTATAAAAAAACGGTATTAGGTTTTCCTCTGAAAAATAATTCCCATTAGCATCTGTCACCCATAAGCCTTCTCCCTGACGGGTCAACTTTGCAATAACTTTTTCCATGTCACCTTGTTTCAAAGTGATTTCAGCCTGCATTTCTCCATAACTCAGTATTTCTTCATTTACAGACACCTGCACAGTCTGCTTTCCTGCCTGTCCGCTAATAGAAGTCATTCCATTAGAGAATCTGCACCACAAAGTTGAAGAATACAGTTTCCAATCCATTGACGCCTCAAAAACGAGGTCAACAGACTCTCCTGCCTTCACTGAGAGGATTTGCTCTTCTTCTGGGAAAGAAGGAGTCACAGGTGCCCCCTCATCCTCAGAACAAGCCACAACCATCACAGCTACAGCCATAAGCCACATTTTTGATAATATGTTTATATATTTCATACGTCTATTCTTTTGACATTACATGTTAATATCCTTGTTTCTTCAGATAATCATACTCCTCCTTAGAAATCCATTCAACCACAGTCGGGTATGTACCTAACGGACCAGCTGATTCGTATCCTTCTACATAGAAAGTATGATACAGCAGAGCAAATCCCTGACATACATTAAAGTATGAAACTACTCCAGTATAAGGCACGGCCAAAATCATATCCGTACCCAATACTGCTCCACCTGTAACTTCAGATAATTTGGTAACAACCTGAGTTTCCATCTCAACTTTGGGTTCAAGTGGTTTCTGCGTATTAAAACTGATTTTCAAGTCCATTCCATCCAAGAAGAAATCATTAATGATTACCCCATTTTCCTTTTCCGGATCTTGTTCCACAGTCACCAGGCGGAAACTTGTATTCTGCATATAGTCTGCAAAGAAATTAGACGTTACTTTGGCATATCCTACAAAACGCTGAATATCAAACGGACAAATCTTTACCAACTGCACTTTCGTCTCATCTCCATATATATCCCAGATTTTATCTTGTGGCGCAACCAGTCTCAAATTAATACCCAAAGAGTCCATATCTTCAAAGTTATCATAAAAACCTTTGATTTTTACAGAAGAAGCCAACTCGCCAGCTTTAATGGTAACCGAGTTTGACTGCAGTTCATAATGTAATCCTTCAATGGCATTACTTCCTTTATCGACTACCTCTACGGCGTAAGTACGATCATAGTCGCATGCCGTAGTAGCAGATATAGGAATATCATAATAAGTATCCGAACTTTGTATGGCAATGGTCTGCAACGAATCTGAGAACATTACATAGTCAGGACCCGCATAGGAAACACGATCTTCACTGCATCCAACAAATAATGTGGCAGCAAAGGCAAATATTCCCAATTTTCCGAAAAATCTTTTCATCGTTATTCCTTTATATTATTTCGTTATTTATTACTTTCATTCGGTTCAATGGCAGAGCCCGGCAAGTCAAGTTCATGCTGAGGAATCGGCCATACAAACAAAGGATTGCCGGCCTCTATTTTCAGGCTGCTTCCATCTCTCACACTTTGTTCCTGCGGCTTACGTTCAAAACCTTTACCCCAACGTTTCAAGTCCTGCAAACGGAATCCTTCCATGAACAACTCACGGAGACGTTCCTTGTCAATTTCGTCCAGCCAGTTTTCTGAAGTCAAAGTGGCAGAACCATACGTTTGATAGCGAGCCTGACGCAAGGTAGAAATGTCTGCAGACGCTTTTGCAAAGTCTTCTTTCTGGCAATATGCCTCTGCACGAATCAGATATTGTTCTGATAAACGGAATACTTTCGGCATATTTACATGATAAATACGGTAATTGGAAACAAACTCCATGTTTCCATAATACTTTACCAGCAACGGCCAAACAAGCCCGTGAGCATATCCGGTAGGCATATCCTGGAAGAATGAAACATAACGCAAGTCATTACCTTCATACGTATTCAGTGCTGCTTGTCCAGGTACATAATCCGGGCGATAACTAATTTCATCAAAGTTCAAGAACACCTGTCCCAATTTTCCTCCATAAGATGTAGGAAGGAAGCCGACTTTCCAAATAGTCTCAGTGGAAGCATCATATTTCCACATATAGTCATAATATGACATATCGTTCGTATAGACTGTGGTAGCACTTGAAAGCATATACAAATCGCTGTCAATCAGTTCGGAAGAATACTTAATTGCATTATCCCAATCCTGCATATAGAGATATACACGAGCCATCAGTGCCTGCACCGTAAATTCATTGAAATAAGGCGAATCATAATAATCAGATGCCACAAGCGTAGTGCCTTCCTCCGGTTCCATGTAATCGTATGCTTTTGTCAAATCATCCAGAACAAACTGATATGAATCATACAAAGAGGCACGCTTCATTTCGCCCGGATTAGAATAACTTGATACAAGCACCACACCCAGTTCATCTTTAGCCGTAGCCGGATCGTATGCCTTACAGAAACATTTAATTAATTCTGAATAAGCCAATGCACGGGCAAAATGCACTTCACCCTTATAAGCTTCCAGTTTCTCGTAAGCATCATCATCCACAATGTTATTCTCCCATTTAGCCACTTGTTCAAAGAAGAAGTTACAGTCGCCGATAACCTTGTAAAGTGAGCCGTAAACGGCTTCAATATCCGCATTGGTAGGATTGATGTTCCAGCGCCAAATATCACCATAAGCATTGGAATAGCCATTTACTGCGTATACCAAATCAGACTGGATGTCAGGCAGCAAAGTCAAGTTACCGCTATACAAATAGCGGCTCATAAAGTCTGAGTAAATTCCCATGACAGCCTGATTGGCTTCTTCCACTGTAGTAATGGATTGATCGGCCAGAATAGCATGTGTAGGGTCCTTGTCCAAACATGAAGTAGAGAACAACATCGCCGCTACTCCCAATAAATATATTTTAAAGTTTCTCATCGTTGTCTTCAGCTTTTAAAAATTCAATTCTACGCCCAAAGTAAACTGACGTGACATAGGATATTGCGCACGGTATATATTAGCAGAGAATTCCGGGTCAAGTCCGGTGAACTTAGTAAATGTCAATAAGTTCTGTCCTTGTACATATACACGTGCTCCGTTAAAGAATTTCGTACTTTTCAATACACTCTGAGGAAGATTGTAAGAAAGCATCAGGTTCTTCAAACGCAGGAAAGAAGCATTTTCCAGGTAATGGGTATCAAACTGAGGAGTAACTCCATGACGCGGAATGTCTGTCACATCTCCCGGTTCTTTCCAGCGGTCATAAAGCAAACGTTTTGACTGGTTGTAAGAAGTATACAAACCATTACTTTCGTCCATAATGCGGTCATTATTATACGCCCAACGGTCAGCCATCCAGCTGAACTGTGCAGAAAGCATCAAGCCCTTCCATGAAAGGGTTGTTCCGAAACCTCCTTGCCACGGAGCGATGAAGCTCTTTCCTTCAATCAGCACACGGTCTTCTTCACTGAACACATTGGTTATTTCACCGTCTTTAGTATACCAGAGTGCATCTCCGTTTGCCGGATTCACACCTGCATAACGTACCATGTAGAAGTTTGCTACGTCATGTCCTACCGCATACATGTTTACGTTGCTGTCTACATACTGGTCGATTCCGTTATAAAGTTCCGTAAGCTTGTTTTTATTGTAAGAAGCATTGGCAAACACATTCCATGTAAAATCTTTTGTACGAATGATGTCAGCATCTACCGAGAGCTCGATACCACGGTTAACCATTGCACCTACGTTATCCCAATAAGCTCCGTAACCTCCGTCTGCATAACTTACCGGTACCTGCATCAACATATCAGAAGTCAGCTTGTTATAGAACTCTGCCGTAAAGTTTACGCGATTAAAAAAGCCCAGACGCAATCCTACGTTAGTAGTCCAAAGCTTTTCCCAAGTAAGATTCTCATTTCCACGCTGTGAGGGTTTGATACCTGTTTCACCCAAATAGTTAGAGCTACCCGTTACCAAAGCCAGATGTTCATAGTTAGAAATAGAGGAGTTACCAGAAGTACCTGTACTGAAAGTCAACTGAGCATTGGTAAGCCAGTCGTAACCTTCAAAGAATTCTTCCTTCTTGAAATCCCACATCAATCCTACAGACCAGAATCCGGCCCAACGATTATCTTTACCAAAACGTGAAGAAGCATCTGCACGTACAGAGAAATCTGCATAATATTTACCATCCAGGTTATACTCGCCACGGCCAAAGAAAGACAAGAATGCATATTCTGTAGTAGAATCCCCCCATGAACCAGCAAATGAACCTGATGAAAGATTAACCAATGCATCATTGTTCTGCTTGCTTGTGGTTACATTGAAATTCTCTGAATGATAATTCACGCCTTCCTGTCCCAACATAAAGTTAAAGTCATGACGGTTTTTCAGGTTGAAGTGATAATTAGCCGTATTAGTAATGGTCAGGGTCAGATTATCCAAAGATGAACGTCCGGCGCTACCCAGTCCTGCATTCAAAGAATAACTTGGAGTAGAAGTTGAGAAACCAGTATCATGTGAATAGTCTACACCAAACTGCGAACGAATAGTAAGTCCCTCAATCGGAGTCACTTCCGCAAAGACAGATGAAATAACCTTGTAAGTCTTATATTTTATCGGATTGTTTATCAACCACTCAATAGGGTTCACTCCGCTTCCTTTCCAGGTTCCATCATTGGTAGAGGCCAAAGAACCGTCTTCATTGTAAGGATTCCAGTAAGGCAACATAAAGTGTGAAGCAGAAATAGGTGCATAAATTGCATAATCTCCATCCACAGCCTGCTCGGTTTCCTGATAAGCAAGCATGGTACTTGTTCCTAATTTCAGCCATTCTTTTGCACGGTTTTCCACATTGGCACGTACATTATAACGACGGAAAGAAGAACCGAAAGTAATACCATCCTGATCAAAGAATCCTCCAGAAACATAATAGTTAGTCTTATCAGTAGCGCCATTTACAGAAAGCTCATAACTCTGGGTAGGAGCATTGTTGTTAAACACTTCATCCATCCAGTTTACGTCTATACCTTTCACCTTATCATAATATTCATCACCGAGGTCAAGACCGATTTCTTTTTCATACTGTATACGCTCTGTCGTATTCATCATGTCCCAGTTGCTTCCAGCCAGCTGTGAGAATCCCCACTGACCTCGGAAAGTGACATTGGCATCTCCTACATTGCGTCCACGCTTAGTAGTAATCACCACTACCCCATTGGCAGCACGCGCTCCATAAATAGAAGTAGAAGAAGCATCTTTCAACACAGAGATACTCTCGATGTCACTAGGGTTAATTGAATTAAAACTTGATGATTCTACAGGCACCCCATCCAAGATAAACAACGGAGTTGTTCCAGAGTTAATAGAGTTAGTACCACGAATCTGGAAAGTAGCCGCACGGCTAGGCTCACCAGAAGCGGCCATTACAGTCAATCCCGGAGTCTGTCCCTGCAATGCCTGATCAAAGCTGGCCGTAGGTACATTTTCCAGTTTTTCACTTTTCACAGTCGACACAGAACCGGCAATGGTGCCTTTCTTACGTACACCATACGCTACGACTACCACATCGTCAATCATCTGTGAATCGTCCAACATTGTTACATTCAGCACACCGGTATGTGAATTCACTTTCAGCTCCTGCGTCTGCATACCGATATAAGAGAAGACCAAAGTAGCTTCGCCACCCTGAATCTGCAACTCATAGTTACCATCAATGTCGGTAACCACTCCATTAGTAGTTCCTTTTTGCAGGATAGATACTCCAATCAGCGGTTCATCGCCTGTCTTCGACACGACATTACCTTTAACCCTATACGACTGGGCTAAGGCTGACTGAATACCCAACACAGCAAAAAAGAGTAACCAAAGACTAAATCTTTTCATCTTTTGCCTGTTATAAAATAAATTAATGATTAAATAAAAAGTTCTTATTAAACAAAACAGCACCATACCAGCTTCACTAACCTTTCAAAGCCAGGCACGGTTATTCAAGCATTCATTACATGAACACTCAAAAAAGAGAAATAGTAGAAACGGAATACCAAAGCCAATCCCTTGATATTCCGATGAAAGTTATTGCTAGAATGAATCGCGAGATTTTACATTGCGGAATACCAATTCTTGATTATCAACCCCTATAATCACATAAAATAAATTCACATTCATGTCCCTCTATCTATATAATTCTAAGCCGCAAAGATATATAAAAAACTATAACATGATATATTTTACCTATCACTTTTAACGAATTTCAGTATATAAATCTATAAATTATCATCAGAACGCGTATTTTTACTCACTAAATATACATTCTGAATAGCCAAATATTTTTAAATGTCTTCGAAAATCCTCAAATGTCTTCAAATGTCCTCAAATGTCTACATAGCCCCTAAGTGACCTTTTATATTTGTACCGGAAACAACAATGTTTCCCTAACGGGAACCCTACGTTTTCCGAACGAGAAACATAAGGTTCCGCAAGGAGAAACATACAGTTCAGCCAGCGGAAACATAAATAACAACTTGTAATATTTCAAAAGATATGGAAGCATTGTATGATTTTTTACCCGTACCGGGAACAAAGAACAGCGAAAAGAGCCCGAAACTTTACCCTAAACTTGTAACCAGAGGAGCTGTACCCTTCAGCGAAATCATCCGGCAGATAGCCCGTTCTTCCGGATTCAAGGAAGGAACCGTAATTGGAGTAATGGAAGAAGTGGAGAAATGGACATCTTTCTACATTTCCAGAGGAGAATGCGTAGAAATAGGACACATGGCCTATGCCGTGGCCAACCTGAAGGCAGGGAAAGAGATAACCGACGAAGGCGAAATTCACGCCCAGACCATCCGATTCGATAAAGTACGGTTTCGCACAAGCAAGAGTTTCAACCGAAGATGCAGGGGACAGGAACTTTCCCGAGTCAAGACAGAATGGAAATTCCAGAAAAGTTCCGCCCGATACACGGAAGAGGAACGCCTGCACCTGCTCATGGAGTATCTAAAGCAGCATCCGTTCATCACAAGGACAGAATACGGTCAGCTGACCGGACTTCAGAAATCAAAAGCCTGGAAGGACCTGAACGGATGGATAAAAAGCAAGATATTAGGAAGCAAAGGAAAAGCTCCCCACAAAATTTATATACTTCCACCGGAGACTATTTCGACAGCAACCGGCGACTCAGGTAGCGCACCGGATACCATACAGACAGAAAACCTACAGCCAGTACGGTAAAGAAAATGAGCGCCACGTCTTCCCAGTGTACACTGACGGGATAAGCGTCGACAATAAAACTGCCGGCTGCTCCTAAGGAAATCAGTCCGAAAGTCTGTTGCAACCAGCAAAGCAGCACACCTAACACAATACCCGACACGGCTCCGATAAATGAAATCAGTCGCCCTTCAAAAAGGAAGATACGCACAATCTGCCGGTCATTGGCCCCTAAGTTACGAAGCGTCACCACATCGTCACGCTTATCAATAATGAGCATGGACAGGGAACCGATGACATTGAAGCAGGCTATCATCAGGATGAAGGTCAAGAATAGATAGGATATGAATTTCTCTATCTTCATGATGCGGAACGTGTCGGCCTGCTGTTCGTAACGGTCGAACACACGAAAACGTTCGCCCAGGTGTTTTTCCAGTTTACGCTTAAAGGCATCTATATCGGTGCCTTCTTTCATTTTTAGATTGATGGCACTGACTTCAGTGGTGTATTGAAACAATTGTCGGGCAAATTTCAAAGAAGTAAGGATATAGGAGCCATCGTATTTCTCCTGATTTACGGCAAACACCAGTCCGGACGAGAACAGGTTTCCTCCTGTAAAGGAAGCTGCCGGATTGGCCATGTTCACCTTAGCCCCTCGCTTGGGAGCATACACTTCTAACGGGTCAAGGAAACGGATGCCGGTACCCAAAGTAGCTAATAACTGTACACCGGGAATAGCATAATCTACCACCTCATCATGCAGCAGCAACTCTCCTCTTCCGAAAAGAATGGTATCAATCGGTGTCAGTTCTTCAAAATTATCTTCCACTCCTTTTATGACAGCCATGGCCTGACGCCCCTGATACTGCACCAAAGCATTGTCTTCCAACGACTCGGACACCAAGGCTACTTCAGGCATTTTCCGGATGGCTGCAATAGCTTTATCCTGGCCGTCGAACACTTTTCCGGTAGCAGGCACAATTTTCAGCTCCGGATCGAAAGCCGTGAACAAATTAGATACCAGGTCCTGAAAACCGTTGAACACGGAAAGCGTACAAACCAGCGCCAATGTGGCCAGTGCCACTCCACACACGGATATACCGGAAATCACATTGATGGCATTGTGTGATTTCTTGGAGAACAAATATCGCCGGGCTATGTAAAAAGGAAAGTTCACCGTTATACCTTATTTATATATAACACAAAATAAAAACCCACAGAAGCCGGAAGCAACGTTCCATGTTCTTCTGTGAGTATTTACTAAAATATCAGATACATTATTTCTTCAACAGTTCGTCAATTTTCTCTGCATAATCCAGAGAATCGTCCACGAAGAACTTCAGTTCGGGAATGATGCGCAACTGATGGCGTACGCGGTTTCCCAGCTCAAAACGAATTGACTTCATATTGGCATTGATGTTCTTCACGATTTCTTCACTTCTATCTGAAGGGAAGACGCTCAGATATACACGCGCATAACTCATATCGGGACTGATGCGGACAATGCTGACCGAAACCAGCACACCAGGCATTGACTTGGTCTGCAAAAGAAAGATTTCGCTCAGTTCCTTCTGAATGAGGCGGGCAATCTTGTTTTGTCTGGTTGTTTCCATATTACCTTTTTATTTTTTACGTATGATAGTCAGACCGTCACGCAAGGGCAGGATTACCTTTTCCACCCGTGTATCGGCAGCCACCAGGTCATTGAATTTCTTGATTCCGATGGTCTGCGTGTCCGTGTGATGCGGTTCTTCAAGCACATGTCCGTCCCACAAGGTATTGTCGGCTATGATATAACCGCCGGAATGCATCTTTTGCAGAATCATTTCATAATATTCTACATAGAAACGCTTGTTCCCATCCACAAATGCCAAGTCGAACACGATGTCCATGCCGGGCACAATTTCAAGGGCATCACCGATATAAAACTTGATTTTATCGGCATAGGGTGAATTTTCCAGCCACGGACGAGTGAAATCTTCCTGCTCGTCGTTGATTTCAAAAGTATGGAGCATAGCTCCTTCCTCCAGTCCCTCTGCCAGACAAAGTGCGGAGTATCCGCTATAGGTACCTATCTCAAGCACCTGCTTCGGACGTATCATCTGCACGAACATCTTCAGCATACGACCTTGCAAATGCCCCGAAGCCATACGGGGACGCAACAGTTTTACGTGCGTCGCCCGGTACAGCGCTTTCAGGTAGTCGTTCTCTTCATCAATATGCTGAAGAATGTATTCATCGAGCGCGTCAGTCTCTTTCATGATTACAAGTAACGGTTACGGTTGGGTAAAACGTAGTCATCTCCGCTCTTCAACACATCACCCACCTGGTTGATTTCGAGGAATGAAGTATGAGTACCTTGTTTACCACCGCTCAGATAAGCCACCATTTCGTTTTCTGACAGCACACCGTCGTCCATCAGCTTACGCAATGCAGCGAAATAATATTCCTGTCCGTTGGCTTTTTCCGGCATATAGATAGCTTCTACACCGTATGACAATGCCAGGTGACGCATGGTCTTTTCCTTATAACAGATAGCCAATACCGGATATTTTCCACGGAAAGCAGCCAGGTTGCGGGCAGTCAAACCGCTGAAGCTATCGGTAATGATGGCACGGATAGGCATCAGGTTAGTAGCGCGTACTGCCTGTTTTGCCAGGAAGCTGGTTACATCGGTATTTGCCGGAGTCAAAGGAATTGGAATATCGTTTTCTTCCATCTTGTCTTTTTCAGCCTGAGCTGCAATCTTCGCCATAGTCTTCACAGCTTCTACCGGATATTTACCATACGCAGTTTCTCCACTCAGCATCAATGCATCGGTACGATAGTAGATGGCATTTGCAATGTCAGTAACCTCTGCACGAGTCGGACGCGGATTGTTAATCATGGTGTGTAACATCTGAGTAGCCACGATTACCGGTTTCTTAGCCAGGATACATTTCTTAATCAAGATACGCTGGATACCCGGAATACGTTCCTGCGGCACTTCGATACCCAGGTCACCACGAGCTACCATTAC
The DNA here is from genome assembly GCF_003437535.1 of Phocaeicola plebeius. GTDB lineage: Bacteria > Bacteroidota > Bacteroidia > Bacteroidales > Bacteroidaceae > Phocaeicola > Phocaeicola plebeius_A. The sequence goes on from NZ_QSQT01000020.1 coordinate 26,220, forward strand.
GCCGTCGGCTACTTCCAGAATTTCATCGATGTTATCCACACCTTCCTGGTTCTCAATCTTAGCGATAATCTTAATGTCGCTGTGGTGTGCATCCAGGATTTCACGAATATCAAGTACATCCTGACGATTACGGACAAATGAATGCGCAATGAAATCGATGTCTTTTTCAATCGCGTACAAAATATTGTTGCGGTCTTTTTCAGTCAAAGAAGGCAGGTTGATGCGTACACCCGGCACATTCACACTCTTGCGGCTTCCCAAAGTAGCATCATTGCGTACTTCACAGAACAAAGTATCTTCATTCTTATCAATAACCTTCAGTGCCAGTTCACCGTCGTCCATCAACACATCTGCTCCGACTGACAGGTCGTGCACAAATCCCGGATATGTCACAGCAATACATTCATGAGTAGTTTCCTGCTCCGGATTTCCTACAATACGAACTTTTTCACCTGTCTTGAAGTCAATCGGGCCTTCTGCACTGGCCGTAGTACGTACTTCCGGACCTTTGGTATCCATCAGAATACCGATACGGTTAGAAACGGTACGCACATTATTAATCAACTTTTCAAAACCTTCACGGCTGGCATGTGCGGTATTCATACGTACCACGTTCATACCTGCATTAAAAAGGTCTCTGATAAAATCTACTTCGCAGCGCAAGTCCGAAATGGACGCAACGATTTTTGTTTGTTTAAGCATCATAATAAATATACTATAATTTGTTGTTGTCTAATACAATGGATTCTACTGCCAGACGATAAGAATTCAGTCCGAATCCGCAGATTACTCCTAGGCATGCACAGGAAATCATTGATTTGTGACGAAACTCCTCCCGCCGATGAACATTGGAAATATGTACCTCCACGACTGGAGACGTAACTGCACGGATGGCATCCTGCAAGGCTATGGACGTGTGAGTATACGCACCGGCATTCAGCACAATGCCATCATACGAAAAGCCTGTTTCATGAATTTTATTTATCAGCTCTCCTTCCACATTCGACTGGTAATACGCAAACTCTACCGATGGATACCACTCTTTCAATTTTTCCAAATAACTTTCAAAAGATTCGGCTCCATAAATGGAAGGCTCCCGTTTGCCCAACAAGTTGATGTTCGGGCCATTGATTATTTGTATTCTCATCTGTATACTTCTGCTGAATTTTAATAACTTTGTAGAAGAATTTGGCACAAAGATACGAAAAAGAAATGAAAAAGGCCGATAAAAAAAACATAATAATAAAGTATAAGCAATACCTGAAACTAGAAAAGTCGCTTTCGGCCAACACGGTAGAGGCCTACCTTACGGATTTGGACAAGCTGTTCGCCTTTTTGGAACTGGAAAACATTCACTTTACAGATGTCACTTTGGAAAATCTGGAAACTTTTTCAGCCGGATTACGTGACATTGGCATTCACCCACGTTCCCAGGCCCGCATCCTGTCTGGAATACGTTCCTTTTTCCGTTTTCTTCTGCTTGAAGACTACATACAGCAAGACCCGTCAGAACTATTGGAATCGCCACAAATCGGCAAACACCTGCCCGACGTACTGACGGTAGAAGAGATTGACACCCTTATCGGCAGCATTGACCGGAGCACACGGGAAGGACAGCGTAACCGGGCTATTTTGGAAACCCTATACAGTTGCGGACTGCGTGTGTCCGAATTATGTAATCTTAAACTGTCCGACCTTTACCTGAAAGAGAAATTTATCAAAGTAGAAGGTAAAGGAAGCAAGCAGCGCCTGGTTCCCATTTCTTCACGTGCCATACGCGAACTGGAACTGTACTTTCCAGACCGCAACGAAGGACTGATAAAGCCCGGATATGAAGATTTTGTATTTATCAGCCGCTTCGGAAAAAACATTTCACGCATCATGGTGTTCCACATCATCAAAGAACTGGCAGAACAAACCGGACTGAAGAAAACCATCAGCCCTCATACTTTCCGCCATTCCTTCGCTACCCATCTGCTGGAAGGAGGAGCCAATCTGCGCGCCATACAGTGCATGCTAGGGCATGAAAGCATAGGCACTACCGAAATCTATACCCACCTTGACCGCAGCCGATTACGGCAGGAAATCTTGGAACATCACCCTAGAAATCGACTTAAAAATTAGAGAAATGCGTTTTTTTAAGCTTTTTTCGAACGGACCTACAAAAAAAAACAGATAATGATTAACACGTAATAGAGTTTTTCTTATCTTTGCCCCAAATAATCAAACAATAAGATTATTCATTTATACAAACTAAATATTTAACATCATGATTAAGAAGTTGTATTTGCCGTTAGTGGCATTGTTAGTCCTTGCTTTCTCTTCATGTAGCAAGATGGGCGAATTATCTCCTGACTACTTCACTACCAACCCTGAAGTGTTGGAAGCTATTGGTGGTAAGGTACCTGTAACTATTACAGGAAAATTCCCGGAAAAATACTTCAAGAAAAACGCAACAGTTGAAGTTACTCCGGTTTTGAGATGGGAAGGTGGCGAAGCTAAAGGTCAGCCAGCTACATTCCAGGGTGAAAAAGTACAAGGTAACGACCAGACTATCTCTTACAAGACTGGTGGTACTTATACAATGAAAGCCTCTTTCGACTATGTTCCTGAAATGGCTAAATCTGAACTTTACCTGGATTTCAAAATTAAGAAAGGTAAAAAAGAATACACTATCCCTTCTGTAAAGATTGCTGACGGTGTAATCGCTACTTCAGAACTTCCTACTGTAAACTCTGCTAATGCTGCTTACGCTCCGGATGCATTCCAGCGTATCATCAAGCAGGCTAAAGAAGCTCAGATCATGTTCTTGATCCAGCAGGCTAACCTCCGCGCAAGCGAATTGAAGTCTGACAGCTTGAAAGCATTCCACAAACAAGTAGTAGCTGTAGCTGGTGACACTAAGAACTACAAACTGAACAACATCGAAATTTCTGCTTACGCTTCACCTGATGGTGGTGTTGAACTGAATACTACTCTGGCTGAAAACCGTCAGAACAACACTGAAAAATACATGAACCAGCAGTTAAAGAAAGGTAAGATTGAAACTGAAGTAGATGCTAAATACACTGCTCAGGACTGGGACGGATTCCAGGAATTGGTTTCTAAATCTAACATCCAGGATAAAGACTTGATCTTGCGTGTTCTTTCTATGTACAGCGATCCAGAACAGCGTGAAACTGAAATCAAGAACATTTCTTCAGTTTACAAAACTTTGGCTGACGAAATCCTGCCTCAGTTGCGTCGTGCTCGCTTGACTGCTAACTACGATGTAATCGGACGTAGCGACGAAGAAATCAACGCTGCATTCGATACTGACGCTAAAGTATTGAGCAACGATGAATTGCTGTATGCTGCAACTCTGACTAACGACAACGCTCGTAAAGAAGCTATCTATAAGAAAACTGTTGAATTGTATCCGAACGACTTCCGTGCTTACAACAACTTGGGTATGATGGCTTATGCTAACGGTGACTTGGCTACTGCTGAAAACTACTTCAAACAGGCTGCAAGCAAGAACGCTAACGCTGCTGAAGTTAACACTAACCTTGGTTTGATTGAATTGACTAAGGGTAACGTAGCTAACGCTGAAACTTACTTGAGCAAGTCTACTGGTGCTAACACAGCTAACGAAGCTTTGGGTAACTTGTACATCAAACAAGGTCAGTATGACCGCGCTGTACAGGCATTCGGTGACACTAAGACCAACTCAGCTGCTTTGGCTCAGATCTTGGCTAAAGATTACAACAAAGCTAAATCTACTCTGTCTGCAGTGAAGAATCCGGACGCTTACACTAACTACCTGATGGCAGTTGTAGGTGCTAGAACTAACAACGCTGACTTGGTTAAGAGCAGCATGGATAAAGTAAAACAGCAGGATGCTGCTTTGGCTGCTAAAGCTCAGAACGACCGCGAATTTGCAAAATATGCAAACGAAGTAAAGTAATCTGACTTAATTACATAAAAGGAACCGGAATCGTGTCAAGTGATTCCGGTTTTTTTATGCCTTTATGGGAAAGAATCGGGAGAAGATGAAAGATTATAAGATGAAAATATGTATTTTCGCAAAAATAAAATACAGTTTATGAAAAAATTATATCTGCTCCTCTTATCTGTATATCTGTTGTTTTGCCTGGATTCATGCAGACAAAGCGATGAATTTGAGCTCAAAGGGGAACTGGAAGGTATTACTTCCGACATGATTCTGGTAGTTTTCGACGATCCTGAGTCTAAATTGGATACCATCTACCCACGAGAAGGTAAGTTCACCTATACTTTCACTCCCGACACCCTGAATATATTCCGTCTGGTGAACGATTCCGGTGAAACATTCCCAATATTTGCAGAAAAGGGCTGGAAGGTTTCTATAAAAGGAAGCTTGGCACATCCGGAAATCAAAGGAGAAGGGGCCAACAATGAATATCAGGAATTTTTGCAAAGCATAGCTACGCTGAAGGATTCTGCACAAGTGTGCAAGCAAGCTGAAAGTTTCATCAAGAGCCATCCAGCTTCACCTGCTTCAGCTTATATCTTGCAACGGTATTTCTCACAATCAGCCAATCCGAACTTAGACCTCATCGCCCGACTGGCGGAACCGCTGACTGGTAAGGTGAAAGATTGCAGAGTATTGAACGAAGTTTTACAAAAGTTACCCGAAAAAGGGAAAAACACATCGGCCTACCTAAACTACATGTCCGTAAAGAAAAGAAATGGAGAATATTTGTCTTGGAGCAGCAGTAGCACGCAAAAACAATATTCACTCATAAACTTCTGGGCGAGCTGGGATAAGGAAAGTATAGAAATAAAAGATTCCTTGTATACTCTATGCGAGAAATTCTCAAAAAACAACCTCCGGATTGTCAACTTTTCATTGGATTATAACAAGGAAGAATGGCAGAAAAATACCCGGAAAGATACGGAACAATGGATTGAGGTATGCGACTATAAAGGATGGAATAATCAGATTCTGAAGCAACAAAACGTGCAGCGTCTTCCATTCAACATACTGATAGACCGAAACCGGAAGATTTTAGGCAGCAATCTTTACGGAAAAGCATTACAGACCAAGATTGAAGCCTTGATAGCGGAAGACAAAAAATAAAACACAACTTAAAAACGACCTTAAATGCTTGTCAAACTTTTTGGAGCCGCCGTACAAGGCATTGACGCCACTATCGTGACAATTGAAGTCAACTGTTCACGCGGTATAAAATTTTACCTGGTAGGACTTCCGGACTCTGCTGTCAAGGAGAGCCACGAACGTATCGTATCCGCTCTGCAAGTAAACGGATACAAATTTCCTGCACGACAAATAGTAGTCAACATGGCTCCAGCCGATATCCGGAAAGAAGGTGCCTCGTACGACCTTCCGCTGGCTATCGGTATCTTAGCTGCCAATGAAACAATCTCCTCTGAACACTTGGCAGACTACCTCATCATTGGGGAACTAAGCCTGGACGGAAGTCTGCAGCCCATCAAAGGAGCACTCCCTATCGCCATTGCGGCTCGCCAACAAGGTTTTAAGGGAATTATTCTTCCGCAACAGAATGCTTCGGAAGCCGCTGTCGTAAATAACCTGGATGTATATGGTGTGGAACGCATTACAGAAGTGATTGATTTTCTGAACGGCACACGAATCTTACAGCCTACCATTGTCAACACGCGTGAGGAATTCTACAAACACCAATCTATTTTTCCGTTTGACTTTGCAGAAGTAAAGGGACAGGAAAATGTGAAGCGAGCACTGGAAGTTGCAGCTGCAGGCGGACATAATGTACTGCTCATCGGTGCCCCAGGCAGTGGTAAGTCTATGATGGCTAAACGCCTTCCCAGCATTCTTCCCCCGCTTTCATTAGGAGAAAGCCTGGAAACGACCAAAATACACTCAGTGGCCGGGAAGTTAAAAAAGGGTTCTTCACTTATTGCTACCCGACCGTTCCGCAGTCCGCACCACACCATTTCTCAGGTAGCCATGGTGGGCGGAGGAGCTACGCCTCAACCCGGAGAAATCAGTCTGGCACATAATGGAGTGCTGTTTCTTGATGAACTTCCAGAATTTAGTAGAAGTGTACTAGAAGTGCTTCGCCAACCTCTTGAAGACCATCGTATCACTATTTCAAGAGCAAAGTACAGTCTGGAATATCCGGCCAATTTCCAGTTAATCGCATCGATGAACCCTTGCCCATGTGGATACTACAATCATCCCACACGAAACTGTGTATGTAGTCCGGGACAAGTACAACGATACCTTAACAAGATTTCCGGTCCCTTACTCGACCGCATTGACATCCAAATTGAGATTGTGCCCGTTCCCTTTGAAGAAATCTCCAAGATCACCCCGGGAGAAAGCAGTGCCTGCATCCGCGAACGTGTAATCCGTGCCCGACAGATACAAGCCCAGCGTTTTGCAAACGAACCGGGAATCTACAGCAACGCCCAAATGACACCCAAACTGCTGCATCTCTACGCACAGCCGGATGCTGCCGGACTGGAACTGTTAAGAAATGCCATGAACCGGCTGAATCTTTCAGCCCGTGCCTACGACCGCATACTGAAGGTTTCACGTACCATTGCCGATTTGGAAGGAAGTAATGAGATACGTCCAGCACATTTGGCAGAGGCTATCAGCTATCGCAATCTGGACAGAGAAAACTGGGCCGGATAATTATCTATCCAGCCCAGACAATCAAAATAAATATTTAACAGGTATCAACCGGACTATTCCGTTCAACCCGGAAGGAAGTGTTTCCCAATGTCCGTAAGTACCTTTCTCGTAATTCAGCTTAGCCATATTGATGTCCTCAAAAATGCGCCATTGCTTACCCTGACGGTCCATCTCAGCAATACTATTTGCCGGAAGGTTGGTGACTTCCACTTCTATGAGATTCTTACCAGACTTTAGCAATTGCCCTATGCTTAAACGGAAGAGAGCAGCCCAGGCTATACCAGCTTCTTGCCCATTTATACGCACACGTGCACTCTCACGCACGTCACCCAGGTCCAAAACCCAGTCATCCGCCGATAATTCAGGCAAATCCAACTCCAATGAATACAATGCAGTACCCCGGTTAATCTTCGCAGCCGGATGTGCAACCTCTGTCCATGAAGAAGGCGTATCTATTTTAAACTCCCCTTCAATAGCCGGATAGCTTTCCACGAATCTCAGTTTCCAACCATGATCCAAACTCAAACTATAGTCCATTTCCTTCCTATATTTCCATTCAGGCTCTCCTTGCAAGGAACGAGTAAAAGTTTGAAGAATGATACTCTCTCCCGACTTCAATTGCATATATACTTGAGTTTTTCCTTCCACCTCGCGCGTTTTTGCAATTCCCCGTTTACCCGTCATCGGGTCAAAACACATGATATGTTTTTCAGGCACATTCAATGTTACCCATCCTTCCACATCGTTAGCCTGTAAGTCGGAAATAAAATAATGATGTCCTTCCGTATGTGTACGCCGGATAAACTGTACCCCCCAACGTGTCTTCAGTTCTTCTGCCGGAACTCCCGTACGCTCTAATGTCTCATGGTAATCACTTCCCACGATGATACGCCCTTTCCCAAAATTAAAAGCCTGTGTGCCTCGGAAAGACTTTTCTCCTGGCAACTGTTCCAGCAATGCAAATAGTTGCTCCCGATTCTGTTTCAATGAAGCATATCCAGGCACATCTTCCGGATAATGTTCCACAAATACTACAGTTGCCCCCTGACGTGCCAATGCGACCAACTTCTTTAAGGTAGAAACTGGAATCAATTTTACTGCAGGTACGATGAGTGCTTTATAACAAGCACCTCCACGTGTCTTCAGCATACCATCCTGACACGATGTACTTTTAATAAAAGAATCAGAAATATAGTCTACATCATAGCCACCTGCCATAATGGTTTGTATCGTCTTGATAAACTTCGGCGCATACTGATCCATCTTGTGAATATCAAAGCCAACAAAACGTCCTGGAATGTCATTCCACATATCATAAACCGGAAGATAAACCAGGAAGTCATTATCAGGCTTACCTAATTGAAGAAAAGACTGACAACGAGTTATATACTCAAAGAAAGCCGGCGCGTCACGCCATATCGTATTGGTGGGCGACATGTTTATCGTAGCATAAAATAGCCAACCAGGCCAGGCTGCTTCTTTCGGAGAATAGGGGGTACCATGAAAAAATGCATGATTAACACCCGACACAAACATCAAATCCATATCAGGCTTACACTGTGAGAGGGAAGTACGAAAATGCTCCGTCAACCAGGTGAATGTTTCAGAAGAAGTGTAAGGTTTTCCCGCAATATGTGCAGCCGAAGAAGCATATTTCAGCATGGAAATATCTGAAAAATTAGGACGTGTAAGCGAATCACGCCTCAATCTCCTAATATGAAAATCAGTCAACCCAAACCCTTCGCACTCCGGAATATCCGCCGAAGCATACGTATCAATCAGATTGGCAGGAGATCCATGTGCCTGATTACGGGTCGTACTTCCATGCCCATGCGCCCATTTGGTCCATGCAGTCGTAAAGTTCTCAACCAGAAGTTCTCCCAATGTTTCCCTATAATCAGACACTAGACGACGTGTCAGTTCAGTTCGTTCCTGTGAGATAAACTCCGGAAAATGATTCTCTAGCCGATAACCACGACGTGCGGCAAATTCTTTCAAGAAAGCAGGAGTCCAATCGGCTCCGTACACCTCATACGAATCATTGAAGAAGGTACGGGGAAAGTTGACCTTGTTTGTCTTGAAAGCCTTATCAAACTTCTCAAAGTAAGATTTTACGGCCACCGGACTAAAATGATCCATAACATACCCTTCTCCCCCGGGAGCCGCACGCTTTACTTTCTGAAAAGTCCGTCCCACAAACAATGCCACCAGCTTCCAGTCTCCTGTCGGAGCATCCCACTGTAAATATCCGTCTTTAACTTTCCTGGTCAGATTCACCACTTTTCCGTCTGCCCCATAAGCCATCAGACAATCCAGGTAAGCCACATCCCGCTGTTTCTCTTCTTTAGTATCACGAATGTCGATTTCCAACTTTACCGATTCACCTCCCTTTACCTCATAACATTCAAAAATAGCTTTTGCTGCTGCTTGTGAGAGAGATACCTCGGGGCCTCCGAAAGGCCATCCTGTTCCGGTATTCATATCAATGTCTATCCCGTTCATCTTACCCACCTCCTGCGTATAACGGAACATTTCCATCCATTCGGGTGACAGAAAGCGGATATTATGAGATTCATTTCCCTTTACCCCATAAATAGGCGTAACCTCCAGACTTCCCAGCCCGGCTTTCCCATATTCCTTCAGGTTATAATTCAGATTATCTTTATCGACGGCACTTCCTAACCACCACCAGCGGCTGCCGGGACGTGCTTCAGGTCTCACCTCCGGCCAGTTTTGTGCAGCCGCCCCCATCGCAGAGCACAAAAGAAATAATAAGATGCTGTTCTTTTTCATGGAATTACAAATTAGGTTTCATACTTGCAAAGATAAAAGTTATACAGCCCTTACAACTATAGGAATGTACAGATTCATGGATTTTTGTACGCCTGATACACAATCTTCCGAGCAAGATGTACATTATTCCATTCATTCATTTCATGAAGGTGCGTATCTTTGTAGAAAACAAATCAATAAACACGGATATGAAAAACAACTTTATCAGACTGACCCTACTTGCCAGCCTTTTCTGCAACGTGCCTGGCTTGCATTTGCAAGCGCAAGCCCCACATCCGGAACGAATTTATCTTTCAGGAACCGGTATTGACAATACCGTGACATGGGACTTTCTCTGCTCAAAAGGACAAAACAGCGGCAAATGGAAAAAGATAGAAGTTCCCTGCAACTGGGAACTGCAAGGATTTGGAGAATATACTTACGGACGATGGTATACCATCAAAGGTGCCAAACCAAGTGATGAAACAGGTATTTATCGCCACAAATTCGAGGCTCCCAAATCATGGAGCGGCCAGCGGGTAAAAATTTATTTTGACGGAGTCATGACCGATACGGAAGTCTTAATCAACGGCAAACTGGCCGGAGAAATGCATCAGGGCGGATTCAACCGTTTTTGTTATGACATCACCGACTTACTCACCCTCGGAAAGAAAAATACACTTGAAGTAAAAGTCGCTAAGGAATCTGCTAATTCATCCATCAACGCCGCAGAACGTAAAGCTGACTGGTGGCTTTATGGAGGAATTTATCGTCCGGTATGGCTGGAAGTTGTTCCACAGGTACACATTGAACACTTTGTACTTAATGCCGACCAGCATGGCAAATTTCAAGCTTCATGTGAAATGTATGGCGATGCGAAAGGATATGAACTTCACGTATCGGTACGAGGCCTGAAAGACGGAAAGACTGCCCTGACAAATACGGGACAATCTGCACTTTCCAAGAAAATTACAGATTCCGGCAAGGAACAACAGATAGAAGGACAATGGGCAGACATTCAAACCTGGTCCACAGAAGATCCTAACCTGTATGTAGCTCGTCTGGAGTTGAAATCACCGGAAGGAAAGGTGATTCAGACACGTGAAACCAGAATCGGCTTCCGTACCGTCGAGTTTTTCCCACAAGACGGAGTATATCTGAACGGAACCAAACTCGTCGTAAAAGGTATTAACCGCCATTCATTCTCCGTAGACGGAGGAAGAGCCACCAGTGCAGCCATGAGTCGTCAGGACGCACTTCTCATCAAGGAAATGAACATGAACGCGGTAAGATCGCACTATGCCCCCGACGAACATTTCCTGGATATGTGCGATTCACTGGGTATCGTATACATGGATGAACTGGCAGGATGGCAGAATTGCTACGACGAAAAAGTGGGTAGCAAACTGGTGAAAGAGATGGTACAGCGCGATGTCAATCATCCGTCCATCATCATCTGGAGTAATGGAAATGAAGGAGGATGGAATTATCAACTGGATAAACTATTTGCTCAATACGACAAGCTTCAAAAACGGCATGTAGTCCACCCATGGGCCGACTTTAACGACCTGGATACGCACCATTATCCGGCTTATCTGACAGGAGTAGCCCGATTTACCAATGGCTATAAGGTCTTTATGCCTACAGAATTCATGCATGCCATGTACGACCAAGGAGGAGGTGCCGGATTACGGGATTTCTGGGATCGCTGGAATACGAACCCGCTATTTGCCGGAGGATTTATCTGGGTATTCTGCGATGAAGCTCCCAAACGGAGTGACAAAGGAGGTATTCTGGATTCTGACAAATCGAATGCACCTGATGGAGTAGTTGGTCCTCGCCGTGAAAAAGAAGGCAGCTTCTATGCCATCCGTGCCCAATGGTCACCCATCCAGCTGAAACCACTACTCATCACCTCTCATTTTAACGGTAATTTCCTGGTTACCAACGAATATACTTACACGAATCTGAAGGAATGCAAAATGACATACAAAGTATTGTCATGTGACACTCCATTGAAAGGTGTAACACAATCCATTGAATTAAGCCACGGAGAAGTTACTCTCCCTGCTATCCAGCCAGGAGAAACCGGCACAGCCCATTTCGACCTTCCGGACAACTTCCATGAAGGTGATGTACTGGAACTGGAAGCTTTCGATAAAAATGGACATAGCATCTGCAACTGGAGCTACCCCATCCGCCTGGTAAAACAATATTTTGACCATAAGATGGCACAATCACCCATGACCCTGGAAGCACTTCCCAAAGCTACCGCCTCACGCAATGCCAGCCACATCGTACTGAACAGTGCGAAGGTAAGTGTAACGTTTGATGCCACTACCGGTATCATCAAGCAAGTAAAAGCAGGAGAAACAGAGGTTCCGTTCAAGGACGGTCCGGTAGCTGTAGGAATGAAAATGCGCTATGAGCCTTCACTCAGTTACGTGCGTGAGACACAAGAAGAAGCTATATTCTGTGCCAAATATAAAGGAGCAGCCGACTCCATTGTCTGGCGTCTGACCGATCAAGGACTGCTTTATATGGATGCCATCCTACTGAACCGCGCATCCGGAGGAGGAGGATTTGACGATGCCTTTATGGATACCAAGGTATACAACCTCGGATTGACCTTCTCTTACCCGGAAGCAAACTGTACCGGCATGAAATGGCTGGGACGTGGTCCCTATCGTGTATGGAAGAACCGTATCCCTGGTACCAACTATAACATCTGGCATAAAGATTACAACAATACCATTACAGGAGAAAGTTTTGAAAATCTGATTTATCCAGAATTTAAAGGATATCATGCCCACATGTACTGGGCTACACTGGAAAGCGACAAAACACCGTTTACTGTTTATTCAAGAAACGATGGAATCTTCTATCACATCTTTACGCCGGAAGAACCCGTAGGACGTGTCAGAAGAACTATGCCGCAATTCCCTGAGGGTGATATATCTTTCTTGCTTGACATACCGGCTATTTGCTCCTTCAAACCCATCGAGCAACAAGGCCCCAACAGCCAACCTGGAAATATCCGCATTAAACAAGGGGATGAAGGATTACATTTGAACCTGATGTTCGACTTCCGCCCGTCTGCCAATATCAATACCTCAAGATAGAACAAACACACTGTAACAAAGAGCCGTCTTGCATTGCGAGGCGGCTTTTTTACTTTTATACAAAAATCACGGTTTTCCGTGTTTCCCTTCCTCATAAGACAGACTATATTTGGCCCTAAAGGAATAGAAAACACAGGAAAGATGGAAATGACAGAAATACAACGATACAAAATAGCCTTAGAACGTCTTAAGCAACTTTCCGACATAAGATTGGGGAAACCTCTGCTTATTCAAACCTTAATGGGAAACCTGCGTGTCCTACACTCCAACCACATCGGTTATTTCAAATACATCTCAACCAAAAAGAGTTGGGAGATAGCATTAACCGACGGCTCCTTTGTCCGGCTAAAAGAAAACCTGCGCGCGAAAAATTTATGTGCATATAATGACCGATTTATACAAATCCATCAATCCTATATCATCAACATACAGTATCTGTGCATGATACAAAACAACCACTGCATCATGTATCCTCCTTTTCATCATATCAATGAACTCTGTATCTCACAAAAATACAAAAGGGAACTGACCGCCTATTTCTACCAATTCTGAAGCGGATAACCCAGCTCACAATGTCATATCATTCAATCATTTCAGTCAAAATCCAAGATATTTTCCTCTGAAATTTGTATATTCCACAAAAAGGAATTATTTTGTCAAAATCACAAAAATACATTACATGAAAAAGCATATCCTTTTACTTGGCATCTTCTTGAGCCTTACAGTTTTCCTGTCAGTACAAGCAGGAAATACGGTAATCGACAGTCTAAAACAGGAAATACGACAAGCCGAACGAGAACCCTCTTCCAAAGAAAAATTAATTGAATTATATCAATTCCTGGGTGCAGAATATGAAACTCTGGACCACGATTCATCCTACCATTATATACAAAAGGGACTCTCTCTTTACCCGCAACCTGCCTTTGAGGAAGAAGGCTACCTGCAACTGCTCAACTCATTGGCCAACTATCTTTTCATGGAGGGAAAGTTAGAACAAGCCAAAGAAACATTCAAGACAGTAGCCGCACATGCCCCCAAGCTCAAAGAACGAAGATACGATCTGGAAGGAGTCGTAGAATCTTCCATTGGCGTTTGCTACCGTAAATTAGGCATGTTCGATTCAGCCGTATATCACTATAATCGCGCGCTCGATTTCTGTAAGAAAACAGAAAAATACGAAGACATCGCCTCCACTTATTACAATATTGGCGTACTTTACCATCTCAACAAACGCTATGAAGAGGCCTTGGAACAAGGAAAGTTAGCGGCAGACTATGCCCGAAAGGCAAAAGACACATTAATGGAATTATATGCCAACACGCTTATCGGCGGATGCTATTGCAACATGGGGAAATATGCAGAAGCCAGTCAGATTCTAAAAAGAAATGTCCAAAAAGCATTAGAGATAGAATATCCCCTACTTGCCATGAGTTCTCTAAGCCCCTTACTAAGTACCTACCAATTGTGGAATAAAAAAGATTCTGTCAGAATTTTTCTGAAAAAAGGAGAAGAACTGATCCATCAGATTCCGGAAAACAGTCCGACAGCACTTGAATTTTATGGCACTCAAGCCAGCCTGTACAACTGGATTGGAGAATTTCAGAAAAGTCTCGATATCCTGACAAACAAGTCGTTGATTCAAACGCAACTTCCATACGACAAGTATCATATTTTGATGGCACGTAATTACGAAGGGCTGGGCAACTATCAGAAAGCATTCCACTGCATGCAGGAAGCATGTATTTATAAAGATTCCGTTTTCGATGGAAAAATAAAAAATGAGCTGTCGGAGCTGAATGAAAAATTAAGAAATAGCGACAAGGAATTGAAGATTGCTCTTCTGGAAAGAAATCAGGCACAAGAGAAAGAAACCCGCCTGCGCCATACCGTCTACTACCTTACGGTTATCGGACTGCTTTTAATTGCCATCTCCATCCTGCTGCATAAACGGAAAGTACAGAAGAAAGAGACCGAACTGATAGCTGCACGTCAGTACATTGAAGGCCTGGAAAATGAACGTAAACGGCTTGCCAAGGATTTACACGATGGAGTTTGCAACGACCTGTTAGGAGCCATACTCCAAATACAGCAGCATATTTCTTCCGAAGAACAAAAGACAACTACCATTCAGACGCTGGAAGAAATACGCAATGGCGTAAGAGCCATCTCGCACGAATTGATGCCACCTAATTTCCAGTTTACTGATTTGAACGAAATGCTGGCCGACTATTTTGCGAAAATGCAGGAAGTATCAGGAGTGAACATATCCTATGCTCCCCACGCCCACACAGACTGGACCACTATTCCGGAACACATAGGATATGAAATCTACCGCATCATGCAGGAAACCATCGGAAACATCTTAAAACATACTCAGGCAAAGCAGATTCACATTCAACTAAAAAAAGAAGACACCCAACTTGTCATTCACCTGCATTATGACGGAGACTGGAATCCGCATGCCGATTCATCCAAAGGAATCGGCCTACGTACCATCAACGACCGATTAAAAACCATTGGAGGGAATTACAAGATAGAAAAAGACGATACAGGAGTAAATATCCATATTCATACATTTCTTCATTGAAAAAATCACGGTTTTCAGTGAAAATCTTCTCGATGAATCTTTTTTTCTTTGCAGTATAAAAATGCGACAAAATGACAAGTCAAAAAGCCAAAATACTATTAGTCGATGACCATACCCTCATACTGCAAGGCATCAAGCATGTGGTTTCCCAAATGCCTGAAATAGAAAAGGTATATACCGCCTCATCGGGCGCTGAAGCGATGCTCCTGATAGACATGCAGCCATTTGACATTTATCTGCTTGATGTGGAACTTCCGGATACCAACGGATTTGAACTGATAGACAAGATTCTGCAAAAACATCCGGAAGCACGCATCTTGGTTAATACCATGCACGAAGAAATATGGATACTCAAAAGGCTTACCAAAGCATCCATCAGCGGAGCTATACTAAAGTCGGCAGATATTAACGAACTGACACTGGCCATCCAGACTATTTTGAAAGGAGGACAATATCTTTGTAAACGGTTCAAAACGATTTTAAACCGGATGCAAACAGAGGAACAAATCAAGGAACAGCTCACGCTAAGAGAGATGGAAGTATTGCAAGCCATTGCCAAAGGATTCAACACAAGAGAGATTGCAGATTTACTTCATGTTTCCAACAATACGATTGAAACACACCGGAAAAGTCTCATGAGTAAACTGGAAGCAAGAAATGCGGTAGATCTTGTTCTAAAAGCCATTAACCTTGGAATAATCCCACTGGATTCGAAATAAAAATCCACCCGTTTTTAGGGCTCATATTCTTTTTTTCGTATATTTGAGCGCAATGAATCTTTGTATCACCTTAATATAAACGAACTATGAGTCTCGAAAAAACATTAGTGATTCTAAAACCAAGTACCGTACAACGCGGACTTATTGGAGAAATAACCCATAGATTTGAACGTAAAGGCTTGCGCTTGGCGGGCATGAAAATGATGCAGCTTACCGAAGACCTGCTCAATGAACATTATGCACACCTGGCCGGGAAACCGTTCTTTTCTCGTGTAAAAGCATCCATGATGGCCTGCCCGGTTATCGTATGCTGTTATGAAGGAGTCGATGCCATTCAGGTGGTACGTTCCATGACAGGAGCTACCAATGGTCGTGTAGCAGTTCCGGGGACTATTCGAGGTGACTATTGTGTAAGTTCACAGGAAAACATCATCCACACCTCCGATTCACCCAAAACGGCTATCGAAGAAATAGAACGATTCTTCAAGCCTGAAGAACTGTTTGAATACGAAAGAGCTGTTATCGACTTTGTTTACTATCCGGATGAATATAAACTAACATAATTTTAAAAAGCTGGCAGAAAATTGCTCTGCCAGCTTTTTTCTATTTTAAACGTACACCATTTACTACCACATTCCGAAGTTGCAGTCCATGAATGTATCCCTTTTGGATAGTCCCCGATTTGCGTGCCGTAATTTCGAGATTCTCAAACAGAAAATCCGACAGTTTATACTGTGTCTCGTCCTTCTTGACTGCAAAAAGTACATCACAGTCCAACCGAATATCACGCATGGTAACATGGCTTGAATAAGAAAAAGGAATATCTTTTCTATCTTTCAAATCAAAAAATTGTGTCCAAGGCTGGGCAAACAAGAAATTGACCACAGAGCCTGTAATATTCTCCAGTCGGATATACTCATAATTTTGCGGTGTATCCGGACGCATTTTCAACCAAAGCAAACGCTGGGCATGTTCCACCGTACAACGCCGCACCAGAACATTACGGTTATGAATGGATTCACTTCCGCAAGTCAATGCACTGTGGCAGACCCCCCATACACAATCTTCTATGATTATGTTCAAGTTGCTCCCGTTATTTACCTTATCCTGATCTGCCCAAGGTCCTTTTCCGCCTTTCAAAGCTATTGCATCGTCATTCACCGACATATAACACCCTTTCACCAGTACATTCTTACAGACATCAATATCAATAGCATCACTGCTCGGTGCTTTTACCGGTGAACGGGGAGCAAAAATGGAAAGATTCAGCAACTTTACATTCTCACACCGGTATAAATGGGTTGTCCAGAAGGGAGAATTCTCCAATCTGACTCCAGACAACTGTACGTCTTTTGAATCTGCAATATATACCAGTCGCGGACGTAATTCCTCCAGATTCGTACATTGAGGATTGACCTGCCGACGCAACCAGAAAGATTTCCAGAAACGAAGTCCGTTCCCGTTTATCTTTCCTTCTCCCGAAAGTGTAAATCCGTCCACCCCTATGGCATTGACCAGGGCCGCGAAATATTTCAAGTTCTGCCCCTCCAGGCGTGTATCAATCACATCAAAATGACTGATGTCATCACTACCTTTCAACACAGCTCCTTTTTCCAGATAAAGGTGGGTGCGAGGTTTGAAAAAAAGTGATCCTGATAAAAACGTACCTTGTGGTATACAAATTACTCCGCCTCCTTCTTGAGCTGCCTTGTCAATGACTGCCTGAATCTGTTCCGTCTGTAACAGTGTGCTGTCATTCTGCACTCCATAATCCGTAATACGGTAAATTCCGCCCAACTCCTTTACCGGGGTCACCCGGCTGTCTGCAAACCAATCCGGTATTGGAGTACCGTCAGGAAACTTTTCCTGAGCAAATACACTTCCAGCCAGCCACAAAAAACAACATAGAAACAAATACTTGATAGAATATTCCCTCATTTTTCAAATACTTTTAAATCAAAACCATACGGAAAGCAAAATAGGAAACTTTTTCGACAAAAGGAAATAGAAAATCATGCAATAACATGTCTTTTTGTACAAAACTTCACTTGTATTCTTTAATACTTGGAGATAACTCCTGAAATCATATAACAGCGGCAATTCTTATGTACACCTTTATACAAAAGAAAGAATGACTTGACAAATTCTCTGTTTCACACTGTGGGATACAAAAACCACAGTGTGGGATACATATTTCACACTGTGAAATACATATCCCGCAGTATGAAACAGAGAAATGTCCGGGAGATTTCTGAAAATATAAACCTTACTTCAGCACTTAACAAAGAGCATTAGCATGTTTTAGAGGAACAGTTACTACATCAAGTGAAGAAATTTGAATGATTTTCAATGTATTTGCATGATTTTCCATGTGCAGATGTTAGTATATCCGCTACATTTGCAATTATAAATTTTAAACCAATACCTTATTTGATATGCGAAAAATTCTTGTTGTATTATTGCTTACAATAAGTGCAGGATTTACTACTTCTTCTGCACAAAAACTACCACCACAAAAAGAAACGCTCGATGTGGTAATGAAAGTAAACAAATATTTCATGGAGAAATATGCCGATTATCGGACTCCCAGTTTCGTTCGTAATGTTACCCGCCCCAGCAATATCTGGACTCGAGGAGTGTACTATGAAGGATTAATGGCTCTATATTCCATCTATCCTCGTGCAGAATTCTACGATTATGCATACAACTGGGCTGAATACCACGAATGGGGAATGCGAAATGGCAACACCACACGCAATGCCGACGACTATTGCTGCGGACAAACCTATATCGACCTATATAACATTTGCCCCAAACCTGAAATGCTGAAGAACATCAAGTCGAACATGAATATGCTGGTCAATACACCGCAGGTAGGCGACTGGACATGGGTAGATGCTATTCAGATGGGAATGCCCGTACTGGCCAAAATGGGACACCTCACGGGAGAACAAAAATATTTCGACAAGATGTGGGATATGTACGAGTTCTCACGCAATCAACTCGCAGGAAAAGGAATGTTCAATCTGGCTGACGGTCTCTGGTGGAGAGACGCTGATTTCTTGCCTCCATACAAAGAGCCCAATGGAGAAGACTGCTACTGGAGCCGGGGAAACGGATGGGCCTACGCTGCACTGGTACGCGTACTTGACGAAATTCCAGCCAATGAAAAACATCGCCAAGACTACATTAACGATTTCCTGATTATGAGCAAAGCATTAAAAAAATGCCAGCGTACAGACGGATTCTGGAATGTAAGTCTTCATGATGCCGGAAATTACGGAGGAAAAGAAACTACAGGTACTGCCCTGTTTGTCTACGGAATGGCATGGGGAGTACGAAACGAATTACTGGATAAAGAAGAATATTTACCTGTTTTATTAAAAGGATGGAATGCCATGGTAAAGGAGGCAGTCCACCCCAACGGTTTCCTGGGTTACGTACAAGGTACCGGGAAAGAGCCTAAAGATGGTCAGCCAGTCACATACGAAAGTGTTCCGGACTTTGAAGACTATGGAGTGGGATGCTTCCTACTGGCTGGTACGGAAGTCTACAAACTACAATGATAAGAATAAGCACAATAGGTAGAAACGTTTTGCTTCTTTCCGTAAAAAGAAATGGGTGTGCCTTTCGCACACCCATATTTTATTTGCTTAATGCCCGGGAGCGTTCTCCCAAATAACCGCCATGATGGCGCTTGCTGTATTCTTCAATCGTAAAACCAGTCTTACGCATGGTCTCCACCACCAGAATATCTCCAATAACCGTCATCACAGTGGTAGAAGTCGTAGGAGTCATTCCCAGCAAACAAACTTCATCGGGGTGTCCTGTAGCCAGACAAATATCAGCTGCTTCCGCCAGCGGACTATCCGGATTTCCCGTAATGACAATCTTTTTCAATTCCGGATTTAGACGTGCAGCCAGCTCAGTCAGTTCCACAATCTCTCTTGTCTTACCTGAATTGGAAATCAAGAGTAACAAGTCATTTTTTTGCAGAATACCTAAATCACCATGCTGCGCCTCACTGGGATGCAAAAACACAGAAGGGATTCCTGTAGAACAGAATGTAGTGGCAATGTTCATGGCTATCTGTCCAGCCTTACCCATACCGCTGGTTACCAGCTTTCCGCCTTTCTCATGCACCTGTTCCACAATCAGGTTTACCGCTTTCTCATATCCGTCTGTTACCGGAATGTTCAACACGGCCTGTGCTTCACGCTGTAATAAATCTTTTATTGATGAATTCATAAGATTATGATTAAATTATAATTTTATTCCAATAAGCGGGTCAGTTCTTCCAATGTATTCGCCACTTCAAAATAATTTTTCAACGGACGGTGTACAAAATGCGTTTCCTCCAGCCGGTTCAAAAAAGCCAGCAGGTCATTCCAGAAACCTTCCACATTATAAAAGATGACTTTTTTCTGATGATAGCCTATACTACATGCAGCCATCACATGAAATACCTCGTCCAGTGTACCTATTCCACCCGGCAAGGCTACCATCACGTCCGATTCCTGCAACATAATATCTTTCCGGTCGCTCAAATTCACAGAATGGAATGTCACGTCAAGCAAATCGCTGACTCTTCCGTGTTCCTCCAGCTTTGTGGGAACAACTCCCATAATCATTGCCCCGTTCTCTGTCGCACTTCTTGCCAGGGCTTCCATCAGTCCGGTATTGGAACCACCGTAAACCAGCCACTTACGATGCTGCCCCAGCCATGCGCCCAGTTCCCGGGCTTTCTCCATAAATACAGGTTCTATCGCATCTGAGGCCGAACAAAAGACTGCAATTTTATTCATATATTAGTTTTAAATATCACACACTGCAAATATCTGCATTTTTTGAAGAAAGGCAATAGGTATTTATTGTAAATTTGCAGCGAAAAAGAAATTATACTTCTCAATATATGGCGTATTCAACTTTTACCCTCCCTAACGGCTTACGACTTATTCATACCACCAGTCCTACAAACGTGGCTTATTGTGGCTTTGCCATCGATGCCGGAACGCGCGATGAGCTTCCACAAGAACAGGGTATGGCCCATTTTGTAGAGCACCTAATTTTTAAGGGCACAGAAAAGCGAAAAGCCTGGCACATTCTCAATCGTATGGAAAATGTAGGAGGCGATTTGAATGCCTATACCAACAAGGAAGAAACCGTCATTTACAGCGCTTTTCTGAAAGAGCATTTCAACCGGGCAGCAGAACTACTGGCTGACATTGTCTTCCATAGTGTATTTCCACAGAATGAAATCGAGAAAGAAGTGGAAGTCATCATCGACGAAATCCAAAGCTATGAAGACAGTCCGTCGGAACTTATTTTTGACGACTTTGAAGAACTGATTTTCCCCAACCACCCATTAGGCCGAAACATACTTGGCAATCCGGAACTGCTGCGTCAGTTTACAAGTGAGGATGCACGGAAATTCGTACATTCACATTACCGACCGGAAAACATGATATTTTTCGTTCAAGGAGATATTCCCTTTCAGAAAGTCATCCGTACGCTTGAGAAAGTAACCTCGGATATTCCCCAATTTGAAGAGGGAAGCAAAACGCGCAAGCTACCGTCTGAATACAAACCCAGCAAACTGATTCTCCACAAGGATACCCATCAGGCACATGTCATGATTGGCGGAAGAGGATACCACGCTTACGACGAGAAGCGTACCGGACTCTATCTGCTCAACAATATTCTGGGAGGCCCTGGTATGAACAGCCGGCTCAACATCTCTTTACGTGAAAAAAGAGGTTTGGTTTACAACGTAGAATCCAATCTGACATCCTATACGGATACGGGTACATTCTGTATCTATTTCGGCTGTGACCTGCACGATGCCGACCACTGTATCTCACTGGTGCATAAAGAACTAAAGAAAATCCGTGAGAATGCCCTGACTGAATTGCAACTAGCTGCGGCAAAGAAACAAATCATCGGACAAATAGGGGTGGTCGGAGACAATTTTGAGAACAATGCGCTCAACATGGGAAAATGCTTTCTGCACTATCATACTTACGAAGAAAAAGAAGAAGTCTTCAAGCGGATAGAAAGCCTCACCTCTAGCCAACTCCTTGACATAGCCAATGAAATGTTTGCCGAAGACTATCTTTCTACCCTGATTTATCAGTAAATTTATACCGGATAGTACACTTTTTCCGCCACTTAGTAGCAGGATACAGACATATACTCTTAAAGCTCAGTTTTTGTCTTTTCATACATTTTCAAAACTTCCTAATTTTCGAGAAAAAATAGGGGAACTATGAAAAAGAATGAAATCATTAAAGACAGGTTGGAAGAATGGGTAGAAAGTAAAGGATTCTTAAACTCCAGGTTTACCATCATAGAATTATGTAAAATTATAGGAATAAACCGGACTTATCTTTCGAACTATATTAACAACACATACGGCTTAAACTTCAACTTATGGATCAATCACCTGCGCATCGAAGAAGCCAAGCAATTGATGGGCCAAACCCCTAAACGAAGTTTATCGGAAATAGCCGAACGAATAGGATTCACAGATCTGGCTCACTTCAGCAAACAATTCAAACTCCAGGAAGGAGTCTCTCCGTCTGAATGGAGAAAGAATATGTAATAATACGCAACAGAACGGCAGGAAAAGCGTAAAAATCACTATCTTTGTACGCTTAAGATAGGATAATTACATAAACTATATACACATGAAAATAGAAGATAAACTGACCGAATCTATCCTGAACGGTATAAAGACCTTATACAATCAGGAAGTTCCTGCCAAAATGGTTCAACTTCAGAAAACGAAAAAAGAATTTGAAGGCCACCTGACACTGGTTGTCTTTCCTTTTCTGAAAATGTCTAAGAAAGGTCCGGAACAGACTGCACAAGAAATCGGGGAATACTTGAAACAGAATGAACCGGCCATCGCAAATTATAATGTAATCAAAGGTTTCCTGAACCTGACCATTGCATCTGACGTATGGATTGAACTGCTGAACCGCATCCATGCCGATAACCAGTGGGGCATACAAAAAGCTGACGACAATGCGCCACTTGTCATGATTGAATATTCTTCTCCTAATACCAATAAACCGCTTCACCTGGGTCACGTGCGTAACAACCTGCTGGGAAGTGCACTGGCTAACATCATGGCAGCCAACGGCAACAAGGTGGTGAAAACCAACATCGTAAATGACCGTGGTATTCACATCTGTAAGTCTATGCTGGCCTGGTTGAAATATGGTAACGGTGAAACTCCTGAATCATCGGGCAAGAAAGGTGACCACCTGATTGGTGACTACTACGTAGCTTTCGACAAGCACTACAAAGCTGAAGTAAAAGAGCTCATGGCTCAATATCAGGCTGAAGGTATGAACGAAGAAGAAGCAAAGGCAAAAGCTGAAGCAAACTCTCCGTTGATGCTGGAAGCACGCGAAATGCTTCGCAAATGGGAAGCTAATGACCCGGAAGTACGTGCCCTCTGGAAGAAGATGAATGACTGGGTATATGCAGGTTTCGATGAAACTTACAAGATGATGGGAGTAAGCTTCGACAAGATATACTACGAATCACAGACTTACCTTGAAGGAAAGGAAAAAGTAATGGAAGGTCTGGAAAAAGGACTGTTCTATCGCAAGGAAGACGGTTCTGTATGGGCCGACCTGACTCCGGAAGGTTTGGATCACAAATTGCTGCTCCGTGGTGACGGTACTTCTGTATACATGACACAGGACATCGGTACTGCCAAGCTGCGCTTCCAGGATTATCCTATCAACAAGATGATTTATGTGGTAGGTAACGAACAGAACTACCACTTCCAGGTATTGTCTATCCTACTCGACAAGCTGGGCTTCGAATGGGGTAAAGACCTTGTACACTTCTCTTACGGTATGGTGGAACTGCCAGAAGGTAAGATGAAGAGCCGCGAAGGTACAGTAGTAGATGCCGACGACCTGATGGAGGCCATGATTGAAACTGCCAAGGAAACCAGCAACGAACTGGGTAAACTGGACGGACTGACTCAGAAAGAGGCAGACGACATCGCACGCATCGTAGGTCTGGGTGCCTTGAAATATTTCATCCTGAAAGTAGATGCCCGCAAGAACATGACCTTCAACCCGAAAGAGTCTATCGACTTCAACGGAAACACCGGTCCGTTCATCCAATATACATACGCACGTATCCAGTCTATTCTGCGCAAGGCAACAGAAGCCGGACTCAGCATCCCGGCTGTCATCCCAAGCGGTATTGAACTGAGTACGAAAGAAGAAGGTCTGATTCAAATGCTGGCCGACTTTACCAACGTAGTGAAACAGGCTGGAACAGATTACAACCCATCTATCCTGGCAAACTATGCTTACGACCTGGTAAAAGAATACAACCAGTTCTATCATGACTTCAGCATCCTGCGTGAAGAAAATGAAGCCCTGAAAATATTCCGTCTCGCTTTGAGCCAGAATGTAGGCAAAGTAGTCAAACTGGCTATGGGCTTGCTGGGTATCGAAGTACCTGAACGTATGTAATTACAATCTTGTATATCAGGTGGCTGGCAAAGGAGTGGACCACACTCCTTTTGCACAGCCACTTTCTTTTTAAAGACCATCTTATGGCTAAACAAAAATTCTACGTGGTCTGGAAAGGAGTGAATCCGGGTATCTATTCTTCATGGACCGACTGCCAACTGCAAATACAAGGCTATAAAGGGGCTATATATAAGTCTTTTGACTCACAGGAAGAGGCAGAACATGCCTTTGCGACTCCTGCTTATCAGTACATGAACCGCCACCGTGCATCGTCCTCAGAAAAAACCGAGGTACAACTCCCCGAGAACTTCAACTTGAACTGCCTGGCAGTAGATGCTGCCTGTAGCGGTAACCCCGGGCCCATGGAATATCGCGGAGTGTACCTGCTGACAGGACAGGAAATCTTCCATTTCGGACCGGTTTACGGAACCAACAATATCGGAGAATTCCTGGCCATCGTTCACGGACTGGCACTTCTTAAACAAAAGAACCTGAACATGCCCATCTATTCCGACAGCCGTAATGCCCTCTCCTGGGTGAAGCAAAAAAAATGCAAGACCAAACTGGAACGTACTGAAAAAACAGAAGCGCTCTTCCAGTTAATTGAACGGGCTGAAAAATGGCTGAAAGAAAATACTTATACCACTCCCCTGCTCAAGTGGGAGACTGACGTATGGGGAGAAGTCCCCGCTGACTTCGGACGTAAATAATCAAAAACTCAAACAGATGAAAAAGAGACTTACATATCTGGGATGCTTTTTCGCCAGCATACTGGGGTATTTCCTGCTTCAGAAACCTGTGTTCATGCTTTATAACGGTGCATGTGAGAAAGGAACCGCTTTCACAGACTACCTCCGGGTATTGTTCCATGGCTTTACGCTTGATGCTGCTACCACCGGCTACCTGACGGCTATTCCCTGGCTGGTTATTCTCTGTAGTATATGGTTCCGCCGTTTTCCTCTGAAGAAGATACTTATCGGCTACTACGTCTTAATCAGTCTGGCTACCACACTTATCTTCATTGGCGATATGGCCCTCTATCCGTTCTGGGGATTTAAACTGGACGCTTCCATCTTCCTCTATCTGGACTCACCAAAGAATGCCATGGCCAGCGTATCCTTGGGATTTATTCTGATACGACTGCTGTGCATCCTCATCTTATCAGCCTTAGTAACATGGGGGCTGTACAAAATTACCCCAGCCAATCTGCCACAAGTCCAGAAGCGCATTGCTGGTAGTCTGATAACCATTCTTTTAGGAGGTGTCATCTTCATCATCATACGAGGAGGTGTAACCGAATCCACCAGCAACGTAGGACAGGCCTATTTCTGCAATGATGAATTTCTGAATCATTCTGCCATTAACCCGGATTTCAGCCTACTATCCTCCATCAGTAAGACAACCGATTTTGCCCAGCAATTTAATTTCTTCGATGAAGAAAAACGGGCCGACTTATTTGAAGGATTGTATGCAGACACGGGAGAAAATGAAGTTTCATTACTCACTACCAACCGTCCCAATGTACTGATAATTCTCATGGAAGGTTTTGGAGGAGTATTCGTAGAATCATTAGGAGGAGTACCTGATGTCAGTCCGAATCTGGAGCGTCTGAGCAAGGAAGGAGTTTTCTTTACCAACTGCTACGCCAACAGTTTCCGCACCGACCGAGGCACAGTCTGTACCTTCAGCGGTTACCAGAGCTTCCCCACTGTTTCCGTCATGAAATCTCCGGCTAAAAGCCGTACCTTGCCTTCGATTGCCGAAAAACTGCGGGAACAAGGTTACGCCACGGATTTCCTGTATGGAGGTGACATCAACTTCACCAACATGAAAAGTTACTTACTGGGCAGTGGATACCAGCATCTGACAGCAGACGTGGATTTCAGCATGGAAGAACGAAAAAATCCATGGGGAGTAAACGATGATATTACTTTTGAGTACCTCTACCGTCAAATAAAAGAACGGAATACCAACCAGCCCTGGCATACAGCTTTCCTTACCCTGAGTAGCCATGAGCCGTTTGAAGTACCTTATCATCGTCTGAAAGAAAAGATTCCCAATACCTTTGCCTTTACTGATGATTGCTTGGGGAAATTTATCGATAAGCTCAAGGCTCTTCCTCAATGGAAAAACCTGCTTGTCATCTGCCTGCCAGACCATGGCTTCTATTATCCAGAAGAAGGACTGGTGCACGACCCGCGTATCCATCATATTCCGATGCTGTGGTTAGGAGGCGCCATCAAGCAGCCTATGGTCATTGACAAACTGATGAACCAAAGTGATATGGCCGCTACCCTACTGGCACAATTGGGAATCAGCCACAAGGAATTTAACTTTAGTCGTAACGTGTTAGGAAAGGACTACAACTATCCGTTTGCTTACTACACCTATAACAACGGATTTGCTTTCCGCGACAGCACCGGTACTACACTGATTGATAACAATTCCGGCAAGGCATTAATAGAATCCCCAGCTCCGAACGAACGACGCACAGAACTGGGGAAAGCGATTCTACAATCTTCTTATGACGATTTGGGGGCGCGATAAATTTTTACTCCACAAACATCACTTTCGATGCATCACGCGGTTTAGCAGCCGGTGATTCATCCGGATATCCGAAGGCTATGCAATACAACAATTCATAGCCTTCGGGTATATTCAGGCGTTTCAGATAGTCTGCTACCTGAGGCTCTGTCTTCATAAAGCGTATAGGGCTTCCCAAACAGCAGGAACCGATACCCATTGACCAGGCCGAAAGAATCATATTTTCTCCCAGCAGTCCACAGTCTATCTGCGACATATCATACGAGGTATCATTGGCAATAAATACTACCGTAGGCGCATTGCGGAACATATTCTTGAATCCCGGATCTTCTGCCATTTTGGGATTCAACTTCTTATACACTTCCGTAATACCATTAATAAACTCCGGATTGTCTACCACGCGTACTGCCCACGACTGCTTATTCTGTCCATTGGGTGCATGAATACCACAGTCCAGAATCATCTGCATTGTATCACGGTTTACCGGCTGCGGCAGATATTTTCGCACACTCCGTCGCGTCATGATAGTTTCAATCACCTGATTCTTAGCCGAAGACTTATCAACCGCAGGGGTCTGTTCCGTCTGCGTCTGTCCACCACAGCTGGAGAGGCACAATAACCCTGCTCCTAACATTGAATAAATTACTTTTTTCATAAACTCTTATTTTCACCTAGTTATTTCACCCTTAATTCGGCAAATCCCATCGGTTCGCCCGCACGAATCATACGCGTAGCCTTCAACTCTATATAACGGGCTTTTACCGGAGTAAAGAATACCGACTGCATCACCGGATTATTCTGTATATTTGAGAACTCACCCGATTTGACCAGTTGATTCACTGCATCCTTGCTTGTGCCAACCCGTATCTCGTAATTGGCAATCAAGCCTTTGTTGGGTTCACCCTGATCAGGCAAGAAATGAAGAGAAGAAACTAGTCGCTCTTCCTGTAAATCAATCAACAAACGGTCACCTTCTACAAAACAAGTGGTCTGCGCCTGCTTGTCAGAAGCCTTTGCAGTCTCTTCTGCTTTTACATCCGGCAAAAGGTAAGGTACAGATTCAATGTCTTCCACCTTCTCTACAAAGGAATCAGAAACATTTCCTGCATCATACACTCCTACGTTACTCAAACAAAGCGGACCACGTGCATCCGTAATCCGAATACGTATACCCTTTGTTTCCACCGTTTCAAAACGTAGCAGACGTTTGTATCCAATGGTAGTAGTTTCTTCATTCAGTTTCACCGGAAGCCATGTATCCTTGTCGAGGTATTCCACCACAAATGCTTTTACACGCTGCCCCAATGGAATATATTCCTGAAGCATCATACGGTTCATTCGAGTAGGCGTATCAAACGAGAACTCAATATCAGCTGTAGTTACCCCGTCTTCTGTAGCCCAGTAAGTATCAAAATTATCATCGGTCAAAGCTGATGCCACAAAATCTCCTCCACGTTCATTTGAAACCTTAGGCGTCATTCCTGCCACCAAATTCGTCTTCAGCTGCTGCTGAATCATTTCATGGAAACGAACCGCATTAGCAGAATCTACCGGATGAATCAATCCTCTCCGGTCAACCGGGAAGTTCAACAACAAAGTGGCATTATGCCCCACACTGCGGTAATACAAATCCACCAGCTGATCCGGACTTTTTACTCTGTCATCTTCCTCCGGATGATAGAACCATCCCGGACGGATAGACACATCACACTCTGCAGGCACCCACTGATTTCCATCCGGATGTCCATACTGCAATTCATAGCTCTTATCATATCCCGGATGCACCTCTCCCTTTCGCAGGAATGACCAGTTGGTAGCCCCGGCAAAACCTTTCTCATTACCTACCCAACGGCAACCAGGTCCTCCATCCGAGAAAATGATGGCCTGAGGCTGAATACTATCCAGCATTTCATAAATACGAGGATAATTATAATAGTTCTTGCGATCGATGGTACGTATGTCCTTGGCACCGCCATACCATCCGTCACCACCATTCGCTCCGTCAAACCATACTTCAAATACCGGTCCATAGTTTGTCAGCAGGTCATGTAACTGTGCATAAAAGTAAGGCAAATACTCAGGTGTACCATAATTAGCCTGATGGCGATCCCATGGCGAAAGATAAACGGCAAACTTAAGACCATATTTCTTACAAGCCTCCGACAATTCTTTCACCACATTTCCCTGTCCGTTTTTCCACGGAGAGTTTTTCACACTATAGTCTGTACCTTCAAACGGCCACAAACAGAATCCGTCATGATGTTTGGCAGTAAGAATCACTCCTTTCATACCAGCTTTCACCAGCGTCTGTGCCCATTGCTCACAATCCAGATTCGTCGGATTAAACGTTTTCGGATCCGTATCTCCATATCCCCATTCCCGGTCATTAAACGTGTTCAAACCGAAATGGATAAAAGCATACGTTTCCATCTGCTGCCATTCCACCTGCTTGGGTTCAGGTACAGGAAGAATCGGTTCAGGCGGAAGCACCTTGCCGGATGTACACGACAAGCAACAAGCTACAACTGGAATAGATAGAAGATGAATAGACTTTTTCATAATTAATTAGATTTACGAATTAAAACTACGACCAAAGATACAAAAAAAGCGGCTTCCCGAAGGAAACCGCTTTCATATTTAAGATTTTGTAAGTCTGAATTACAATTTCGGACCAGCAGCAACCAAAGCCTTACCAGCTTCGTTACCTGTAAACTTAGCGAAGTTCTTGATGAAACGTCCAGCCAAGTCTTCAGCTTTCTTAGTCCATTCAGCAGCATCAGCGTAAGTGTCACGCGGATCCAAGATTTTCGGATCAACACCCGGCAATTCTGTCGGAACAACGAAATCGAAGTAAGGAATAGTCTTAGTAGGAGCTTTTTCGATAGAACCATCCAAGATAGCGTCGATGATACCACGAGTATCACGGATAGAAATACGTTTGCCAGTTCCGTTCCAACCAGTGTTAACCAAGTATGCTTTTGCACCAGTCATTTCCATCTTCTTAACCAGTTCTTCTGCATATTTAGTAGGATGCAAGCTCAAGAAAGCAGCACCGAAGCAAGCAGAGAATGTCGGAGTCGGTTCAGTGATACCACGTTCTGTACCAGCCAACTTAGCAGTAAATCCAGACAAGAAGTAGTACTGAGCCTGTGCAGGATTCAAGATAGATACTGGAGGCAATACACCGAATGCATCAGCTGACAAGAAGATAACTTGTTTAGCGTGAGGACCCTTAGAGATAGGTTTCACGATGTTTTCGATATGGTGGATAGGATAAGAAACACGAGTGTTTTCAGTTACGCTCTTATCAGCGAAGTCAATCTTACCGTTAGCATCTACTGTTACGTTTTCCAACAGAGCGTCACGTTTGATTGCGTTGTAGATATCTGGTTCAGATTCTTTATCCAGGTTGATAACCTTAGCGTAGCAACCACCTTCGTAGTTGAATACACCTTCGTTATCCCATCCGTGTTCGTCATCACCAATCAACTTACGTTTCGGGTCTGTAGACAAAGTAGTCTTACCAGTACCAGACAAACCGAAGAAGATAGCTGATTCAGTTTCTTCCATGTTAGTGTTAGCAGAACAGTGCATAGAAGCGATACCACGCAACGGGTTGAAGTAGTTCATCATAGAGAACATACCTTTCTTCATTTCACCACCGTACCAAGTGTTCAGGATAACCTGTTCTTTAGTAGTCAAGTTGAACACAACTGCAGTTTCTGAGTTCAGACCCAGTTCTTTGTAGTTTTCAACTTTAGCCTTAGAAGCGTTGTAAACAACGAAATCAGGTTCGAAGTTTTCCAACTGTTCTTTAGACGGACGGATGAACATGTTAGTTACGAAGTGAGCCTGCCATGCAACTTCCATGATGAAACGAACTTTCAAGCAAGTAGCTTCGTTAGCGCCGCAGAAACCATCAACAACATACAATTTCTTGTTTGACAATTCTTTAGCAGCCAATTCTTTCAATACATTCCAAGTTTCTGTAGTTACAGGCTTGTTGTCGTTTTTATATTCTTCTGAAGTCCACCATACAGTGTTTTCACTTGTAGCGTCTTTTACCAAGAATTTATCTTTAGGAGAACGACCAGTATAGATACCAGTCATTACGTTTACTGCACCCAGTTCAGTTACCTGACCTTTTTCGAAGCCTTCCAAACCAGCTTTTGTTTCTTCTGCAAACAATACATCGTAAGAAGGATTGTGTACGATTTCTACGGTTCCAGTGATACCGTACTTAGTAAGATCTAAATTTGCCATTGTTCAAATGATTAATTTGGTTATTATATCAAATGTTTATTGTCTAAATCTGTAAGCCTAATCCGCTTTTCTGCTCTTCAACATCTCCTTGTTTTAGGCGCTACAAAAGTAGTAGATATTTTTAATTCAAAGAAGTTATTACAGAAAAAAATCCGTAATCATTTAAAGATTTATACTTGTGTAACAAAATTGCCAAATCCACTTTACAAATCAATTTTATTTTGTTTCTTTGCAAACTGGAATCTAAATAATAAAACCCCTAAGAACCTGAAAATGTTTATGAAAATAATCAACTTTAACCAAAGCAACAGCCTTTTCAACCAGTTCCTTTCTGAAATCCGTGATGTGCATATACAAGGTGACCGCATCCGCTTCCGCCGCAACATAGAGCGTGTAGGCGAAATCATGGCATACGAAATCAGCCGGACGCTTCCTTACCATCCGGTATCCGTACAAACCCCATTGGCTACAGCCGTAGAGAATGTACCTTCCGAGCAACCTGTGGTAGCCACCATCCTGCGTGCAGGACTTCCGCTTCATCAGGGCTTCATCAACTATTTTGACCATGCGGAAAATGCCTTCGTATCGGCCTATCGTAAATACATCAACGAAGATAACTTCGACATTCACATTGAATACATCGCTTCTCCACGACTGGACGGAAAGATTCTGATTCTGACCGACCCGATGCTGGCTACCGGCAGTTCCATGGAACTGGCATACGAAGCCTTGCTTACCAAGGGAGAACCATCTCATATACACATTGCTTCAGTCATTGCCAGTCGTCAGGCCATCGAGCATATCAAAAAGGTGTTCCCTACTGAAAAAACCACCGTATGGTGCGGCGCCATCGACCCGGAACTGAATGCCCATTCCTATATCGTGCCGGGACTGGGAGATGCAGGCGATTTGTGTTATGGAGAAAAAGAATAAAGACAAAAAAGGAGCCAGACGAAAAAATCACTGGCTCCTTTTCTTTTTATCATGTCAGATTTATTTAATCTCCCACGTATCATTCGTTTCCAGCAATTCGGCAAACGTGTGATACTTTTTCTTGGCTGAAACCTCTTCAATCTGGGCTTCTACTGCCTCATCGTATGTCGGTGCATCCACATCACGAATCACACCCAAGGCTATCGGGAAATCCGGGCCTTCCATCAGCGCAAGTTTCAACTGAAGGGTGTGATCTTCACAATGGGCATCGTGCACTAAGATGTCTTTTTCCGTGATACCGTTCTCACCCAGTTTCACCACTTTCAGCCCGAAGCCTTCCTGCATCAGACCGAATTCTTTGTTCGGACCAAAGAGCATAGGCTTACCGTGCTCCAGATAAATCGCATTGCGTTCACGATCTTCCTTCTTGGCTACGGCATTATGCGTACCGTCATTGAAGATGACACAGTTCTGCAATACTTCCACTACCGACGTACCTTTATGACGGGCAGCTGCTTTCAGCACTTCCACAGAGGGGCCGCCATCTACTGCCGCACAACGGGCAAAGAAACGGCCGCGAGCTCCGAAACACAAATCTGCCGGACGGAAAGGATCTTCCACCGTACCGTAGGGAGAAGATTTACTTACAAACCCACGGGCTGAAGTCGGAGAATACTGTCCCTTGGTCAATCCGTAAATACGGTTATTCAACAGGATGATGTTAATATCTACATTACGACGGATAGCATGGATAAAATGGTTACCACCGATGGCCAGGCCGTCACCGTCACCGGAAATCTGCCAGATAGTAAGATTCGGATTAGCCACCTTGGCTCCCGTAGCAATGGCAGCCGCACGTCCGTGAATGGTGTGCATGCCATACGTATTCATGTAATAAGGCAAACGCGAAGAACATCCGATACCGGAAATCACCGCAATTTCATGGGGAGGTACTCCCAGTTCGGCCAAAGCCTTGTGAAAAGAATTCAGGAAAGCGTGGTCGCCGCAGCCCGGACACCAGCGAGGCTGTCCGGATTTGTAATCTGCTGCCGTATATTTTGTTTCACTCATTGTTATTCCTCCAGAATATTTATTGATGAATCATTAAAAAAGTTGACTGAAAGCCTCTACCAGCTCTTTCACTACGAACGGCTGGCCTTTTACCTGATTGAACTGATGCAGGTGAATACCTTCCACTTTCATGCGGAGATAGCCTGCCAGCTGTCCCATATTTTGCTCGGCCACCACGATGGTCTTGTATTTTCGTAATACTTCGGCTGTATTTTTCGGCAACGGGTTGATGACACGGAAATGTGCCAGCGCTGCTTTCTTTCCCATGGCGTTCAACTGATCCATGGCAGAATGCAAGTGTCCGTAAGTACCTCCAAAACCTACAATCAGCAAATCGGCATCCGGATCGCCTTCCACTGTAAGCGGTGGCAATGAATCGGCAATCTTTTCTACCTTTTCGGCACGCAACTTCGTCATCAGGAAGTGGTTTTCCGGTTCCGTAGAAATGGCTCCGGTTTCGTTACTCTTTTCCAATCCTCCGATACGGTGCATAAAGCCCGGGGTACCCGGTGTAGCCCAGTAACGCACGCCTGTCTGCGGATCACGCTGGAACGGTGTCCACGAATCAGCCATTTCCAGCTTCACGTAAGGCGGACAGATGGATGGATAAGTATTCAAATCGGGCAAACGCCATGCAGCAGAACCGTTGGCAATATAGGCATCGGTCAACAAAACGACCGGAGTCATGTGTTCCAGAGCAATCTTGCAGGCCAGATAAGCCGCATCAAAGCAGTCGGTCGGTGAAGAAGCCGCCACCACAGGCATCGGACTTTCTCCATTACGTCCGAACAGCACCTGAAGCAAGTCGGTCTGTTCCGATTTGGTCGGTAGTCCGGTAGAAGGGCCTCCACGCTGTACGTCTACAATCACCAGCGGAAGTTCCGTAATCACCGCCAGATTCATGGCCTCACTCTTCAAACAAATACCCGGTCCGGAAGTGGTCGTTACAGCCAATGCGCCGGCAAACGAAGCTCCTACAGCAGAAGCACATCCGGCAATCTCATCTTCACACTGCACCGTTTTCACGCCCAGCGATTTATGTTTGGCCAGTTCATGCAGAATATCTGTGGCCGGTGTAATCGGGTAGGAACC
The DNA here is from genome assembly GCF_003437535.1 of Phocaeicola plebeius. Classification (GTDB taxonomy): domain Bacteria; phylum Bacteroidota; class Bacteroidia; order Bacteroidales; family Bacteroidaceae; genus Phocaeicola; species Phocaeicola plebeius_A. The sequence goes on from NZ_QSQT01000020.1 coordinate 60,491, forward strand.
CAGATACAATTGCAAACCTGCTTTCTCTGCAGCCGCCATCAGACCGTATGCCGTCGCTTTATTACCGTTGATATCCATGTATTTTCCCGGCTCTTTCTGTGCCTTGCTCGGCACGGTATAGCTCATCGATACAGAAGCATGGGTATTCTCACCAAAATGATAACCGTCGTAAAGTACCTTCACATTGGCTTCGGCAATTTCCGGTTTCTTGGCAAATTTCTCGCGCAGAATTTTTTCGCCCACCTTCACATCGCGATGGAACAACCAGCATACCAATCCCAGAGCAAACATGTTCTTTGTTCGCAAGATAGACTTGTTGTCCAGCCCGCTGTCTTTCAGGCTTTCCTTACACATGGTAGTGATAGCTGCCGACACGACTTCATTCTTGATACCCAGTTCCGAGAAGGGATTTTCCAACGTAAACTTAGCCTTTTCCAGGTCACGTTTGGTAAACGAATCGGAGTCGATAATAATTACCGCCTGCGGTTTACAAAATTTATACTGTGTTTTCAAGGCTGCCGGATTCATGGCTACCAGCACATCGCACTTATCGCCCGGAGTATATACCTTTCCGGCACCAATATGCACCTGAAAGCCAGACACACCAGTCAATGAACCTTGCGGGGCGCGAATGTCCGCCGGGTAATCCGGGAATGTACTGATATCGTTTCCTTCGGTTGCCGAAATATTGGAGAACATATTTCCGGCCAGCTGCATTCCGTCACCGGAATCACCCGAGAAACGGACTACTACCTCGTCCAGTTCCTTGACAATCATTTCTTCTGCCATATCGTATTTATTTAAAGTTCACAAAATCAATTTTGGCAAAATTGGGGAAGTTCCGTAAAAAAACAAAATAAATCGGGAGATATTTTCTGCAACCTCTCAAAAAACGCAAGTGCATTTGATATAAAACGCAAGGGCGTTTCACTTCAAACGCAAGGACGTTTGATCTTAAACGCAAGTGCGTTTTGGATTGAACGCAAGTGCGTTTTTTCACACTCGTCAATACGCAGACCTTCACGATGGATTAAGATTGTATAACAAACTAAATATCAAACAATTATAAATCAACAATAAATTTTGCAGCAGACTATTGAATCAAGCCCTCAGCACCACCTTATTATATTATACTATAAAAATTCCTTCAAAAACTACCTAAAATAAATTTAAAATCAAATCTAAGAGCATAATCACCGCTCTGTAAAAAAGAAATTTACCCTCTTGTATTTTTGCTTTCTCAGGCAAAAAGAATAACTTTGTTTACTAATCTAAAAACGACTGACAATGAAAGAATTTCTTCGAAGCACCCTGGCCACCATTACGGGTGTACTGATTTGCGGGTTTATCTTTATCATCTTAGGTGTCACCATGCTGGCAGGATTTGTAGCTTCCTCTGAAAGCGAAACCATAGTCATGCCCAATTCTGTTTTTACGCTTGAGCTGAAAGGCACTGTTCAGGAACGCTATCAGCCCAGTCCAGTAGACCAGTTCTTTGAGGACCAGATTTCCACATACGGACTGGAAGATATTCTAAATTCTATCCAGAAAGCTAAAGAAGACGAACAGATTAAGGGTATCTACTTGCATACTGGAGCATTGACATGTTCTACAGCCTCTTTGCAGGCCATTCATCGTGCACTGGCTGATTTCAAGCAGAGTGGCAAATTCCTGATTGCCTATGCCGACATGTACACACAGGGCGGTTATTATCTGGCCAGCGTAGCTGACAAGGTAATTGTAAACCCTGTAGGAAGTCTCTCCTGGCACGGACTGGCCAGCGAAACTATGTTCCTGAAAGATTTTCTGGCCAAAATCGGAGTTAAAATGCAGATTTTCCGTGTGGGTACATACAAATCGGCTGTCGAACCGATGACCAATACCGAAATGAGTCCGGCCAACCGTGAACAAACACAGGCCTTTCTGGAATCTACCTGGAAGAGCATTGTGAGCGATGTAGCTGCTTCCAGAAATATTTCGGTCGATTCCCTAAACTTATTAGCTGACCAGAATATGGACTTACGCCCAGCCGAAGACTACGTGCGCTGCGGACTGGCCGACACTTTAATGTATAAGGATGAAGTGCTTAGCTACCTGAAATCCCTCGCCGGACTGACCGAAGAAGATAATCTTCAGACCCTGAGTCTGGACGAAATGACTCGTGTAAAATCAGTCACTCCGAAAAGCAAGACAAGAGACGTGGTAGCCGTTTATTATGCTTACGGAGAAATTGACAACGGCTCTTCATACGACGAAGGTATTAACTCCGAGAAAGTAGCGAAGGATTTACGCGATTTGCGTAAAGACAAGAACGTAAAAGCGGTCGTGCTTCGCGTGAACTCTCCGGGAGGAAGTGCCTATGGTTCGGAACAGATTTGGCGTGAAGTGACCTTGCTGAAAGCTGAAAAACCGGTCGTCGTATCCATGGGTGACTATGCAGCTTCCGGCGGTTACTACATTTCTTGCGCTGCCAACAAAATCGTAGCTGAACCGACTACTCTGACCGGTTCCATCGGCATCTTCGGTATGATGCCCGACGCTTCAGAATTACTGACCAATAAACTGGGACTTCATTTTGATGGAGTCAAGACACATAAAATGGCCGACATGGGCAGCATGAGCCGCCCGTTCAATGCGGAAGAATCGGCCCTAATGCAACAAATGGTGAACCAAGGATATGCCTTGTTTACCAAACGCTGTGCCGAAGGACGAAATATTCCGTTAGAGGAGCTCTGCAAGATTGCGGAAGGCCGCGTATGGACCGGAAGCATGGCTAAGGAGCTGAAACTGGTAGACGAACTGGGGGGACTGGATACTGCCATCCAGCTGGCTGCCGAACTGGGTAAAGTAAAAGACTATAAACTGAAAAGCTACCCGACTAAGCAGGATTTCCTGACAGAACTGCTGAATACCCGCGCTGACCGTTACATTCACAGCCAGTTGCAGGAAACATTCGGTGAATATTATCAAGGTTTTGAATGGTTGCGCCACGTGGAACAGTCTGACCGCCTGCAAGCCCGTTTGCCATTCAACATGCGTATCCAATAAGCAGGAGGCGCATTCATGAGCGGAAAATGCAAAATATATTGGGGGCTATGGCCCTTCAGTGTCCTCTTCGGCATCGGTGTGAGGGTGCGGAATCTCTTGTTCGATGTGGGATGGCTCCACGAAGAACGTTTTCCGTTACCTGTCATCTGCATCGGTAACCTGACTGTAGGCGGCACCGGGAAAACTCCTCACACGGAATACCTCATCCGGCTGTTGCAGAACTCGTTCCGGCTGGCCGTACTAAGCCGGGGCTACAAGCGGAAATCTAAAGGTTTCGTGCTGGCCTCTTCTACCTCCCGGATGGAAGACATCGGTGACGAGCCTTACCAGATGGCCCGCAAGTTTCCCGCCATTCACGTAGCCGTAGATGGAGACCGCTGCCGGGGTATCCGCCAGCTTACCTCTCCGCAAGGAGCACCCGATACGGAAGTCATCCTGCTGGACGATGCCTTTCAACACCGCTATGTACGACCGGGACTGCGCATTCTGCTGATGGATTACCATCGCCCTGTGGAATGTGACCAGCTTCTTCCTGCCGGACGCCTTCGGGAACCAGCCAGTGGAAAGAAAAGGGCCGATTTGCTCATCGTCACGAAATGTCCGCCTACCCTCAGCCTGGAGGAATGCGAACGTATCCGACAACGCATACAGCTACTTCCGCATCAGGAAGTGTTTTTCACTACCCTGGCCTACGGAAAGTTGTATCCCTTATTTATGGATGCTCCTACCCAACCCCTGGATGTGTTAAAAGATAAAGAAGTGCTGCTGGTCACCGGCATTGCCTCACCGGCACCACTAATGGAGGAAGTCGGCCGACACGCTGCTCGTATCACTCCGCTGCTCTTCGGCGACCATCACAATTTTGACGGTGCCGATATGCAACAGATTGCACAGCAGTTCCACAAGCTGCCGGAAACCCGCCGCCTCATCCTGACCACCGAGAAGGATGCTTCACGGCTTATCGGTCATCCGCAGCTCTGCGAAGAACTGAAACCCTATATTTACGTGCTCCCTATAGAAGTGGAGTTTCTGCACAAAGGAGAACTAGTATTTAACCCTAAAATCATTGAGTATGTTAGAAAAAATTCAAGAAACAGCTGCCTTTCTGAAGGCTAAAATGCACACTCACCCCGAAACAGCCATCATCCTGGGTACAGGATTGGGCAGTCTGGTGCACGAAATCACCGACAAGTATGAAATCAACTATTCGGAAATCCCGAATTTCCCGGTTTCAACCGTCGAAGGACACAGCGGGAAACTGATTTTCGGGAAACTGGGTAACAAGGATATCATGGCCATGCAGGGACGCTTTCATTTTTATGAAGGCTACTCCATGAAGGAAGTGACTTTCCCCGTACGCGTGATGCGTGAGCTGGGCATCAAGACCCTCTTCGTATCGAATGCTGCAGGAGGTACCAACCCCGACTTTGAAATCGGTGACCTGATGATTATTACTGACCACATCAATCTCTTCCCGGAACATCCGCTTCGTGGGAAGAATATCGAATACGGACCACGCTTCCCGGATATGAGTGAAGCTTACTCCAAAAAACTGATTGCAAAAGCCCTGGAAATTGCTCAGGAAAAAGGCATCAAGGTGCAACAAGGCGTGTACCTCGGTACGCAAGGTCCTACGTTCGAAACTCCGTCGGAATATAAGATGTTCCACATTTTAGGTGCTGATGCCGTAGGAATGTCTACCGTACCAGAAGTAATTGTAGCCAACCATTGCGGCATTAAGGTATTCGGCGTATCAGTCATCACCGACTTGGGCGTGGAAGGAAAGATTGTGGAAGTATCACACGCAGAAGTGCAGAAGGCTGCCGACGAAGCACAGCCTCGCATGACAACCATTATGAGAGAACTTATCAACAGAGCGTAAAAATACTATGCACGAAGGAAACAGAACAGAAATTTCAACGTTGGGTGAATTTGGGCTTATCAAGCACCTCACCCAAGATATTAAATTACAGAATCCGGAAACGAAATACGGTGTGGGCGACGATGCCGCCGTACTGGAATTTTCCGACAAGCAGGTACTGGTCACTACCGACCTACTGATGGAAGGTGTACACTTTGACCTGGTATATACCCCGCTGAAGCACCTGGGATACAAATCAGCCATGGTGAACTTCTCCGATATTTACGCCATGAACGGTACTCCGAAGCAGATTACCGTATCACTGGCTGTATCCAAACGCTTCTGCATCGAAGACCTGGAAGATTTCTACGACGGACTGAAACTGGCTTGTGCACAGCATCAGGTAGACCTTGTAGGAGGTGACACCACTTCTTCCGTTACAGGGCTGGCCATTTCCATCACCTGCATTGGAGAAGCCGATAAAGACAAGGTGGTATACCGCAACGGCGCCAAAGAAACTGACCTGATCTGCGTATCAGGTGATTTGGGAGCTGCTTACATGGGACTTCAGCTGATGGAACGGGAAAAAGCCGTGTTCCAGGGCGAAAAAGATGTACAGCCAGACTTTGCCGGCAAAGAATACTTGCTGGAACGCTTCTTGAAACCGGAAGCCCGCAAGGATATTGTAGAAAGCCTGGCTAAAGCCGGCATCAAACCCACTGCCATGATGGACATCTCCGACGGATTGTCATCTGAGCTGATGCACATCTGCTCACAAAGCCATGCCGGTTGCCGCGTGTACGAAGAACGCATTCCGATTGACTATCAGACAGCCGTAATGGCCGAAGAATTCAACATGAACCTAAGCACTTGTGCACTGAACGGCGGCGAAGATTACGAACTGCTCTTCACGGTACCGTTGACCGCGCACGAAGTCGTTTCTCAGATGAAAGACGTGAAAGTCATCGGTCACATCACCAAACCCGAACTAGGATGCGCCCTTGTGACTCGTGACGGAAATGAACTTGAGTTGAAAGCACAAGGCTGGAATCCCTTGAAAGGATAAAGTTCTTTTATAAACTAAATTAAAACCTTCCTTTTTCAATCTCCGATTTTATTTCGGTCTGAAAAAGGAAGGTTTTTAAGGTTATTATCGGTACTTTTCCCACAAAAATGCCGTTTTTTGCACAAAAATCGTATTTTTTCTGCTGAAATGTTTGCAAGTTCCAAAAGTTTGCGTACCTTTGCAACCGCAATCGAGAAACATTGGTTGCAAACATAAAAATGCTGGTGCCATAGCTCAGTTGGTAGAGCAAAGGACTGAAAATCCTTGTGTCCCCGGTTCGATTCCTGGTGGCACCACTTTTTAAGAAAGAAAAACGATGTAAATCCCTGAATTTCAAAGAAGTTCAGGGATTTTTCTTTTCCAAGAATAGGCAAAATTAGTGGGATTGAAGCAAACCATACGTCCTTATTCAAGGGACTGTTTTCAAAAGCCCGGAATGTTCCACTGCGAAGTATTTACTTCATTCTTTTACAGCACGTTGCACTATTTTACATAACAGGGTTCTCGGTTCGATTTCCTAACTTTGTATCATTAAAAATTGAGCCGTATGGAAAGAAAAAGATTCAGCGTGTTGTTCTTCATCAAGCGTAGCAAACTGTTAAAAAACGGGGAAGCGCCCGTGCGTGTGCGTGTCACTTATGACCGCCTATACGTGGAACTTCAACTAAAGCGGAGCGTAAAAGTCCCACTTTGGTCGCAGGAAAAAGAGAAATCGACAGGCAAAGACCGAAACTCCGTAGAACTTAACCATTACATTGACGCCCTGCGTGTGAAATTCTATCAGATTTACCAAGATTTGGAACTGGAGGGAAAGATTATCTCCGCACGTGCCATAGTGAACCGCTATCAGGGAAAGGACGAAACTTTCAAGTCATTGCATAATGTATTCAAGGAACATAACGACAACTGCCGGAAGCTAATCGGGACGGACTATGCCGACATCACCGTAAGACGTTACGACAATTGCCTTAAATACCTCATGGAACTGGTTAGACGGGATTACAAGGTAGATGATATGTTACTGCGTGAGGTAAACGGGGAACTGGTACGCAAATTCGATTTATACCTAAAGACGGAGAAGCATTGCGCACAGAATACCGTTATCCGGTACATGAAATGTTTTAAGAAAGTGATAAACCTTGCCATTGCTAACGAGTGGCTGACAAAGAACCCGTTTGCCGGAATCAAGTTTCACGAGGTGGAGGTAAACAAACAGTTTCTAAGCCAAGCCGAGATAAACCGGATATGGCAGAAAGAGTTCAGGATTGAACGGCTGGAACTGGTACGGGATGTTTTTATCTTCTGCGTATATACCGGGCTGGCATTCATAGACGTGTATAACTTGCGCCCCGAACACATTTCAGAGGACAATAACGGCAACCTGTGGATAGTGAAACCCCGTGAAAAAACAAACAATATCTGCAACATCCCGCTTTTGAGCATTCCCAAACAGATACTTGAAAAGTATAAGGATAACCCCTACTGCATGGATAAAGGAACTTTGTTGCCCGTTCCCTGCAATCAGAAGATGAACAGCTACCTGAAAGAGATTGCCGACTTATGCGGTATTAAAAAGAACCTGACCACGCACACAGCCCGGCACAGTTTCGCTTCGGTTATCGCACTGGCTAACAACGTGTCACTGCCGAACGTGGCTAAAATGCTGGGGCATTCATCCACCCGAATGACGCAGCATTATGCGAAAGTATTAGACCAAACGATACTAAGGGATATGCAAGCCGTTGAGAAACAGCTATCCATATAACCACGAAGAAGCCAGCAACACAGTTTTCAAGAAAACGTGATTGCTGGCTTTCAATCAATCAAACAATATAGAAAACAAGACAGCTATATTTCAATACTTCAATATTTCAAGAAAGCAAGAAAACAAGATTTCATGTTTTCAAGATTTCATTTCTGATAGAACCTTTCCAACAAATCCATGATGTCACTTTCCCGGTAGATGATTTTTCCCGGAAGCTGCACGTAGCCCAGCAGCCCCGTGTCCCTGTAATCCTGCAACGTCCGTTTGCTGATGCAAAGCCGCCTGCACACCTCATCGCTCGTCAGGTAGTGTTCACCGTTCAATACCGGGCGATAGTTCATTACCACATACTCCACGTTTTCCAGCACCCTGTCAAGGGAAGAAAACAGTACCAGCGTGGTTTCGGAATCTTTCGTTATCAAATCCATACGCCTACTTTTTAGAATTGTCCCTTACTTGGTTGAGCAAAAATGTTTCCACGTCCGAAGCCTTGTAGTAAATCTTATTGTTAATCTGCGAGTAAGGCAGTTTCCCCGTGTCACGGTAGGTCTGCATCGTCCGGGCTGAAACGTTCAGCAGACGGCAGGTTTCGCAGTTATCCAGCCATTTGTCACGCTTCCTGCGTAAAGGCACGCAGAGCGCATCCACACGACCCACAAAATTTTCAAACCTCTGTTTCCATAGTTCAAAGGTTTTCTTTTCAATCGTCACTATTTCCATAACCGATATATTTATTCTTGTCAATACTCCGTTTTTCTTCACTGGTGCAAATATATAAGGCTGAATAATAGGTTGTTTTCCTCTGTCCATAAATGACCTTGCGTGTCCGAAAATGTCCACCACCAACCCAAAAACAACATGAAAGAAACGAAACGATAACAAAAACCCCGTCTTTTCCTCACTTACTAAATAAGTAAGGTAATGAACACAAAACCGTTTTCTATTTGCCGACATTAATTTGGTGCAGAGCGAAGCAAAGCGATTCCAAATGGCTGACGCTTTGTTTTTTACCGATTTTTCTTATTTTATTTGTGGTGCTAATTCAAAATAAGCACTCATGAATAATCCTTTCGAAGAAATTTTCAAACGGCTGGAGAACATCGAAAAGATGATTGCCCCGGTCACGGGCGTACAGCCCGGAGAACGGCAGGACGGAAAAGAGCCTGTGTTAATCAAAATATCCGTTGCCAGCGGCATAACCGGGTATTCGGTCAATTACCTGTATCATTTAGCCAGTAAGGGGATGATACCGTGTGTCAAGCGTGGGCGTACCCTGCGTTTTGACATGGAGGAACTCAAAAAGTGGATGCAGCAGCAGTATGTCCCGGCTTCTAACAGACTTCCCGATGAAAAAGAAAAGAAGTGATGATGCACGGCATATCGAGGGCTGGCAGTCAAAGAACGAGCGCATCGAAAGCCTGTTGAACGTCCTGTACGATTTCCGGTTCAATACCGTAAAGAGCCGGACGGAATACCGGGCTGCAAGTTCTTCGGACTTGTACCAGCCCGTTACGAAATTCGTCCTGAACTCGTTCAGGCGCAGGCTGGACGCAACCGCTGGTATTGTCACCTCTGCCGAGAACATCCGTACCATACTGGAAAGCGATTTCGCAAGAAAGGTACATCCCATACGGGAATACTTCAACGCCCTGCCCTTACTGAATCCTGCCGAACACGGGCATATCGGCAGGCTTCTGAACACAGTACAGGTAGCCAACCCCGGTAAATGGGAGGAATATTGCACGAAATGGCTTATCGGTGTGGTAGCCAACGCGATGAACGACACGGGATGTCAGAACCATACCTGTTTGGTACTGACCGGGGACAGACAGGGACAATTCAAATCGTGGTGGCTGGACAACCTTTGCCCGACACCGCTTAAAAACTACCTGTTTACCGGGAAGATAGACCCGCAGGGCAAAGACATCCTGACACTGATAGCCGAATACCTATTCATCAACATTGACGACCAGCTAAAGGAACTCAACAAGCAGAACGAGAACGCATTGAAGAACCTTATCACCACCCCGGCGGTAAAGTATCGCAAACCGTATGATGTTTACATAGAGGAATACCCCCACCTCGCCAGCTTCATGGCTTCGGTGAACGGCAACGAGTTCCTGACCGACCCGACAGGCAGCAGGCGTTTTTTGCCGTTTGAGGTGCTGCGCATAGACAAGCCCACAGCAGAAAGCATCCGCATGGATAACGTCTATTCCGAAATCATGTACCTGTACCGTCAGGGCGTGCGCTACTGGTTCAATGATGCGGAGATTGGGGAACTGCACCTGACAAATGCGGAATTTGAGGTGCAGACAGTCGAGTTTGAGATGCTGACGCAATATTTTGAGAAGCCGACAGAGGAAGAAGAAGCCCTGTTCTTTATGACAACGGCACAGATACTGGCACGTTTACGGGATATATGCCCCATGCAACTATCCGAAAAACGGCTGGGGGAAGCGTTACGCAAAGCCGGGTTCAAACGGGTACAGAAACGTATCGACAAACAGACCTATTCGGTATATGGGTACAGGATAAAGCCTGTTCCAACATCCTGTACAAACAGCAATTACGGTTAGCACGGTCATTTTACGATTGGTTATTACTGCAACGCAGTAACTGCCATAGTAAGATATATTCCTATTTTATATACTGTATATCAAATATTTAACAATAGCGCAGTAAGCAGTAAGATAAAACCGCAAACTTTTGGAAAAAGAAAAACCGCAGGAAATATCAGGGTTATATTTCTATCTTCTTTTGAAGAAATAACTTACTTATCTTACTGTATAAGAGGTAATCCGCTGAAAGAAAAAGAATTATGTGCAGAAACATAGTAACTTTTCTTCTTACTGACCTCTTACTGTGCTACTGCAATTTATCAACATCAAAAAAATAAAGATTATGACCTACAAGGAAGCCAACAATATCAGTATCAAGGATTACCTGAACTCTTTGGGAATCCAGCCCGTCACGGAAAAGGGAAGTTACGGGATGTACCGCAGCCCCTTACGGGAGGACAACACACCGAGTTTCAAGGTGGATTATAACGCCAATCTATGGTGTGACTACGGAACTGGCGAGGGCGGGACGCTCATCGACCTTGTGATGAAGCAGAACGGGTGCAACGCCTACGGTGCTATCTGCCGACTGGAACAGGGCAGCACCACCTCTTTTTCCTTTCACGGGAAAGACCTACCAGAAAGGGACACGAAAAGGCAGGCAACCAGCCCGATAGAGATACGCAGAATACAGCCGTTACAGAATCCGGCACTCATGCGCTACTTGCAGGAAAGGGGGATTTCCCCCGGAACGGCAGCCCCATACGTGCAGGAAATGTATTACCGCATCGGTGGAAAGCCTTATTTTGCGCTGGCGTTCAGGAATGATTCAGAAGGTTACGAGCTTCGCAATCCCCGTTTCAAGGGCAGCACATCGAAAGACATCACCCATATAAGGCAAAAGGGAGAGCCGAGAGATACCTGTTTCGTGTTCGAGGGCTTTATGGATTTCCTCTCATTCCTCACTATCCGGCAACAGAAAAGCCCGGGTATGCCCTGTACCGACTGGCAGGACTACGTTATCCTGAACTCCACCGCCAACGTAGATAAAGCCTTATATCCGCTGGCTGATTACGGGCATATACACTGTATGCTTGACAATGACGAGGCAGGCAGGAAAGCGGTTGAAGCCATAAGGCAGGAATACAAATGGCGTGTACGTGACGCATCACACCTGTACAGCGGTCACAATGACCTGAACGACTATTTGCGTAGTCTTAAAGTGAAACAATCCCAAGACTTGACAGTTACCGACAAGCCCCAGCCGGAGCAGGATAACAGACAAAATCCGGGTGAAAAAAGAAAGAGAGGGCTAAGGATGTGACCTGCAAGACTGGCGGCATGAACAGACGGCAGGCTGTGTGATTAGGGAGAGCAAGGTTATGTTTCGGTAGACCGAAACACCTTGCTTTGCTTGACAGCAAAGAAAATTTCTCCCGTTGGTCGCAATTTTTAAGATACCACCTAAAAGTAAAAACGTATGACAGGGATAAGGAACAAACCGGGAGGTCGCCCGGCAAAAAGCCGGATAGACAAGCAGAACCGGGTAGTCAGCACGAAGTTGACCGAGTTACAGTTCTACGCAATCAGGAAGCGAGCCACCGAAGCCGGGCTGCGTGTCAGCGAGTACGTCCGGCAGGCGGTCGTTTCGGCAGAGGTAACGCCCCGGCTGAACAGGCAGGATGCGGACACTATCCGCAAGCTGGCGGGCGAAGCCAACAACATCAACCAGCTGGCGCACCGGGCGAATGCCGGAGGGTTTGCACTGGTAGCGGTGGAACTGGTGAAACTCAAGAACAGGATTGTTGAAATCATAAACCAACTGTCGGATGATTGGAAAAATAAGAAAGGGAAGCAGATTTAAAGGCTGCGTGAACTATGTACTCGGCAAGGAACAGGCAGCCTTGCTTCATGCGGAGGGAATATTAGCCGAAAGCAACCGGGACATCATACGCAGTTTCATACTGCAAGCCGGGATGAACCCCGACCTGAAAAAGCCGGTCGGACATATTGCGCTAAGCTATTCCCCGGTGGACGCACCCAAGCTGACAGACGGGAAAATGGTACAGCTTGCGCAGGAGTACATGCGTGAAATGAAAATCACCGATACGCAGTACATCATCGTGCGCCACCAAGACCGGGAACATCCGCACGTACATATCGTGTTCAACCGTATAGACAACAACGGCAAGACCATTTCGGACAGGAACGACATGTACCGCAACGAGCAGGTATGCAAGAAGCTGAAAGCCAAACACGGGCTTTATTTCGCTAAAGGCAAGGAGCATGTAAAACAGCACCGTTTGAGAGAGCCGGACAAATCCAAATACGAGATTTACAATGCCGTAAAGGATGAAATCGGGAAATCAAGGAACTGGCGGCAGTTACAAACCCGGCTGGCAGAAAAGGGTATCGGGATTCATTTCAAGCACAGGGGACAGACTGGCGAAGTGCAGGGCATATCTTTTTCCATAGGTGAATACACGTTCAAGGGTTCGGAGATAGACCGCAGTTTCAGTTTCTCCAAACTGGATAAATGTTTCGGGGATGCGGGGCTGAACACTGCCGGAAACAACCGACAGACGGTTTCCGCACCTGTTCAGGAGCTATCGCAGACACTGGGCAAAGCCGACAGTCCGTTACTGACAGGCTTGGGCGGTCTGTTCTCCGCCCCGTCCTCTCCGGCTGATGAAACACCCGACAATCCCGGTGAAAGAAAAAAGAAGAAAAAGAAACGACACTTAAAATTATAGGAACATGGAAAATAACTTAATTTTGGAGGGACTTCTCTCTATGGTTACGGAACTGAAAGAACGGCAGGAGAAGCAGGTAACGCCAGCCAGCCGGGAGGAAACGATTAACCGACTGGACGTTATCGAACAGCGCATTTCGGAAATGCAGGGCAAATCCGGCATTCCTGAAAACATGGTGCAGGAGATTCTAAACCAAATCGGCAGTATCAGAAAAGGTCAGTCCGAGAACCAAAAACAAGACCTTGAAGATATAAAGGGGCTTATCGTGACCTCGCACCGATATTTCAAGGAGCGGTTAAAGGTGTTGTTCCCGGCTGATGATACACCAGCCGGAGAAATAACGCCCGTTTCATGGTACGGCAAACTGATATATCGGGTAACTCCCTACCTGAAACCCAAGTTTTTTCTTCTTTCAGCAGGTTTTATTATCTGTATCATTTCGCTAATCTTGAATATTCGTTTTACGGAACGGATGCAACGGTTACAGGACAACGATATAAAATACCGCTATATCCTGATGAAAGGAAAGGCAGACGGCAGCAGCCTTGATTTGCTGGAAACGAAGTTCAGCCGGGAACGGGACAACGCTTTCATCCGAAGCCTGACCGATTCGGTGAAAGGCTTTGAATACCGCAGCAGGAAACAGGCGGAAGCGTTGGAACGGGCAAGGCTGTTGAACGAGCAAGCCGAGCAGCTAAAGGAGGAAGCCGACAAATTAGGCAAGCCATAAAACAAAAGCAAAGCCGGAGCAGAACCGCCCCGGCTTTCTAATTCACTTCTTTTTCTTCGTGCAGTGTTCTTTCTCGAACTGGCGCAACGTGGTAACGCTGAACCGCTCCTTGATGAACTCCCGGACATCGGAAGCCTTATAGTACACTTTTCCGCTGATTGTGAAATACGGCAGCGCACCGATAGCCCGGTAGCGTTGCAGGGTCTTGATACTCACCTTGAAGAGCAGGCACAAGTCCTGATTATCCAGCAGGTTGTCATCTTCGGGCAGCACCCTGTCGGCATTGCGCAGTACCCGTACATCCTTGCAGAGTTCTTCCAATTTGGCGTACAGCTTCTGCATCCATACGCTGAAATCGTCATTGTCTATATACATGATTGCTTCATTTTTCTGATTATACATTATGGTCTGTCAATCGATTGATGAAGCAAAGTTCAGAAAACGGACGCAAAGAAATTACGGGGGAGCTAATGGAATCCCCTATAAATAAATCGTAAGCCGTTGGTTATCTGTACCCTTTCTTGTCATGTTCCTTGCGAATAAGCTCTGCCAGTCCATTAAGAAACTCTGTCAGCTTGCCCGGCTTTCGTTTTATCACGTCCTCATGCTTTTGGTAACAATCACCTATCTTGATATTGAAAAGCCATTCAAAGGCTTTCGTCAAGTCCACTAAATAAACAGGCTTGCCATTTTGATACACAATCTTTTGGGAAAGGAACAGCCCGCTAACTATTTCCATGATATTGATAAGAGTGGTTCTGTCAGCGAGATATAGAGGGGAAAGGGCTTGTTTGTTGGTGCGTTGCTGCAACTGTTCCGGGTACTTGATACGCCATTCGATTAGGCGTATTTCGGTATTCAGTAACCCTATCGCTTCATCAATTAGATGCAAATAGGATATTTTTTTCCTGCTCAAACCATACACGGTATGATTTAAGACGATACAAACCAAAAGAGAAATAGCGGAGTAAAATGCTATAATCTTGTTCTGTGATACTGAAATCGGCTACATGGGTCGCCAATTCTTCGATAGCTTCTGCAAATTCAGATGCAGACACTTTACGTTGTGAGCATTCCGACAATAAGCGGAAAAATCTTTGGTCGAATATTTTTTTCATTTAGTCGATTAAAAATACTATTTGACAGCAATCAAATAGAAATGTTATTGATAATATTTTTAACTTCATATTTTAAAGAATCTGGTCTTATTATAGTTGCACTATCTGCAAAAGACAGATACCAATGTGCAAACTTACTGATTGAAAATGTTAGAAAATGAAGCTCAAACATATCCCCTATCTCTTTCTCAGATGTTAATCCGTAATAATATTTATCATCATTCATTATGGAGGTTTTATTCTTTTCTATTCTTATAACGATTTCATGTAATTTTTCTTTATCATAAAACTCGCGTATGAATTTTTCCAAAGGAGGATGTTCCCGTGATTGTAATTCATTAAGAATGTGCATTTTTTGAATTCTATCTATCCGAAATGTAAGATAGATTTCTTTGGGAAGATAAAAGCCTATTAGATACCAGTTAGTTCTCGAAAAGAAAATTCCAACAGCTTCAATCTTTCGTTCTGAAACACTTAACGCATTACTTCCCAAATAAGATATTTCAATAATTCTTTTTTGGTATATACTTTGTAAAATAAGTAAAAGAATATCAGGTTTATAGGTAGATGATTTATAAGTATCCAATACAGACATGCACTTTTCCATTGTTTCTAACATATTTTTGTCTGCAAAACGCATGACAGACCTAATCTTTTCTATTCCAGACTTATAATGTTCGTTGCTATTTGAATCAGTTAGTTCATGTACTAATTTCTCTGCAATCAAAAAGGACAAAGCCTCTTTTTGAGTAAACATTAGAGGAGATAATTTGAATCCTTCTGCAAGTGAATAACCAATACCGGGATTTCCTATGATAGGAATGCCTGCCTCTTCCAATGTTCTTATATCTCGATATACAGTGCGAATGCTTATATTAAAACGTTCTGAAATTTGCTGTGCTTTCACTAACGAGTACGATTGTAACTGAATCAATATAGCAGAAATACGGTCTATTCTATTCATTTTGCATCTTTAATTTGAATATTTGAATCTTCAATAATAACAGCTTGTTTATTACTTATAGGAATAAGCTGCAACTTCTCATTATATAGTTGAACTATCTTTTCACCTTTTTTCTTGAATGGAAAATTTCCATAATGGGGAATCGTATAAAAATCGACCAAATCTAAAGAAGTACAGTCTTTCAATTCAGGAGCCTTTTCTATTGGATCAAAATTCACACTTCTCATATATTCTGCATCGGGAGAGGCTATTATTGCTCCGGCAGATTCCCCAATATACAGTTTACCCAATTTCACTTGTTTAGATATAATTTTATCAACACCTTTTCTTTTTAACTCTTGCAAAAGGAAAAATGTATTTCCACCTGTTATGTAGATATAATCGCATTTATGTAATATAGAAGATATTTCCTCTTTGGGCAGTTGGGTAATCTCGACTTCTTCAACAATCATTCCTGCTTCTTCTAAAGCCTTTTTCCCCTTTTTTACATAGAATCGTATTGGTTCTGTAAGGCTTGCAGTTGGTATAAAAGCTATAATTTTCCCTTGCAAATCTTCTTTGGCACAATCGACAAATAGATTAGCAACATCAGCAAATGATGAGCATAAAAATAATCTTTTCATATTCTATAATATTAAGTTGAATACTTTTTGATACAAAGATAGCGTCTTCTATGACAGCCCTATGTCAGTAAGTCTAATATTGAAGAGTTTTTTTCATCAAAACAATCCATTATTGAAATTTACCCTATTTGTAATGTGGCTGCACGTTTCGAAACCAGTGGGGTTTATGTAGTTATACATATTACTCGATAAAAATACTCCTTTACGATTCAATCTATTGGGAAAATTGATACCTGACATTTCGACTAAAGTTCTTTCTATATACTTCATGGATATTGAAAACCTTCCGTCACATAGCCTGCAATTCTTCTTAATGATACAGAGAAAAATCCTCAAAACAACTCCTAAAAGAATACTGAACAAAATTCAAACAGACTTTTAGCAGTAAATACAAAAAAAGTTCTTGGAAATATTGATAATTCCAAATAAATATCTACCTTTGCACGCAGAAATCGAACCTAAGACACAAACTTGTGTTGAACGGTGCAAAGTTGTGAAAACCTTATTCAAGGGACTAACATCGTAATAAAGATATAACTTATTGAGAAATAGTGCTATACAAGCCGACTTTCGGTTGCTGGTGGCACCACTTAAAATCCTGATTCTCAAAAGAGTCAGGATTTTTTGTTTTTCTACCAATACGCCACTCCAAACCGAAAAAGTTAAAAAAACATGTGAGGGGTCAACGTAAAAACCTGAGGGATTTATTGTTTAGGCATAAATTTTAGTCAG
>NZ_QSQT01000021.1:0-215 GCF_003437535.1 Phocaeicola plebeius
AAAGGTACAGACTTTTTCCTTTCATGCAACTTTTACACCATACTTTTTTGCAGAAATTTTTCAGTTTTTTAGCTAACTTACTGATTTACTTTATGCTATAAAGCATAATTTTTATTGCAATACGAAAACGGATGTGAAATACCCTACATTATATAATTCGTGCGGGCGCGTACGTATGCGCGCGTAAGGAAACGTAAGGAAAAAGGAATTGTTCT